>JAXDNJ010000012.1:0-4205 GCA_034669505.1 Methylobacteriaceae bacterium
GCTGGCCACCTGCTTGATGGCGGAGCGGCGCAGGTCGCCCTTGGCGTCGGGCTTGAAGCGGCGGGGGTCTTCGCCGCCCTCACCGGTGTTCGACTTGCCGCCGATGCGGTTCATCGCGATGGCAAGCGTCGTATGCGCCTCGCGCGAAATCGACCCGAACGACATCGCGCCGGTCGAGAATCGCTTCACAATTGTGGCTGCCGCTTCTACCTCCGCGAGCGGTACAGGCCCGCGGCCGTCCTCTTCCGCATTGCGGATGCGGAAGTAGCCGCGGATCGTCAAAAGCTTCTCCTCCTGCTCGTTGAGGAGCTCGGCATACGCGCGATATTTTTCCTGCGCATTGCCGCGCACCGCGTGCTGCAGGAGCGACACCGATTGCGGCGTCCAGGAATGCGCCTCGCCGCGGATGCGGTAGGCGTAATCGCCGCCGACATCGAGCATTGTCTTGTAGACCGGCGCGTCGCCGAACGCGTTGCGATGCCGTCGCACGCATTCCTCGGCGATCTCGTCGAGGCCGACGCCTTCGATCATCGTATGCGTGCCGGTGAAGAACTCGTCGACGAAGCTCTGCGCGAGCCCGACGGCATCGAAAATCTGCGCGCCGCAATAGGATGGATAGGTCGAGATGCCCATTTTGGACATCACCTTTAAGAGTCCCTTGTCGACCGACTTGATGAAGCGCTTCACCGCTTCGTAGCCGTCGACCTCGCTCGGGAATTCCTGCGCCATCGCGGCGAGGGTTTCGAAAGCGAGATACGGATTGATCGCCTCGGCGCCATAACCGGCGAGCAGCGCGAAATGGTGCACTTCGCGTGCCTCACCTGTCTCGACGACGAGGCCGACCGACGTGCGCAATCCCTTGCGGATCAGATGATGATGCACCGCCGCCGTCGCGAGCAGGGCGGGAATGGCGATGCGATCGGGTCCGACCTGCCGGTCCGACACGATGATGATGTTGTAGCGCCCGCGCACGGCGTCTTCAGCGCGCTGGCACAAGCGCGTCAGCGCACCGCGCATGCCGGCAGCGCCTTTCTCGGCGGCATAAGTGATGTCCAGCGTCTTCGTATCGAACGCGTCTTCGAGATGCCCGATCGAGCGGATCTTTTCGAGGTCGGCATTGGTGAGGATCGGTTGACGCACTTCGAGACGCTTGCGTCTCGATGCACCTTCGAGATCGAAAATATTCGGCCGCGGTCCGATGAAGGACACGAGGCTCATCACAAGCTCTTCGCGGATCGGATCGATCGGCGGGTTCGTCACCTGCGCGAAGTTCTGCTTGAAATAAGTGTAAAGCATCTTCGGGTGGTCGGAGAGCGCCGAAATCGGGGTATCCGTCCCCATCGAGCCGACGGCCTCCTGGCCGGTAACGGCCATCGGCGACATCAGCAGCGCGGTGTCTTCCTGCGTGTAGCCGAACGCCTGCTGACGATCGAGCAATGGCACGTCGGTGCGCGTCGAGCGCGGCTCGACCGGACGCAATTCTTCGAGCACGATCTGACTGCGTTGCAGCCATTCCGGATAGGGATGCGAGGCGGACAGCGTTGCCTTGATCTCATCATCGGAAACGATGCGGCCCTCTTCGAGATCGACGAGCAGCATCTTGCCGGGCTGCAAGCGCCACTTCTGCACGATCGATTCTTCGGGAATCGGCAGCACCCCCATTTCGGACGCGAGCACGACGAGCCCATCGTCGGTGACGAGATAGCGTGCCGGACGCAAGCCGTTGCGGTCGAGCGTGGCGCCGATCTGCCGCCCGTCGGTGAACGCGACCGCCGCCGGTCCGTCCCACGGCTCCATCAGTGCCGCGTGATATTCATAGAAAGCCTTGCGGTCGTCGCTCATCAGCGGATTGCCGGCCCAGGCTTCCGGGATAAGCATCATCATCGCGTGCGTCAGCGAGTAGCCGCCTTGCACCAGAAATTCGAGCGCGTTGTCGAAGCACGCGGTGTCGGACTGACCTTCATAGGAGATAGGCCAGAGTTTTGAGATGTTGTTGCCGAAGAGCTTCGACTCGACCGAGGCCTGCCGCGCCGCCATCCAGTTGACGTTGCCGCGCAGCGTGTTGATCTCACCGTTATGCGCGACCATCCGGTAGGGATGCGCGAGCCGCCAGGACGGGAACGTGTTCGTCGCGAAACGCTGATGCACGAGCGCCAGCGCGCTCTCGAAGCGCTCGTCCATAAGATCGAGGAAATAGCTGCCGAGTTGGCGAACCAGCACCATACCCTTGTAGACGATCGTGCGGCACGACATCGACACCGGATAATATTCAGCCATCGCACGATTGCCGGCGGCGTAAATCGCGTTTGAGACGACCTTGCGCGCGACGTAGAGGCGGCGCTCGAAATCATCCTCGTCGACGACGCCGGGGC
The DNA here is from genome assembly GCA_034669505.1 of Methylobacteriaceae bacterium. Taxonomy (GTDB): domain Bacteria; phylum Pseudomonadota; class Alphaproteobacteria; order Rhizobiales; family Beijerinckiaceae; genus JAFASC01. Next base: position 2,373 of record JAXDNJ010000012.1, read on the forward strand.
CGCGGCCGAGGAAGACCTGGTTATGGATGGGCTCGACCGCCTTCACGGCGTCACCGAGATCCGAATTGTCGACCGGCACGTCGCGCCAGCCGAGGAAGGTCAGGCCTTCCTCCTCGACGACGCGTTCGACGATGGCGCGGATCTCGGCTCGCGCGCCCTCGTCGCGCGGCATGAAGAACTGGCCGATGCCGTAATGGCGCGGTTCGGGCAGCGTGACGCCGGCCTTCGCCATCTCCTCGCAGAAGAAGCGATGCGGAATCTGCACGAGGATGCCGCAACCGTCACCGAGCTTGGGGTCGGCCCCGACCGCACCGCGGTGGTCGAGGTTCAACAGGATCTGCAGGCCCTTGGTGACGATTTCGTGCGACTTGCGGTTCTTCATGTCGGCGATGAAGCCGACGCCGCAGGAATCGTGCTCACGGCGCGGGTCGTAGAGACCCTGCGCCGGCGGCAGCGCCGGATCGATGGCTTTGATGGACGCGGTGGCACGGAAGGCCGCCTCGCTCGAGGGGCCCTGACTCCGACCTAGGCGCTCGTGTTCCATCTGCCTGCTCCGGGCATGTGGGTCGCGACATCACTATCCAAGAAGATGATGGACCGAGCGGGTAAAACCGCAAGCGCCGGCCCATTTTCGGCGGTAAACCGATGGGTCAGCAAGTCTGTCCTATCTTCCGCGCGAACCTGCCAGTTTAGAGGGCGGAAGACAAGCAAGTTTGGAGCCGTGCAGGCGGGATTTTTGCGGGATGACGGCTTCAGAGAAGCTTGCGGAACTCCTCAACCGGAACGCCGGCCTGTTTCAGGATTGTCTGCAGCAGCGGACGCGGAAATTCACCGGGATGCATCGGCACCACGGTCATCCGCTTGCTCGCCGGTTCACGCAAAATGACATGACTGCCCTTCTGCCGTTCAACCATGAAGCCGGCTCGCTGGAGGGCCGCGACAACATCTTTCGCTCGGACGCTCGGAAGCCGTTCAACCACCGAAGTTCAAGCAGCAACCGGCGTGCGAAGGATGATTCCGAGCGAGACTGGCGAGTGGGTATCCGCCTCCTGCGGGAGCGGGTCCCCATGCTTCGCCGCGGTCTCCACATAAAGCTGAAGCGCTTCTTCCGCGTTCTTGACCGCCTCCTCATACGAGCTGCCCCATGTCTGGCATCCGGGCAGCGAAGGGAAGTAGGCGAGGAACCCGCCATCTTCCGGATGCGGCTCGATCGTCAGCGCGTAGACAAGCGTCTTTGCCATGGTGCGACTATAACATAGAGCGAAGCCCCACTGAGAACGAGCGCGACCCGGACCAAGACATGGATTTTGCCAGCGACAACGCGGCCGGCGCGAGCCGGCCGATCCTTGAGGCATTGCTTGCGACGAACGACGAGTTCTGTCCGGCGTATGGCGCTGACCGGCACACTGCGGAAGCCGAGCGCGCGCTGAGTGCGGGCTTCGAACGCGATGTCGCGAGCTTCCTTGTCGCGACCGGCACCGGCGCAAATGCGCTGGCGCTCGGCGCGATCACGCCGCCTTGGGGCGCGGTATTCTGCCACGAACACGCGCACATCACCGATGATGAATGCGGCGCGCCGGAAATGTTTTCCGGCGGCGCCAAGCTCGTCGGTATTCCCGGTGCGATCGGCAAGATCACGCCGACGGCTCTGCGCGCTACCCTCGCCCGTTTTCCGCGCGGGCTTGTCAAACAGGTGCAGCCCGCCGCGCTTTGCCTGTGCCGGTGGTCGACACCAACGTGCGTCGTGTCGTCGCCCGCGCCGTCGAGGGGCGCGGCGCGGCCGGCCCGCCGCGGATGACCCGCGACCTCGCCGTCGTCGAGATGCTGCTGCCG
>JAXDNJ010000013.1:0-58400 GCA_034669505.1 Methylobacteriaceae bacterium
GAAGACAGCATGAAGTCATTGTAATGGGCTCTGCTGTCGAGCGCCGCGACATAACGCGCGCCCATGCAGGATCCGAGCGCGAACCGCGCCTTGCGGCCGACCTGATAAACCGGTCGCGTACGCTTCACGGCGTTGAGAACATTGGTTGGCAATAGCTTTGTTTTCACGGATTTGCCCACCGGGACGACGTCGGGCCAAAAGCCTAATCGAACTGTCTAGAGAGCAAGTGTTTCCTTCTCCGTAAGCTTAACGCTCGCCCGGCCCGATGCAGGGTAGCCATTGCGATCTGCGTTGTCGCCGAAAGACTCAAAAATCGCTGGCGATGCCCTTTACCTCCCAATCGCCATAGCGGGTCGGATCAGGTCCGTCGCGCCCATCAATTTCTTTCCGTGGCGGGCCCGCGCCTTCCCGCGCCTTTCGCCGCTCGGCTGCTTCCGCCAAGGCGCGCTCGGCTTCGGGCGTTAGTTTCCGTGGAGAGGCCAGCGGTTTGCCAGCCCCGTCCCGCCTCGATTTTTCTTTTTTTCCATCGGCCTCGCTCACGGGCCTTGCCTTCGTTGCGATCGTAATCCCACCTATATGAAGTTGCGAGACGCCCGGCCCTGCGCCGGAGGAGGCCGTTCCATGCAATTCATGCGCACCGCGGTGTTACTCGCCGCGATGACAGCCTTGTTCCTTCTTGTGGGCGCGCTGCTCGGCGGGCGCGGCGGCATGATGATCGCGTTCCTATTCGCGATCGGCACAAACCTCTTCGCCTACTGGAATTCCGACCGCATGGCCCTCGCAGCCGTCAACGCGCGTGAAGTCGACTATGCTCATGCGCCCGATCTCGTCGCACTCGTCGGCGATTTGTCGGGCCGCGCCGGCCTGCCGATGCCGCGCGTCTTTCTCGTCGACAGCCCGCAGCCGAATGCGTTCGCGACCGGCCGCGATCCCGCCCATGCCGCGGTCGCCGTCAATACCGGCCTCATAGAGATGCTGACCCGCGAGGAGCTGGCCGGCGTGCTCGCCCACGAGCTTGCCCATGTCCGCAATCGCGACACGCTTACCATGACCATTACCGCCACGCTGGCCGGTGCGATCTCCTCGATCGCCCATTGGGGCATTTTCTTCGGCGGCGGCCGGCGCAACGGCCTCGGCATATTCGGCTCGATCGCGATGGCGATCCTGGCGCCGATCGCGGCGATGATCGTCCAGATGGCGGTGAGCCGCGGCCGCGAATACGAGGCCGACCGCATGGGTGCCGAACTCTGCGGCAATCCGCTCTGGCTTGCCTCGGCGCTGGCCAAGATCGCCGACGCGGCAGAGCGCATTCCCAACGAGGCCGTGGAGGCGCATCCGGCGATGGCGCATCTCTTCATCGTCAATCCGCTCAGCGGCCGCGGCATGGACAGCCTGTTCTCGACCCATCCGGCGGTCGAGAACCGCATCGCCGCCCTCGAAAACCTCGCGCACAGCATGGGCGTTCGCCCATCCCAACCCGCCGCGGCGCCGCGCGAGCCGGCATACGAAACCGCCGGCGGCTGGCAGCCATTTCGCCAGACCGCAGAACCGCCACGTGAGCCGAGCACATTCCTCGGCGGCCGCGGCATCGCCGATTCGCGCTGGAATCGCGGCCGTTCATCGTCGGCTCAGGGGCCGTGGGGCTGAATAAAGAGAAGCACGGTCAAGGACGCGGCGTGAGCAAACCGACCCGGCGCACGGGGCAGAGAACCAAACCCGGGCAGGGTCAATCGGCCGACGAGATACGCGCCCGCGAGATGGCGAGCGTGCCGGGCCTAGCCGCGCGCGTTGCCGCCGGCCGGGTGATCACCGACGTGCTGACCGGCGGCCACGCCCTCGACGAGCGCTTTTCGCCGAATGCCGTGCCCTCGCGGGTCGCCGGCCTTGACGCGCGCGATGCGGCGTTCGCCCGCTCGATCGCGACCGTGTCGCTGCGCCGGCTCGGCACGATCCGCCATGCGCTCGCGGAACTGCTCGAAAAAGGCTTGCCGCGGCAGGCCGGCCAGCTCGAATGGCTGCTTATCGCCGCGGCGGCGCAGATCCTTTTTCTCGACGTGCCCGATCACGCCGCCGTTGACCTTGCGGTACGCGAGTCGCGCCTCGATCCGAAAACCGCGCCTTTCGCCGCCCTGATCAACGGCGTCCTGCGCAACCTCGCCCGCCGCCGGGAAGAATTTCTCAACGCTTCCGATCCGCTCGATCAGGACACGCCGGTCTGGCTGGCGACGCGATGGCGCAAGAATTATGGCCAGGAGACTGCGCGTGCGATTGCCGCCGCCCATCGTGAGGAGCCGCGGCTCGACCTCAGCGTCAAAAGCGATCCGCAGGGCTGGGCCGAGCGTCTCGGCGGCATGGTCCTGCCGACCGGCTCGGTCCGCCTGCGCAGCCACGAGCCGATTGCCGAGCTCCCCGGCTATTCCGAAGGCGAATGGTGGGTGCAGGACGCCGCGGCCGCTCTGCCGGTAAAGCTGCTTGCGCCGCGGCCCGGCGAGCGCATCCTCGATCTCTGCGCCGCGCCGGGCGGCAAGACCGCGCAGATCGCCGCCGCGGGCGCGCACGTGACCGCGCTCGACCGCTCGGCCGAGCGGCTGCGCCGCCTCACCGAAAATCTCGAGCGCCTGCACCTGCGTGCCGACGTGAACGTTGCCGATGCTATGAGCTATTCCGGCGGGCCGTTCGACGCGATCCTGCTTGACGCACCCTGCACGTCGACCGGGACGATCCGTCGGCATCCCGACGTCGCGTGGACGAAGCGCCCCGGCGATGTCGAGACGCTGGTCGCGTTGCAGACCCGCATGCTTGACCGCGCGGCGACCCTGCTCGCGCCGGGCGGGCGGCTCGTCTACTGCGCCTGCTCGCTGGAGCCGGAAGAAGGCGAGGCACACGTGCCGGCGCTGCTGCGGCGCAATCCCGATCTGCGCTTGGCGCCGATCACGCCGGAAGACCCGATTCCCGCCGAGTTCGTCACATCCGACGGCACGATGCGGACGCTGCCGAATGCCTGGCCGAACGACGAGCCGCGGCTTGCCGGGCTGGATGGGTTTTTTGCCGTGCGGTTTCAGCGGGTAGGGGCGTAGCAAGACGTATTGTTCTTTGTTTGTTCTCTTAATAGAATGGTCGCAAGTCTCCCGATCGGGAAGCGATTTGCGCTAACGGCAAGGGCGGATGCATGGGCAGCCGATCGAAGATTGAGTGGACCGATTCGACCTTCAACCCTTGGGTCGGCTGCACGAAAGTGGCTCGAGCCAAAGGATCGCCGTCTGCGTGCGACTTTTGCTACGCGGAAAAGTGGGCCAAGCGAAGTGGTCAGGTCGAGTGGGGCAATCATCCGCGGCGGCGCACCACCGCGGCCTATTGGCGGAACCCTCTGCTGTGGAATAGCCGAGCAAGTGGGTTTCAGGCTGAGCACGGGAGGCGGCAACGCGTGTTCTGCGCTTCCCTTGCCGACATATTCGATAATCAAATCGACCCCACGTGGCGCGCTGATCTGTTCAGCCTGATTCGTGAATGTGACCAGTTGGACTGGCAGCTTTTGACCAAGCGGCCGCAAAATATCCGCAAGATGCTGCCCGCTGATTGGGGCGACGGATACCCGAATGTCTGGTTAGGAACGACAACAGAAGACGCAAGTGCTTACAAGCAGCGAGCATCTTTCCTGCTCAAGGTCTCAGCCACAATTCGTTTCGTAAGTTACGAGCCGGCTATCGGCCCGCTTGGGCAATTAGACATCGACGGCCGCTCTCCCGACTGGGTCATCATCGGCGGCGAGAGCGGCGTGCGCTCGGACCTCATCCGTCCGACTGATCCGCAATGGGCGCGAGAGGCAATCGCTGAATGTCGCCGCGTCGGGGCCGCGCCATTTTTAAAGCAGTGGGGTGTCTACAAGAATAATCCGTCCGTGTTCGAAGACGGGTTTACCGAGCCACAGGCCATCAAAATCGACCCGCCTGGAAATGGCAAGGGCGGCGGCAAACTGGATGGCAGATTGTGGCGTGAGTTTCCGAATAGCGCATCGCGAACGAAAGCAACGACTGTCTCGCGAGCTGAGGGCAAAGAGAATGCCTCCGAAGGATCAAGAGCAATATACGCATGGTGATGACGGCCTGATTGTGGAGGAGGTGGGAGCTTGGGCCATCGACAAGCTCGATCTCCTGACTAAGTATGTCTACGCATCCGGCGGGGCTCGCAAGCAATATTTGGGCACGGGCGCTGCCTACATCGATCCGTTTTGTGGCGCTGGTCGGTCGCTGATCCGTGGCACAAATAGGTTCATTGATGGCAGCCCGGTGGCCGCATTCAAGCGCGCGCTAATCGCCGGGACGGTTCACGTCGATCAATATCTCCGATGGCGACGAAAACCTTCTTGCCGCGGCGACACAGCGCTTAACCGCATTAGGTGCGCCTATTCGTCCCTTTCCTGGGCCTGCACAGGAGGCAATACCAAAGATCGTCCAGAGCTTGGACCGGTACGGACTGCATCTAGCTTTTTTGGATCCGTTCAATTTGGGCGCATTGTCATTCGATCTGTTCGAGGGACTGTCGAAGCTCAAGCGCATCGACGTGATTGCTCATGTCAGCGTGTCTGATCTTCAACGCAATGCCGCTCGCTATGCTGATGAGGACTACGACCAGTTCGACAAGTTCGCCCCTGGTTGGCGCGGCAAAGTAAGCCCCGACATGAATAAGGCCGCGTTTCGTGCCGCTATCCTCAAATACTGGTCTGATAAGGTGACGGCGCTTGGGCTTCCGCAAGCAAAACACTGGGAACTCATCCGAGGGGATCAGGGTCAGCGCCTATATTGGCTGATCCTGCTAGCTCGGCATGACCTCGCTCACGATCTTTGGAGTAAGGTCAGTTCGGCAGCTAACTCCCCCACCTTTGATTTCTAAACCGCGAGCTTAAAGCCCCGCGCCTCACCCGCTGCGCCACTTCGCGGCATATGGCAGCGCGAATAAGTACAGGCCGGTGAGCAGGAGCAAGACGAGCGGGAGCAGCGCCAGGAGGCCTACCCAGACGGCTTGTTCCGCCCGTAACAAAGCGGCGATGTTGACAATGACGGCGAACGTAAAGGCGATCGACAGCCAGCGGTGTATCTGCCGAAGCAACTTGTTCCAATTCAACGACACCTCCTCTGAAGAAACCCACGTGAGGCGCTGCGAACGTCAATCCATCCGCGCCAGGACCTGCTCCAGGTTGGCAAAGAATTTCTGCCAGCCGAACGTGGCGCCCTGATAGGCCTGCTCTTGATCCCTACGGAACCCCGCCTGCTCCATGCGCAGGTGCGTCCCCGTGCGCGTCGCCGTGAGCGTCCAGGTGACGACACTCTCGAGACCCATCGCATCCCAGCTGTAAGACAGCGTTTTGTTCGGCTCGACTTCGAGGACCTGACAGTCGACGGCGCCCCAATCGCCGCGAAGATTGAAACGGTGGTCGACGACTGGCGCGAAATCGTTCTTCATCAGCCACTCCTCGATCAGGTGTGGCTGCGTCAGCGCGCGCCAGATCTTTTTCGGCGGATGCGGGATGTCTCGCTCGACGATGACGGAGCGCTTGTCAGTCGCGATAGTGTTCATGTGCTTCATCCCTTGGAGGCGCTGCTCAAGCGCTCTTTGATTTCTTTTGAGGGCGGACGGGGCGAGCGGCCGCGCGCGCTGATGTGTTCAGTGCCACGGCGGCGCGAATGAGCGCCTTCAACGCCTTCTCATCGATCTTGTCGCCCCCGTGGATGTCGATGGCGCGCCGCACATTGCCGTCGAGGCTGGAATTGAACAGGCCTGAGGGGTCGTCGAGCGCGGCGCCTTTGGCGAAGGTCATCTTCACGAGGTCCTTGTAGGTCTCGCCGGTGCAGATGATGCCGGAATGCTCCCACACCGGAACGCCGCGCCACTTCCACTCCTCGATGACTTCGGGGTCGGCCTCTTTGATGAGGCTGCGGACGCGCGCGAGCGTCTCGCCGCGCCAATCGCCGAGTTCCTTGATTCTCGCATCGATGAGCCGGGAGGGAGAGTCTCCTGCTTTGGCTTTGGTCGTGCCGGCGTTGCTCATTGGTCCATCCTTTTGAGGAGGTTTTCGAGTTCATCGAACCGGCTCTGCCAGAACGCCGCCATCTCGCCTGTCCAGTCGATGAGGGGCGCGAGCGCGCGGGGCTCAGCCCTATAGTGGGTCTGGCGGCCTGAATGGCGGTCGCGCACGAGCCCCGCCTGCTTCAGGACCCCGAGATGCTTGGAGACGGCCGGTTGCGAGACCCCGGCGCGCGCCTGCAAGGCCCCGACCGTCTGCTCGCCTTCCCGGCATAGCCGCTCGAAGAGCGCGCGCCGCGTCGGATCGGCGAGCGCTCTGAAGAGCACGTCCTGCGCGTTTGGCATTGGAAAGGCATAATCCGCTGGTTATCGATCAAACTCATAACCGACGGGATATACGTGCGTCAAGGGGGAGGTGGCGCGCAGCCGGCTTGGTTAACGCCGTCTAAAGTTTCACAATCGATAGTCCGCGATTCCGCTGCCCCGGCAGCGTCAGCGGTTGTGTGCCTCGCGAGGAGACCGGCTCTGTCCGTTGTTGCTGAACGGCTGAAGCTTGTCGGCTTGCTAGGCCGCCGCGGCTTGCGTCGCGCGCTCCGGGTCGTCGCCGAACCGCTGCGGCCGCTGTCGCGGCTGCGTGCAAGAGCGCCGCAGCGGCTTCTGATCGCCCCGCAGGATATCCGCACCGTCGATCCGACGATCGCCGCCGAAATCCAGGAAGGCTATTTCGCTTTCGGCGGCAAGATCGTGAATGCTGGCGGGCTGTCGCCTTTCCAGATCGAAGCCCCATCCAAATCCTGGGCCCGCGCGCTCGGCGGGTTTGGCTGGCTCAAGCATCTGCGTGCCGCCGACACGCCGCTCGCGCGTGACAACGGCCGGGCGCTTGTTGAACATTTTTTGAACCTGCGCGGCCGGGCCGCGGCCGACGATCCGATGTGGGAGCCGCGCGTCGTTTCGCGCCGCATCCTCGCCTTTCTCTCGCAATCGCCGATGATTCTCGAAGGCGCGGAAACCGATTTCTACCGCCGCTTCATGAATCATTTCGCCCGCGCCAAGACGCATCTCATGCGCGCCTTGGCGGAAGAAGCGCAGGGCGAATGGCGCCTCTTCGCGGCGATCGCGCTCGCCGAGCTCGCGGTTTGCAGCGATGCGGACCAGCGCTCACAGCGAGCGAGTACGCTCCTTCTCGCGCGCGAACTTGCGCGGCAGTTAATGGCCGACGGCGGCCATATCGGGCGCAATCCGCAGACGCTCGTCGATCTCCTGCTAGAACTCCTGCCGTTGCGCCAAGCCTATGCCGCGCGCGGAACGCAGATGCCTGCAGCACTGCTTAATTCGATCGACCGCATGATCCCCATGCTGCGGCTTCTGCGCCATGGCGACGGATCGCTCGCGCTGTTCAACGGCATGAGCGTCACGCAACCTGAACTGATCGCGACGCTGCTCACCTACGACGACGTGCGCGGGCGCGCGCTCTTGAACGCGCCCTATTCGGGCTATCAGCGGATGGAGGCGCGCGGCTCTGCGTTGATCGTCGATACCGGCCGCCCGCCGCCGCCCGCCTATTCACGCAATGCACATGCGGGCTGTCTGTCGTTCGAATTTTCTTTCGGCGGCGAGCGCATCATCGTCAATTGCGGCGCGCCCGGTCCGAACCGCGCTGCCGCGCGCGAAATCGCGCGCACGACGGCCGCGCATTCCACTCTTGTTATCGACGACACCTCGTCATGCCGGTTTTCGTCCGCCGCGGGCCTGGATCGTTTCTTCCAGGGGCAGATACTGTCCGGCCCGACACGGGTCGAGGTAGCGCGCAGCAACACGCAGGACGGCGAGCGTTTAGCCCTCTCGCATGATGGATATGCGCCGCGCTTCGGCTTTGTTCATACGCGCAATCTGACGCTCGCGCCGGATGGCGCACGGGTTTTGGGCGAGGATAGTCTCACCCGCACGGAACAGCCGGGAACGGTCGCGGCGCATCGATTTGCCTTGCGCTTTCATCTGCATCCCTCGGTGATTGCGGCGCTGATCTGGGAGGGGCAGGGCGTCCTGCTGGATCTGCCAGGCGGCGAGCGCTTCACGTTCGACGCCGGCGGCCGCGAAGTGTCCCTCGAGGATTCCATCTTCTTTGCCGCGCCCAATGGCCCGCAGAACAGCCGGCAGATCGTGATCGATGGCCGCATCGAAGGCGACGTGGCGATAGCCTGGACGCTGGCGCGGGTCTTGGATTGAGGGGGTTACCGGCCTTATTTCTCTTAGTGCAGATGATCGGATGTATTAAATCTCGGAACCCGATGCCTCCTCCCATCTCCCGCAAACGCATCGTCATCGTCGGCGCCGGCTTCGGCGGCATGGCCGCGGTCAAAGCCTTAAACGGCGCGGACGCCGACGTCACGCTGGTCGACCGCACCAACCATCACCTGTTCCAGCCGCTGCTTTACCAGGTCGCGACCGCGGCGCTTTCGCCGGCCGATATCGCGACCGCGACTCGCGCGCTCTTGCGCCGGTATAAGCACACGACGGTGCTGATGTCGGAAGTCGAAAGCGTCGATGCCGATCGCCGCATCGTGCATCTCGCCGACGGGCCCGACCTTCCTTATGACTATCTGATCCTGGCGACCGGAGCCGCCTACAGCTTCTTCGGCCATGACGAATGGGCAAAGCACGCGCAGGTCTTGAAGACGCTGACCGACGCGCTGTCGATTCGCGAGCGCCTGCTCAGCGCATTCGAATGGGCGGAGGAATGCGGCGACGCCGAGATGATCCAGCGGCTGTTGACCTTCGTCGTGGTCGGCGGCGGGCCGACCGGTGTCGAGATGGCCGGCACGATCGCCGAACTCGCGCGCTCAACGCTCGCTTGGGATTTTAAAAATATTGATCCGCGCTCGGCACGGATCGTTCTGTGCGAAGCCGGAAACCGCGTGCTCTCCGCGTTTCCACAAAAGCTATCGGATTATGCGGCGGGTGCGCTCAAAAAACTCGGCGTCGAAGTGCATCTCAATGAGGCCGTCGATGAGATCGACGCGACAGGTCTCTTGCTTGGCGAGACCCGCATCGAGGCGGCAAACATCATCTGGTGCGCTGGCACAGAGGCGCGGCCGGCAGCGAACTGGATCGGCGCGAACGCCGCGCGCAATCGCGGCGTGAAGACCGAGCCGAATTGCTCCGTGCCGGGCCGGCCGGAGATTTTCGCCATCGGCGACGTCGCGAGTTTCGATGCCGGAGCGGGAGCGCCGCTGCCGGGGCTCGCGCCTGTCGCCAAGCAGCAGGGCGATTATGTCGGTCGGGTCCTGAAAGCCCGCATCGCCGGGTGCCCCGAGCCGGGCCCTTTCCGCTATCGGGATCTCGGAACGATGGCGATCATCGGCCGCTCGCACGCGATCGCCGATTTCGGCCGCTTCACGCTGACCGGGTTTCCCGCGTGGCTCGCCTGGTCCCTCGTCCACCTGATGCTGCTCGTCGATTTCCGCAGCCGGATCGTGGTCTACGTGAACTGGTCGTGGGCGTTCTTCACCTATGGGCGCGGGGCACGGCTGCTGACCGGCGTCTCGCGCCTGAAGCGGCCGCAATGGCAGCGCAGAGCTACGGGCAGCTGACCCAGCGCGTTTCTCTGTCCGGCAAACCCATGCTAAGCGCGCCCTCCCGCCATCACGAGGCGCCTGATGCCGCTTGACCTCCGCCGCGTTTCGCGTGCGCTTCTGTCCGCCTCAGACAAGACTGGGCTCGTCGATTTCGCCCGTGCGCTTAGTGGGCGTGGCATCGCGCTCGTCTCGACCGGTGGAACGCGGCGGGTGCTGACCGAAGCCGGGCTCGGAGTCAAGGACGTCGCGGAGATCACCGGCTTCCCCGAAATGATGGACGGGCGCGTCAAGACGCTGCACCCGAAAGTCCATGGCGGCTTGCTCGCCATCCGCGACAATCCCGAGCACCAGGCGGCGATGTATGCGCACGGAATCGAGCCGATCGATCTTTTAGTGGTCGATCTCTATCCCTTCCAGCAGACGGTCGCGCGCGGTGCTGGCTTCGACGAATGCGTGGAAAATATCGACATCGGCGGCCCGGCGATGATCCGGGCCGCGGCAAAGAATCATGCGGACGTGGTGGTTGTCACGGATATTGCGGATCTAGCGCGCGTTCTCGCCGAACTCGGCGCCCATGAAGGACAGACGACCGGCGACTTCCGCCGCAGGCTGGCGCAGACCGCTTACGCACGCACCGCCGCTTATGATGCCGCGATCTCGAACTGGCTCGCGGCCACTTTGCAAGAACCCGCGCCGCTTTATCGCGCGCTGGGCGGGCGCCTCGCCGAGCCGATGCGCTACGGCGAGAACCCGCATCAGGCGGCGGGCTTTTATCTGACTGGCGAGAAGCGTTTCGGTGTCGCGACGGCGCGGCAGGTGCAGGGCAAGCAGCTCTCCTACAATAATGTGAACGACACAGATGCGGCGTTCGAATGCGTCGCGGAATTTAATTCCGGGCGTGCCGCCGCGGTCGCGATCATCAAACATGCCAATCCATGCGGGGTCGCGGAAGGTGCCTCGCTTGCGGACGCCTATGAGAAGGCGCTGCGCTGCGATCCCGTCTCCGCCTTCGGCGGCATCATCGCGGTCAATCGCAAGCTCGATGCGGCGGCCGCGGCGAAGATGATCGAGATTCTCACCGAATTGATCATCGCGCCCGATGCGGACGAAGATGCAATCGCGCTGATCGCCGCGAAGAAAAATCTGCGGCTGCTGCTCACCGGCGGCCTGCCCGATCCGCGCGCGCCGGGATTGACGCTGCGCACAGTATCCGGCGGCTTCCTCGCGCAGGCGCGCGACAACGCTGTCGTCGACGACATGAAGCTCGAAGTCGTCACGAAACGCCCGCCGACAAATCGCGAACTCGCCGACCTGCAGTTTGCTTTTCGCGTCGCCAAGCACGTCAAGTCGAATGCGATCGTCTATGCCAGGGAGCTCGCGACCGTCGGCATCGGCGCCGGGCAGATGTCGCGCGTGGATTCCTCGCGCATCGCGGCTTGGAAGGCGCAGGAGGCCGCCAAGGCCGCGGGTCTGACCGAGAGCCTCGCCAGGGGCTCGGTCGTGGCGTCGGACGCGTTCTTTCCCTTCGCGGATGGCCTCCTCGCTGCGGCGGAGGCAGGCGCCACAGCCGTGATTCAGCCCGGCGGCTCGATGCGCGACAAGGAGGTCATCGCCGCCGCCGACGAGGCGGGGCTCGCCATGGTGTTTACCGGGCACCGGCACTTCCGGCATTAGGGCACCCCTCATCCTGAGGAGGCGCGAAGCGCCGTCTCGAAGGAGGGGGCAAATTCAGCGCTCTTTGCCATCCTTCGAGACGCTTGCTCCGCAAGCCCTCAGGATGAGGGGCGTGCGCAACCCCACCGCTCCCGCGCACCGCGACCGGCAAGGTCCTGCGGCGGCAATTGCGGGAAAAATATTGGCGCGGGCGCGAGCGCAACGTGAATTAAGTTTCACCCAAGTCCGGTTCATTGCGCAGCGCAGCATAATTCGCCACGAGTGTCGCCCGAAAAACACGCTCTCAGCCAAAGCGACGGCAAGCGTCCGCCCTGTGCCTCTGCGCACAGCAAAGCCTGAGCCACGCGCCTATTCATTCATCGCGAGTTCACTACGGCGCCGCTTAGCTGCCTGCCTCGAACTCGTACCGGCTCTGCCTTCCCTGTGCCGTTAAGGTCCTGGAAAGAAGCCGGTCTCTAAAAAGAAGGACAAAGAGGCAGATCAAATGCGTATCAGTTCAGGCGAGATGATCGAGGGCAGCCGCATCCTTTATCCGATCGGCCGGATCACTGCCGCCTCCGCTTGGCACGGCGAGGCGCTCGCTTCCCGAAGCCACGACTTCGAAGAGAAGGCGCTCGATGCCCTGATCCGCAAGGCCGAGGATTGTGAAGCCGATGCGATCATCGCGGTCGATTACAAGATCGACAGCGTCGAGGGCGATGAAGCGCCTGGCGTAGCGCTGCGCCGCGTCGCCGCAACCGGGATCGCGGTGAAACTCGCCCGCGGCTAGGCAAACGCTACACGCCTCCTAACTTGATCCCGATGACTGAGATTCGTGATGCCGTCGCCCTTGTGACCGGCGCTTCGCGCGGCATCGGCAAGGGCATCGCGCTTGCCTTCGGGCAGGCCGGAATGCGCGTGGCCGTGAATTATCACTCGCGCGCCGAGGATGCCGCCGCCGTCGTCGAGGCGATCAAGGGCGCCGGCGGCGACGCGATCGCGCTGCGCGCGGACGTTTCGCAAAGCGGCGACATCGAGCGGCTCGTGCGCGAGGTCGAGGGCGCTTTCGGCCCGCCCACAATCCTCGTCAACAATGCCGGCATTCTCGGCGTGCTCGGCTACGATCAGGTCGACGAGGCGGAATGGGAGCGCGTCATCCGCACCAATCTCACCTCCGCCTTTCTAGTCACCAAAGCCGTACTGTCTGGGATGTCGAAAGCAGGCTGGGGCCGCATCATCAATCTGTCGTCCGTCGCCGCGCAGACCGGCGGCGCGACCGCACCGCATTATGCCGCATCGAAGGCGGGCCTCGTCGGGATGACGCATTCCTACGCCGCGCGGCTTGCCAAGACCGGCATAACCGTGAACGCGATCGCGCCGGCTTTGATCGAGACCGACATGGTGACCGGCGGCCTTAGGGCGTCGCCCGAGCGCATTCCGATCGGCCGCTTCGGCACACTCCAGGAAGCAGGCGAGACCGCGCTTTTCCTCGTCCGCAACGGCTTCGTCACCGGCCAGACGATCAATCTGAACGGCGGGCTCTACATGAGCTCCTGATCGATCCCGATCAGCTTCAATGCAAGAAAGAGCTTGCCCCCGACAAGCCGACGCTAAGCGTCAGCCCCGCGAGTCCCGCCAACACGAGAAGCGCGATGAATCGGCTTTCCTTGCGCGCTTCCGCAGACCTGTCCTTCATGCGGACAATGCCCGCGCGTAGTGCCGCGCCAGCCGGTACTCGCCCAGATCGATCGGATCCGAGATTTTCCGCGCGGCCTGTGACGCGTCCTTCAGCAGACGCGCGAATGGCAAGGTGATGAGGAATTTCGAGTCCTGATCCTCGACTTCGAGGTAGTCGTCGCAGCTTGAATGCTGCCCGCCTCTCATCTGGGGCGCCGCGCGCTTCGTCAGCACCTTTGCAATCGTTCGGCCATGCAGCATCACGTCCTGCAGCGAGCCGAGCATCGTGCCGGTCTCGTCCTGGTAGCGCGATGCGCCGCTGATGACGTGAAAGAAAAAGCGCTTCATGCCAGAGACAGGCTATAGGGTCCGGAAGTATTCAGCTTTTACAAAGGTGAATCGTCGAGTTGATTAGCGTCGCGCAATGCGCCGCCGTCCAAGAACGACACCGAGGAAAAGCGCAAGGACGACGCTCACAATCGCGGAAGAGCGCGATTTTGGCGGCGCCTTCACCTCGCGCGTCGTAGGTGCGTTGTCCAGCGGCCGCGCTACGGCGAAAGGAAAAAACAACGTGCCGATAACAATCGCTGCGAAGCGTCCGTAAGCGTCGAGAATGACGGCGCTGTCGTGCAATGCGCTGTCGAGGAGGCGTGAGGCAGGGTCAGAGGAATGCGATTTAGCTGGCCCGCGGGAAGGCATTCCCATCCACCACCGCGTTCAGCGCCGCCAGCCAGAGATCGGTCATGTCATCCGACGCTTCTGCGGCGCGCACGAGATGGTTGGCCATTGCCCGCCGAGTCTCCTCAGCCCGTTCATCGACGGTCGCGGGATCGTCGGCAGCAACCAGCAGGTCCCAGGCGATCGTCAGGGCTTGACTGAGCCTCTGCGCGTCCGGACGCGATCTTGCGTGTTGCGGCGGGGTTTGCACGGGCCCTCTCGAAAGCAAATCCTATGAGCGGCAAAAAGCTAGGCCATATCAAAAGTTAAGCGGGCCTCGTCCGGTTGCTCGATCCTGCAGAGCGTTGCCGTCCGGCCACTCTCATTGAACGAGGTGCAGCCCCTCGGCTTGCCGCCTGTGGGGCAGGCCGATAGCTTTGCAAAAAGCGCGCATCCGGGAGCGACATTTGCACGAGGTACAGGAACGCGAGGACCTCGCGATCTTCCGGCAATCGGCGCGGCGGTTCTTCGAGCGCGAATGCGCGCCCCACGTCGGGCGCTGGGACAAGCAAGGCGTCGTCGATCGCGACATCTGGACGAAGGCAGGTCAAGCCGGCCTGCTCTGCCCCTCCATTCCCGAGGAATATGGCGGCTCCGGTGGCAACTTCCTGCACGAGAAGATCATCATCGAGGAGCAGGCGCGCGCCGGCGCGTCGGGCTTCGGCGTCAGCCTGCACAACGGTATCGTCGCGCCGTACATCTACCATTACGGCTCGGAAGAGCAGCGCCAACGCTGGTTGCCGCGCATGGCGACCGGCGAATTTGTCACCGCGATCGCGATGACCGAGCCCGGCACGGGCTCTGATCTGCAGGCCGTGCGCACGAGTGCGAAGCGCCAGGGCAATCAATACTCGATCAGCGGAGCAAAAACGTTCATCACCAACGGCCAGACCGCGAACCTGATCTGCGTCGTCGCCAAGACAGACCCGAAGGAGCGCGCCAAGGGCGTCTCGCTCGTCATGGTGGAGACGCAGGAGGTTGAAGGCTTCCGCCGCGGCCGCAATCTCGAAAAGATCGGCCATCACGCGCAGGACACGTCGGAGCTGTTCTTCGACGACGTGCGTGTGCCGACGGGCAACCTGCTCGGCCCGGAAGAGGGCCTCGGTTTCAAGCAGCTGATGAGCCAATTGCCGCGGGAGCGCATGATCATCGCCGTGCAGGCGGTCGCGGCGATGGAGCGCGCGATCGCGCTCACCGTCGACTACGTGAAATCGCGCACCGCCTTCGGGAAATCGCTGATCGATTTCCAGAACACGCGGTTCAAGCTTGCCGAATGCAAGACCGAGGCGACAATTGCCCGTGTCTTTGTCGAGAAATGCACGGAGCGGGTCCTCGATGAAACGCTCGACGTCGAGACGGCCGCCATGGCGAAATGGTGGACGACGCAGAAGCAGAACGAGATCGTCGATGAGTGCCTGCAGCTCTTCGGCGGCTACGGCTACATGAAGGAATATCCGATCTCGAGGCTGTGGACGGATGCGCGCGTGCAGAAAATCTACGGCGGCACCAACGAGATCATGAAAGAGCTGATCGGGCGGGGCCTCTAAAGTGGTGGCGGCGCCGATCCTTGCGATCAACAATATCGAAGTCATCTACGATCGCGTCATCCTCGTCCTGAAGGGCGTGTCGCTGAACGTGCCGCAAGGCGGCATCGTCGCGCTGCTCGGCGCCAATGGCGCGGGCAAGACGACGACGTTGAAGGCAATTTCCAACCTGCTGCACGCCGAGCGCGGCGAAGTCACGAAAGGATCGATCGAATTTATCGGCGATCGCGTCGACAAGCTTTCGCCGAACGAGCTTGTGCGGCGCGGCTGCATCCAGGTGATGGAAGGCCGCCATTGCTTCGGTCATCTCACGATCGAAGAGAACCTGCTCACCGGCGCCTTCACGCGCCGTGACGGTCGCGCCGGAATTGCCGCGGATATTGAGGCGATTTACGGCTATTTCCCGCGTTTGAAACAGCGGCGGACCGCGCTTGCCGGCTACACCTCGGGCGGCGAGCAGCAGATGTGCGCGATCGGGCGCGCGATGATGTCGCGACCTCGCATGATCCTGCTCGACGAGCCCTCGATGGGGCTTGCGCCGCAGGTCGTAGAAGAAATTTTCGAGATCGTGCACCGCCTGAACGGACAGGAACAGGTCTCGTTCCTGCTCGCCGAGCAGAACACCAACATCGCCCTGAAATACGCCACCTACGGCTACATCCTCGAGACTGGGCGCATCGTGCTCGACGGCGAGGCCGCCGCACTGCGGGACAATCAAGACGTCAAGGAATTCTACCTCGGCCTGTCCGGTCCGGAGCGCCGCAGCTTCCGAAACGTGAAGCATTACAAGCGCCGAAAAAGATGGCTTGCGTAAGCGCGAAATTCCCGGAATCAATGCAGGTATGCCAACAACAAGAAGACCAGCAGAGGACGGGTTTGCCCCTCCCGCCCCGTCACCTGGCGTGAAACGCGCGCCTGTTTCCGAACACTACGACCGGCAGGAAACCCGCGGACGGGCCGCGCGCGAGAACACGCTGCTTCGCGACCTGCGCGGCGTGCTCAAAATCGCCAAGCCGCGCGCACCGGCGCTGCGCGCGCAGCTCAAAGGCATCGATCTTGAGGCCGTGAAGACGCGCGCCGATCTCGCAGCCATTCCACTCGTGCGCAAATCCGACCTGAAGACGATGCAGGACGAAAACCCGCCGTTTGGCGGACTTGCCGCGTCGCGTTGCGCAGCACTGAAGCGACTGCTCGTGTCGCCTGGCCCCATATTCGAGCCGGAAGGGCATGCCAAGGATTGGTGGGGCGCGGCGCGCGCCTTTTTCGCCGCCGGATTCCGCAAAGGCGACATCGTTCTCAATTGCTTCTCCTATCACCTGACGCCGGGCGGCCACATCATGGAGAGCGGTGCTCTGGCGATCGGCTGTCCCGTCATTCCCGCCGGCCTCGGCAACACCGATCAGCAGGTCGAGGCGATCCGCTATCTCAAACCGTCGGGCTATTGCGGCACACCGGATTTCTTGAAAGTGCTGCTCGATCGTGCGCGGGAGACGAAGAGCGACGCTTCATCGATCCGGCGCGGCCTCGTCTCGGGCGCGGCGCTGCCCGCAACGCTGCGGAAGGAGCTGAAAGAGCGCAGCGTCGAGGTGTATCAAGCCTATGCGACGGCAGATCTCGGCGTTATTGCTTACGAAAGCGCGCAATCCGAGGGGATGATCGTCAACGAAGGCCTGATCGTCGAAATCGTGCGACCGGGCACCGGCGAACCGGTTGCGATCGGCGAAGTCGGTGAGGTCGTGGTGACCCGGCTCAATGCCGATTACCCGCTATTGCGCTTTGCCACCGGCGATCTCTCGGCTTTCTTGCCGAGCACGTCGCGCTGCGGCCGCACCAATATGCAGCTCAAGGGTTGGCTCGGTCGCGCCGACCAGACGACGAAGATCAAAGGCATGTTCGTGCATCCCGCGCAGGTCGCGGAGGTACGCAAGCGCCATCCCGAACTCATCCGCCTTCGTCTCATCGTGACGCGCCGCGGTGAGCAGGACGTGATGACGTTGCGCGCGGAAGCAAAACACACAGGCAACGGATTGTGCGAGGCGGTGGGCTCGACGCTGCAGGTGGTGACGAAGCTGCGCGGCGCGGTCGAAGTCGTCGCGCCCGGCACGTTGCCGAATGACGGCAAGGTGATCGCCGACGAGCGGCCGGTGGGGTGAACCACGCCCGCGTGGACGTCCCGAATGTTCTTTCGATCGCCGGCTCCGATCCCTCCGGCGGCGCCGGTATTCAGGCCGACCTGAAAACTTTCGCGGCACTTGGCTGCTACGGCATGGCAGTCATCACCGCATTGACGGCGCAGAACACGCAGCGCGTTTTTGGCGTACATCTGCCGCCGAGCGATTTCGTCGCGGCCGAGATCGATGCGATTTTCGATGACGTCGATGTGCATGCGGTGAAGATAGGCATGCTCGGCTCGGGGGAAATTGCGCGAGCGGTCGCAGACCGTGTACGGCGGCAATCCGCGCCCAGCGCCGTGCTCGACCCTGTCCTCGTCGCGACAAGCGGTGACGCGCTGGGCACGCCCGATCTCGTCGATGTTCTACGCGATGAATTGCTGCCGCTCGCGATGCTGATTACGCCGAACCTTCCCGAGGCGGCGCGGCTCGCGGACCGTCCTGCTCCAACCAACGTCGAAGGCATGCAGCACCTCGCCGAGCGGCTGCATGCGCTCGGCGCGCGCGCCGTGCTCGTCAAAGGCGGACATCTCACCGGCGCGGAAGCGACGGATGTGTTTTTTGACGGAAAGTCGCACCGGCAGTTCACCAGCCCACGCGTAGAGACCGGCGGCGAGACGCACGGCACCGGATGCACTCTTGCCTCGGCGATCGCAGCCTACCTCGCCCGGGGTTTTGCGCTCGCCGACGCAATCGAAGCGGCGAAGAAATATGTGACGCAAGCGCTACAAGCGAGCGGCAAACTGCGCGTGGGACAGGGCGCCGCGCCCGTGGATCATCTCTACGCGTTGCGGCCGCGGCTCGACGAGTGATCCGTCGGAACTATCTTAGAGCATATGCTGGATAGCGTTTCCCCCTCGTCGATTGCGGCGGGCAGCGGCCCTCGCCCCACCGATCACCCGCCGGTCATCTCCGGGCTCATCGGCGTGCTCCTCGTCAATCTCGGCACACCCGATGCGACCGGCTATTGGTCGATGCGGCGCTATCTCAAAGAGTTTCTGTCCGATCGCCGCGTCATCGAGACATCGCGGCTGATCTGGTGGCCGCTTCTCAACCTCGTGATTCTGTCGCGCCGCCCACAGCGCAAAGGCCGCGACTACGCCGCGATATGGAACCGCGAGCTCGATGAGGGCCCGCTAAAGACGATCACGCGCGCCCAGGCCGACAATCTCTTCGATTGGCTCGCGAAAGGCGGTCTCGGCGCGAACGGTGCGCGGCTGCGCATCGACTGGGCGATGCGTTACGGCAACCCTTCCATCGCGAGCGGCATCAAGCGGCTGAAAGAGCAGGGCTGCGACCGCATCCTGCTCGTGCCGCTCTATCCGCAATATTCTGCGGCGACGACGGCGACGGTCTGCGACAAAGCCTTCGATGCGCTCGCGACGATGCGGTGGCAGCCGACGCTGCGCGTCGCGCACCCTTGGTACGATGATCCCGTTTATATCGATGCGCTTGCCTCCTCGCTGTGCGATGGACTCGCGGCCTTGGATTTCGAGCCGGAGATCATCCTCGCCTCATTTCACGGGGTGCCGAAGGAATATCTCCTCAAAGGCGATCCGTATCACTGTCACTGCCAGAAAACCGCGCGGCTGTTGCGGGAGAAGACGGGCTTTTCCCCGGACCGGCTCATCACGACCTTCCAGTCGCGCTTTGGTCCGGCCGAATGGCTGCAGCCTTATACCGATGAGACGGTGAAGGCGCTCGCGCAACGCGGCGTGAAGCGGCTCGCGATCATCACCCCCGGCTTTACCGCGGATTGCCTCGAGACGATCGAAGAGATCGGCGTCGAGAACCGCGATATTTTTCTGGAGCATGGCGGCGAGAAATTCGCGCGCATCGACTGTCTCAACGCCGATGAAAGCGGCATGGCTGTCATTCGCAGCGTGGTGCAGCGCGAATTGATGGGCTGGATATGACGGGCTTCTGCATCGTGCTGACGACCACCGACAGCGAAGAACACGCCGAGCGCATCCTGGACGCCGTGCTGCAGGCGGAACTCGCCGCCTGCCTGCAGCTCATCCCGATCAAGAGCCGCTATGTCTGGGACGGCAAGATCGCCCGCGACGATGAGGTGCTGATCCTCATCAAGGCGAAGAGCGTCAATTACGACGATCTCGCTGCCTGCATCCGCGGCGCACACACTTACGATGTGCCGGAAATCGTACGGCTGGATATCGCTGCGGGCGAAAAGTCCTATCTCGACTGGATCACCAGCGTGACGCGATAGCGCCTCACGCCGGCGCAAGCACCGCGGGCGGCCGGGTCGGCCGCATCAGCGCCGAGGCGATCTGCACGGCGCCGGCGAGAAGCCCCGTCGCGACAGCGAGCCGCCACGCCAGGTCGTACGAGCCGAGCACGTCGTACAAGAGCCCGCCACCGAACGCGCCGACAAAGCTGCCGACCTGATGGCCGACAAAGGCGATGCCCTGGATCATCGCCTGCCAGCGAAGACCGAACATTTCGGCGACCGCACCCGCGACCAGCGGCACGACTCCGAGCCACGTGAAGCCCATCAAAGCCGCGAAGACGAGCGTGCTGGCTGGTGTCGCCGGCCAGTAGAAATAAATACCGAGAATGAGGGAGCGCGAGATGTACACCATTCCAAGCAGAACCAGCTTGTTCCAGCGCCCGCCGGCCCAGCCGAAGAACAGGCTGCCGAGCACGTTGAAGCCGCCGATGACGCCAAGCGCCTCGGCGCTCAGCATCGGGTCCATGCCGCACAGCGCAAGATAGGTCGGCAGGTGCGTCGTCAGGAACACGAGCTGCAGCCCGCAGACGAAGAAGGCGATCGCAATGACCATGAACGGGCCGTTCGTCACCGCCGCCATGAAAGCCTGCCCGGCCGAGCGGTCGTCGACGCCGCCGGGCAGAGGCGGCGGCTCGGGGATTTTATCGGCGCGGCCGGCGATCCATGCCGCTGGGACCATGATGCAGGCGAGCGCGACAAAGCCGATGACTCCGATACGCCAGCCATAGCCGGCCGACAGCGCCTGTCCGATCGGCGCCGCAATCATGGCGCCGATCGATCCCGCCGCGGAGACGATGCCGAACACCAGGCTGCGGAGCTGCGCGGACACGGCGCGGGCCGAGACCGACATCGCCAGTGCCGACGCCGTGCAGGCGAGCGATGCGCCGATGAGAATGCCGGCGCCGATCATCACGCCGATGAGGCCGTTCGCGGCGGCAAGCGCTCCGAGGCCGACGACATACATGATCGCGCCGACAACCATGATGGCGCGGAAGCCGAAATGCGGCGTCAGCGCGCCGGCGACCGGCTGCAGGAAGCCCCAGGCGAGGTTCTGGATCGCAATGGCGAGCGTGAAGTCGGAGATCGAGATATGCACATCGCGCGTCAGCGGCTGCATGAACAGGCCGAGGCTCTGCCGCAGGCCCATGCTGAGGCTCAGCATGATCGACGCGCCGATGAGGATGGGCAAAGCCGGCCGCAGCGCACGCAGATTCGAGCTGAAGGCGGCCATGCATCTGCTCCGAAAGAGGTCGCGGCGGACACCGCGTTGTCATTAGCCTTTTGATGCGCTGCGACATTCTGTCAACCGCAGCGCCCGCAGAGCAGTTATGCGGCTCGCCTCACGGGGAGCGGTTATGCAGCCGGCGCTCCCAATCCAGCGCCTGGCGCACGATCTCGCTCAGATTATCGTGCTGCGGTTCCCATCCGAGCTCAGCGCGGATGCGATCGTTAGCCGCGACGATCGCCGCGGGATCGCCGGGGCGCCGCCCCGATTTGCGCACCGGGAAGTCAACGCCCGACACGCGCTTCACGACATCGATCACGTCGAGCACGGAATAGCCGCGGGCATAGCCGACATTGCAGGTGAGATTACCGCCGCCGGCACGCAAATATCTCAGGGCATCGACATGGGCGCGCGCCAGATCGGTTACCTGGATGTAATCGCGTAGGCACGAGCCGTCGGGCGTCGGATAATCCGTGCCGAAAACATCCATTCCAGGCCGGCGGCCGAGCGCGGTCTGCACCGCCACTTTGATGAGATGCGTCGCATTCGGCGTCGATTGTCCGATGCGCCCCTGTGGATCGGCGCCGGCGACGTTGAAATAACGCAGCACGACGTAGCTCAAATCGTGCGCTTTCGCGGTGTCCTCGAGCATCCATTCGACCATCAGCTTCGAGCGGCCATAGGGCGACATCGGCTTCAGAGTCTCGGATTCGCTCACCGGCACCTGCGCCGGCTCGCCGTAAACCGCGGCGGTCGAGGAAAAGATGAAATGCTTCACCCCGCAATCGACAGCGCAGGCGAGCAGCGTGCGCGCCATCGCCGTGTTGTTGAGGTAATAGCCGAGCGGATCGCTGACCGAATCCGGCACGACGATCTTGGCGGCGAAATGGATGATCGCGTCGATACCATGCTTGGCGAGAAGCTCGGTCACGAGATCCTCGTCGCCGAAATCGCCGAGGATCAGCGGCACGTCGTCGGGGACGGCGGAGCGGAATCCCGTCGACAGATTGTCGAGCACGACGACCTTCTCGCCGGTCGCGAGGAGTTCGAGCACCGTATGACTCCCGATATAGCCGGCGCCGCCGGTGACGAGAATGGCCATCTGCCGCCTTGCCTGTTACCTCTCTCTTATCTAACGAGCCAACGCTAAATTTGTGTCAACCGGAAGCCGCTGCTTGCTCCGGACGGAGCGCAATGAGACAAGCGCGCGCCCCTCCCCTTGAGCGATTCCAATGACAAAGCGCATCCGCAAGGCTGTCTTCCCGGTTGCCGGTCTCGGCACCCGGTTTCTTCCTGCGACGAAATCGGTGCCGAAGGAAATGCTGACGGTCGTCGACCGCCCGGTGCTGCAGCATGTCGTCGACGAAGCGAAGGAGGCGGGGATCGAGCATTTCATCTTCGTCACCGGCCGCAACAAGGGCGTGATCGAGGACCATTTCGACATGGCCTACGAACTTGAAGACACGCTGCAGAAGCGCGGCAAGATGAAGGAATATGAGGCACTGATGGCCGACCTGCCGCCGGCCGGCGCCACCAGCTTCACCCGCCAGCAGGCGCCGCTCGGCCTCGGCCACGCGGTCTGGTGCGCGCGCGACATTGTCGGCGATGAGCCGTTCGCGGTGCTTTTGCCGGACATGATCACCATGCCTTCAGGCAAGGCCAAATCCCGCTGCCTCGCGCAATGCATGGAGGCCTACGCCAAGCACGGCGGCAATGTTATTGCCGTTGAGGAAGTGGAACCCCAAGAAACTCATCAGTATGGGATCGTTTCTGTAGGCAAGGATTACGGCCACACTTTTGAAATTACGGCCATGATCGAGAAGCCGCCGCAGGGCACGGCGCCGTCGAACCTCATCATTTCCGGGCGCTACATCCTAGGCGCGGAGATTTTCGGCATGCTCGAGAAGGGCGAGAAGGGCGCCGGCGGCGAAATCCAGCTCACCGACGGCATGAAGGCGCTCGCCAAGCAACAGAGCTTTCACGGCGTGCGCTTCGACGGCACGACATATGATTGCGGCGCGAAACTCGGTTTTCTGACCGCAAACGTCGCCTTCGCCCTCGCCCGCGACGACATCGCACCGGCCTTGCGGGCGGAGCTGAAGAAGCTTTTGGGCTAGCCTTGCTCTTAATTTCGCCTATCGCCGCGGATCCCGCGGAGGCGATCGCCCGCCCACCTGCGCAATCCCTGCAACCGCGTGGTGCGCCAGGCGAAGCCGGCCAGCACCTCATTCGCAGCCGGATAGAGCGGCAGCGCCAGATCGACTATCGGCAGCCGGTCGTGCCAAAGCCGCTCGATCATGGGGCTGCCTGCGACCGCGCATGAATCGGTGACGCGGCAGGCATCTTCTGCTTGCTGAATGCGCGTGACTTCCAACGCGAGCTGGACACCCGGCGATTGCGCCGCGAATGCTTCGTCATAGGCACTCTTCCAGAAGAATGCTCGATCCCGGCTCCGAAGAATGATGCCCATCGCGACCGGCCGCTCGTCCACGGTCAAAGTGTCTATGCGGCATTTTCCTTCGCGTGCGAGGCGGCGCGTCATGGTCCGCGCGAAAGCCGCGCGCGAACTGTCGCAAAGGAGTGCGGTGCGGCGGCCGCCTTTCCAGCCGCTCTCCTCCAAAGCGAGAAACGCTTCGGTGGCGTTGCGTATTTCACCGGCGCTGCGCGCGCTTCGCACGCCGACAATTCCGTATCGTTCAAGCCGACGTCGCTGGCGCCGGAGAGCTTCCCGCCGCTCCTTCGAAAGATGCAATCCGACGCTCTTCGCGAGGAAAGCGGCGCGTTGGTGTTGGTCGAGCAGGCGCCATTCGAGGCCGGAATCCAGCGAATGTGCCAAAAGACGCGGGAAAGTCGGGCCTGAGCGCACCAGTTTCGGAAATACGAGCACGCGAAGGTGGGGAAAGGCTTCCGCGAGCCAGGCGAAAATGGCCGGAATGGCCTGCTCGGCGCAGCCTGAATCGATCAGCGGCACACCAAGCGCCGCCTGTTTATGGCACCAGAGCGTCGCGATCTGGGAACCGAATGGGCTACGAGGCAGGACGATCGCCCACAAGGCGACGAGCCGGCCGCGTGCCTCGCCGTTGCTTGCTTCCCAAGCGGCCACGAAGGTCGGCCGATCGGCGCGCGCGAGATGTTGCGCGGCGGAAAGTGCGAAGCCGGGCTCCATGAATACGTTGGGCTCGAGAGTGCGCGAGATAAGATCCGCCCACGCGTCCGTCAGATCGCCAGCGGTTTCGAAGCCGAAAGTCTCGATGAGAAAGGGCGACTCCGCCGAACTCGGCAGACTGCTCCCCATCGCGCGACTCGGTCGCGCATCGCGCACAGGGGTCTCGGCATCAGCCGGCGTGTTCAGCCATAACGGGACAGGCCGCGCGCTCCAGAAGGACGACGCCATCTTTCTTCTCCGGCTGCCGTGCCGTTTCGCGACGGAGCCGCCCCGCGACGGAGCGGTTTTCTGCACGGCAGAACCCTCGGATGAAGAGCGTCCAAGATGCGCGCCAGAATCAGCGTGAGATCAGACGTCGTTCCAGAAGCGGGGGCGCGTAGCGGGCGGCTCGGCCGCACTCCGCGGCTCCGGCACTCGCGGCCGTCCCAATCCGGATCGGGCCGAATGCTCGCTCAGCAGCGCGAGACTCAAGCCCAGGAAGAGTCCGCCGCCAAGCGCCAGCAGGCCGACGACGAGACGGCGTGGGCTGGATGGTGACAGCGGCGGACGCGCCGTTGCGACGACGCGCGCTGGCGGGCTCTCGGATTCCTGCTGGGTCAGTGTGTCCTGGATCTTGGCGAAGCGGTCGTAACTCGCGCGCAGCACCTCGACTTCGCGCTCGAGCTGGCGAAGCGGCACGAGTTTTTGGCTCGTGACGTTAGACTGCCCCTTGAGCTGGTCGATCTGATGTTCGAGGCTCGTCGCATTGGCGCGGGAGGCGTTGTATTCCGCCTCGATTCCCGCCTGGATGCGGGTGAGTTCGTCGCGGATGAGCGTCTTCACGCGCGCGTTCTGCGCCTGCGCCTCGACGAGAGCGGGGTGCCGGGCGCCGAGCGTCTCCGACATGCGCGCGAGTTCGCGCTCGCTGTCGGCCTGTTGGGTCCGCAGCCGTTCGATGACAGGCGATTTCAACGCATCCGCCGAGGCTTCGATACGGCCCTGCTTGGCGATCCGCTGCACTTGATCGAGGCGCGCCTTCGCTTCGGATGCGCGTGCGCGCGCTGAGCCGAGTTCCTTCGTCAAATCCGCGACCTGCTGCTCGTTGGAGCGCAAGCCTTCGGTTGAGACGATACGGTTGGCGCTTTTGTAGGATTCGACCTTGTTCTCCGCGGCGCGGATTTGCGTCTCGAGGTCGGCGAGCTTCTGCCGCACCCAACGCCCGTCATTCTCCGCCGCTTCGACGCGCGCGGCGATCTGATCCTCGTTGTAGGCGCGCACGACACCGTTGGCGAGATTTGCGGCTTTCTCGCCGCTCGAGGCGGTCGCTTGCACTTCGACGACGTAAGTGCGCTCGGGCCGCTTGATCGTGATCGCATCGGCGAGCGCGATCAGATCGACGGCCTCGCCCGGCGGTCGCGCCGGTCCGACCAGGCGCGACAGAAGGCTGCGGTTTTCTCCGTTAAAATCGGGGTCTTTCTCAAGGTGCTCGCGATCGGCAACGCGCTTCAGGACCGCTTGCGACGTGAGCAGCTTCACCTGGCTGTCAATCGCGCTCGTGTCCGAGATGTAGCCGGGCTGGACCGGATCGGCGCCGAGTCCGCGTCCGAGATGCGGGTCGAGCAGCAGCACCGCGGAGGCCGAATAGGTACGCGGCGCAAATGTGTAATAGAGCGCGCCTGCCGCCGCGCAGCCGATAACGCTGAGGATGACTATCCAGCGGCGGTGCCAGAGCACGCGCATGATGCTGGGCTCATTGAGTGGCGCCGTAGATTGTCGCGCTTCGGCGCTCCGCCTCAAGCCGTCGGTTGCATCGGGTTCGCGCGGAATAGCGCTCATGCAATCCTCCCAAAGGTGGCGCTGTCATCCTCCCGCAGCAGGAGCAGGATCAACGCAGTCAGCATCGCAAAGCTGGTCGTCTTGCTGGACAGGCTCGTCGATGTGCTGGCCCCGGCGAAATAGAACAGGAACACGGCGAGGGCGCCCCGGCCCGACACCCGAACAACCGAAACCACGAAGGCCGCCAAGCCCGCGATCAGAACCGTACTCATGACAAGACCATAGGTTAGGGCAAAGCCGACCCAAAAACTCTCGATGCCGAATTCGAGACCTTCGAGGCGCTGCCATGTCTTCACGACTGCCTGGTCGGGAGCGAGCACGAGGTCGCGCCAGGGGATCGGATCGAAGAGGCTCCACATTCTGAACCGCGCCAGCGCGCTGCCTTCATCGGCCCTGAACCGCTCGGCCATGCGGTCGAAGAGACCCGTCTCGCCGAGAGCGGCCAGCCCGATTGCGATCAGCGGCAGGAGGAGAAGGATCGCCCCTGCAACGCGAAAGCCGAAAGTGCGGCCCGCGATCAACCGCCGCGCCAGGCCGGCTAAGCCCAGGAGCAGAATGAAGAACGCGGAGAGGACCAGTGAGGCGCGACCTCCGAATGCAAACAGCGCAAGTGATGCGAGCACGCCCAGCACGAGGCGAAGGCGTGTCCCTAACCATGCCGTCCCCCGGCAAGCCAGGCAGACGAGAAAGGCGCCCGTCAGCATGGCGTTTTCCAACGGATGGCCGAAGAGCGCGGTCGCGCGCCAGTCGGTCGCCAGATCGGCCCGCCAGTCGAAGACAAGGTCCGTGCGGGTCGGGTCTGATGTGACGCCCTCCGGGACGGAGATGTGAATCAAGCGCCAGCCTGTTGAAACTTCGAAGAGGCCCAGCACCGCGTCGGTGGCGAAAATCGCGACCATCATGATCGCGAGGAGGCGCGCGATCCGTTCGTCGATCCCATGCAGGAGCAGCGCGAGAACGAGTGCCAGGAGGAACGTGTCGATGAGCGGCGTCACCGGCGAGCGCGCAATGACCACGACGTAAAGTGCCACCACACCCAGCGCGGCGAGGTAAATAAGGAAGCCGGCCTCGGCGAGCAGAAGCCGCTGCAGCGTCCGCCAGGGACGCGGCGCGGCGCCGAGCCGTGCCGCCAGCGCGATCACGGCCAGGTACGTTCCGGGATGGATTTTCGCGAGCGCGCTGCCGCCGGCGGTATCGTAGCCGATGCCCTGGATAGCGAGCGTCAAGGGCGAGACGACGCAGAGCGTAACGAGCGCGGCGACGGTCAACGCGAGCGCCACCGGTTCGAGCGCCGCCGACCGCCGCGAGACGGCAGGTCTGCGCGCCGAAAGCGAAAGGAGCCCCGACAGGCTCATCGGAGCGCCCCGACGCGATTGGCAGCAAGCCGGGACGCTTGCCAGCCGGCTGCGATCAAGCGTATTCCCGCGCCTTCGGTCGCGGCCGCAGTGCTCAGAGCGCGCGCCGGGCGCTGGGGGCGACGAGGTCGATCTTGAAAATATTGCCGGTGATCATGTGCGGCGGGGCGGGCACCCGGGTCTGGCCGGAATCCCGCGAGACCCTGCCGAAGCAGTTCATTCCGCTCGTCGGCACACGTTCGACCTTTCAGATGGCTATCGCGATGCTCGAGGACCCGGTGTTCGAGACACCGGTCGTGATTTCGAATTTCGATTACCGCTTCCTTATCGCCGACCAGCTTGAACAGATCGGGGCGCGCGCAGAGATCGTGCTTGAGCCTATGCGTCGCGATTCCGGGCCTGCGGTTGCGGTGGCCGCCGGAATTGCCGCCGCGCAGGGGCCGGACACGATTGTCGTCATGCTGGCCGCCGATCACGTGGTGCAGGATCGCGCCGGGCTCGTCGCCCTGTGCAAGCAAGCCGCCATTGCCGCGGCCGAGGGCTACATCGTGACGCTGGGGATCAAGCCGGCGGATGCCGCGACGGGGTATGGCTATATCCGCCCCGGAGCGCCCGTCGCCGACGGCAGTCCCGTTCTTAAGGTGGAGGCGTTCGTCGAGAAGCCCGACCGGGGGACTGCTCAGCAATATGTGGACGCCGGCTATTTCTGGAATTCCGGCAACTTCATCTTTCGCGCCGACGTCATGCAGCGCGAACTCGCGCATTTCGAGCCGGACATGGCGCAGGCCGCGCAAGCGGCGCTCGAGGGGGCCCGGCAGGATCTCGGCTTCATCATGCTCGACGCGCCGGCCTTCGAACGCGCGACCAAGAAGTCGATCGACTATGCGGTCATGGAGCGCACCGAGACGGCGGCCCTGATCCCCGCCGATATCGGCTGGTCGGACGTCGGTACCTGGCAAGCGGTATGGGAATTGTCGCAGCGCGACGAAGACAACAACTCCATCCGCGGCCACGGCATCGTCATGGACGGCAAGAACGTGCACGTGCGTTCCGACGAACATCTGACCGCGGTTGTCGGCGTCGACAATGTGATCGTCGTGACGACGCAGGACGCCGTCCTCGTGCTTCACCGCGAGCACGGCGATAAGGTGAAGCAGCTGGTCGACCGGCTGAAACGCGAGAAGCGGCGCGAGGCGGAGGAGCACAAACGTTCGTACCGGCCTTGGGGGTATTACCAGAGCGTCGATAACGGCACGCGCTATCAAGTGAAGCGGATCGTCGTGAAACCCGGCGCGCAGCTGTCGCTGCAGAAGCATTTCCACCGCGCTGAACATTGGATCGTGGTGAAGGGCACGGCGGAAGTCGTGCGCAACAACGAGACGCATCTCGTGCACGAGAACGAGTCGATCTACCTGCCGATCGGCTGCATCCACCGCATGGCCAATCCCGGCAAGATCGATCTCGAATTGATCGAGGTGCAGACCGGCTCCTATCTCGGCGAGGACGACATTATCCGCCTCGAAGATACGTATAACCGGATTTGAGCGGCGCTCCTCAATAGGCATTGCGGTACGCCTTGCGCGAGAACACCGTCAGGAAGAGGATGCGCAAATCGAGGAGCAGCGTCCAATTGTCGATATAGAAGAGATCGTGTTCGATCCTTATGCGGATTTTGGCGTCGTCCGAAATCCCGCCGCGGAAACCATTGACCTGCGCCCAGCCGGTGATTCCCGGTTTCACATTGTGTCGCCGCGCATAAAGCGCGATCGTCTGCTCGAACAGTTGGTCGTGGGCGAGGGCATGCGGACGCGGCCCGACGAGCGACATCTGGCCGAGCAGCACGTTTAGAAGCTGCGGCAGCTCATCGATATTGTAGCGGCGCATCCAGCGTCCGATACGCGTGATCCGCACGTCATTTTCAGCCGTATGTTTCACGTAGCGATCGTCGTCGATCGTCGTCATCGTCCTGAACTTGACGATGCGAAACGGCTCCTGGTTGAAGCCGTAGCGCCGCTGCAGGAACAGGACCGGGCCCGAGCTGTCGCGTTTGATCAAGACGGCGACTATGAGAAACAACGGCGAGAGAAGCACGAGCGCGCTCGCCGCCGCGACGATGTCGAAGAGGCGCTTGACCAAAACGTCGAGCGTCGACAGCGGACGCCCAACGAGATTCAGACTCGCGATCGTTCCGACCTTATGAATGCGGGCGTCGACGAAGCGGTCGAGCACCCGCTCCGGCCCGAGATGCAAGGAAGCCGGCACGCGCAGAAAAGCGTCCACGCATGCGTCGATGGTCGCCTCGTCCGACCATGGCACGAGAACGAACACGTCGTCGGGCAGCATCATGCGCGCCGACGCCGCCGCAAGCGCCAGATCTTCGCGCAAATCGCCGTCTTTGCGCAGCACAGAGGCGGCGACGATATGCAGGCCGGCCGTCCATGGCGAGTAGCGCTCGATGAACTTGTGCATGTCGTCTTCGAAACCGACGAGGAAGACGCGCCGGGCGGAGACGCCGCCCGCCGCGGCACTCGCCTTGACGAAGTGGACAAGAGCCGCGCGCGTCAGACACAGCGCGACAAAGCCGAAAATGTAGAAACACACGAAGGTGACACGCGACCAGTCGGCCGTGGTCTTGGTCACGAAGGCGCTGGCAAGCGCGCCGATGAAAGCGATGTTCCACAGGACCAGCGAGCGGCGCCCGTGTCCGGAAAACGAGAGATATCGCGCGATCGAATATTCCTGGCGCATCACGTTCGACATCGTGAAAATAAGTGCGATAAAGAGTCCGAGCTGCAGGAAGTTCTCGGTCATGCCTTGCACGCCGTAGGCGACCGCGTGGTAGACATTGCCGATAATGATCGCGGTAAGCGTTATCGCTCCGACGTCGGCGAGGGTCGCCATGACCGCGAAAGTGCCGCGCAGCAGTGCCGTGTTCTTGTTTGGCATCGCCTGCGCCCAGCCGGTGCGTACACTCCCACGGGAGGCGCGCCGTCCGGGGGCGGATACGATCTCGGGGTGAAACTCACGGCGGTGGAACAGGGACACAGGACCGGCCTCAACGCTAAGCAGGCGCGGCTCGAAACGGGACACGATCGGGACCGCCCTGCATGGCAGCCGTTCTGCTGCAAAAGCGGCGCCGCGGCCGTCTCGCGACCCGGCGCTCTCTTTTGGTGGATGCTATGTCCCGTTTTGGCACTGTGAGCAAATTACGGCTGCTTAATCTTGGGGTTGCGGCGACCAGGTTTCGCAGGACAAGCACCGGATGTTCCAGCTCTCTTCGCTGTCGTTAACTATGACGCCCTACAAGCTCGTTCTCTTCCATCCGATGGATCCGCGCGGGCGTAAGCTTGGCGGCATTGAGACGCATCTCCGGCTACTGCTTGCCGCGCATCCTGAGGATTTCTCGCTGCTTTTCGTCGGAATCGACGAAATCGGCGATCGGAGGGTGGGGGAGCTGACCCGTATCGAGATCGAAGGCCGCGCAATCGACTTCCTGCCGGTGCTGCATGCCGTCGGCCACGGTGTGAATACGGCCGCGACCACCCTCGGCGGCTCGCTGACGCTCCGCTTCGCTGCCAGCGCCTTCCGCCATCTCGGTGCGGTGCGTCGGGCGATTGGCGCGACGCGCTGCTCGGCGGAGATTCAGCGGTTCGAATTCGCGCTTCTGCCGAAGCTCCTGCACCTCCCAAGCGTGCAATGGGTGCACAACGAGGGTGGCAAAGACGACAAGATGGACAGCCTCTTGAAGCGCTATTGGTTCGTCCACACTGCGAGCGAGCGGCTCGCGCTTGCGCTTGGCAATCGCGTCATTGCCGTGAACCCGAACATCGCCGCGCATATCGCGCGGCTTTCTTCGCGCGCCGCCCTGAAGACGGAGGTCATGTCGGTTTCGGTCGATGCGCGGCGCTTCCGTGCCACGCCTTTCGATTTGCGCGACGGCATTTTCCGCGTCTGCTTCGCGGGACGGCTCGACGAATTCAAGGACCCGCCGTTGATGTGCGATGTTCTGGCGCGGCTGCGCACCAAGCTCGATGGCAAGCTCGAGTTTCACTACATCGGCGCGACCGATCCGGCGCGTTATCCCGAATTTGCGAAGGCCGAGGCCTTCACGATCCGTCACGGCCCCCAAAGTCCGGACGGCGTTCGCGACATAATGGCGCGATGTCACGCCGGCATTCTCACCTCCTATTTCGAAGGCTTGCCCTGCTATCTGCTCGAAATGCTCGCGAGCGGACGCCCGGTCGGCGCGATCGAATTGCCGCAATATGAACCGCTGATCGTGCCCGGTGTCAGCGGCGCACTCGTGCCCCGCAGCGACTCGAGGGAGGATTGTGCCGAGGCGCTCGCCGGCGCATTCGTGTCGTTGTGGCAGGATATCATGAATGGGCGCGTCCATCCGGTGCGCTTGCACACATTGGTCGCGCCATATTCTGTGGAGACACAGTTCGGCAAGCTTTTTGCGATTCATCGGACGCTGCAAGATGCGCGTGCGGTGACGTCGCGCGGCTGAATCACACGAGGTGAAGGAATGATCGGACGAATTTCCGGCTTGATGAGTGTTGCGCTCGCGACGGCCGTTGTGACCTTGCCGCAGCAGGCGTTTGCGCAGAGCGCACAAACCAAGCGCGGGCTGTATCTCGTCAATATCGGCGGCTGTAACGATTGCCACACGCCGGGAAGCTTTCTTGGCAAACGCGATACCACGCGTACCCTTGCCGGCTCCGATGTCGGTTTCGGCATCCCGGGCATGGGCGTCTTCGTCGGGCCCAATCTCACGCCGGACAAGGAGACCGGCCTCGGCAATTGGACGAACGAGCAGATCGTCACCGCGATCCGCACCGGCAAGCGGCCCGATGGGCGCATGCTCGCACCGGTGATGCCGTACAACGATTTCGCCGCGCTGACGAAGGAAGACGCGCTGGCGATCGCGGCTTATCTGAAGAGCCTGCCGGCGATCAGCAACAAGGTGCCGGGGCCGTTCGGCCCGGCCGATAAGCCGGACGTGTTCGTCATGACCGTGCTGCCGGCGCCCGTCTATAACGGACTGCCGCCGCCACCATCCGGAAAATAGGTCGCGGCGTTTGTGTTAGAGGGGGCGATGGCGAGCACTGCCCAGCCCCTTTCGATTGCGCTCATCGGCAACGGACCGCAGCGCCGCTGGCAGGCGAATTTCGCTGGGGCGTTGCGGCGCGAAGGACATTCGGTTGTGCACGCACGCGAGGCGCCGACGGCTGCCGCGCGCGGCGTCGAACTTCTGCTCGAGCTGGAAAGGCTTGCTTATGGCGCTCGATCAAGGGCGTTTGCGCAACAGGATGCGCGCGATGTGGCCGCGGCTGGAAAGCACGACATCATAATCGATCTGCGCGAGCGGCCGATCACGGATGCCGGTGCCGTAACGCTCGTGCCTCTGTTCGATGGCGCCCCGGGCGAGGCCGCGCTGATTGCCGCGTTGCTTGATCAAAGAGCACCAGAAGTTGCCGTCGCTCGCTGGTGCGACGAGCTGCAAGTCGTTGCCCGCGGACTGCCAGCGTTGGAAAACCACAACATACTTGCACACGGCCTGGACCAGGTACTGGCGCGTACCGCGGATCTGCTGCGTCAATGCGTGAATAGGATCGCTCGCGGGGATGAGATAGGCGGCAAGTCCACCTCGATTTTACAGCATAAATCTCCGTCCCTCCTTTCGTTCGGCGCAAAAGGCTTGGCTGCCAAACTCTCAGAACGGCTGACGCGTCTCGCCATGCATCCCGAACATTGGCGGATCGCGTTCCGTCAGCTTGCCGACGACGCAGTGATTGAACGGGAAAAATGGGCTGAGACGAATTGGACTCGTGTTCCCGATGACCTCCAGCGTTATTTCGCCGACCCTTTCCCCTTCATCGAGAATGGCCGCACGTACGTCTTCTGCGAGGAATATCCCTACGCCACGCGCAAGGGCATTATCTCGCTTTTCGAGATTGTAGACGGCAGGCCAACGAAACCGCGTCCGGTTCTGGAGCGGGCGTACCATCTCTCATATCCCTTTGTGTTCCGCCGCGGGGCAAACATCTACATGATTCCCGAGACGAGCAGCGCCGGGCGCATCGAACTCTATCGCGCCGATCCTTTTCCGGACCGATGGACGTTCGAGCGGGTGCTCGTCGACGATGTCATTGCAAGCGACGCAACGCTTGTCACTTGGCAAGGACGCGATTGGCTCTTTGCGTCGATTGCTGGCGACGGCGCTTCGACGTGGGATGCGCTCGGATTGTTTCACGCTGCCGGTCTTTTCGACGAGTGGGAGCCGCATCCGCTGAACCCGGTGCTGATCGATGCGGGCACTGCGCGTCCAGGTGGCGCGATGATGGTCGTGCAGGACGGCCGCTTGCGCCGCGTCGCGCAGGATTGCCGCGAGCGATATGGCGGCGGGATCGTGCTCGCCGATGTCGGTGAGCTCGATGCGGACAACTATTCGCAGACGGTGCGCACGGTACTTGGGTCCCCTGCCGGATCAGGTGCACTCGGCGTGCATACACTGAATTCGGCGGGTGAAATCGAAGCGATCGATCTGGTCGGACCGCTCAGGCGTTGGTGAAAGGGCGCCAGTCGCTTTCCGAGGATTCCGTAAAGGGTTAGCTCGAAGCTTTTTCTTCCGATCGCCAGGGCCACGTGCTGATATAACCAACGATCTCCAAGAGAGCGCCAACCAAGATTAGCTCCAGGCCCACGAACCGTGTTGATGCGCCGAGTTCGTTGGGCGACACGACGATCTTCTGAGAGATCGGCTGGCCTGTATTGGGGCCGGCCAGGATCTCGGTCCAGAGCTGTAATGCGATCGCGGCAATACCCAGCAAGATCAGAAGAAGTCCCGATCCCATTATCAGCGCCTGCGGCCAGCGTGACTCTTTCATGCAGCGCTTCCTGTAAGGTACGTGCCCGGAACACTTCCGCCCAATGTAAACTGATCCTAACGTCATTCGGGCAATAGCCCGCCTGCCAAAAACCCGCCGTCGACCGCGAGCACGTGCCCGGTGACGTAGCTCGATTGCCCTTCATCGAGCAGGAAGGCCGCGGCACGCGCGATTTCGTGCGGCTCGCCGTAGCGCCGCTGCGGGACGCAGGCGAGCCAATTCCGCCGCGCCTCTGATGTGTGCATGGCGCGCACCATCGCGGTCTCGACCGGGCCCGGCGCAATCGCATTGACGCGGATGTTGTCCGCCGCGAGCTCGACCGCCATGACTTGCGTCATCGTCACGACAGCGCCTTTCGAGGCGCCGTAGGCAGTGCGGCCAACATTGCCGCGCAAGCCTGAGACGGAGGCGAGGTTGACGATGCTGCCGCCACCGGCCGCCCGCATCGCGCGGACCGCCGCCCGCGCGACGATGAACGAGCCGACGACATTCACGTCGAGGATTTTGCGAAACATTTCGGCGCTCGTTTGGCCGAAGGGCTGGTCGGCACCGATTGCCGCGGAATTGATGAGGCCGCGAATCGGAGGCAGCGTGCTTGCCGCCGTGAATGCCTCGTCCACCGCGCCTTCATCCGTGACATCGAGGCAGAAACACCGCGTCTCGTGCGGGCGCGCCAGCTCCTCGCGGGCCCGCTCCAGGGCGCCCACGTCGCGGTCCATGAGGGCCACGTGCCAACCCAGCGATAGTTGGTGTCCGGCACAGGCGAAACCGATCCCGGAGGCGGCGCCCGTGACGATGACCGTGCGTTCCATGAGAGCCTCCCGGCGCACTTTGTCCCGCTTTTGAAAGCTGGCATAGTGCGGCAACAGCCGGCGCCAGAGATGCCGGACCGGAGGAGCTAAATGTCGACCAATCGTCGCGTTCTTTTGCAGAGCACAGCTGCGGCTCTGGTCTTTGCGCCTGCCGTGCTGCGCGTCACCCGCGCCGGTGCGGCGGAATACAGTTTCAAGATGGCGAACAACACGCCGGAATCGCATCCGCTTTCGATCAGGATGCGTGAAGCCGCCGCCAACATCCTCAAGGAGAGCGACGGCAAGGTCGACATCCAGGTATTTCCCAACAATCAGCTCGGCTCTGACACCGATATGCTGAGCCAGCTGCGCTCCGGTGCGCTCGAGTTCTTCACGATTTCCGGGCTGATCCTCGCGACGCTCGTTCCCGCCGCCTCGATCAACGGCATCGGTTTCGCGTGGTCGGGCTATGATAAGGTTTGGGCGGCGATGGACGGCGAACTTGGCGCCTATATACGCGCGCAGATCGCCAAGTCCAATCTGCATACGTTCGAGAAGATATGGGAGAACGGCTTCCGCCAGATCACCTCGTCGACGCGCGAGATCAAGACCCCCGAGGATCTGAAGGGTTTCAAGATCCGTGTGCCCGCCTCGCCTTTATGGACCTCGATGTTCAAAGCTTTCGATGCGTCACCTATGACGATCAATTTCTCGGAAGTGTATTCGGCGCTGCAGACGAAAGTGGCGGAGGGCCAGGAAAATCCGTTGGCACTGATCGATTCGGCGAAGCTTTACGAGGTGCAGAAATATCTCGCGCGTACGAACCACATGTGGGATGGCTATTGGCTGATCGCCAACGGCAAAGTATGGGCCTCTATTCCCGATAATCTGAAGGCGATCATCACGAAGAACGTCAATGCGTCGGGAATGGCGCAGCGCGATGACATTGCGAAACTGAATGGAACTGTTGAAGCCGCGTTGACGTCAAAGGGGCTGGTCTTCAACAACGTCGATACGGCCGCTTTCCGCGCCAAGCTGCAGTCCGCCGGTTTCTTCAAGGAATGGAAGGGCAAATACGGCGACGACGCCTGGGCGATACTGGAGAAATATGCCGGCACGATTTCTTGAAGGTTGAGTCGAGCCGACTGATAAGGGTGCAGGTGTGTCGCATATAAGTCCTGCAGCTGCGCCCCTCTCGCCCGAACCTTTACGTTCCTCGAAATGGATGAGCCTTGCGGCCTCTGTCGATGGCGGCCTCGTTCGCGGAATCGAGATTATCGCCGCCGCGCTGGTCGCGCTTGAAACGGTAACTCTCTTCGCCGGCGTCATCTCGCGCTACGTGATGCATCAGCCGCTGACCTGGTCGGACGAGCTCGCCTCGATCCTGTTTCTCTGGCTGGCGATGCTCGGCGCGGTCGTGGCTTACGCGCGCGCCGAACACATGCGCATGGGCGCGCTTGTCGCGCGGCTCGGTCCACATGGGCGCGGCTTTTTCGATGCGCTGGCGCTCGCCGTCGGCATCGCCTTCCTCGCCCTGATCTTCTACCCCGCTTTCGACTACGCGATGGATGAGATCGCGATCACCACGCCGGCACTCGAAATCCCCAACATATGGCGCGCCGGCGCGCTGCCGGTCGGCATCGCGCTTATGCTCTTCATGGCGGCATTGCGCTTCGCGCGCCGGCATCGCCGACGCGATCTCGCGCTCGCAATCGTCGTCATCGCGGCAATCGCGGCGGCGCTGATCTTTGCCAAGCCGCTGCTCGCCGCGATTGGCAATTACAAGCTCGTCGTGTTCTTCGTCGTGCTGGTCGGCGCCTGCGTGCTCGCCGCCGTGCCGATCGCTTTCGCGTTCGGCATCGGCACCTTCGCTTATCTCGCGCTGACGACGCATGTGCCGTGGTCGGTCGTCGTCTCGCGCATGGACGAGGGCATGTCGCACATCATCCTTCTCTCGGTGCCGCTCTTCGTATTTCTCGGCCTGCTCATTGAGATCACCGGCATGGCGCGCACGATGGTCGATTTCCTTGCGAGCCTGCTCGGCCATGTGCGCGGCGGGCTCTCTTACGTATTGCTCGGCGCGATGTATCTCGTCTCCGGCATTTCCGGATCGAAAGCCGCCGACATGGCGGCCGTCGCGCCGGTTCTGTTCCCGGCGATGAAGGCGCGCGGCGAAAGCGGCGGGCGTCTTGTCGCGCTGCTCGCCTCCACCGGCGCCATGACGGAGACGATCCCGCCTTCGCTCGTGCTGATCACGATCGGCTCGGTCACCGGCGTTTCGATCGCGGCGTTGTTTACCGGCGGCCTTTTGCCGGCGCTCGTGCTGACGCTCGCGCTCGCGGCGCTCATCTGGTGGACGGCAGGGCGCACCGGGGCTGCGCCAACCGCGCGCGCGGCACCGCGCGCGATCGCGTGGGCGTTCATCGTCGCGCTGCCCGGCCTCGCGTTGCCGTTCCTGATTCGCGCCGCCGTCGTCGAAGGCATCGCGACTGCGACGGAAGTCTCTACCATTGGCGTCGTCTACACCTTCATCTGCGGCATCATCGCCGCGCTCGTATTCCGTCAACGCATCGAATGGGCGCGGCTCTGGCCGGCGCTCGTCGAGACTGCGGCGCTGTCCGGCGCGATCCTGTTCATCATCGGCGCCGCAACGGCGATGGCCTGGGCGCTGACGCAATCGGGTTTTTCCCGCGACCTTGCCGCCAGCATGGCGCGGCTGCCGGGCGGCGCAGCCGGCTTCATGGCGGTGTCGATCGTCGCCTTCGTGGTGCTTGGGAGCGTGCTCGAAGGCATTCCGGCGATCGTGCTGTTCGGCCCGCTTTTGTTTCCGATCGCGCGCCAGCTCGGCATCCATGAAGTGCACTACGCAATGGTGGTGATCCTGGCCATGGGCATCGGCCTCTTCGCGCCGCCCTTCGGCGTCGGCTATTACGCCGCCTGCGCGATCGGCCGCGTCGATCCCGCCGCCGGCATCCGGCCGATCTGGCCGTTCCTCTGCGCGTTACTCGCGGGTCTTGTGCTTGTCGCGGCAGTGCCGTGGATTTCCATCGGGTTTTTGTGAGCCGACGCGTCAGACGCGATGGACCTTACCTTCACTCTGCCGCTCGCCTTGCTCGCGCTGTCGATCGAAGCCGCCTTCGGCTATCCCCACGCGTTTTTGCGGCGCATCGGCCACCCCGTCACCTGGATGGGCGCGCTGATCGACCTCCTCGATCGCCGGCTCAACAAAGAACACGACGATGTCGTGCAACGCCGCCGCAAGGGCACGCTCGCGCTCATCATTCTCCTGGCGATCGTTGTTACCGTCACGGCATTGCTCACGCGTTTCGCCGGCGATGGATTTGCGGGCCTCATCCTCCTGGCGATTCTTGCCGCAGGCCTGCCGGCGCAGCGCAGTCTTGCCTCGCACATCCGTACTGTCGCCAACGCGCTTGATGTAAACCTCGATGCCGGACGCAAAGCGGTCGCTCACGTGGTCGGCCGCGACGTCGGGGCGCTCGATCAAGCCGGCGTCGCACGCGCCGCGATCGAGAGTCTTGCCGAAAATTTCTCCGATGGCGTCGTCGCGCCGGTTTTCTGGACGGCTTTGTTCGGCCTGCCGGGCGGCGCTGCCTACAAGGCGGTGAACACGGCCGATTCGATGATCGGCCATCGCACGCCGCGCCACGACGCATTCGGCTCTGCGGCCGCGCGGCTCGACGATCTCGTCAATATGCCGGCGTCGCGCATTGCCGCGGGCCTCATCATTGCCGCCGCTTACCTCACGCGCGGCGCCGATGCGTATGCGGCGCGCAACGCGGTTTCGCGCGACGCGAAAAGACATGCGTCGCCGAATGCCGGGTGGCCCGAGGCGGCGATGGCAGGAGCGCTCGGCCTGCGGCTCGGCGGCCGGCGCATCTACGACGGCGTCACGGTCGAGGACGCATTCATGGGGGATGGGCGGCGCGAGGCGAACGCCTCCGATATCCGCCGCGCTCTTTCTCTCTATCGCCGCGCGCTCGTCCTGCAGTGGGTCGCGCTTGCCGGCCTGACAATTGTCGCCGCGCTTATCGCGCTAGATTGAGCAGCCGATCGAGATCGATATGCGCCGCGAGATGATCAGCCAGCGCGTCGAGTGTTGTATCGATCATCCCATCGTACGAGAAATGCGAAGGTGTTGCGCCGAGGCTCGCAGTAAGCGCCTTGCGTTGGCCGTCTTCGACGAAGAGCCCGTGCACGTAAGCGCCGGCAACGCGGCCATCTGCCGACGTGGCACCATCGACCCGGCCGTCCGCAAAGCGCAGAACGGGCCGCTGCGTGTCTGGCCCAGTCGTGATGCCGACATGCATCTCATAACCGCGGAAAGGAACGTCGCCGCTGATCATTTTCCCGGTAATCTCGGCGAGCCGCTTCTCTCCCGTGAGCACAGTATCGACCTCGATCAACCCAAGCCCATCGACACGCTGCGCCGGCCCCTCGATCCCTTGGGGATCGTCGATTGTTCGGCCGAGCATCTGATATCCGCCGCAGATGCCGAACAGGCGCCCGCCGCGGCGCACATGGGCGGCAAGATCGATGTCCCAGCCATTCTCGCGAAACGCCGCGAGATCGGCGATCGTCGCTTTCGACCCCGGTAGAAGCACGAGATCGGCGACCGGCAGCGGCTCGCCGCACCGGACGAAGACGAGCCGCACGTCCGGCTCGTTCTTCAGCGGGTCGAGATCGTCGAAATTGGCGATGTGCGGCAGGAGCGGCACCGCGATTGTCGCCCGGCCCTCGCCTGGCGTGTCGCGCCGCGCGAGCGCCATCGCGTCTTCCGCCGGCAAGCGCGTCGCATCGAGAAAGAACGGCACGAGGCCGAGCGCCGGCCAGCCGGTGCGCTCTTCGATGATGCGCATGCCATCGGTAAAAAGGCCCGCATCGCCGCGAAACTTGTTGACGACGAAGCCGGTGATCAGCTTCGCGTCGTCGGGATCGATGACCGCTTTCGTCCCGACGATCTGCGCGATCACGCCGCCGCGATCGATGTCGCCGACGAGCACGACCGGCACGTCGGCGGCGCGCGCAAATCCCATATTGGCGATGTCGTTGGCGCGCAGATTGACTTCAGACGCGCTGCCAGCGCCTTCGACGAGCACGAGATCGGCCTCGCCGCGCATCCGCGCGTAACTGGAAAGCACCGCACTCATCAGTTCCGGCTTCCACGCCTGGAACTCCCGCGCCCGCGCATTGCCTAAAACCTTGCCGTGCACGACGACCTGCGCACCGACCTCGCTCTGCGGCTTCAACAGGATCGGATTCATGTGGACGCTTGGGGACACGCGGGCGGCACGCGCCTGCAGCGCCTGCGCCCGGCCGATCTCGCCGCCATCTGCCGTCACGGCAGCATTGTTAGACATGTTTTGCGGCTTAAACGGGCGAACGTTGAGCCCGCGATTGGCATAAGCCCGCGCGAGCCCCGCAACGATCAGCGATTTTCCGACATCCGAGCCCGTCCCCTGGATCATCAGGCTCCGCGCGATGCCCATTGGGCAAAGCCCCGCGCCTCAGCCTTCCTTCTTTTCTGACGCTGCTGAAGATTTGCTCGCCCCGGGCATCATCGCGTTGATGAGATTGCGGAACTGCTCGGATTGCGCCGGGAGGAGCGAGAACCAGCTCTTGATGATGTTTTCCGGCGACATGCGGTCGGCGGCGTCTTTCATCCGCCGCTCGAGATCGGCCATCAGATTAGCCTGCAGCGGCTTCACATCGGGCAGGCCCATCGTGGCGCGCAATTCGTCGGGCGTGCAGTCGATTTCGATCGTGGCTTTCATCGGCTCCGCTCTCTTCTCTCGTGCCGCATTACAACCATTGCAGCCGGCGCCTCGCAAGTCACTGGCCTGTCCGGGACTTTCCAGCCTGATTGCGGATGCTCGCGCCGTAGGCGAGGATGCCCACCAAATAGCGCACGAGGCTTGTATGCCAGCCCCTTCGGTTCAGATTCCCTTCCCGCCCCGTGTGCCGTTCCTCGGCAATCTGCACCAGATTCCGAAGGGCAAGATATCGCACCACCTTTTGGAGACGAGCCGCGCTTTCAACGGCATTTTCGAGCTGAGTTTCGCCGGCAAGCCC
This sequence comes from Methylobacteriaceae bacterium, assembly GCA_034669505.1. GTDB lineage: Bacteria > Pseudomonadota > Alphaproteobacteria > Rhizobiales > Beijerinckiaceae > JAFASC01. The sequence goes on from JAXDNJ010000013.1 coordinate 40,939, forward strand.
GGCGTTTTCGTCACCTCGCCCGATCTCGTCGCCGAACTCTCCGACGAGCGGCGCTTCCGCAAGGTGATCAGTGGCGGGCTGTATTTTGTGCGCGCGCTCGCCGGCGACGGCTTGTTCACGGCCCGCTCCGACGAGGAGAACTGGGGCAAGGCGCACCGCATCCTCATGCCGGCCTTCAGCCAGCGCGCGATGAAGGGCTATTTCGGCGCGATGCTCGACATCGCCGAGCAGCTGGTTGCGCATTGGGACAAGAAGGTCGGGCAGGACATCCAGGTCGCCGACGACATGACGCGGCTCACCTTCGACACGATCGCGCTTGCCGGTTTCGACTACCGCTTCAATTCCTTCGCCAGTCCCGAGCTTCATCCATTTCTCGATCAGATGGTGCGCGTTCTCGCCGAAGCGATGGCGAAGATCACGCGCATGAAATTTCAGAAACCGTTCACGCGCGACAAGGAGCGCCAGTTCGCGGCCGATATCGCCGACATGAACACGCTCGTCGACGATGTGATCAAGCATCGCCGCGCGCATCCGAGCAACGTGAGCGATCTCCTCAATCTGATGCTCGAAGCTCAGGATCCGGAAACCGGTGAGAAACTCGACGACACCAACATCCGCTATCAGATCCTGACGTTTCTCATTGCCGGTCATGAGACGACGAGTGGGCTCCTGACATTTTGTACCTATCTCTTGCTGCGCAATCCGCACGTGCTGGCGCAAGCCTATGCAGAAGTCGATCGCGTGCTGCCGGGCGACACCGTCCCCGAATTCAAGCACATCGCCAAATTCGACGTGATCGACCGTGTCCTCAAAGAGACATTGCGGCTATGGCCGACTGCGCCCGCTTACATGGTTGCGCCCTACGAGAAGACGACGATCGGCGGCAAATATCGCCTGCACCAGAACCAGCCGATCACCATTCTGGCCAACGCGGTGCAGCGCGATCCGAAGACATGGCCCGATCCCGACCGCTTCGATATCGAGCGATGGACGCCGGAGAATGAAAAGACGCATCATCCGCATGCCTACAAGCCGTTCGGCAATGGCATGCGCGCTTGCATCGGCCGTCAGCTCGCGTTGACGGAAGCGAAACTCGCGATCGCGCTGATATTGAAAAATTTCGCGCTCAGCGACCCTTACGATTACAAGCTTGATGTGAAGCAGACGCTCACGGTGAAGCCGGAGGGCTTTCGCATCCATGCGCGGCGGCGGCTGCCGAGCGAGCGCTTCGATATCGCTGGTCCTTCGGCCGCGCAGGCGATCGAGGAGGACGCGAGCGATCTCGTTCTGGCCGATAGCGGGCGTGCGCTCCAGGTTTTGTACGGAACGAGTCTCGGGACCTGCCGCGAAATTGCCGAGCAGATTGTCGAGCGCCTGAGCGCCGGGGGGTCCTCTGTCGAATGCGGTACGCTCGACAAGATTGCCGACGGCATACCGGAGAAGGGCACGCTGATCGTCGTCACCTCGACGTACAATGGCAGTGCGCCGGATTCGGCGACGAAATTCGAGAGCTCGATCCGCGGCGGTGAATTCTCCGACATGAAGCGGCCCGAACTTGAATATGCGGTGCTCGGCTGCGGCAACACGCAATGGCAGACGTTCCAGGTTTTCCCCAAACTCGTCGATGCAACGCTGCGCGAGACCGGCGCCAAAAGCATCGTGCCGCGCGGCGAAGCTGATGCCAGCGGCGATTTCGACGGTGCGATCGAAACCTGGATGAACGGTTTATGGAAAGTGCTCGGTGCCAAGACCGACGAAACGCGCCGGCCGGCACTGACCATCGCATATGAAAGCGAAGACCGCGCGCGCTCCGCTGTGCTGCCCGAAAGCGCCTGCGAGCTTTTCGTCCTCGGCAACGACGAACTGGTACGCGATCCGACAGGCTTATGGGATTTCAAGCTCGAAGCGCCGCGCTCGTCAACGCGGCACGTCACGCTGCAATTGCCGGAAGGCGTGACCTACGCGGCGGGCGACCATCTCGCCGTTTATGCGCGCAACCGGCCGGAGATCGTCGCCAAAATCATCGAGCGGCTGCAGCTGAATTCGCACACCGTCGTGACATTGCAATCGGCGCGCATGCGGCATCTGCCGATTGGCCGGCCGGTCACGATCCGGCACTTGCTCAGCGATTTCATCGAGCTGCAGGACCCGGTCACGCGCAAGGACATGCGCGAGCTTCTGAATCATACGCAATGTCCGCATACGCGCGGCGAACTCGAAAAGTATACGCCGGAAGGCGAAGCGGCCGCGGAGCTTTTCCAGAAGGAGATTACGCAGAAACGCGTGACGCTCTATGATCTGCTCATGCGCTTTCCGGCGCTCGATGTGCCGCTCGAAGCTTTCTTGAGCATGTGCTCGGCGATCCGGCCGCGCTTCTACTCGATCTCGTCGTCGCCGCTCTGCCTGCCGAACGCTGTGAACCTCACTGTCGGCACGCTCGCTGCGCCGGCCTGGTCCGGCGGCGGGCAGTATCAGGGCGTCGCCTCGACCTACATGCAGGGCAGGCAGGCGGGCGAGACCGTGCTCGGCTTCGTGCGGCGGCCGAACCCGCCCTTCGCGCCGCCGGGCGATCCCTCCGTGCCGATGATCCTGGTCGGGCCGGGGACGGGCTTTGCGCCGTTCCGCGGTTTCCTGCAGCAGCGCGCCGAGGAGAAGAAGGCCGGCCGCGACGTGGCCAAGTCGCTGCTTTTCTACGGCTGCCGCCACCCCGACCACGACTGGTTCTACCACAACGAGATGAAGTCCTGGCAGGACGCCGGCATCGCCGACGTGCACCTGGCGTTCTCGACGGTGCCGAGCCCGCATAAATTTGTCCAGGACGCACTGACCGCCGCGCGCGACGCGGTGTGGGAGATGCTGGAGAAGGAGGCGCTGTTTTATGTCTGCGGCGACGGCCGCTTCATGGCCCCGGCGGTACGCACGGCACTGATCAAAATCCACATGGAAAAGGCAGGCTCGAGCTTCGAGAAGTCGTCCGAATGGCTCGAAGGCATGGTGCTCTCCGGCCGCTACCTCCAGGACACGTTCGGCTGAGTTCATACTGCCGCTCAGGTTCCGCCCCTCTCAGGAACAGCTTTGCTGCAGTGCGGTATAAATGTTGCAATGCAATAAAACATATGCTACATAACCTCCATCGCGGCCGAAGAGGCCGTTTTTCCGTCTACGGAGGTTTTTACCCATGTCCGATACACCGAATACCGAAGCTCTCCCCTTCGCGCCCGTTCTGAAGGCCCTGAAGGATGTCACCGGCCAGTTCCAGTTCGGCACCGCCGCCCGCGAATATGCCGAGCGCAGCGCCAACAAGGCGCAAGAGACGCTGACAGGCATCCATGATAACGCCGCGAGCGTGTCGCGCTCGCTCGAAGCCTCTGCCATCCACGGCCTCGAGACCTACGCGAAGGTCAGCCGCAACGTCGCAGAACTCGCCTATCGCAACGCACAGGCGCAGCTTGGCCTCATCCAGTCGCTCGCCGGCGTCAAATCGTTCGAAGAGGGCGTTCGCGTCTACGCCGACTACCTCAAGAATGCGAGCGAGACCAACCTCGCGGCTCTGCGTGGCGCCGCCGATTATGTGAAGGATCGCGTCACCGAAGGTGCGACGAACGCCCGCGAAAACCTGTCGAAGGTCTTCCCCCGCGCTGCGTAATCGGCGAAGATAGTTCCAGGAGTACTCGAGAGCCCGCCACGCGCGGGCTTTCGTTTGTCTGGAAGCCGACGGGAGCACGCGTCCTTGCCAAATGAAACAGCCCATTCGCCGGAACAATTCGCGAAAGCTAACGGGATCGAGCTCTGTTACGACACGTTCGGCGACAGCAGGGCGCCGCCGCTCCTCCTGATCATGGGCCTCGGCGCCCAGATGATCCTTTGGGACGATGGATTTTGCGCGAAGCTCGCGGAGCGCTGCTTTTTCGTCGTCCGCTTTGATAATCGCGATATCGGCAAATCGACCAAGATCAACGGCGAGGCGCCGTCTCTGCCGAAGCTCCTCGAAAAGGCGCTCGCCGGTAAGCCGATTGAGGCGCCATACACTTTGCGCGACATGGCGGCGGACGCGGTCGGCCTGCTGGATGCGCTTGGCATCAAACGCGCGCATGTCGTCGGCGCGTCGATGGGCGCTGCGATCGTGCAGGAACTGGCGATACGTTTCCCGGATCGCCTTCTGTCGGCGACCTGCATCATGGGCACGAGCGGCGACCCGCGCCTGCCGCCGCCGACTCAGGAGGCGATGGAGGTGCTGATGAGCCCGTCGCCGAGCGACAAGGAGGCCTTTCTCGATCGCTTCCTCTGGACTTGGCGCGTGCTGCGCGGCAGCGCCTTTCCGGAAGCGGAAGAGCGAGAGCGCGCCCGCGCCCTCCGCATCTTCGAACGCGGCCTCAATCCGCCGGGGGTCGCGCGTCAACTTGCTGCGATTTTCGCTTCGGGCGATCGAACCAAGCTGCTGCCGGCCGTGCGAGTGCCGACGCTCGTCATCCACGGCAACGCCGATCCGCTGGTGCCGGTTGAAGGCGGCCGCGCCATCGCCGCCGGCGTGCCGGGGGCGAAGCTAGTGGAAATCGAGGGGATGGGCCACGCGATCCCGGAGGCAGTCTGGCCGCGGGTAGTTGAGGAGATTGCGGAACACGCGAAGGCAGTGGCGGGCTAGGCCGCCACCAAGCGCAAGCCCTCACCGTACGTCGCCCGCGGCTCGGTGCCGCGTTGCGGATCTTTATAGAAAAGGCTGCGCAATCCGCCCGTTCGGTCGAAATGCTTCCAGGCGCCCTCCGGCTGCGCGAGACGGTCGGCGACGGCGTAGAGCACGGCGGGGTGCACTCCCAAGCCGATATGGCTGGCCTCGACCTCTATATTTTCGGTCTGCGCGGCCTCGCGCTCGACACTGCACTGCCAGGCAACGACGCCGTCGGTGCGGCTGAAAATCGAGGTGGTCGGCACCGGCGGCGACCGCTCAATCTCCTCGCGGTTAATCGTGTCGACGGTCTCACCGCTTGCCAGTTCGTAGACGCGCCAGGCATTGGTCGCCCGCGGGCTGCCGCGGAAGGGGGTGCCGAGCGTGATCACGCAGCGAATATCGGCCTCCATCTCCTTCGCCATCTCCCGCGCGTAGACGCCGCCGAGGCTCCAGCCGATCAGCGAGACTTTGCGCCCGGATTCGCGGCGCAGCTGCTTGATGCGGTCGCGGCAGGCATCGAGCACCCCCGGGCGGGGCCCGAAATTGCGGCCGAGGCCCCATTCGTGTGCGCGATAGCCCTGCGCCTCGAGGTAGCGGCGCAGCGGCTCGGTCGAGAGGTCGCTTGCGACCAGCCCAGGGAAAATCAGGACCGAATGTCCGTCGCCGCGCGGCGCCGAATGCAGGATCGGCAGGCTTGCCAGCGTGGCGCCGAATTCCCAAGCGGCGCGGGTGCCTTCGAGCGCCAGCAAGAGAAGGCTCGGCGGCCGGAGTTGTGCCTCGGTACTAGGGACGTGCATGCGTTTTCCTTTCCGGTCCGCAACGCACAAGCTCGATGTTCGTTCAGTCGAACACAAGCGGCTCGCCAGATCGGTCCACAGCTGCGACAATTGGCTACAAGCGATTTCCTACCTGAAACGTGGCAATTTCGCGTGCGATCCATCACACATTAATGGCTGCGCTTTAAGAATCGTTCACAAACGCCTATATATTGCATCGCAGCATCCCTTCGGTTTGGGATCGCGCTCCCAAACAGCCGCACTCATGAAACTCCGCAATATCGCGATCATCGCGCATGTCGATCACGGCAAGACGACTCTCGTCGACCGCTTGCTGCAAGCCTCCGGCGCGTTCCGTGACAATCAGCGCGTCGCCGAACGCGTGATGGATTCGAACGACCTCGAGCGCGAGCGGGGCATCACCATTCTCGCCAAGGCGACGTCGATCCTCTGGAAGGACACGCGCATCAACATCGTCGACACGCCCGGCCACGCCGATTTCGGCGGTGAGGTCGAGCGCATCCTGTCGATGGTCGACGGCGCGATCGTGCTCGTCGATGCGGCGGAAGGGCCGATGCCGCAGACGAAGTTCGTCGTCGGCAAGGCGCTGAAGATCGGGCTGAAGCCGATCGTCTGCATCAACAAGGTCGACAAACACGACGCACGGCCCACCGAAGTGATCAACGACGTGTTCGATCTCTTCGCCGCGCTCGATGCGAGTGACGAACAGCTCGATTTTCCGATCATCTACGGCTCGGCGAAACAGGCCTGGATGGCGGCGAGTCCCGATGGTCCCAAAGACAACGGCGTCGCGCCGCTGCTCGATCTCGTGCTCATGCACGTCAAGCAGCCGACCGTCGAAGAAGGCGGCTTCCGCATGCTCGGCACGCTCTTGGAAGCCAATCCATATCTCGGGCGCATCATCACCGGCCGCGTGTTTGCCGGCAGCGTCAAGCCGAACCAGCCGGTGAAAGCCCTTGATCGCAACGGCAACGTCGTCGAGCAGGGCCGCGTTTCGAAAATCCTGGCGTTCCGCGGCATCGAGCGCCAGCCGGTCGATCAGGCGGAGGCGGGCGACATCATTGCCATCGCCGGATTGGAAAAGTTCAACGTCGCCGACACGCTGGCCGCGCTCGATGTCACCGAGCCGTTGCAGGCGCAGCCGATCGACCCGCCAACCCTGTCGATGACGTTTCTCGTCAACGACTCGCCGCTTGCGGGCACCGAGGGCGACAAGGTGACGAGCCGCGTCATCCGCGATCGGCTGTTCAAGGAAGCGGAAGGCAACGTCGCGCTGAGCGTCGAGGCCGCGCCGAATTCCGACGCCTATATCGTCTCGGGCCGGGGCGAATTGCAGCTCGCGATCCTGATCGAAACGATGCGGCGCGAAGGCTTCGAAATGGGAGTCTCGCGGCCGAAGGTCGTGTTTCAGCAGGGCGAGAACGGCGAACTGCTCGAGCCGATCGAGGAAGTCGTCATCGACGTCGACGAGGAATTCTCCGGAATCGTCGTGCAGAAAATGTCGGAGCGCAAAGCCGAGATGACCGAGATGCGTCCCTCCGGCGGCGGACGCTTGCGGCTTGTATTCCACGCGCCGACGCGCGGCCTCATCGGCTATCAAGGCGAGCTGCTCACCGACACGCGCGGCACGGCGATTCTGAACCGGCTCTTCCACGAATACGCGCCGTGGAAGGGCGACATCGCCGGGCGCCGCACCGGCGTCCTCATCGCCAACGACCAGGGCGACGCCGTCGCTTATGCGATGTGGAAGCTCGGGGATCGTGGCCCGATGATGATCGAGCCCGGCTCAAAAGTGTATAGAGGGATGATCGTCGGCGAGCACACGCGCGACAACGATCTCGAAATCAACGTGCTCAAAGGCAAGCAGCTCACCAACATCCGCGCGGCGGGCAAGGACGAGGCGGTGCGGTTGACCCCGCCGATCCAGATGACGCTGGAAAAAGCGCTTGCCTATATCGAGGACGACGAGCTCGTCGAAGTGACGCCGAAATCGATCCGCCTGCGCAAGATGATTCTCGACCCGAACGATCGCAAGAAGGCGGTGCGCCAGAAAGAGGCGCTGGCGAGTTGACCTGAACTTAATCGATTGCGAGCGCTTTATTGGCCGCGATGAAAAGCCAATCAGAACACATCCTAGAGCTCAGCAGAGAGCTGCTTGATGATATTGAGATCGGCCGCCTTTCCGCTGAAAAGTTGTTGCTCAAGTGCTCGAGGCTCGCGAGGTTAGCGGGGACGGATGACATTCAAAAGTGGATTAGCTTCGAGATGCAAGGGTATCAAGACGAAGATCCCGTTGCTCTAAAGTACATGGCATTGACCGGACGGTGGGTTAATTACGAGAAGAAGCAAGGATATTGGGGGCCGCTCGCACAGCACGAAGCAGCGATAACGGCTCAACAAGCCAGGATCGCGGCAATGCAGCTGCCTGACATCGGGGGTGAGTGGGCAAACGTCGCCATAAATAATGTGTTGACCTCTATGACCGCGGTAACGAACGTTATCAGCGCGCTTAGTGGCGTAAGGTCAAGAGTGTTGGGGCTTTTGCATGCTTTTGTTTCTTCGGTGTACTATCAACGGGAGTTCGAATCCCTGGCTGAAGGGACTTTTGATCGGTACAAGAAGGGTGTCGATGTTCTCATTGCCGAAGGTGCGGAGAGGTCCTAAGTAAGCTACCGTCAGTAATAGACAGGCTTGCAGAAGGCAATGAAGAGGCCGTAAGTCAGGCCCTTTCCACGTGTAGGCGTATAATCGAGGCCTTCGCGGACGCGATCTTTCCACCCAGGGACGCGACCATCGATATCGGCGGCAACACGTTGAAGCTTGATGCGTCTAAGCATCAAAATCGAATCAACGCATACATTTATGAGAGGACTCCCAGCGAATCCCGCCGGAAGAAGTTACGTCAGAATCTTACCAACCTCTTCGATCGAGTGTCTGCGGCAGTCCATAGCGATGTGGATAGCGAGGAAGCGTATTCGCTATTCTTGAACACCTATTTGCTGCTGGGCGAAATCTTGAGCCTACCGGAGCCGCTCAAAACGAGTTAATCAGCAGGCGTGCGAAAGGCGGGCTCTGGGACAATGTTAGCCGGGGCGGAGGGTCGAGAAAAACACTCGCGTTGCATCACGGATGTGCGGAGGCGTGCCACTTCAACAAACCCTCCCGCACCTCGTGAAGCGTCTCGACGACCGCGAAACAAAGGTCGCGCATTTCTTCCGTCGGCTCCAAAAGGTCGGGCACCATAACGGCGGTCATGCCGGCCGCGTGGGCGGCACGTATGCCGTTATGCGAATCTTCGAGCACCAGGCAGCGTGCGGGAAGCCTTTTCAGGATCTCTGCGGCGCGAAGAAATGAGTCGGGATGCGGTTTGCCTCTGATGTAGTCGCCACGCGCGATCACCGCGTGAAAGCGCGGAACGATGCCGGTTTGCCCGAGATGCGCCTCCACGGTCTCATGGCTCGATGAGGTGACGATCGCGCGAGGCATGTTCAATTCATCGAGCAGGTCGAGCAGCTCGATGACGCCTTGCTTGAGTGCTACGCCGGCCATGAGCCTGTCCGTCACACGCCGGGTTACCTCGGAATTATATGCCGCAAGGTCCACATGCTCGCCGAAATGAGCTCGCGCGAGTTCGTCGCAGGCGTGTTCCGGCAGGCCAACCATTTGCAAGAACAGGGAGAGAGGCATGGGACGGCCTTGCGCGTCGGCTTCGGCCAACATGGCGTCGCAATAAAGCGCTTCGGTGTCGACAAGCAGTCCATCCATGTCGAACAGGATGGCTTCGATCGGATGCGGAAAGATCATGAATGGTTCTGGCGCGGATGCGCGGGGGCAGAGCGCAGTTTAGGCTGGGTTGACCGTTCGCAAAACGTGGAATGCGGGCCAGGTCCCCTCACCCGCGACCTGGCCAGTTAGGCCCATCGTCCCGGACGCGAGGCGCGATCCGGGACCAGAGCAATACGCGTCCGCCCCGACCCCCGATCGCATTCCGCTTGGCTCCATGCGTCCCCGGAAATGTTGCGCCCAATAAAAAAGCTCGGCAAGATGTGCCGAGCTTTTCCTTCAGTGACTCTAGTTGCGTTGGGTCAGTACCGCGAGCCGCTGTAGCCGCCGTAGCCGCTGCGGCCCGTATTCATGTCGTTGCGCATGGCGCGGTCCTGCCGGCTGCGGTGCATGCCGTAGGCGCATCCCGCCGCGGCGCCAACGCCGCCGTGGCCGACGAAGTGGCCGGCGATGCCGCCGACAAGGGCGCCCTTCAGGCATCCGGCTTCGGCCGGAACGCTGAAGGTGAGCGCAGCAAGACCCGCCGCTGCCGCGGCGATAGCGATAACTTTCATTTGCGGAATCTCCCGATAGTCGCGTCGCCTCATGAACCAATTCCTGCGTTTAAGGTTGCATCGGTAGATCGGCTAAGGCTCCCGCGCCCGGGGTGCGGGCAGGGAACAAAATCGCCAATTCGTCATTTCCGGCAGAGCAAAGGGAGACTCGGGATGAACATCAAACTTGCTGTTTTGAGCGCCGGCTTCGGCTGCGCCCTGTCCGCCGGCGCCTTCGCGATGCCGATGACTGCCCCGTCCACCGACACGATGGCGACCCCCGTGCGGATGGTCTGCAACGACTATGGCCGCTGCTGGAACCAAGCCGACAATCCGGGCGAGGCGATCGCCCGCGGCGTCATGCGCGGAGTCGAAGGCCGCAGCGTCTATCGCCGCGATTGGGACGGCGACCGCGGATATCACCGTGGCTGGGATCGCGACCGCGGCTACGGCGAGCGCCGCCGCTGGGATGACGACGACTGAGGAACCTGAGTGGCCACAGAAAGGGGCTCCCGTGAGGGAGCCCTTTGCTTTTCTGCGCTTGGGTCAGCGGGGCCTACTTCCGGTTTTCCTCGCAGAATTTCAGCGCGGCGAGCGCCTCGCCGGCGCGCGGAATGTCGAACTCGGTGCTGTCGTCATCGTCGTCGTCTTCGAAATCGATCGAAAGCCGCTTCGCCTTGCCCAGCGCATCGAGGATGGACTGATTAAATTCGAAAACGCCGCGCAAGGTGGTCTTGTCCATCACCTGCCATTTGGCACTTTTCATGATCGTGCTTTTGTCGGTGCTGAATTTGGCTTTGACGAACTTGTCGTCCTTTCCCCATTCCCAGCCCTCGTAGACCAGGACGATGACGATCGCGTCCTTGGAATAGGTGAGCACGATGACGTTCTGGCGATCCTCGTCCTCGGCGTCCTTGTAGGCACGGGTGGCGTTGCAGTGCTCGTCCTTGTCGCGTTTCTCGACTTCCCAGTCGCCGACTTTGGTTTGTGCAAAAGCCGGCGCGCTCATAAAGCCGGCCAAAAGCGCCGCGGCGAGTACGATTCTTTTCATGTGAAGCCCCAGGAATGATGCGCAAGCTCAGCATCTTGCCGAGGGAGAGGCAAGATGTGCTTACAGCGTCTCGACGTCGCCCGGCGTGATGATCTCGATCTTTGTTGGTGCGTTGGTGCACTCCTGGACAATCTTGCGCCATTCCTTCAGATGCGGCGAGCGCGCGTGAGCGCCGAGCGCGTCGCGCGTGGTCCAGTTCTCGACAAACACGAAGCGCGTCGGATCGGTCGTGCTTTCGTGCAAGTCATAGAGGAGGCAGCCCTCCTCCTTGCGAGTCTCGGCAATGCAGGCCGCCGCGCCACGTTTGAAATCGTCGCGCTTCTCCGGCTTTATGCTTGCCGTCGCGATCACATAGAGCATCGATCCTCCCATATTCATTGTTGGCGCATGGCGATGCGCAGCAAGCCGATCATCTCGTCGACCGCCCCTTTGCGTCCGCCATTGTCGGCGGCGAACCCGACGCCGGCTTCGAGATGCTGCGAAATCATGAGCAACGCGACCTCGCGCACCGCCGCGGTGATCGCGCTTGCCTGCTGGACTTCATCGCCGCAATAGCGGTCGTTCTCGATCATCTGCCGGAGGCCGCGGACCTGGCCCTCGACCCGGTTCAGCCGTTGCAAGAGCGGCTCCTTCTCTTCCGACGTGCGCTGCAGATAAAGCCGGTCGTCACGGAAATCGTATTGCATGGAATTCAGGCCCTCACGCATCGCGCCTGCGGGCCGCCCACCGCATCCGCCATGTCCCTCGAGGGCTCTCGAAGCCAAGAGCTTCGGCCCTAACACCTTGGCAATTTATGACGAGAGTGTCGCAGGGGCAACAGACGCCGGCGCGAAATAGCAAAATCGCGTAGAATCAGCTGGTTGCGGTCGTTTAGGCGCTGCTCTGTACTTTTATCGCACCCGCACGATTTTCAGATCATGGCTGAGCGCAAATCCTCCGGCAGCAGAATGCCGCCGCAACCCACCGATCCGCGGCGGACGCCGAACCCGGCGACGAGGGAGTCAAAGAGCGTGCCCGCGACTGAAAACGGGCCCAAATCTTCGCCGGATGCCGCGATTCCTCCCGATAAATTGAACGCCGAGAACGACAAATAGGGTTCAGCCAGCACTCGCGCCGTGTGCTCCCAAGCCTATGTGAATCGTCGCTCGGCGATCCCGCAGCTGTGCCTGTAAACGTGGCAACCAAAAAGCCACACTCCACAGAATATGCTGAACCGCATGGCCCTAGCTGCGTTGACAGCGGCAGCTTTAGTTTTACGCTGCGCTGCACAGTAAAGATGCAGCGGGTGCTGAAAATTTGGCAGAGGCGGTCTGATGTACGGCTATCCCTATCAGGTCTACGAGTGGATGCACATGGCGCTTGCGCCCGCTCGAGCCGTCTCCGACGCAACGGCCATGGCCTTCAAAAACCCGCTCAATCCGCTGCGCCACACCTATCTCGGCCGCAACCTTGCGGCCTCCGCCGAACTGTTCGAACGGATGACGCGCCGCTACGGCAAGCCCGCCTTCGGCCTGCCGAAGACCGTTGTTGAGGGGCAAGAGGTGGCGGTCACCGAGACCGTCGTGTGGGAGCGTCCCTTCTGCCGGCTCATCCGTTTCGAGCGCGCCACGACGCGGCTGCGCCGCCCACAGCCGAAGCTCCTCATCGTCGCGCCGATGTCCGGTCACTATGCAACCCTCTTGCGCGGCACGGTCGAGCAGTTCCTCAAGACCCACGACGTCTACATCACCGACTGGGCCGATGCGCGGATGGTGCCGCTCGCCCATGGTCATTTCGATCTCGACGATTACGTCGATTACCTCATCACCATCTGCCATGAATTGTCGCGCGAGCACGACGGCATCCCGCTGCACACCCTCGGCGTCTGCCAGCCCGCCGTGCCGCTCATCTGTGCCGTCGCGCGAATGGAAGCGGAGGGCGATGCGAACGCGCCGGCCTCGATGACCCTGATGGGGGGGCCGATCGATACGCGCCGAAGCCCGACCGCGGTCAATCTGCTCGCCGAGAAGCGCGGCTCCGCCTGGTTCCGCGAGAATTGCATCCACGAAGTGCCGTTCCCGTATCCCGGCATGGGTCGCAGCGTCTACCCCGGCTTCCTGCAGCTTTCCGGCTTCATGGCGATGAACTTCGATCGCCACGTGACCGCGCATGTCGATATGTTCAAGCATCTCGTGCGCGGCGACGGCGACTCCGCCGAGAAGCATCGCGACTTCTATGATGAGTACATGGCGGTGATGGATCTGACCGCCGAATATTACCTGCAGACCGTCGATTCCGTCTTCGTCCGCCATGATCTGCCCAAAGGCAATATGCGGCATCGTGGCGAGCTCGTCGACCTGAAGACGATCCGGAATGTCGGCTTGTTGAGCGTCGAAGGCGAGAAGGATGATATTTCCGGTATCGGTCAGACCTTCGCGGCGCAGGAACTTTGCTCCAACATACCGGCGGACCGGAAGGAGCATTACGAGCAGGAGGGCGTCGGCCATTATGGCGTCTTCAACGGCTCGCGGTTCCGTAAAGAGATCGCGCCGCGCATCTGCGCCTTCCATGAGCGCATCGATTCCGTCCGCCGGCCCGCCCCGCGTCTCGTGAGCCTCGCCGCCGCGGGCGCTTAGTGTGCGCTTCGTACGGGACCGAGATTGGCGACTCACCGCATTTAGAGTAACGCTTCGCGGATGCTGCGGCTTTTCCGCGACGGCCTGCGCAAGACCTCTCGGGTAACACCTCGAAGGCCGCGAATTGCGAGCTTCGACGTTCGCCACGACGGCTCGACCTACAAAGTCAATCTGAAGCGGGTCGCCTCGGCACGCCGCTACACGCTGCGCGTCAAGGACGCCAGCGGCGAAGTCGTGCTGACGATGCCGACCCGCGCTTCGCTGACCGAGGCGCGCGCTTTCGCCGAGCGGCAGGGCGCCTGGATCGGCGCGCGTCTGCGGCGATTGCCGCCGGGGATCGCATTCGAGCCCGGTGCGACGATCCCCTTGCGCGGCATTCCGCACGAGATCGCGCATTGCGCGAACCGGCGCGGAACAGTGTGGGCCGAGGCGGCGGAGCCCGGCTTACTCTCGCAAGCGGAGCGCGCGTTATGCGTTGCCGGTGCTCGCGCCCATGTCGCGCGGCGCGTGCGCGATTTCCTGAAGCGCGAGGCGAAACGCGATCTCGAAGCGGCCGTGCTGCACTACACGCGCGAGCTCAATCTGCCCAACCGCCCCGTCGGCTTGCGCGATACGACGAGCCGCTGGGGGTCGTGTTCTTCCGAAGGCCGGCTCAACTTTTCCTGGCGGCTGATTCTGGCGCCGGCTTACGTGCTCGATTATCTTGCGGCGCACGAAGTGGCGCATCTCGTGCACATGAACCATTCGGCACGATACTGGAAATTGACGGGCAAGCTCTGTCCCCAGGCGGATCGCGCCGAAGCGTGGCTCAAGGCGCACGGGAAGGAATTGCATCGCTATGGCGGAGAGAGTGCGGCGGAGTGACTACGCCGCCTTGCGCGCGGCCAAAAATTCCCCGATGCGCCCAAGCGCGGCGACGATGTTCTCCGCCGAGTTCGCATAAGAAAGCCGCAGATACCCTTCGCCGTGGACGCCGAAATCCGGGCCGCCGATCGTCGCGACGCCCGCCTCTTCAAGCAGCGTCGAGGCAAGCTTCTTGGCCGGCCAGCCGGTGCGCGAGACGTTCGGAAAAGCGTAGAAGGCGCCTTTCGGCGTTACCGCTGAGATGCCGGGCAACCGGTTCAGTCCCTCGACAACGATGCGCCGCCGCCGGTCGAATTCCGCCACCATACTTTTCACCGCATCCTGCGGTCCTTCGAGTGCGGCGATGCCGGCAAATTGCGTCGGCGCATTGGTGCAGGAAAAGCAGTTCACCGCGAGCTTACGCGCGTTCTCATAAAGGCCTTGCGGCCACAGCGACCAGCCGAGCCGCCAACCCGTCATCGCATATGTCTTTGAGGCGCCGTCAAGCAGGATCAGACGCTCGCGGATCTCGGGATATGCGAGCAGCGTCTGGTGCGCGAGGCCGTCATAAGTCATCTGCGCATAGATTTCGTCGGACATGATCGCGACGTCGGGAAAGCGCGCCAAGCCCGCTACTAACTTGTCGATCTCTTCCTTCGGCGTCACGCCGCCGGTCGGATTCGCCGGCGAATTCAAGATGAGGAGCCGCGTTTGCGGCGTGATCAGCGCCAACGTTTCGTCGGCGGAGAAGGCAAAACCATTCTCCTCACGGATCGGCACCGGCACGGGCCGCGCGCCGGTATATTCGATCATGGAGCGATAGATCGGAAAACCGGGATCGGGATAAAGGATGTCGGCGCCAGGCTCGCCGAACATCAGGATTGCGGTGAACATCGTCACCTTGCCGCCAGGCATCACCATCACGTGCTCGGGCGAGACTTCGGCACCATGCCGCCTGACATAGTCAGCCGCGATCGCCTCCCGCAGCGCGAGAATGCCGGTCGCAGGTGTGTAGCCATGATGCCCGTCGCGTAACGCCTTCACTGCCGCTTCCACGATATGCGGCGGCGTGGGAAAATCCGGCTGCCCGATGCCGAGATTGATGATGTCGCGGCCCTGGCGCTGCAACTCCGTCGCGCGCGCCAGCACGGCAAATGCATTCTCCTCGCCGATACGCGCGAAGCCCGGGACGGTATTGAGCATGAGCGTTCCTCGACCTTTTCCCCGCTGATTGCCCGAGCAGCCGCCCGGGCGTCAACCCTCACCGGCTCATGAGCCCCTTTGCCTCAACGACCGCTTCTCTGCCAATATCGCGCAAAACGATGGGAGGGACGGGTGAAGCTTTATCGGATTGCGGCGATTCCCGGTGACGGCATCGGCAGCGAAGTGATCGCCGCGGGCATCCGCGCGCTGGAGGCATGCGCCGCCCGGGACGGCGGCTTCTCCTTCAGCTTCCACCATTTCGACTGGGGATCGGATTATTACAAGAAGCACGGCGTCATGATGCCGGAGGATGGCCTCGAAAAATTGAGGGATGTCGACGCGATCTATTTCGGTGCCGTCGGCGCGCCGGATGTGCCGGACCATGTGACGCTCTGGGGCCTGCGGCTGGCGATCTGCCAGCCCTTCGATCAATACGCCAACGTGCGCCCGACGCGCGTGTTGCCCGGCATCACCAGCCCCTTGCGTCACGTGTCCGGGCCGGAACTCGACTGGATCATTGTGCGCGAGAATTCGGAAGGCGAATATGCCGGCGTCGGCGGCCGCGTGCATCGGGGGCTGCCGGAGGAAGTCGCCACCGACGTCTCGATGTTTACGCGCAACGGCGTCGCGCGGATCATGCGCTTTGCTTTCGATCTCGCGCGCGCCCGCCCGCGCAAGCGCCTGACGGTCGTGACCAAATCGAACGCGCAGCGCCACGCGATGGTGATGTGGGACGAAATCGCCGCCGAGGTCGCGGGCGATTACCCGGATGTCACCTGGGACAAGATGCTGGTGGACGCGATGACCATTCGCATGACCATGCACCCCGAAACGCTCGACACGATCGTTGCCACCAATCTCCACGCCGACATCCTGTCCGATCTTGCAGCGGCGCTCGCCGGTTCGATCGGCATCGCGCCGACGGCCAATCTCAATCCGGAGCGCACGTTTCCGTCGATGTTCGAGCCCATCCACGGCTCGGCGTTCGACATTGTGGGGAAAGGCATCGCCAACCCCGTCGGGACGTTCTGGTCGGGCAGCATGATGCTCGAGCATCTCGGGCAGAGGGCAGCGGCGGATCGGTTGATGCGGGCGGTCGAGCGCGTCACCGCCGATCCCTCGCTTCACACGCCCGATCTCGGCGGCAAGGCGACCACGGAAGAGGTGACGCAAGCCGTCTGCGACGCGCTTGCTGGCGACAACATGTGAGGCGGAGAGCGGGAGTACCCGGCCGGCTTGAGAACAAATGCGGAACTGCTATATGCCTCCGCATGGACCTGAAAAGCAAACTCGAGATTCTGGCGGATGCCGCGAAATACGATGCGTCCTGCGCTTCGAGCGGCGGCGCCAAACGCGATTCGCGCGGCGGGAAGGGCGTCGGCTCGACCGAAGGGATGGGCATCTGCCATAGCTACACGCCGGACGGACGCTGCGTGTCGCTCCTCAAAATCCTGCTCACCAATTCCTGCATTTATGACTGCCTCTATTGCGTGAACCGCTCGTCGAGCAACGTGCGGCGTGCGCGGTTCTCGGTCGAGGAGGTCGTGCGGCTGACGCTATCCTTCTACAAGCGCAATTACATCGAGGGGCTGTTTCTCTCCTCCGGCATCATCAAAGACTCGAACTACACGATGGAGGAGATGCTGCGTGTCGTCCGCGCGCTGCGCACGGAGCACGACTTCCGCGGCTATATCCATCTGAAACTGATTCCGAACGCGGATGAAAGACTTTTGACCGAAGCCGGACTCCATGCGGACCGGGTCAGCGTAAACATCGAGCTGCCGAAGCCGGAAAGTTTGGATCGTCTCGCGCCGCGCAAAAGCATTCGCGACATCCGCCGCTCCATGGGACGGCTGCGCACGACAATCGAAGAAGCAAAAGAGGAACGCAAGACGTTCGCGCCAGCAGGGCAGTCGACGCAAATGATTGTCGGGGCCGACGATGCGACCGATCACGCGATCCTTGAGACCA
>JAXDNJ010000014.1:0-37356 GCA_034669505.1 Methylobacteriaceae bacterium
GATGGAACGATGGACAGAGACCCCGGCTTCTCCACGGGCTCAAACGCCCCAGGTGGCTGCGGTCTCCGGTCCATCACCGCATCCGCAACAATAGCGCATTCGGCGAGAGACAAGTTACAAGGTGGCCCGCGCGTCAGCGTGGCTCGGATGAGGGGTTGTTGAAGCTGCTTCACCCTCGTCCGTCGTTGCTTCGCAACGACACCTTCTCCCATCGAGGGAGAAGGGTCGCTAACCATCAGCGTTAGCGCTTATTCCGCCGCTTCCCGCATCACCTCCGCGCGTTCACGCCGCACATCCGGCGGCGTCGCCTCTTCCGCGAGCTGCTTCAGCGCCTCGTCGAACCCCATCGAGACCTGCGCCTGCGAGCCGAGGCGGCGGACCGACACGCTGCGCTCCGCCGCCTCCTTGCGGCCGACGACGATCAGCACCGGCACCTTCGCCAGCGAATGTTCCCGCACTTTATAATTGATCTTCTCGTTGCGCAGATCGCCGTCGACCCTGAGCCCCCGTTTGCGCGCCACCGCCATCAGCTCGGTTGCGTAATCGTCGGCGTCTTGCGTGATCGTGCAGACGACGGCCTGCAGCGGCGAGAGCCACAGCGGCAGATGGCCGGCATAATGCTCGATCAGAATGCCGGTGAAGCGCTCGAGCGAGCCAAACATCGCGCGGTGGATCATCACCGGCACCTTCTTCTCGCTGTCGGGCCCGATATAGAAGGCACCGAAGCGGCCGGGCATGTTGAAGTCGACTTGCGTCGTGCCGCATTGCCATTCGCGGCCGATCGCATCGCGCAGCGTATATTCGAGCTTCGGTCCGTAGAACGCGCCCTCGCCCGGATTGACGCCGGTCTTGAGCCCACGTGACGCGAGCTCTTGCAGCACGCGGGAAAGCGCGGCTTCCGCCTTGTCCCAGGCCTCGTCTGAGCCGACGCGCTTTTGCGGCCGCGTCGAGAGCTTCACGACGACGTCTTCGAAGCCGAAGTCACGATAAATCGACAGGATGAGATCGTTGACCTCGATGCTCTCATCCATGATCTGATCTTCGGTGCAGAAGATGTGCGCATCGTCCTGCGTAAAGGCGCGCACGCGCATGATGCCGTGCAGTGCACCTGACGGCTCATAGCGGTGCACGATGCCGAATTCGGCGATCTTCAGCGGCAGGTCGCGATACGATTTCAGCCCATTCTTGAATATCTGCACGTGCCCGGGACAATTCATCGGCTTCAGCGCGAAGACGCGTTCGTCTTCGGTTTGCGTGATGAACATGTTCTCGCGGAATGTCTGCCAATGCCCGGACGCTTCCCACAAACCGCGATCGAGCACCTGCGGCGTGTTGACTTCGATGTAGCCCGTCTCCTGCTGGCGCCGGCGCATGTAGGAGATCAGCGTCTGGAAGAGCGTCCAGCCCTTCGGATGCCAGAAGACCGTGCCCGGGCCCTCCTCCTGGAAATGGAAGAGGTCCATCTCGCGCCCCAAGCGACGATGATCGCGCCGCTCCGCCTCTTCGAGCTGCTTTAAATAGGCGTCGAGCTCTTCCTGGCGCGCGAAAGCCGTCGCATAGATGCGCGACAGCATCGGCTTATTCGAATCGCCGCGCCAATACGCGCCGGCGACTTTCATCAGCTTGAACGCGTTGCCAACCTTGCCCGTCGAATTCATGTGCGGGCCGCGGCATAGATCGAGCCAGTCGCCCTGCTTGTAGATTTTCAAATCCTGGTCCGGCGGGATCGCATCGACGAGCTCGACCTTGAACGCCTCGCCATGCGTCTCGAACCAGGCGCGCGCTTTGTCGCGCGACCACACCTCTTTCGTGAACGGCTTGTCGCGCGCGATGATCTCGCGCATGCGCTTCTCGATTTGCGCAAAGTCCTCCGGCGCGAACGGCTCGTTGCGGAAGAAGTCGTAGTAGAACCCGTTCTCGATCACCGGCCCGATCGTCACCTGCGTGCCGGGATAAAGCCCCTGCACCGCCTCGGCCATCACATGCGCGGCGTCGTGGCGGATCAGCTCCAGCGCGCGCGGGTCCTCGCGCGAGATGAACTCGATTTGGGCGTCGTGGTCGAGCGCCTCAGCGAGATCGGCGAGCGCGCCATCGCGCAGCATCGCGACCGTGCGCTTGGCGAGAGAGGGCGAGATCGATTTGGCAATATCGAGGCCGGAGACGCCGGGCTCATAGGCGCGCGAAGCGCCGTCGGGAAAGGTGACGTGGATCATCAACGGCTCCAACTCAGTCGCCGAAACCAGCCGGCGTAAGGGATGCCGTAGGTTTAAGGACGGGCGGGCGAGAGCGCAAGGCGGGGCGCGCTACTCCGCCGCCGCGGGCTCCATGCCGCTGCGGCGGATCGCCTCGACCGCCTCGGGCGCCGCGAGATACGTGATCAGCGCCTGGCCGGCTTCGCGCTCCTTCGCGGCCGTTGCCAACCCGGCGGTGAACGTCGTCACCTTCTGCACCTCGGCCGGGATCGGTCCGAGCAGGTCGATGCCCTTGACCGGCTTCAGCTCGCTCAGTTGTTGGAAGCCGAGCTCCGCCTCGCCGCGTGCGACGATTTCACCAACGGGATCGGCGGGAATCGCGCGGCTCTTTGCCTTCACCGCGTCCGACACACCGAGCTTCGGATAGACCACCGTCTCGATATAGACGCCGCTCGCGCTGTCGGAATAGGCGATCGACTTCGCTTGCTCGAGCGCGCGTTTGAACGCCTCGAGGCTCGACATATCGCGGTGCGGCGCACCGGCCCGCACCGCGGCGCCGATCAGCGATTTCGCCAGATTTGTCTCGCTCTTGCCGTCGACCTTGCCCTCGGCGGCGAGCTTGTCCAGCGCCTCGCGCACGCCGATGACGACATCGGCCGGCTCGCCGCGCGCGAGACGGTTCGGCACCGCCTGCGGCGTTGCTCCCATCGAGGGGCCCCACGCATTGACGACGTGGTGGCCGGTCTTTTGCTCGAATTGCGCAACCAGCTCGAGATAGGCCGCCTTGAAGCCGGCCGACGACATGACGTGGATCTCGGCCGCGATCGCCGCGAGTGGGGCGAATGCGAGGCCCGCGGCGAGCAGGCCGGCGACGATGCGTTTTGTTTTCACGGGGCGCGTCCTCCGGAACACGTCAGTGCTTGCGCGACGTCTCGTCCATTGCGATCTGCAAGACGCGCGCGGCGGTGTCGCCCAGAATGCCGGCCTTCTGGTCGTCATTCAGGAAATCGCAACCCATCACGTGATCCACCGGCTTCAGCTGCCAGGGATAGGGATAGTCGCTGCCGAGCACGATCTGCTCCGGGCCGACTTGCGCCGCCAGATGCCGCAGCGCTTCGGGCGTGAAGACCAGCGAGTCCATGTAAATCTGCTTCAAATATTCCGTCGGCTGTTTCTTCAGCTTCACGTCCGGATTGCAACCGGCAGGGCCGACGAGGCAGGCGTGGTCGGAGCGGTCCGCATAAGAGGGCAGATACCCGCCGCCATGCGCCGCGATGATTTTCAGGCCGGGGAAGCGGTCGAGCGTGCCCTCGAAAATCAGATGCGATAGCGCAATCGTCGTGTTGAGCGGATTGGCGATCGTGTTGCCGAGCCAACCATTGCCGGAAAGCCGCTTCGACAGTTCCGGCAGGCCCTGCGGATGGATGAACAAAGCCGCGCCGAGTTCCTCGGCTTTCGCCCAGACCGGGTGTAAGCGCGGATCGGAAAACTCCATGTCGGCCACGCGATCACCGATCGCCGCGCCTTTGAGGCCCTGTCGCTTGACGGCATTCTCCAGTTCCTTCACCGCGAGATCCGGCGCCTGCAGCGTCAGCGAGGCGAAGCCGGCGAAGCGGTCCGGCTTGCTGGCGCAAAGCTCGGCCATCTTTTCATTATTGATGCGCACCATTTCCGCGCCCTCATCGCGCGGGCGGCCGTACCAGAACGGGTTGACCGAGAGGACCTCGATGTCGACGCCCTGCGCGTCCATGGCGGCGAGGCGCTGTGCGATATCGACAAAAGCCTCCTCGGCGCCACGCACCGGCGGCGTCAGCACGCCGGCATCTTTGCCGAGCAGCGGGATCGTCTCGCGAAACACGCAATGGGAATGCACGTCGATCGTCTTGATGCCCCGCCCCTTGATTGTCACGCGCTGACGAGGGCCGCCCGCACCTTGAGCATGCGCAGCATCGAGGAGACCGCAGCTGCAGAAGAGTACGCTTCGGCCGGCAAGCCCAAGGAAATTGCGGCGCGTGGTCATCGGCTCCTCCCTAGCTTGTTGCGCGGCTTGGCGGCGCCGCGCTTTGTCTAAAGCCTAGGGCGCGAAGTGTGGTCGGGCAATAAGGGCTCGTCATGGCCGGCCCTGGCCCGGCCATCCACGAAAGCCGGCATGCCGCTATCCATTTGCTTTTCGTGGATGCCCGGCCCAAGGCCGGGCACGACGGCTGTGAGAAAGCGCGCGCACGAACTCCGCGGGCCGGATCACCGTGCGCATCCCGCTCTCCCCGCACAAGGGGAGAGGTTTGCTCACGCGAGCAACGCGTAGAGATCGGTTGCCGTCTCGCCCGATCCCGCTTCGGCCGTCTTGTAGACTTCCCAATTGATGCCGGCGAGTTCGAGCTTTTGCGCTTTGCAGCTCTCGAAGAGATGCTGCCAGGCCTCAGGCAGCGCTTCGTAACCTGCCGTTAGTTTCACATACGCGGCGCGGCCCTCGGGCAAGGTGTAGAGACTGACGTCCCCTGCCGCGTGCATGGATGGCGGGACAAAGACGCCCGGCGCGTAGTCGATTTTGCCGTCCGCTCCGGAACGCCACATGGTGAAGGATTGTGCCGGAGTGCTGACATCGGCGTCCTTCAACGCGTTCGCCAGGAGAGAGCGCGCATGCTGCTGGGCCGCCCGCATTTCGGCTGGCAGCACCTCTTTGCGCACGATCGCTGTTGCTTGGGCGGCCACCGGCACCACCTGCATGTCGCTGAATCGAGTTGTTGTAGTCTCTGTCATTTCACTCCGGTTCTGGTCCGCGTCGCCGCCGCTCGCCCTGGGGCAGCCTGCTGATTATGTTGATATCAACCTAGGCTGCTGTGTCAATACCCAGAAGGTCTCACGCGCGCATCTCCCTAAGCGGCGTGAGTCTTGAACCACGGCGACGCGCTGCTCGTCTCGGCGACGGCCGCTGCTGCCGCGACAAGCCGAGGACCGAGAGCAAGCATCCGCTCTTCCGTTAGTCGAAAAAGCGGGCCCGCGATCGTTACCACACCGATCGCGTTGCCATCGTGACGGCGAACAGGCGCTGCCATCGCGGTCATGCCCGGCGTAAAAACCTCGACAATCATGCTGAAGCCGCGCTTCCGGGCACTTCGAATATACGCCAACAGCGCCTTCACGCTGGTCGGCGCCTTCGGACCATACTTTTCCGGCGCGCCGAATCCCTGACGGGCGACTATTTCCAGCGCCTTGTCTTCGCTCATCGTCGACAGCCATGCGTGGCCGGCCGCACTACACGAGAGCGGAACGGAAAGGCCCATGTCAGGGTCATAGCGCAATCCGCTCTTCGCTCCCTGCGCCTTCGCAACAAAGATGAGATCGTTTCCGTCGACGACAGCCAAGCGAACAAGTTCACCGCACTCATTGGCGAGAGTGTCGAGGAGCGGCTGCGCCACATCGACCACTCCGGAGCGGCTGAGAAAGCCGAGTCCAAGCGCTACCAGTTTGATCGTCAGCGTGTACTCGCCGTGATCGCGGTCCTGGCGCACGTAGCCGCAACGGCTCAAATCCACGAGCAGCCTGTGGGCAGCGCTGACCGGCATGTTTGCCGCCGTCGACAGCGCCGACAGAGAGCAGCCCTCCGGGTG
Organism: Methylobacteriaceae bacterium; assembly: GCA_034669505.1. Classification (GTDB taxonomy): domain Bacteria; phylum Pseudomonadota; class Alphaproteobacteria; order Rhizobiales; family Beijerinckiaceae; genus JAFASC01. Next base: position 5,804 of record JAXDNJ010000014.1, read on the forward strand.
CGCCGCGAGCATTTCCAATACGGCGAGGCTGCGTTCCAGAATACCTGACATCGAATCCCCTTCCTGGCCAAACCTAGCTGTTCGGGGTCCTCTTTCAATATAGAATGTATTTCTGTTTGTGAAATTATTTCCATTCTGCTATGGAGGCGGGGTTTACGGGGAGGATCGTGATGGAAGTGATATCAGGGGCCGCCGGGCGCGAGCGCATGGCAACCCGAGCGGTAAGCGCCGCGACGATCGGCACCGCATTGGAATGGTTCGACTTTACGCTCTACGGCGCGGTGTCCGCGACGGTCCTTCCGAAGCTCTTCTTCCCAACCATGGATCCGACCGCCGCGTTGCTGGCCTCGCTCGCAACGTTCGGCGTCGGCCTCGCTGCCCGGCCCCTCGGCGCGATCATCTGCGGCCACCTTGGCGACAAGCTTGGGCGGCGAAACCTGTTACTCGCGACCGTTACGGTCATGGGCTTGGCATCGGTTCTGATCGGTCTGCTGCCGACTTATGCGAGCATCGGCGTATGGGCGCCGATCCTTCTCGTCACGTTACGCATCATTCAAGGCTTTGCGCTTGGCGGCGAATCGACGGGCGCTCAGCTGATGGCGCTTGAACATGCGCCGCCGGACCGACGCGGCAAATATTCGGGCCTCCTCGGCACCTGTTCACCGCTGAGCCAAATCCTGGCGAACGCGGTTCTTTTCCTGCTCGCCTCGACCATGGCTGCAGCCGACTTTGAATCCTACGGCTGGCGAATCCCTTTTCTTCTGAGCTTTATTCTGGTCGCCGTCGGCCTCTATATTCGCTTGAAGGTCAGCGAGACGCCGGCCTTTGTCGCGCTGGAAGAAACTAAGGTCGCCGAAGTCGGCAGCCCGCTGCGCGATGCGATCCGGCTGCATTGGCGGGAAGTCTTGCGTTGGATGTTCTTCTTTTGCGGACCGGCCGCGATCTTCTATCTCATCGTCGTTTACTCCCTGAGCTATATCACAGGCCCGCTTGGTATCCCGAAGCAGACGGGATTTGCGCTTCTGATGGGTGCGAATGTCTGCGCGATCATCGGCGCGATGGCCGGTGGACTGCTCAGCGATCGCATTGGGCGTAAGAACGCACTCGCCGTCGGTTCGTGTGCCACGCTGGTTATCCTCTTTATCTACTTCCCGATCCTGGACACGAAGAGCTTCATTCCCATGCTGATTATCATGGGCCTGTTCCTTGGCTTCACGCAGTTCCAGAGTGGCATCCAGCCCGTTGCGTTCGCCGAAGCGTTCCCGACGAATGTTCGCTATTCAGGTTCTGCGCTGGCATATACCGGAGCTAATCTGATCGCCGGCGGCCCCATGCCGATTCTCGCAGTGTGGCTCGTCAGTCTGTCCGGCGGGTCGCCCTGGGGAGTGGTGGCGCTCTGTGTCGCATGGAACTTGCTGTCGCTCACTATGATCCTCACCGCACCTGAGACGCGCGGCGTCGATATGAATCGCGTCGACAGCGTTCGCATGATTGTGGGCGAAGCGGCATAGTGAGCGTTCCTGCCGCGCAAGCCTTCATGGGATGCTTGAAATGAGCTCGGTCTTTATTCTCAACGGCTCGAACCTGAACATGCTTGGTAAGCGCGAGCCGCATCTCTATGGGACGACGACGCTTGCCGAGATTGAAGAAAAATGCCTGGCATTGGCAAAAGAGCTTGGCCTCCATTGTCAATTCCGGCAGACCAATCACGAAGGCCAAATGGTCGACTGGTTACAGGAGGCGTTCGAGAACGAGGCCGGTGTAATCATAAATCCCGCCGGCTTCTCCTTCAGCTCCGTACCCATTCTCGACGCGCTGAAACTCATTCAGAAGCCGCTGATCGAGGTGCACATCACGAATATTCATAAACGCGACAAGCTCTATCAACATTCGCTTGTCTCGACCATTGCAACGGGTGTGATTTGCGGCCTCGGCCCTGAGGGTTACCTTCTCGCCTTGCGAGCCGTGGCATCAGCCGTCGCGAACGCGCCCTCTTGACATTTCTGGAATATAATCCTACATACCCGCCGTTCCCGCCCACTTAAGGGCATCGCCCGGTTTCGGTGCCGGGCGGTGCGGGCGGGAGCGGCGCCTGCGGCGTGGGCATCCGAACCCGCGCCTCGGGAGGCTCTTGCAAACGGCGTCTTGCCTCGACCCGCGCGCGGCGAAACCTGTGTGCGTGGAGGAGGCGAAGGCGCCGAGTGACCCGCCCGCCCGGCAATACGACCGGGCCGCCTGCTAGACGGGCTGCGAGCGGATGAGGTGGCGACACCGAAATCCGTGAAGTGCGGGACGCGGGAGTCAGAAATCGCCGCTACACGAGGCGCCGGGCGACCGGCTTAAAAAAATCAGGATCGGCCGCCCGGCGCCCGTGTCCTTTCGTTCTTTGAATTGGCGCAGCGATGCGCACCAAGGATGACGCGCGCCCCTTCCCCCCTTGCGGGGGAAGGTGCCCTTCGCGTCAGCGAAGGGCGGATGAGGGGTTTCGCCACAATCCCCTCACCCGCCGCGACTACGCCGCGGCACCCTCTCCCGCGAAGGGAGAGGGAGAGCAAACGATCGGCGCGGAAAAGACCAAAGGGAGGACAACGCAAGGAATACGAACAATGGACAGATACGACCCCGTCGTCATGCGGGCCATAGAAGGCCTCTCCGAAAAGGAGGCCTACGACAAAATTCAGGCCGATGACGAGCTGCACGGGCTCGCGCGGATGGCGCGCTTCGATCCCGTGCGCAAAGCGGAAGAAGCGGCGGCCTTGCGCAAGCTGATGACGCGGCTCGGCGCCGTCGCTTATTGCGAGCTCCGGTTCTGCCAACGCGCCGGCGAATGCGTGCATCCTAAGGCGCGCTGCTTTTGGCAAAATCTGACGATGATCCAGAAGCTGGTCTTCCCGGTGCTCTGGCGGAAGGTCGAGGAAATGGAAGCGGCCGGCGTGGAGTTCAATTTCCCGCCCGCCGCTCGCCCGACGCAGCGGCGGACGTGACGGAGGGTTCGGCGCGCATCGAAGTGATATTTCCCCGCGCGCTTGCACCCTGCTCTATCCTGCACGCGAAGGAGACACGCACATGGCACGAATAGGCGTCGACCTCGCGGAAATCGCCTCGCTCATGGGCGACGTTGCCCGCGCGCACATGCTCGCCGCTTTGATGGACGGGCGCGCGCTGACCGCGCTCGAGCTGGCGCTCACCGCGCGGGTGACGCCGCAGACGGCGAGCTCGCATCTCGCCAAACTCACTGCGGCGAGCCTGCTCGCAATGGAGAAGCAGGGGCGCCACCGCTATTTCCGCTTGGCCTCCCCGCGTGTCGCGGAGGCGCTCGAATCAGTGCTGACGCTTGCCGGCGACGGCCCGCCGCGCCATCGTCCGCCGACGCGCATCGACACCGAAATGCGCACCGCGCGGACTTGCTACGATCATGTCGCGGGCGTGCTCGGGGTCGGCGTCACCGACTCGCTGGTGGCGCGCGGGCACGTCGCGATCGACGACGATGCCGGCGAGGTGACCGCGTCGGGTGTTGTGTTTCTCGAAGGGCTCGGCGTCGACCTGACGCCGCGCGGCAAGTCGCGGCGCATCTTCTGCCGGCCATGCCTCGATTGGAGCGAGCGGCGCCCGCATCTTGCCGGACATGTCGGCGCGGCGTTGTGCGCGCATTTTCTCGATGCGGATTGGGTGCGCAGAACCCCGGAGAGTCGCGCGCTGAAGATCACGCCGCTCGGCCGCGAGAAATTTGCCGAGATGTTTGGCGTGGTGCTGCCGGAACCGATTAGCCCTGCGGTGGGGGCGCGCCTTTCGCCTTCGCCTCGCGGCGGCGGGCGTGCAGGATCCACTCGGTATACCCGTTCGGCTGCGCGCGGCCTTTGAAGATGAGGTCGCGCGCGGCGTTGAAGGCCGGACCATCAAAGGAGGGCGCCATCGGCTTATAAAGCGGATCACTGGCATTCTGGCGGTCGACCACCGCCGCCATGCGGCGCAGCGTCTCCTCGACCTGCTGCGGCGTGACGATGCCGTGCAAGAGCCAGTTGGCGATATGCTGGCTCGAAATGCGCAAGGTGGCGCGATCCTCCATCAGGCCGACATCGTGAATGTCGGGCACTTTGGAGCAGCCGACGCCCTGGTCGATCCAGCGCACGACGTAGCCGAGTATCCCCTGGGCATTGTTGTCGAGTTCCTGCTGCACGGCATCCGGCGGGAAGTTCGATTTCGCCAGCGGGATGGTGAGGATGTCGCTGAGTTTTGCGCGCGGGCGGCTTTTCAGCTCGCGCTGGCGCGCCGCGACATCGACCTCATGATAATGCAACGCGTGCAGCGTCGCCGCGGCCGGCGACGGAACCCACGCAGTGTTGGCGCCGGCTTTGGGGTGGCCGATCTTCTGCTCCATCATGTCGGCCATCTTGTCGGGTGCCGCCCACATCCCCTTGCCGATCTGCGCCTTGCCGGGAAGGCCGCATGCCAAGCCGATATCGACGTTCCAGTCCTCGTAAGCCTTGATCCAGGGCTCTCCCTTCATGTCGTTTTTGCGCACGACGGGGCCGGCTTCGATCGAGGTGTGGATCTCGTCTCCGGTACGATCCAAAAACCCGGTGTTGATGAAAACGGCGCGCGATTTCGCCGCGAGAATGCAGGCTTCAAGGTTGACCGTGGTGCGCCGCTCCTCGTCCATGATGCCCATTTTCAGCGTGTCGCGGGAGAGCGACAGCATGTCCTCGACGCGAGCGAAAATTTCGCTGGTCAGCGCGACTTCGTCGGGGCCGTGCATCTTCGGTTTTACGATGTACACCGAACCGGCGCGGCTGTTACGAATGTCGCCGCTGCTCTTGAAATCGTGCATGGCGATCAGCGAAGACACAGCGGCATCGAGAATGCCTTCAGGGATTTCACTGCCAGCGCCGTCAAGCACCGCATCGGTGTACATGTGATGTCCGACATTGCGCACCAGCATCAGGCTGCGACCGGGCAGCCGCACTTCGCCACCGCGCGGCCCATTATAGACGCGGTCCGGATGCAGCTTGCGCTCGATCGTCTTGTTGCCTTTCGGCACGGTGGCAACCAGCGTCCCCTTCATGAGCCCGAGCCAATTGCGATAGACGAGCACCTTGTCTTCGGCATCGACAGCAGCGACGCTGTCTTCGAGGTCCATGATTGTCGTCACCGCGGACTCGAGGATCACGTCGGCGAGGCCGGCGGGATCGTCGCGCCCGATGCGGTGACCGCGGTCGATCACAAGCTCGATATGCATTCCATTGTTCACGAGCAGGATTGCGGTCGGCGCATTCGCCTCGCCGATATAACCGACGAACTGCGCCGGATCGCGCAGGCCGATTTCTTTGCCATCGATCAATGTCGCAAGCGGCGCACCGTCCTCGACCGCATATTCCGTCACCTTGCCATGGCTGCCTTCGGCGAGAGGCACCGCGCGATCCAGAAAATCCTTGGCTTTTTTGATGACGCGCTCGCCGCGTTTCGGATTGTAATCGCCGGCGCGCGTGAGATCGCCCGCGTCCGAGATCGCGTCAGTGCCGTAGAGCGCATCGTAAAGGGAGCCCCAGCGGGCGTTCGCCGCGTTGAGCGCGTAGCGTGCATTCGACATCGGCACGACGAGCTGCGGCCCGGCGATGCGGGCGATCTCGTCGTCGACATTTTGCGTGGTGATCTGCCCCGCCTGCGGCGCGGGCTGCACGTAGCCGATCTCGCGCAGAAAACTCTCGTACTCGCTCTGCTCGAACCCCGCGCCGCGCCCCTTGTGCCAGGCATCGATCTTCTCTTGCAAAGCATCGCGCTTCTTCAGAAGCTCGGCCAGTTTCGGGGAAAGATCGCGGACGATGCCGCCGAGACCCGACCAGAACGCATCGGCGGAAATGCCGGTGCCGGGCAGCGCTTCTTGGACGAGAAAATCGTGGAGCGCCTTGTCGACCTTAAGCCCGCCCGCCTCAACGCGTCCCATCAAGTCCTCCCGCCGCTCTTTTTCTCAGCCAACGCGCAAACCTCCTGCCGCAATTCGGCGCGCGAGGCCAGCGCCTTCTGGCGCAATCTGCAGCGCTTGACCATAGGACCATTTACCGGCTTCACCTTGTCATCACCTAGGCCTGTGATAGCGTCCGCCCAACCAATCAAGAGGAGATATTCATGATGGGGAGGATCATCGGCGCGCTCGCAGGCTTGGCCGCACTCGCCTATGCGACGGCGCCGCAGGCGCAGGAAGCGCCGGCCGAGATCAAAATCGGCACGCTCTACGCCTCATCGGGGCGCTACGCCTCGATCTCGATGCCGGTCCATTACGGGCTGAAATTGTGGATCGACCAGAAGAACGCCGAAGGCGGCATGTATGTCAAAGCTTATGACAAGAAGCTGCCGATCAAGCTCATCGCTTATGACGACCAGAGCAACACGGCGACCGCCGCAACCCTCTACAATCAGCTGATCACGCAGGACAAGGTCGATCTGCTTGTTGCGGATTCCGGCTCGGTGCTCACCTCGGTTGCGGTGCCGATCGCGCGCGATCGCAAGATGTTTCTGTTCGATCAGACCGGCACGGGCGCTGCGTTCTTCACCAAGGATAATCCGTATATTGCGCTCATGGCCGACCCGGCCTCGACGATCTGGCCGAAACCGGTCGCGGATTTCCTGTCGTATGACGGACCGGGGCTCGGCATCAAGCGTGTCGCAATCCTTTATTCGACCAACGAATTCACCGGCACGCAGGCGAATGCCGTGAAGAAGTTCCTGAAGGAAGCGGGCGACAAGGTCGAGATTGTCTTCGATCAGGGTGTGCCGACGGAAACATCGAACTACACCGTGCTGATCAACAATATCCGCGCGACGAATCCCGATGCCGTCATTCATCTCGGCTATGCGCCGAACGACATCGCCTTCCTGCGCAACCTTCAGGACAACGGCATCAAGTTCAAGATGCTGTTCTGCATCTATCCGGGGCTTGAGACCGAGCTTCTCGAAAAGAACGTCGGCAGCAAGGGGCTGCAATACGTCTTCACCTACGTGCCGGCTTCCGAGATCAAGTACGACGTGAACTTCGGCATGAATCTCGACGAGTTCAAAGACGCTTGGAAGAAGAAGTACACCGATGGCAAGGTCGAGTTCGGCTTCAATTCCGTCGCCGGCTACACGACCGGCCTCGTGATGGAAAAAGCGATGTCGATCGCAACCAACATGGAGCAGCTCGAAATCCGCCGCGCGGTGTTCAGCCTCTCGGGCAATCTCAAGACGCTCGACGGCACCTTCGCGCTCGATGACACAGGCGGCCAGACCGGCGAACTGATGCCCTTGGGCCAGCTCGTCCCTGACAAGGACGGCCACCTCCACTTCGTCAGCCTCTATCCGCACGAGAACGCCAACGGCAAGCCAATTTATCCGCGGCCGTAAGACGCTGGACGCGGTGAGGAGGGCGAGCCACATCCCCGGACGCATGAAGCGAAGCGGAATGCGGTGCCGGGTCCACGGGCAGATGCATTTGCTCTGGCTTCCAGATCGCCTTCGGCGTCCGGGAATGTGGTGCATTTCTTCCGAACCGACCGCGCACACCTAGATGCTCGCCTACACCCTTTTCGCCGGCATTCTCTTCGGGCTTTACTTCAGCCTTGTCGGACTGGGACTGAACCTCGTCTTCGGCGTGATGCGCATCGTCAATCTCGCGCATGGCGACTTCCTCATGCTCGGTGCCTATCTCGCCTTCTGGCTCTACGCCATCGGCGAGATCAATCCAGTCGCCGTCATTCCGCTCGCCTTTCTCCTCTTCGTGCTGATCGGCCTGCCGCTTTATTACATCCTTGTACCCCGGCTTCTCGCGGCAAAAGACCCGGAGATGCTATCGATCATCCTGTTCTTCGGCCTGTCGCAAGTAATCGAGGCACTCGCCGGAATCGTCTTCGGCCGCAGCGAGCGCTCGATTCCCGGCGGCGAACTCGGACGCGCGCTCGCGGGATTCGTGAACCTCTTCCCCGGCGCGAACATGGAGAGCGGGCCGGTCGAGATTTTCGGCCAGACCTTTCCCGCCGCGTGGGTGGTTGCAGGCATCGCCAGCCTCCTCTCCGTTGCCTGTGTCTATCTCTATCTCTACCGCACGCGCCTTGGCGCACTTACCCGTGCTGTCATGGCGGATCGCGAAGAGGCGCTGTCAACCGGCATCGACACGCACCGCGTCTCGGCGATCGCTTTTGCCATCGGCATCGCCCTCGCCGCGATCGGCGGCGTCTTTGCGCCGTTCATGCTCGGCTCGATTACGCCGGCGATCGGGGTCGAGGCGACGGTCACCTCCTTCGCCGTGATCGTCATTGGCTCGCTCGGCAATCCGCTCGGCACGGTGCTCGGCGGCATCATCTACGGCGTCTCGTACATGCTCATGCAGAGCTATCTGAGCTCCTGGGCCAATCTTCTGCCCTACCTGTTGCTGATCGGCATCCTGCTCGTGCGCCCAAGCGGCCTGCTCGGACGGCAGGTGCGGCTTGCCTAAAATGTTCTCGCGACGATTGTTGCGCGACGCGGCGCTCATCGTGGTGCCGGTGATCGCGATCATGGCAGTCCTACCGTGGTTTTATTCAAACCACCTGCTTCTATTCAATTTTGTCGTGTTCCTGACGCTCGCCCAAGGCGTGAACATTCTCTATGGTTTCACCGGCTATCTGCCGTTCGGTTATGTCGGCTTCTTCGGTGCCGGTGCCTATGGTTTTTCCATAGCCGTGCTGCATCTGAAGGCGCCGCCGCTCGCTGCTCTCATCGCCGCCGGCGCTGCGGCGGGTGCGCTCGGGCTGCTGCTCGCGCCGCTGCTACGATTGTCCGGCGCTTATTTCTCGATTGCCAACCTCGCCGCGTCGCTTGCGGTTTTGCAGATCATCTCGAATCCCAATCTCGAAGATATCACCCGTGGGCCTTACGGGATCAGCCTCAGCGGCGTGTTCAACCCGACGCTCGCTTATGCGATGGCGCTTGTGGTCCTGGCGGCGACGCTGCTCTTTATCGCCTATCTGCGCTCGTCGAATTTCGGGCTGGCACTGCAGGCAATCCGCGAAAACCTGTTCAGTGCTAGCATGGCCGGAATCGATGTCGTGCGCGCCCGCATGATCGCCTGGCTTGCCTGCGCGCTCGTCGCCGGATTCACCGGCGGCGTGTTCGCCTGGTATGTGTCGGTGTTCTTTCCGGAGACGGTATTCGGCGCCGAGTTCTCGATTTTCGCGATCGTCTTCGCGCTGTTCGGCGGCACGTCGACGTTGCTCGGGCCGATCCTCGGCGTCGTCATTCTCTACGGCGTCTACAACGTGATCGGCGTCTCGGCACCGCAATATTTCCAGCTGATCTACGGTCTCCTCATCATGGCTCTCGTCCTGTTCCTGCCGAACGGGCTGACCTCACTGTTGCAGCGGCGGGGCATCGATGTTCCCTGAGACGGTACCGCTTCTCGCAATCACCAACCTCGTCAAGCGCTTTGGCGGCTTCCGCGCTCTCGACGGTTTATCGCTGTCGATTGTCTCCGGCGAGGTGCTCGGTCTTGTCGGCCCGAACGGGTCCGGCAAGACGACCTGCATTAACGTCATCTCCGGGCTCTATCCCGCCGATGGCGGCGAGGTGCTATTCGAAGGCAGAAGCATCAGCGGCGTCAAACCCCATCATCTTGTGCACCTCGGGATCAATCGCACTTTTCAGGTGCCGAAGCCGTTCCTCTCGCTGACCGTGCGCGAGAACATCGACGTCGCCATTGCCTATGGGAATCATCCTGATGGACTGAGCGACGCGCAGCCGCTGCTCGAGTCACTCGATCTCGCCAAGATCGCGGATCGCCGTGCCAGCGAATTGAACAGCGCGCAGCAAAAGATGCTCGATCTCGCCCGCGCACTTGCGACTGGACCGCGCCTGCTTCTCGTCGACGAACTCGCGGCGGGCTTGAACCCCGGCGAACTCGAATGGGTCGGCGGCAAGCTCAAGGAGCTGGCGCGTACCAGCATGGCGATCATCGTTGTCGAACACCTCATGGGCTTCATCGAGCAGGTCACCGATCGCGTCATTGTGCTCAATGCCGGCAAGGAGATTTTTGAAGGCAGGCTCGCCGAGGCCGTGCGGGTGCCGCAGGTGATCGAAGTCTTTCTCGGGCACGCGCATGCGGCCTGAGCCAAGCCCCGCGCCAAGCATGCGACTCGAAGCGGCCGGCATCGAGGCCGGCTACGGCTCGCTGCAAGTGCTGTGGGGCGTCGATCTCGCGGTAGGCGCCGGCGAGACGATCGTGCTGCTTGGCGCGAACGGCGCCGGGAAGACGACCTTCTTGAAGGCGCTGCTCGGACTCGTGCGCGTTTGGAACGGCTCCATCCGTTTTGATGGCGAAAGCCTCACCCGGATGCGCACCGATCAGCGCGTGCGCCGCGGCCTCGCATTCATGTCCGAGATCGCGGTATTCCAGGCTCTTTCCATCGAAGAGAACATCCGCATCGGCGCGCAGACGCTCGATGCCAGGCGCGCCCGCGCTCGCGCGGACGAACTCTTTGCGATTTTCCCAGTGCTCAAAGAAAAGCACCGCGCAGCGGCCAGCAGCCTCTCCGGCGGCCAGCGCAAGATGCTCGGCATCGCCAAAGCGCTCGCCGCCGACCCGCAGCTGCTCATCATGGATGAGCCGTCGGCCGGGCTCTCGCCGCTGTTCGTGCGCGAGGTGGTCAAAACCCTATCCGATCTGCGCACGCACGGTCTGTCGCTGCTCATCGCCGAGCAGAATGTGAGTTTCCTCGACATCGCCGATCGTGTCTTCGTGCTCGAGGGCGGGCGGATCGGCTTTGCCGGCCTCGTCAGCGACCTCAGGCAGAACGACGCGCTTGCCCGCGCCTATTTCGGGCTGAAATAATACTGGACCGCGCACCTCCCGGTGCGCAAACAATGTAGTATCCTATTCCGCCGCGTCGCGCAGCAGCGACTCGCCGGGACGCACCCGCGTGAAATCGACGGGCTGCATGTCGACCTCCAATCCGCCGACTCGTGAACGCACCAATGTATAAGTCGAGCGGTTGAGATCCGATGTTTCAGGAAAATCCTCGCGAAAATGCGCGCCGCGGCTGTCGCCGCGCGCGAGTGAAGCGGCGCAGATCGCCCGGCTGACTTCGATTAGATTTTCGACATTCAGCCGATCCATCCACGTCAGATTGAAGCGGCGGTCACCATCCGGGATGCCGCAGGCGCGGACTGCGCTTGCCAGTTCATGCAGCCGCGCGGCAGCACTCGCAAGCCCTGCGCCGGTGCGCAAGATGCCGACATCATCCCACATCAGATCGAGCAGTTCTTCGCGCAACCCGAAAACGTCGCCCGCCGCGCGGCCGATTGGGTCGAATGCACGATCGAGCGCCGCATCGATCGAGCGCGCGTCGCAGTCCGGTAGCACGCCGCGCTCGCGCGCAGCCGCCTGCGCCATGCGATCGCCTGATATCGCACCGAACACGGTGGAATTGGCAACGCCGTTGCCACCAAGCCTGTTTGCGCCGTGCACACCGCCGGTATCTTCGCCTGCTGCGTAGAGCCGCGGCATCGGCGTGCGGCACTCGGTATCGAAAACAACACCGCCCATCATGTAATGCGCCGTCGGCACGACCTCGACGTCGCCGCCCGCGAGATCGAAGCCGCAATCGGCGCAGCGCTCGACCATGCCTTTGAACTGGCGGCGCACCTCGGCCGGACCCAGATGCGCCATGCGCAGATAGACGCCGCCGTTCGGCGTCGCGTGGCCTTCGCGGATGCGGTACATGATCGAGCGGCTGACGATGTCGCGCGTCGCGCGCTCGCCGCGCTCGTCATAGGCGAACATGAAACGCGCGCCATTGCCATCGAGCAGAAAGCCGCCTGCCCCGCGCAAACCTTCTTCGAGCACGGTGCCGGTCATGCGCGTGCCCGGCCCGGCAAGCAGCCCGGTCGGGTGAAACTGCACCATTTCCATGTCACGCAACGGCAGCCCGGCGCGCAGCGCCATGGCGAGACCGTCGCAGCTCTTGTCGCCGGAGGGTGTGTGATATTTGTACATGGTCGGCCCGCCGCCGGTCGCGAGCAGCACCGCGCGCGCCCGCACAAGCAGCGGCTCGCCGGTGCGGATGTCGAGCATCAGCACGCCGGCGAGCCCGGAGCCGTCCGCCGCCGGAATGAGATCGAGCGCGCGGTGGTCCTCCAGCCGGCGCACGTCGCGCCGCCAGACCTGCTCCATCAGCCGATTGATGATTTCGATGCCGGTGAGATCGCCTTTATGCACGGTGCGATCGAAGGTCTGCCCGGCAAAGGCCTTCTGATGCACCGTGCCGTCGGGATTGCGATCGAAAAAGCAACCGAGCTCGTTCTCCAATTCGCGAATACGCACCTGCGCGCCGGTGACGAGCATCCAGGCGAGGTCCTGATCGTTCAACCACTTGCCGCCTTCGATCGTGTCCATGAAATGGCGCTCGACCGAGTCGCCCGCGGCAAGCGCGACGTTGTAGCCGCCCTGCACCATCCGCGTGCAGCCGCATTTGCCGAGCAGGCCCTTGACCGCGATCGTCACGTCAAGATCGGGCGCGGCTTTCTTCGCATGCAAGGCCGCGAAGAGCCCGGCGCCGCCAGCGCCGAGAATGAGGATGTCGGTGTCGAATTTGGTGAGTGCCGGCAGGCTCACTCGGCGATCCCGAGCTTTTCCAGCACCGCGCTGCGTCGCGCGGCGACATCCGCGCGCACATCGGCGAACATCGAGCCTCCATGCGAGTCCATGCCGACAAGCAGCGGACCGAAATTGCGGATACGAAACCGCCACAAGCTTTCCGGATGCAGATCGTCCATGTCGACGTCCTCGATTCGCTCGATCCAGGTCGTCTCGAGCGCCGCGGCACCGCCGACGATCGCGAGATAGGCGCCGCCGAGTTCGGCAAAGACATCGAGCGTGCCCTGTCCCATGCCGCCCTTGCCGATGATGATGCGCACGCCCTCCCGCTGCATCAGCGGCTTGGTGAAACGCTCCATGCGCTGCGACGTCGTCGTGCCGATGCAGAAGGGTTCGTAGCCTGCGGGCGCTTTGTCGGATTTCTCGACGCGATGCACGTTCGGCGCGGTGTGAATCACCGCGTGACCGTTAAGATCGAAGCGTGTGCGGCGGCCGCGATCGAACATATGAATCAGCGTCGCGTCGCGAATGCCGTAGAGCGTCTTCTCCAATGTAACGGTCTCGCCGATACGCAGCTGACGGGCCTGCTCGGCGCTGATCGGCATTTCGACGACGTGATGCGGCATACGAATGCTCGTTACCCGAAATGAATCCCGCCCGGCGTGATTGTCGCTCGCGCACGGCGCGCCGAATGGCACTGGATGTTCACCGCAACCGGATTCTGCGTGATGTGCGTTGCGGCTATTTCCACGTGAACGGCAAAGGATGTGGAGCGACCGCCAAGACCCTGCGCGCCTACGCCGAGCTCGTTCACCGCTTCCGACAATTCGGCCTCGATCTTGGCCCCGTCGGGATCGCTGCATTTCGTGCGCAGCGGCCGCGTTGCCGCGATCTTCGCCAAGTGCATGCAAAGGTCCGACGTGCCGCCGATGCCGACGCCGACAATCGTGGGCGGGCAGACGCGCCCGCCGAGTTCGATCACACGATCGATGACGAAGCGCTTCACCGCCTTGATGCCGTCGGCCGGGATCAGCATCTGCAGAAACGAGCCGTTCTCCGAGCCTGAGCCTTTCGGGATCATCTCGATCTCGATCGTCTCCTCGCGATCGTCGAAACCGTAATGGATGATCGGCACCCGAATGCCGCAGGAGGTCTGCTCGTTAACGCGCGTGATCGGATGCACGACCGAGGAGCGCAGGGAATGTTCTCTCGTGGCGCGTTCGCAGCCGCGGCGGATCGCGCGCGTCATGTCGGCGCCTTCGAACGACACGTCGCGGCCGACCGTGACATTGTAGATCGGGATGCCGGTGTCCTGGCACAGAATGTTATTGGTGCGCTCGGCGACGGCAATATTCTCGACCATCGTGCCGAGGATCGTTTGGCCGATCTTGTGCGTCTCCGCCTGCTGCAAGCGCGCAAATCCCGCCTTGATGTCGGGCGGCAGAATTTTTAGCGCGCGCACATAGAGGTCTTTGCAGACCTCTTCGACTTCTTTGGTGTCGAGTTGCATGGTTTCGATCTTTGCTGCGCTCTGTCAGAGCGCGTTCAACAGAAACAGGATACCGATCGCGAGCGAGCCGGCCACACACCCTGACACCACAGTCGCCGTGGACTCGCGCCACCACGCGCTTTCCAGCACCAGCACACGTAAGCCCAAGGCGAGATGGAGCGCAAGCGCGGTGACGAGCCCCCACTCGGCGGTCCGCACCCACATATTGTGCGTCAGATTGAAAAATGCATCGAGCCGATCGGCGCCGCTCAGCGCGGTGCCGAGCGCCAGGAAGTGTAGCGGCAGGAAGATCGCAAGCGCGATGCCGGAGAGACGGTGCAGCAGCGCGGCCATAAAGCCGGGCTTGGAATGCGTGCGCCGGATCATGCGGCGTAGACCGCAAAGGCGGCGCGCAGGCCGAGGGCGAGGAGGATGAGCGAGACGGCGAGCATGGCGAGATCGAGCGAGCGGCCGCGCCAATTCGCCCATTCCCGAAAAATGTTGCGCAGCCCGATCGGCGCGTGGATGGACGCGGCGATGACGAAAATTGAGTAGAAGACAAGGAACAAAGCGTTGCCGCGCGTGCGGCCGAGGATCTCGCCGGCATTCAGCCCGGCGCGCACGGCGTAGATGATTGTTGCAAGGTGAATCACGACGGCAAACGCGAGCAAAACCGCCGTGGCGCGCTGCGCAAGCAGGAGGCGCGCGGTCCACGCGGCGTTCATATCCCGCCCCTAAGCGCAGCGCGCATCGTTTCGCGCTTCAGGCCAGAGATCGATTGCGTCGGCGACAGGTTCTTCGGACAGAATTCCGTGCAGCTCATGTGGCTGTGGCAGGAATGGCAGCCCGCATCTGTCGCAACTGCGGCGAGCCGCGCCGTCTGTCCGCGATCGCGGACGTCGTTGACGAGCGTCCACGAGCGATTGAGCGCGGCGGGGCCGAGATATTCCGCGTCCCACGAAACGACATCGCAGGCGGAATAGCAGATGCCGCAACCTATGCATTCGATGGCGACGTCGGCGGCGCGACGCTCGCGCGAATCCGGCGGCACGAGCGCGAACTCCGCCGGCGGCGTAGAGCCCGGCTCGAAATGACCTTTCGCATCGCGCCATTTGTCGAAGAAGACCGCCATGTCGACGGCAAGGTCTTTGACGATTGGCAGGTTGCGCAGCGGCTCGAGTTTGAGCCGCTTGCCTTCGCGCCGCACGTCGACGACGCGCGTGCGGCATGTCCAGCGCGGAATCCCATCGATGATCATCGCGCAGGAGCCGCACATGCCGACGCGGCAGGCGAAGCGATAAGCGAGGCTCGCATCCTGCGTGCGCTGGATTTCCGTCACCACATCGAGGATGGTCTGGCTGTCGCGCAGCGGCAGCGCGAATGTCTGGAAAGAGCCGTCGCGGGTGCCGCGCCAGATATCGAGTTCAAGCGTGTCGGTTTGCACGGCATCTACCTAGGTGCTCACGCGAACGCCTGTCAACGCGCGAGCCGAACAGGCGTATCCGGAAACGGCAGCTGTTCGCGCGCGCGCCACTCCGTGTCGACATAGTTGATGATCAGCGAGCGCCGCACACCGGCAATCGGGCGCGGCGCAAAGCCATGCCAGGTGTTTTCGCCGGGGACGAAAGCCAGCGCGGAATTCGGCATGAAGGCTACGCGACCCGCGAATATCTGCGGATCCGCGTACAGGTCGGTGCCAAGATCGTCCGCCCCATCCAAATACACGAAGCAGGTGAATTTCTTCGGGCCGATGTCGGTGTGAGGTTCCAGCCAAAAACCGTCCGTGTCGAGGGCGTACTCGATGCGAAGGAATGCGTTCTCGATGGGCGCGGCGAAAGCCTTATGCACCGCGCTCACGACTGCAGGCGATTGCATCGCCTCCGCGATTCGGCGCATCACCGAAAATCGCGCCATCTTGATCCCATCGAAATAGATGCGGCTCTCGTTGTGATACTCCCGCCGGCCCGACAACCCGCCCGCGAGTGCGGGATTGAGCGGGAGCTTGATAAGCTCGCCCAACACATCCGCCGGAAACGTAGCGGAGACGTGCCAATGCGGCCACGGCTCCCGAATCGCGGGGGAAGCCCGGATCGCGGCGCCCACATGCGCGGCAATGCCAGCCGAGCCTGTGAACTCCTGCGATGATGGTCCGTCGAGGGCGCGACCTTGGCTTGCGGCACTCATCTTCATCGCTTAAGTGCGGGTTGATGGCCATGCGTGGGTCGCATGGCCGCTCGCCTCCGAGGTTAGCATGGCGGACGAAGCGCCCTTACATGCGCAGGTGATCATCGTCGGCTCGGGGCCAGCCGGCTATACCGCCGCAATCTATGCCGCGCGCGCCATGATGGAGCCGGTCCTGATCGCCGGCTTCGAGCCGGGCGGCCAGCTCATGATCACGACAGAGGTCGAGAACTATCCCGGCTTCGCCCTGCCGATCCAGGGCCCCTGGCTCATGGAGCAGCTGAAGGGGCAGGCCGAGCATGTCGGGACGCGTCTCATCTCCGACCACATCGAGAAGGTGGAGCTCGGCCGGCGGCCATTCCTGCTGATTGGCGACAGCGGCCGAACCTATACCTGCGACGCGCTGGTCATTGCCACGGGCGCCAAGGCGAAGTGGCTCGGCCTTCCTAGTGAGGAGCGCTTCAAAGGCTACGGCGTCTCGGCCTGCGCCACCTGCGACGGGTTCTTCTTCCGCGGCAAGGATGTCGTCGTCGTCGGCGGCGGCAATTCCGCCGTCGAGGAGGCGCTCTACCTCAGCCATATCGCCTCGCACGTTACCCTCGTGCACCGCCGCGACGGCTTCCGCGCCGAGCGCATCCTGCAGGAGCGGCTGTTTGCCCGCGCCAACGTCGAGATCGTCTGGAACCATACCGTCGAGGAAATCCTCGGCGACGATCTCCCCGCCCCAACCGTCCGCGCGGTGCGGCTCAGGAACGTCCACACCCATTCCCACGAAACCCGGCCGATCGACGGCGTTTTCGTCGCGATCGGCCATCATCCCGCATCCGACCTCTTCGTCGGCCAGGTGGACTGCAAGCCAAACGGCTACATAAAGACGGTGCCCGGCTCGACGGTGACCAGCGTCCCCGGCGTCTTTGCGGCAGGCGACGTCGCCGACGACATCTACCGACAAGCCGTGACGGCCGCCGGCCTCGGCTGCATGGCAGCGCTCGAAGCCGAGCGCTGGCTGACGCTCGAAGCGGCGACCAAGATCGCTGCGGAATAGCCGGGCGCCCAGCGCCTGGAGGGGAGAGAACTGGCTTTGGATTGGGACAAGCTGCGCATTTTCCACGCCGCCGCCAAGGCCGGCTCGTTCACTCATGCCGGCGAATCCCTCGGCCTCAGCCAGTCGGCGGTCAGTCGGCAGGTGAGCGCGCTCGAGGGCGACCTTGAAGCGCCGCTGTTCCACCGCCATGCGCGCGGGCTGATCCTCACCGAACAGGGCGACGTCCTCTACCGCACCGTCCAGGAGGTAATGACGAAGCTCGACGCGGTGCAGCTGCGACTGAGCGACAATCGCGCCAAGCCGCACGGCGAATTACGGATCACGACGACGCTCGGCATCGGCACGAATTGGCTGACGCCGCGGCTTGGCGAATTTCTGGAACTCTATCCCGACGTGACGGTGAAAGTGATCCTCAGCGACGAGGAACTCGATCTCGGCATGCGCGAGGCGGACGTCGCGCTGCGCCTGCGCGAGCCATCGCAGCCCGATCTCGTGCGGCGCCGGCTCTTCACCGTGCACTACCATCTCTACGCCTCGCTCGATTACGTAAAGCAGCATGACCAGCCGCGCACGCTCGAAGAACTCGATCAGCACCGCATCCTGAGTTACGGCGTCACCGGCGCGAGTTTCTTGCACAGCCTGAACTCGCTGCTGACCGCCGGGCGCGACTCGAAGAGCCCACGCAATTCGGCATTATCGGTCAACAACATCACGGCGCTGCACAGAGCCGTTCTCGCCGGCGTCGGTGTTGCCGTCCTGCCGGATTATCTCATCGAGGAAGACAGCCCGCTATTACGACTATTACCGCAATCCGAGATGCCGGAATACGATTGCTTCCTCGTCTATCCCGAAGAGATGCGCAACGTCGCGCGCATCCAGGTCTTCCGCGACTTCCTCGTCGCCAACGCGTCGCGCTGGCGCTATTGAGCTGCCTCACGCGCATGGCTCGCATGCGACTGACCGGCTAGCGCGCGCCGCCTGCAGGCCGCAACATCCTCCCCGGATTCCGCGGCTTCGCGGCTCGCCTCCCCGGCGCGCGACCTCCACCTCGGGATCTCCCTTCGGGAGCCTGGACAACCAGGTCGTGGCCGGGCAGCGATGCCCGGCCTTTTTTATGTCTCAGATGTAGAGGCGCTCGGCTTCCAGGCCCTTGTACATGTCGGCGACGTACTCGCCGTAGCCGTTGAACATCAGTGTCGGCACGCGATTGCCTTTGCCGAGCACTTCCTCCGTCGCCTGGCTCCAGCGGGGATGCGCCACGTTTGGATTGACGTTCGCCCAGAAACCGTACTCGCTCGATGCCAGCTTCTCCCAGAAGCTCACGGGCCGCTCGGTGACGAAGCTGATTTTCGTGATCGATTTGATCGACTTGAAACCATATTTCCACGGCAGGGCGAGGCGGATCGGCGCGCCGAACGGTTTGCCGAGCGGCTTGCCGTAAGCGCCGATGACCATGAAGGCGAGATCGTTGTTGGCTTCCGCCATCGTGACGCCCTCGACATAGGGCCAGGGATACCAGAACTGGCGGAAGCCTGGCCCGACGCTCTTGTCCATAAACGTTTCCATCCGCACGTATTTCGCGGCGGAGGTGGGCTTGGCGAATTCGACGAGCGATTTCAGCGGGAAACCGGTCCACGGGATCGCCATGCCCCACGCCTCGACGCAGCGATGGCGATAAAGCCGCTCCTCGATCGGCATTTTCTTCATGAGATCGTCGATGCCGACTTCTTGCGGGTTTTCGACGAGGCCATCGATCTTGATCGTCCAGGGCCGCGTCTTCAAAGCTTCTGCCGCGCTGGCGATGCGCTTGGTCGAGCCGAATTCGTAGAAATTATTGTAATTGGCATTGACGTCTTCGGGCGTGATGTCGCGGTCGAGCTTGAACGTCTCGTTGCGTTTGGCCGGAAACAGTCCGGTGGAGGGATCGGCTTCGGCGCGTGCAGACGAGAGACCAAGCGTAGCTGCCAAAAGCCCGCCGCCGAGCGCCGCCGTTCCGCCGAGGATGGTGCGCCGATCGAAAAAGAACCGCTCCGGCGTCGCGGCGCTTTCGGACAATTCCCAGCCCTTGCGGCGCAGAATCAGCATCGCACGTCTCCCCGTGTAAACTGCCGGGGAACCTAGAGGCGCACCGCGCTTCCGGCAAATCACGAGGGCGCGAGATTGCGTGCGCTTGCGCGTGCCCTCACCCTGAGGAGGGTCACGCAGTGACCGTCTCGAAGGGTGGCAAACGGCGCGGAACTTGCCCCTTCGAGACGCGTGCTGCGCACGCTCCTCAGGATGAGGGAATGGAACATGCCAAAAGCAATCGTCGGCATTATCGGCGGATCGGGCGTCTACGACCTGCCGGGCCTTGCGGATTTGCGCGAGGAGCGCATCGCAACGGCGTGGGGCGAACCGTCGGACGCGCTCCGCTTCGGCCGCATCGGCAACACCGAGGCCGTGTTCCTGCCGCGGCACGGACGCGGCCATATCCTCTCGCCATCGGGCATCAATTACCGCGCCAATATCGACGCGCTGAAACGCGTGGGGGTCACCGACATCGTCTCCGTTTCCGCCTGCGGCTCGTTCAAGCCGGAATTGCAGCCGGGCCTGTTCGTGCTGGTCGATCAATTCGTCGACCGCACCTTTGCGCGCGCCTCGTCCTTCTTCGGCAATGGCTGCGTCGCGCACGTCTCGATGGCGCATCCCATCGCGCCGCTTCTGCGCGAGCGCATCCGCGACGCGGCGCGCACCGAAAACATCGATGTCGTCAACCGCGGCACGTATGTCTGCATCGAGGGGCCGCAATTCTCGTCGTACGCGGAATCGCTCACGTACAAAGCCGCCGATTATGACGTGATCGGCATGACGGCGATGCCGGAAGCCAAACTCGCGCGCGAAGCCGAGATATCCTACGCGACGATCGCGATGGTGACCGACTTCGATTGCTGGCATCCCGACCACGACGCGGTCGATGTCGCGTCCGTGATCAAGGTCGTGCACGACAATGCGCAGAAGGTCGGCGGGCTGCTGACGCGCCTCCTCACCGACTTCCCTGCCGAGCACGAGCCCTGCCCTGTTGGTTCCGACCGCGCGCTCGAGAATGCGATTATCACCGCGCCCGAGGCGCGCGATCCCGAGGTGTTGCGGAAGCTTGACGCGGTGATGGGGAGGGTGTTGCGGGATTAGACCCCTCGACACCTACGCAACAGCGGCAGGCATCCTCGCGACAGACATGAGCGGCTGCGCAATCTGGTTCAGCAATTGCCCGGCATTCTCTTCCTCGCCTAAGGACATTGTGAGCAGCTGCACGATCCCGGGCTGATGCAGTTGCAGCGCCAGATTTCTCGCCGTCGTATAAGCGGCGATCTCATAATGCTCGACGCGTTGCGCCGCGCCGATGAGCGCGAGATCGGCCGGAGCGTCGCCCTTCTTCTTACCCTCGGCCATCACCTCCTCGCCCTCGGCGACCAGGCCGGCCATGCCCTTGCATGGCTTGGCGCGTGCCGGAGCGCCTAGGACTTGGAATATCTCGTTCAGCCGCTCGATCTGAGCATTCGTCTCTTCGAGATGAAGATCGAGCAGGTTCTGCAATTGCGCCGTGCGAGCCGCTTTGGCCATCTTGGGAAGCGCCTTCTGCAGTTGCTTTTCCGCGTGCAGGATATCGCGCAGCTGATCGACGAGGAGTTCCTGTATCGGCTCGAGATCGTCGAGGTCGGAGCTTGCGCCATGGATGCCGGAGCCATCCGCGTCCGCAGAGCCGTTGCTCTGCAAGACCGGCGACTGCACGAACTCCCAAGGCTCCCCTTCATTCCACGGACCGCGCGCATCGACCTCGCCGTGATCACCCTCGCCTGTCGAATCGTTGAAGAACTGATCGACCAGCTTCGGCGTCGGAGCGATCCGGCCGATGCTGAAGGGCGGCTTGCCCATTGTCTCCAACGCGATCGTGAAGGCTCTCATGTGGGTGATTTCGCGAGTCATCAGGAATTGCAGCGCATCCTTCGTTCCCGCATCGCGGCAGAAATTGATCAGGCGCTCGTAGACGATCTTGGCGCGCGCTTCCGCGGCGATGTTGCTGCGCAGGTCGACGTCTAGCTCTCCCGTGATTTTGAGATAGTCCGCCGTCCAGGGACTACCCATGGAGTTGAAGAGGTTGACCCCACCTCCACCGGCAATCGCGATCAGCGGATCGGCTTCGGCTTCTTCGCGTATGGACTTTACAGGCTTCAAATGCATCCGGGCCAGGCTTCCCACGATCTCAAGATGGCTAAGTTCCTCCGTACCTATGTCCATCAGCAAATCTTTGCGCGCCGCGTCCTCGCAGTTAAGCCCCTGAATTGAGTATTGCATCGCCGCCGCCAGCTCGCCGTTGGCGCCGCCAAACTGCTCCAGCAGCATGTTGCCGAAAGCGGGATCCGGTTCATCGACGCGAACCGTGTACATGAGCTTCTTAATGTGATGATACATGGAGAACACCGCAGCAGGAGGAAGGCTTTACTACCACGGGGTAGCGATCCCCAATCGTCGGAGGCCGACGAAGGTTCCTAGCGCTCAGCAGGTGTTTTCGTTATTGGCGCAGCGCTGCAGCCTTTCACGCGTCCCACGGCAATACATCGAACGACTCGCGCTTGAAGATCGCGCTTGCCGCGAGCGTCGCGAGATAATCATAGAAAGCTTTTGCATCCGGATTTGTCGACGCCGCTATCAGTGCGATCGGATAAGCAATGGGCGCGTGGCTCGACTCCGGAAACGTGCCGAGCACTTTCACGTGTCGCTCGGCAAGCGCGTCGCTGCGGTAGACGATCCCCGCCGGCGCCTCGCCGCGCGCGACGAAGAGCAGCGTCGCGCGCACGCTCTCCGTCTGCGCAATCCTGTCCTTGACCTTGTCCCAGAGCCCGAGCGAGGTCAGCGCCTTTTGCGCATAGGCGCCGGCCGGCACCGATCTCGGCTCGCCCATCGCGAGGCGTCCGTCGCCACCGAGAAGCCCGGTCAGATCGGTCTGCGCGTTGATCTCCATCGGCTGCGCCTTGCTGTCGGCCGGTGCGACCAACACCAACGCATTGCCGAGCAGGTTGCGGCGCGTCTGCGGCTTGATCAGCTTGCGCTCGGCGGCATAGTCCATCCACGCGACATCAGCCGAGATGAAAATGTCGGCGGGGGCGCCGGCCTCGATCTGCTTTGCGAGCGCCCCCGACGCGGCGTAGGAAATCCGCACGCTCTTGCCGGTCTCTTTCCGCCACTGCGCCGCGACGTCATCGAGCGCGGTCTTGAGCGACGCCGCGGCAAAGACAGTGACGCTCCGGTTTTGTGCGTACGCAGGTGCTCGCAGCGTGCCGATGACAACCGCGCCGAGCGCAACGAGCGTCAGTTTCTTCAGCATCATCGGTACTGCTCCGCTGGCCAGTCATTTCTACCGCAAAATTTAGCGCGGCCGCTGTTCAGCGTCCTTGCGGCGTGTTGCGCTGCGAAGACGGATCGCATGGACTCCCGTCCACAAGCGCAAGCGGAACCTCAGCCGCTACATGGAGTTAGGGGGTCGAAGGATACGAGCCGGCGGATCCGGTACGATAAAAAGGAGAAGCACCGTGGGTGGCATCATTTACCTCGTCGGCCTCGTCGTCGTCATCTTGGCCATTCTGTCCTTCCTCGGCCTGCGCTGACGCGCCAACAACAAGGGAGGAACACATGACCGACATTGGCAGCGCCCGATTGCGCACCGTAGCGGCAACCGAAATGGGGCCGGCACACTCATACGTGGACTGGGCCGCGGTACTCGCCGGCGCCTTCATCGCCTGCGCGATTTTCGTCGTGCTGACGACGTTCGGCTCGGCCATTGGCCTGACGCTGACTTCGCCTTATCCCGGCTCCGGCTTTTCCGGAAAGGTCGCCACCTGGGTGATCGGCATTTGGGAACTCTGGGTGGCGGTCTCGGCCTTCGCGGTCGGCGGTTATCTCGCGGGGCGTCTGCGCCATCGCGTGCACGACGCGAGCGAGCATGAGAGCGACGTGCGTGACTCCGCCCATGGCCTGCTCGTCTGGGCGATCGCCGCCCTGCTCGGCAGCTGGATCGTCACGATGACCGCGCGCGATCTCGCCCATGCCGTGGGTGGCAATCAGGACCGCACGCCGGTTGCCGGCAAAGCCGATCCTGCGCGCTATGCCGCCGATACGATGCTGCGGTCGGACAGGCCAACCCCCGGCGGTTATGACGAGCCGCTGCACAAGGAGGTCGCCTCAGTGCTCGCCGCCTATGCGACCGGCGTGAGCATCAATCAGGACGATGCCGCCTATCTCACGCGCGCCACCGCCGCGCATTCCGGCATTGCACAAGGCGACGCCGAACAGCGCGTCAGGACCGCCGTGCAACAGGTGCGCGACAACGCAAACCGGGCGCGGCGTACCGGCGTGATGCTCGCGTTCCTGACTGCGGTATCGCTTGCAGTTGGCGCTGCGGCGGCCTGGGCTGCGGCCGGGCTTGGCGGACGCCATCGCGACGAAGGCACCGACGCGAGCGACATGTTCCGCTGGCGATAAGTTCGAGCTTAAAGAAGGAGAAGAAAGATGGGACGCGGAATTCTACTCTGGCTCCTCGGCGTGCCGATCCCGATCATTATTCTGCTGGCGATATTCGCCCGCTAGATTCGGTGTAACACAGACGCTCCCGCGCTCCGGCCGGGAGCGTTCTGCATTCACGGCCAGCGAACCGATGGCGGCAGCGACGAGAGGATCGACTCGACATTACCGCCGGTCTTCAGGCCGAAAATCGTGCCGCGATCGTAAAGGAGATTGAACTCGACATAGCGGCCGCGGCGGATGAGCTGCTCATCGCGCTGGGCTTCGGTCCACGGTTTTGACCAGTTGGCGCGCACGATCTGCGGGTAGACCGCAAGGAAGCTTTCGCCGACATCGCGCGTGAAAGCGAAATCGGCCTCCCACCCGCTGTTCTCGGCATCGCCGGCGCTGTTCAGATAGTCGAAGAAAATGCCGCCGATGCCGCGCGGCTCGCTACGGTGCTTCAAGAAGAAATATTCATCACACCAGCTTTTGTAGCGCTGATAATCGGCGACGCCGGGATGGCGCTCGCATGCGCGGCGCATCGCCTCATGAAACGCGATCGCGTCGCGATCATCTTGCCTGCGCCGGACGTCGAGCACCGGCGTCAGGTCCGCGCCGCCGCCGAACCATCCTTTCGAGGTGCACACGAACCGCGTGTTCATATGCACCGTCGGCACATGCGGGCTCCAGGGGTGGACAATCACCGAGACGCCGGAGGCCCAGAAGCGCGGGTCCATGTCCGCCCCGGGAATTTGCGCCGCGAATTCCGGCGCAAATGTCCCGAACACGGTCGAGACATGCACGCCTGCCTTCTCGAAGACGCGGCCGGCAAGCGTCGCGATCGTACCGCCCCCGCCCGGCGCGCCGCTATGGTCGGTGCGATGCCAGTCTTTTTTGACAGAGCGGCCCGGCGCGGCCCTCGCGTCAGCGAAGGGTCCGCGCGCCTCTGTTTCGACGGCTTCGAGGGCGGCGATGATGCGCCCTTGCAGCGCTTCGAACCAAGCACACGCGGTCTTCTGGCGCGCTTCGAGAAGCGTTCTCAACGTGCCGGGTCCGCTTTCGCCCAGCGTATCTGCCGCAGAGCCTCGCCGGCTACCATGGCCGCCGCGATCGCGACATTGAGCGAGCGCATATGAGGCTGCATCGGCACGGAGAGCCGCGCGTCTGCGGCTGCATGCACTTCATCCGGAACGCCGGCCGACTCGCGCCCGACGAGGAGAACGTCGCCGGCGGCGTATTCGAGTTCCGTGTAGGCAAGCGATGCGCGCGTGGTCAGAAGGATCAGCCGCGCAGGGATCTTTGCCCGCCACTCAAGGAACGCCCGCCAGGATGCATGCCGCGTGAGCCGCACGCGCTCAATGTAGTCCATCGCGGCTCGCCGAAATCGCGGATCGGAGATCGAGAAAGCCGCGGGTTCGATCAGCGCAGCGTCGATCCCAAGGCAGGCACACATGCGCAGCATCGTTCCGGTGTTCGGCGGAATATCGGGCTCGAACAGGGCCAGGGTCAGGGCTGCGGACACGCGGCCCTGTAGCTCCAATCGCCGGGTATGGAAAGGGGCCTGCGAGGCCGATCGTCTTCCATAATGCATGCTATGGACAACACATTAGAATCTTGCCAGAAAACGCTCCGCCCTAGCTGGCCTTCCGGCTCCGGGGCGAGAGCGCGACAGGTGGCGTCCGGTCGCATTGTCTCTCGTGTTTCTCCTGCCTAGAAGCAGCTTTGGGCGTCGTCGCGCGTTGCAAAAGAAAGACGAGAGGTGGCTGTGGCGGATTCACTGGCGGCGAATTCAGCGGCGACGGGTTCCGCAGCCTCCGAGCCGACGCGCAGAGATTTCCTTTTCATTGCGACCGGTGCGGCTGCGGTCGTCGCGGCCGGCGCGACGGTGTGGCCGCTCATCAGCCAAATGAGCCCCGACGCGTCGACCCTCGCCCTATCGACGACGGAAGTCGACCTTTCCGGCATCGCGGAAGGTCAGATCGTCACGGTGAAGTGGCGTGGCAATCCGGTTTTCGTCCGCCATCGCACGCAGAAAGAGATCAAGGAAGCCGAGGACGTCCCGTTATCGCAGCTCCCGGATCCGGCGACAGATCAGTCGCGCGTCAAGAAGCCGGAATGGCTCGTCGTGATCGGCGTATGCACGCATCTCGGCTGCGTGCCGCTCGGCCATCAGGGCCAGTATGACGGCTGGTTCTGCCCCTGCCATGGCTCGGTTTACGATACATCCGGACGCATCCGGCAGGGCCCGGCGCCGCGCAATCTCGATTTGCCAACCTACAAGTTCATGGGCGATACGAAGATCCTGATCGGATGATCCCGAGCGCGATTTGATAGAGACGAGTTGATGACCGGACATTCGACCTACGTTCCGAAAAGCGCACTCGCCCGGTGGTTCGAGAGCCGTCTGCCCATCATGGGGCTCGTGCATTCCTCGTTCATCGCTTACCCGACGCCGAAGAACCTGAACTATTGGTGGACCTTCGGCGGTATCGCCACTTTCATGCTCGGGGCGCAGATCGTCACCGGAATCGTGTTGGCGATGCACTACACGCCCGAAGTCACGATGGCGTTCGACTCGGTCGAGAAGATCATGCGCGACGTGAACTTCGGCTGGCTGCTGCGCTATGCGCATGCGAACGGCGCCTCGATGTTCTTCGTCGCCGTCTACGTGCACATTTTCCGCAGTCTCTATTACGGCTCCTACAAGGCGCCGCGCGAGGTGCTCTGGATTCTTGGTGTCATCATCTTCCTTCTGATGATGGCGACCGCGTTCATGGGCTACGTGCTGCCGTGGGGACAGATGTCTTTCTGGGGCGCCAAGGTCATCACGAGCCTGTTCTCGGCGATTCCGTTTGTCGGCGACGCGATCACGATCTGGCTTTGGGGCGGCTATTCCGTCGATAATCCGACGCTCACCCGCTTCTATTCGCTCCACTACCTCCTGCCGTTCATGATCGTCGGCGTCGTGGTGCTGCACGTCTGGGCGCTGCATGTGACCGGCCAGAACAATCCGACCGGTGTCGAAGTCAAAAGCGTGCCAAAGGACACGGTTCCATTCACGCCTTACGCGACGATAAAAGATGCGTTCGGGATGGTATGCTTCTTCATCGTCTTCGCCTGGTTCGTCTTCTATGTGCCGAACGTCCTTGGCGACGCCGACAATTACATCCGCGCTAATCCTCTGGTGACGCCGGCGCATATCGTTCCGGAATGGTACTTCCTGCCGTATTACGCCATCCTGCGCGCGATCCCCTCGAAACTCGGCGGCGTCGTCGCCATGTTCTCGTCGATCGCGATTTTCGCGTTCCTGCCCTGGCTCGATACGTCACGCATCCGTTCGGCCCGCTATCGGCCGGTCTTCAAAGTTTTCTTCTGGGTTTTCGTCGCCTGCGGCATCGGCCTCGGCTATCTCGGTTCGCAGCCTCCGGAAGGCGGGTTCGTCATCGCGGCGCGCATCCTGACGGCCTATTACTTCCTGCACCTCCTGGTCATCATTCCGCTGCTTGGCCTGTTCGAGCGGCCGCGCCCGCTCCCCGCCTCTATCGCTGATTCCGTGCTTGGTTCTGGTCCGCCGCTCGGCTCGCGAGTGGCAGCGGAATGAATGTAGGCCGATCGGAAGAGTCGCCTAAGACGAGGAAGATGATGTTGTTGGTGAAGTCTGCCGGATTTGCAGCCGCCGCGCTCTTTGGTGGCGTGTTGATCACGGCTGCCGTCCTGGCGCAACAGCCGCCACACGCGCCGGCAAACGAGGTCAACAGCGACGGCCACAACGAACCGATCCCGCCGCGGCAGTCATGGTCTTTCGGGGGTCCGTTCGGCAAATTCGATCAGGCGCAATTGCAGCGCGGCTTCAAAATCTATCGCGAGGTCTGCGCGAACTGCCATTCGATGGAGCTGGTCGCCTTCCGCAATCTCGCCGATGCCGGCGGTCCCGGCTTCTCGGAAAGCCAGGTCAAGGCGCTCGCCGCGGAGTACAAGGTCAAAGACGGTCCGAACGATTCCGGCGAAATGTTCGAACGGCCGGGCCGTCCGTCCGATCACATCCCCTGGAACTTCCCCAACGACAATGCCGCACGCGCGGCGAACGGCGGTGCGCTCCCGCCGGACATGTCGGTGCTGGCCAAGGCGCGCGGCTTCAGCCGCGGGTTTCCCTGGTTCATTATCGACGGCCTGATTCAATATCAGGAGAAAGGAGCCGACTACATTGTCGGTATCCTCAATGGGTATAAAGACTCGCCGCCGCCGGGCGTCCAACTGCAGCCCGGGCAGTACTACAACGAGTTCATCGCCGGTCATAAGATCGCGATGCCGAAGCCGCTCAATGACGGGCAGATAGATTATCCCGACGGCTCGCCGACGACCGTGCCGCAATATGCAAAAGATGTTGCCGCGTTCTTGAGTTGGACGGCGGAGCCGAAACTCGAAGAGCGCAAGCGTACGGGTTTCCGCGTCTTGGTCTTCCTAATCCTGTTTGCCGGCCTGCTCTACTATACGAAGAAGAAGGTCTGGGCCGAGATCGCGCACCGAGGATAGAGGACAGAGACAGATGAGTCCGTCCTGCCTCGTCGTCTGTCTCAGCTAATGTCCCGCCGCAGCAGCTCGCGCCTGCGCCGCCTGCGAGACGATCTGATCGGCCGGCCGCCCGACGATTTCGGCGAGGTGATCGAAGCGCGCGGTGTAGGTGCCGACGCCCGCGGTCGCCGAGCGCAATTCGACGATGAGATCGGCCATTTCCGCTTCCGGAATCAGCGCCTCGATCGTATCCCAGCCCTCCCAACCCGGGCGGCTGTCATAGCCAAGGATTTGCCCGCGGCGGCTTGAGGCGATCCCCGTCACACGCGACAGGCTTTCGCTCGGCGTCGAGATCGACACGGCGAGGATCGGCTCGAGCAGCACTGGTTTGCACTTCGGCAGACCTTCGTTCATGGCGATTTTCGCCGCCGCACGGAACGCCATGTCGGAGGAATCCACTGTGTGATAGCTGCCGTCGGTCAGCGTCACGGC
Organism: Methylobacteriaceae bacterium; assembly: GCA_034669505.1. Taxonomy (GTDB): domain Bacteria; phylum Pseudomonadota; class Alphaproteobacteria; order Rhizobiales; family Beijerinckiaceae; genus JAFASC01. The sequence continues at coordinate 34,658 of JAXDNJ010000014.1, forward strand.
GACGTCGACCACCTGGAAGCCAAGCGGGCCGCGCGTCAGCGCATCGCGGCATCCGGCTTCGACCGACGAGAAATATTGCCGGGGCACGGTTCCGCCATGCACTGTTTCGTTGAACGCAAAGCCTTCCGATCGAGCACACGGCTTTATGTCGATGACGACATCCCCGAACTGGCCGTGCCCGCCGGATTGCTTCTTGTGGCGACCGCGGATCGTCGTGGCCTCGCGTATTGTCTCGCGATACGAGACGGAGGGCTTCTTCGCTTCGACTGTGACGCCGAACCGCGCCGCGAGTTTTTCCAGCGCGACGCGCACATGCATCTCGCCCTGGCCGAACAGCTTCATCTCGCCGGACGCCTGGTCTTGCACGAAGCTCAACGATGGATCTTCTTCGGCCAGTTTTGCGATCGCAGCCGCCATCCGAACTTCGTCCTTGCGATCGCGCACCTTCAGCGCCAGTGCGTGAACAGGCTGCGGCGGTGTGGGTTTCGGCAGCGTTGCAGCGCCATTCGCTGCCGCCGCACGGCCCTTGGCATCGCCGGCTTTCGCATCGGTGAAAGACTCGCCCGTTGCAACATGGTCCAAGCGGCCGAACGCGACCGTATCGCCCTCCTCAGCGCGCGGCTGCTTCGACGTCGTTGCGCCCATCAGCCGCGATATGCCGCCGATGCGGTCTTCCTCTCCGGATGCGGTGATAACCGTCGCACCGTCAGCGAACGAGCCGCGAAGCACCCGCGCGACCGAAAGCTTGCCGCCATGCGCGGTGTGGATCGTGCGCATCACGTGGGCGAGTGGCGCGCCATCGCTGGCCACGCCGAGGCGATCGCGCGTTTGCACCAATCCCGGCGCTTCGTGGCGCAGCGCCTTCAACAGCCGCGTCACGCCGTTGCCGCGGTCGGCGCTGCCGATCAGCAGCGGCACGACGCGGCCGGCGCGCAGCTCGCGCGTGAGATCATCGAAGACCTGGTCGCGCGGCGGCTCGATGTCGGAGATCAGTTCCTCCATGAGGGCGTCATCATAATCGGCGAGGCGCTCCAGCATGGAATACCGCGCCTCTTTCTCGCGCGGCATCTCCCCAGCCGGCACCTCGACCACAGTCGAGGGAGCGTGCTCGCGATAGACAAAGGCGCGTTCCAGCGCGAGATCGATCGACCCCGTCGCGATGCCATCCTGCCAAAGCGGGATTTGGCGGACGATCAGCGGCGCGCGCGAGGCCGGCTGCAACATCGCCAGGGTCTCGCGCACACGCGCTGTCGCGATATCGATCTTGTTCAGGAAGATGAGGCGCGGAATGCCGAACTCTTCAAGTTCACGCAAGACGAGTTGCAGCGCCGGAATTTTGCGCTGATCTGCCTCGCAGACGACGATCGCCGCATCGCAAAGTGGCAGCACGTTCGGCAAGTCGTAGGCAAATTCGATCGAGCCGGGACAATCGACGAAGGTGAAGCGGTCGCCGAGATAATCGGTCGAGGCGATGTTTGCCTCGACGCTCATTGCATGCGCGCGCGCCTCCGCGCTCGAATCCCCGACGCTCGAGCCGTCACGCACATTGCCTTGCCGCGAGAGCGCGGCGGTGCGGGCAAGAATGCTTTCCAAAAGCGTGGTCTTGCCGCTCTGAAAGGGACCGACGAGCGCAATCAGCCGCGGTCCCGAAACTCGTCTGTCGCCGTTGTTCCCGTTTTCCGACATGGCGCACGCCTCCCTTGAGGCGCGTCGTGTCACTCGCGCGGTGCCGCGCGCCGTTATCACAATGCTTTCATCTGATGCCGGGGAGCGCAAGGGGCGCGGCCCCGCGTCAAGCGGGACCGCAAGCATGTAGCGATCAGTTCAGGCTGCCGCAGAAGCGCTGGATTTTGCGGCAGGCGTCCTCGAGCAGCGCGTTCGATGTCGCATAGGACACGCGGAAGTTCGGCCCGGTCCCGAAGGCCGAGCCCTGCACGACCGCGACGCCCTCGGTTTCGAGCAGTGCGTTGCAGAAGTCCACGTCGGTTTCGATGATCGAACCGTCGGGCGCCTTGCGTCCGATCGCTTCCGCGCAGGAGGGATAGACGTAGAACGCGCCTTCCGGCGAGGGGCACTTGATGAAGCGCGCCTGATTGAGCATCGAGACGACGAGATCGCGCCGCTCCTCGAAGGCCTTGCGGCTTCTCGGGATGAAATCCTGCGGACCGTTGAGCGCCTCGACCGCAGCCCATTGAGCTATCGAGCACGCGCCCGACGTCTGTTGGCCCTGCAGCATGTCCATGGCCTTGATGAGCGGGTCGGGTGCCGCGCCATAGCCGATGCGCCACCCGGTCATGGCATAGGACTTCGACACGCCGTTCATGGTCAGCGTGCGCTCGTAGAGCTCAGGCTCGACCTGCGCCGGTGTCGTGAAGACGAAGTCGCCATAGACAAGGTGCTCATACATGTCGTCGGTAAGCACCCAGACATGCGGGTGCTGCAGAAGAACATCGGTGATCTTCTTCAGCTCCTCGCGCGTATAGGCGGCACCCGACGGGTTCGACGGCGAGTTGAGGATGATCCACTTCGTGCGCGGCGTGATCGCGGCTTCAAGGTCCTCCGGCTGCAGCTTGAAGCCGTGCTCCATCTTGGTCTGCACCGTGACGGCCGTACCGCCGCAGATCGCCACCATTTCCGGATAGCTCACCCAATAGGGCGCAACGCAGATCACCTCATCGCCTGGGTTGAGCGTCGCCAGG
>JAXDNJ010000015.1:0-40008 GCA_034669505.1 Methylobacteriaceae bacterium
GCGATGCGGCTCGTCGTCGCCGCGGGCCAGCCGGCGCCCGGCGGCGGCGCCTTCGACCGCTTCGACGTCGCGGCGCAGCCGGTCGCGGCCCCCATCAACGGCAATGGCCGGATCGCCTTCTACGCCAGCGTGGTTCGCGCCAATGCGCGCGAGGGCATCTTCCTTTCGACCGGCTCGCGCATCGTCAAGGTGGCGGCGCTCGGCGACGCGGTGCCTGGTGGCGGCACGCTTTCGGAATTCGCCAAGCATCCGCTCCCGGCGCTGAACGATGCCGGCAAGGTCGCCTTCGGCGCCGCAATCGCCGGGGCGCGCGCCTCGGAGGGCCTTTTTCTCGCCGCCGACGGCAGCCTCAAGGCGATTGCTCTCAGCGGCACCGACGCACCCGGCATCATCTCCGGGACCTTCGCCGAGTTCGACCTGCCGGCGCTCAACAATCTCGACGATGTCGTCTTTCTGGCCAGCGTCCGCCGCGGCCGCGAGGTGGTACCGGTGCTCTACCTCTGGAGCCAGGGCAAGCTCCGCAAACTGGTCGCCGCGGGCGATCTCGCCCCCGGCGGCGGCACATTCACGCAGTTCGGCGTGCCGGCCATCAACAACAACGGCGTCGTCGCTTTTCCCGCAATCGTCGAGCACGGCACGGTGCTGGGTGGCCTGTTCCTCGCCGGCACCGTCTCGCTGCGCCTACTGGTCGGCGCCGGCGAGACAGGTCCGGGCGGCGCCATGCTGACGCGCTTTTCCGAGCGGATAAGTCTCAGCGATTCCGACAATGTCGCCTTCGGCGCGCATCTCGGCACCGGGACCCGGGCGGAAGGCATGTTTCTCGCCAATCCCGTCGCCGGCATCGAGCAAGTGGCCGTGGTCGGCGACGCCGCGCCAAGTGGCGGCCGCTTCGCTGGATTCGGGCCCTGGCCGACCATCGGCGCCAACGGCACTGTCGCCTTCATGGCGGCACTCGACGATGGGCCCGCGCCGCTCGCTCTTTACGCCACCAGCGAGAGCGGCCTCTCCCGGATCGCGGCGACCGGCGACCGCCTGCCGGACGGCCGCGTGCTCGCCACCTTCGCGCTCAACCCCGTCGCCATGACCGGCCCAAATGGCGGCGTCACCTTCGCGACAATGGGCGACGGCGATGCCGCGCCGAGCGGCATCTATTATTTCGGCCCACCGCCGAAGGGGGAATAGGCGTTGTATTTTTTCAATCCGAGCCAGCCGAGTGCGGGTGGATGTGAGAAGCGAGCGGCTGGCTCACCTTCCTGGCTGCGCGCTTCCGAAGGCTTTGGCGCTGGCGGGCTCTGCTTAAGACCCAGCCAGCTGTAGAAACACCCAGATGATTGCGGCGGCCGTTCCCAAGAGGAGTACCGCTAGGAAAAAGTGGGACGCGCGGCTTCTCGCTAGGCGATTGCCTTTGGGCTGTATGGAGTCGCCCCTAAAAAATGCATCCTTCTGCTGCATCTCCTTCATTGCTGCGGCCATGCCGCGACTCACGCCTCCAGTCATTCACATACGATGATGATGATGATTCGGTTGTTGAGGCGTAGGAACCAAGTTTTTCCTTGAAGCTTTAGATGCAACCGGGTTACAGCCACCGAGATTTCAACATGTTGGATTTACATTTGTTAGGACGACGCGTCGGTGCCGCGCATTTTCGCGATAGGCTGCCCTGTTGCGTACGCGCCGATCTCGGCCTGCGAGATCTCTGCTCCCTCAAGGCAACTGGGTCATGAGGTCGGAGTCACTGGAGCTTCTCAAGGCGCTGACACGCGCCGCCTCGCCGAGCGGCTACGAAGGCGCTGCCGGCACCGTCTACAGAGAGTACACGCAAGCTTTCGCGGACCTGGTGAACACGGACGTGACGGGAAACATTACCGCGGTCCTAAACCCGGACGCTAAAACGAGGATCATGCTGGCTGCGCATATGGATGAAATCGGCTTTGTGATCCACTTCATCGGCGAGGACGGACTTCTGCATTTCGGCGGCATCGGCGGGCACGACGACGTCACGCCTGTCGGGCAGCGCGTCTGGGTACACGGCAAGGAGCGCATACCCGGCGTCGTGGGGACTGCGGCTTTTCATCTCCTCGATCCAGCTGAACAAAGTAAGCGGCCACAGATCAAGGACCTGTGGATCGATATTGGAGCAAGCTCGCGTGCGGAAGCGGCGGCCTTAGTTCAGCTTGGCGACCCCGTGACGTTTCAACAGGAACTTCAGCCTCTGATGACCGATCGAGTGGCTGCGCGTGCCCTCGACAACAAAGCTGGCGTGTTCATCATCGCCGAAGCGCTCCGATTGCTGAGGGAGGGCGGCGGTATTGACGGCAACATTGGTGTGCACGCTGTCGCTACCGTACAGGAGGAGATTGGCTCGCGTGGCGTGCAGACTGCCACGTTTGCTATCAAGCCGCTCACCGGGCTTGCCGTCGACATGGAGCACGCCGTCGATTACCCCGGCATTGACCAAAGGCAGCACGGAAAGCTGGAGATCGGAAAAGGGCCGACGGTCTGTCGCGGCCCAAACGTAAATCACGTCGTCTTTGACCTGCTCATCGAGGCCGCACGCGCAGAAGACATTCCGTACCAGGTGAGCGTCTATTCCACGGCAACCCCGACTGATGCAGGTGCAATGCAGATTGCTCGTTCCGGAGTGGCAACCGGCCTTGTGGGCGTGCCAATTCGTTATATGCACACCCCATCTGAGCTGCTAAGCCTAACTGATCTTGAAAGCTGCGCTCGCCTCGTGGCGGCCTACTGCCGTCGCATCAGGCCACAGACCCAATTCCAGCCGCGATATTAGAGCTGCTGGCCTGCGGAGGCGCAGCTTGCGAGGAACGCAGTGTCCCATCACCGGTTCTTGTCAGCGCGCGCCGCCTGTTATTCCGTTAGCAGCACAGAACGCCACGCGGCTTGCCATCAACGTGCGTTAACATTTGGCATTATCTTTTGGATGATCCCGCCTGCAGCGAACGCCAGGCCGGGAACTTGTCCGGGATATGCTGGTTGTTGGAGGTCGCATTCGCGGCTGGATGACCCGACTTACTCCTATGGGCGATCTCATTACCGTAAACAGAATCGCTTCTATGTTGGACGTCATCACATGCGACGACGATTTGAAGGCGGTGGTCCGTGAGGTGCACAAGCGGGCGTCTAAGTTAGACGCCTCGAGAGCTGCCGGGTTCGACCGCGGAGATAAGGTGTCCTGGAGAACGAAAGGCCGGACCATTCATGGTTTCGTAGAGAGCGTGGACGGGCGTAATGTGCTCGTCAGAATGGATCAAGGCTCTCTTGCTCGGATATCAGTTCGCGAGCTGTCGATGGTCAGTCGCGAGCTAAAAACGTTATCTGCCTAATCTGGTCGCTCGCCGGCAAGCGGCGTTCATCGGTCTCCGGGCATGTCGTTGGCTGTAACCTTTGTAATTGCCTGGGCGGGCGGGGGCGGTAGTACGGAGCTAGGTTTTCACTAAAAGGTTCAGCTTCGGCATGAAAGTAAGCACCGCCGTCCCGCACAACAGCCCTGTTCTGGAGCCACAACGTTTAGCCGCGGCGCGCTCTGCCTTCGAGCTCGCCTTTACACAGATTCAGGGCGCCCCTTCTGAGTTTGCACATCTCACCCCGAGGATGATCGAATCAAAATTGGCGAAAGCGGTGATCAACGAAGTCACGTACAGTGACAAGACGGTTGCCGACATCAGCCGTGACGCCCTGCTGGTCTTGAGATCGGCAGCGTGATGCTGCAGGCCGAATTCACGTAAGGAGTACCCACAATGGCCGTTACAAACGCGGGGACCGCCCGCTCACTTTTCGTCACGGGCCTGAAGAATGCGCACGCGCTCGAACAGCAGGCCACGCAGATCGTCGGTCGGCAGCTCGATCGCATCGAGTCTTACCCGGAGGTGGCGGACCGACTGCGCAAGCACCTCGATGAGACCCGCACGCATCAGCAAAGAGTTGAGGAAATCCTCGGTTCGTTGAACGAGACGTATTCTGTACTCAAGGATTTCGGCGCCGGCTTCATGGGCAATATGGCGGCGCTGGCCCATACCCCGGCACCCGACGAAATCCTCAAAAACTCTTTCGCCAACAGCCTTCGAGAATTATGAGATCGCCGCCTACACGTCGTTGATAGCGCTTGGGGAGGCGAACGGCGCAAATGCGGCGGTGACCGCGCTGAACCAGACGCTGAAAGAAGAGCAGGACATGGCGAAATGGGTCGCCGATCACCTGAAAAGCATAACCCTAACCTTTCTTGAGCGGTCGAGCGCGGGCGCTAAGGCTGACCGCTAGACCTCCTTCGAGGGAAAACACGCTACCGGCCTTTGCTCGCACCATGTCCATCACGCTCACAGCACCTCGCATTGTCGATGGAGAAGGAAACTCCTCCTGACACGGCGACGCCTTTCCCTCAGTCCTATGACGACACCGTAGAGTTCCTGCGAGCCGTCACACTCGGGATGGGCATCGAAGGTCAGAGCGCGTCTTCTCTCGATCGACCGCTCGACTTCTGCGATTTCTTGGTCGATCTTCTGCAGAAGCCGTTCTTGAAACTGATCCATCACCATGCAGGTCAACCCACCTCAGCGACGAAGATATAAGCGAGGCGCTACGACCATGGAATCACAAATGTCAACCCAAGCGGCGCCCGACTAGCGAGGCGAAGCCCTCACTAAGCACCGTGTTTCTTACGAGCACGCTCATCGTTCTCTCATCCGCGGCAATCGCGATGCGGCTGCTCAAGGCTCCCTCTACGAGCGAATTTATCATCGCGTCCTGAGAGCGCCGACGACGCATGAAGATCGCGTCCTACAGCTTCTCAAACACCAATCCGGCATAAGCCACACGTCGCCTCGGTAACATATTCCGACGCGCTGCGGCTCTGTTTCGGCAGTCAATTCATGTCGTAGGGCGGATAGAGGCTGAAGATGTTCTTCGCCGTGATCAAAATGTGTTGCGTCACCGTTCGCGGCGGCACGCTCTCGCCGCCCAGCATCTTCAGGGCAAGCGGCAGCACGTCGTAGCCATAGCGATCCATGTGATAAGCGACCGAGCCGAGCACGATGCTGCCGCGGTTGCTGGGATCGAGTTCCTTGCGATCGCCTGCCCCGCCATGGATACTACGGTCAACGCCTTGGCTGACAATGATGCAATCGCCGAGCCGTCGCGCGAGCTCGATGGCCGTCTTGGCGGCAAGGGCGCTCGCATCGTCGAGGGCGCCGACGAGCACCTTGCGCTTGGACTGAGCGGCCAAAAACTTGCTGAGCACGCCCTCGATGCGCAGCGGATTGCCGCCGGAATCGAGCCGCGTCAGCGAAATATCGGGAAGCTCCTGCCGTAATCCCTCGGCGATGCCGCGGGCGCGATCGGCGGCCGGGCCCGTGTCGTCAAGATTGCCGACGATCGCGGCAATTACCGTCTCGTCGGGCCAATTCTGCTTGGCGAATTGGCCGAGCGCGAGACCGGCAATGCGGCCGGCGCCGAAATTGTCGGCGCCATAAAGCGGCGCGCCGGGAACCGGATGATTGATCGCCAGCGCCGGAATACCTGCCGCCTTTAGCCGGCGGGCGATCTCGGCGTTCGCCGCGGCGCCATTGTTGTACTCGATAACGAGATCAGCCTTTTCGGCGATCGCCGCGGCGACATTGGCGAGCGCCTTCGCGTCGTCGCCGCCATTGTCGTAATAAAGCATGTCGACCGGCAACGTGCGCGCCGCCAGTTGGAAGCTGCGACGCACATCGAGGCCGGTGAAGCCGAGGCCCTCGAGGCGCGCGGCCGGCTCCTCATTGAGATTGGCGAAAGCGATGCGGAAACGCCGCTCTTGCGCAATGCCGGGCAGCGGCGCGTTGCCGAGGAACGCTGCGAGGCCGCCGACAACGAACCGGCGCCCGAGACGGGGCGCCGGCATGCGATCACACACGCTCAAATGGCAGCAGGGCGCGCTATTGGATCGCCTCGAGATTAACGAAGGTGCCGGTGGTGCCGGCGGCCCGCGGCACCGTCATCGACAGGAAGAACGTGCCGCGTTTGCTGCTCGCCGCCTCCGCCGCGATGAGATCGGTGCGCACGTTCTCGATGATGTGGATGCCGTTGTCGGTGAGCAGAATGGCGTGGATCGGGAACGCCTCTTCCTTATCCTCCGACGGGATCACCTCGACCGCCCAATTGTCGGCGCCGACGAGGATCACCTTCTGCCCAGCGAGCCATTCCGCCGCCGCCTTGCCGAGGCCGGGTTCGCTGCCGTTATAGGTGGCGTTCTGCGCCGGGAATTGCTGGAAGAGATCGCCCCAGCCGGTGTGCAGGAAGACCGCATCGGCCTCGCGCAGCGTGATGTTGTAGAGTTTGAGACCGGCTTCGATGTCGGCCTGGCTGATCACCGTGCCGCCATCGATGCAGGGCGTCTTGCAAGCGGCGTTCGGCTTCAGCTTGCCGGCGTCCTGGTAGACTTTGACGAGATCGACGATGATGCCGCGCGTCGCGAACGATTTCAGATTCTCGAGGCCGAGTTTCTTGATCCCGTTCTGGGTGACGTACTTACCCATCGCGGTCTGATTGTAATAGCAGTCCTTGATGCCGATGTGGCCCATCCCGTCGATATGGGTGCCGACATGGCTCTGGCTGAGATACGTGTCTTCCATGTAGCTCAGCTTGTTCTTGCCGTATTCGGCGCCCGGCACCAGGGACGCGCTCGTCAAGATGGTTTTGGTGAAGCGGGTGCCGAACAGCGGCACGCCGTCGATCAGATTGTTCGCCATCGGGGTGACTTTGCCGGTCTGGATTTCCGCCGCGGCCGCCTTGGTTACCGCAGGCGTGACGCGATTGGTGGCGCCGACCTCGTCAGCCGGTCCGAACGGCGAGGGTTTGACCAGCGTCTTGCAATCGCTTTGCGCGAAAGCAGCGGCCGAGCCGCCGAGCATCACCAGGGCGGAAAGTGCGGCAGACGCAATGCACGCGCTGAGCTTCATCGTTGCCTCCCTGGAATGAACGGCTGATCGTTTGCTCATGGCAACGGCCATGTGTCAGCGCGACGCGATTATTGCCGGGGGGAACCGGCTGTCAAGCGAACCCTCACTTTGTGTGAGTTTGCAATGGCCTGACGTAATGACAAGAAGCAGAACGAAACAGGCGGAGGTTGACCGAGCCTGAATAATCACCTGGCTGTGCGCACCCCGCCATAGGTCGCCATGTGCGCGCCGGCCAACCAGCCCGCATCCACCGGCAAGTTAATGCCAGAGATCGCACTGGCATCGTCCGAGAACAGGAACGCAACGGCACGGGCGACTTCTGCAGGCTCCACCATCCGGCCCATTGCTGCTGCTTCACGCAGCAGCGCTGGGTCGCGCTGGCCGCGCTGAATGGCAGCCAGCAGCGGCGGCGTCGTGACGTAACCAGGAGACACCGCATTGACCCGCACACCGGACCGACCCCATTCGGCGGCCAAGCAAGCCGCCATGTGGACCACGGCGGCTTTGGCAGGTCCGTAGGCGTGCAAGGGCACCGTACGCGACGCGGCAACCGATCCGGTGATAACGATGCCGCCACTACCGCGCTGCGCCATGCGCCGTCCTGCGATAACGCAGGAAATATAAACGCCGCGCACATTTACCGCGATGATGCGGTCAAAATCGGCTAGCGCAAATGCCTCCGGCGGCGTGGGCGATTGGAGCAAGCCCGCATTGGCCATCAGCGCATCCACGGGACCGAAGTTTGTCTCGATCTCTGCGATCGCTTTCTCGGTCGCGGACTCGTCGGACACGTCGAATGCCATGACCTCGGCACCGATCGGCTCGGCGGCCGCCTTGCAGCGCTGGGTGTCGATATCGTTGATCACCACGCGCCAGCCTCGCTCGGCGAGCACGGTCGCTGTGGCGAGGCCTATGCCGCTCGCTGCGCCCGTAACGATAGCGACGCGCCCGCGCCCTTCATCCCGCTGCGTCATGGGACTGTCCTTTCGCTTGGAAAGCGATGTCATAGCGCGAGGTGGCGCTTGATGATCGCGTCATTGCTTCGCAATTCGCCGATCGTCGCGCGATAAACCACCTGTCCTTTGTCGACGACCGTGGCATGCGTCGCGATGCCGAGGCAGAAATGCATGTTCTGCTCGGCAATAAGAATGGTCACTCCGGTATCGCGCAACGTGCGGATCAGGCCGCCGATCGCTTGAACGATGAGCGGCGCCAGCCCCTCGCTGGGTTCGTCGAGCAATAGAATGTCGGGATTACCCATCAGCGTGCGGGCGATCGTCAGCATCTGCTGCTCGCCGCCGGAAAGGCGGCCGGCCTTACGAGCCTGCATCGACGCCAGGATCGGGAACACCTCGTAAATGCGCTGCGTCGTCCAGGCTTGCGCGCCTTGCGCATTGGGTTTGGCGCCGATCAGCAGATTGTCGTGGACGGTGTGATCCGGAAACACCTGCCGATCTTCCGGTACATATCCAATGCCGGCGCGTGCGATGCGGTAAGGGGCGCGGCCTGAAATGAGTGCGCCATCGAGCATGATGCGACCGTGCCTCGGCGGCGCGATACCTGCGATTGCCTTGAAGGTCGTGCTCTTGCCGGCGCCATTGCGGCCGAGCAGCGCCATGATATCGCCCTTCTGCACGATGAGATCGACACCGAACAGTATCTGGCTCGCGCCGTAGAAGACATCCGCCTTTTCCATTTGCAGCATGGGAGCGGCCATGCCTTTAGACCTCCCCCACGGCTTCCGACAAACGCTGGTCGGTGCCGAGATAGGCCTCGATCACGTCGTTGTTGCCGCGGATTTCATCCGGTGTGCCCTGCGCCAAAACGGCGCCGTATTTCAGCACGTGAATCGTCTGCGCAATTTTGAAAACGATATCCATGTCATGCTCGATGAACAGCACCGTGATGCGCTGCTTTTCCCAAAGACTGCGCACTTTCTCGATCATGCGCCAGCGCTCATCGGGGCCCATGCCGGCGGTCGGCTCATCCAGCAGCAGCATCTTCGGATTCATCGCGAGTGCGAGGCCGATATCCAACAGTTTCTGGTCGCCATGCGACAGGATGCTGGACAAGGTATCCGCCGCCGATGTGAGCCCCATCAGATCCATCAGCTCGTCGACCCGCGCTCGTGCCGATTGAAGCGGGAAGCGCGAGAGCACCTGCCAGGAATGGCCTCGGTGCGAGATTACCGCCGCTGTCACTGCCTCGCGCACAGTAAGACTGGGGAACAGAGTGGCCACCTGAAAGGCGCGCGCCATACCTCTGCGTGCAATTTCCAGACTGGAAAGTCCGACGATGTCTTGATCGTCAAAAACGACACGGCCGGCATCCGGCCGCACATGACCGGATATCAGGTTGAAGAACGTGGTCTTGCCGGCGCCATTCGGGCCGATCATGGCGGTGATCGATCCGGTCGGGAAGTCGAGCGAGACGCCGCGCGTCACCTTCACCCCACCATAGGATTTCGTGAGGTTGTCGACGCGCAGCATCACGCCGGCTCGTTCTTGGTCGGCTGAAGAATTGGCCGTTTGACCTCGTCGATGCGGCGAGCCTCCCGCCTCTGCGTGACATAGGCGAAGAGCGAATCCGCGATGCCTCGCCGCAGCCCAAGCACAATGACCAGGATAACGACGCCGAGCACCAGGCCATGATATTCAGTATATATGGTGATGTAATGGTTCAGGGCTTCCAGCAACAACGCGCCCGCCAACGGGCCGAGGAATAGTTGCGTGCCGCCGAGCATCAGCATGAAAATCGCTTCACCCGAGGTGGTCCAGAAACCGAACTCCGGATAAGCGCCGGAAACAAAGAGAGCGAGGACGATGCCGCCGACGCTTGCCATCGCTCCCGAGAGCACGAACACGCCGAGCTTCATGCGCACGACGTTCACACCGAGAAAATTCGCGCGCTCGGGGTTGTCCCGGATCATTCGAAGCGTGTAGCCGAACGGCGATTCCGAGACCTGCCGCATGATTGCAAGGCATAAGACGAACGTCACGACACAGAAGGAATAGAGCGTCCGCGCATTGTTGAGGTCGATGCCGAAAAAGACCGGCCGAGGGATGCCGCCTTGCAGCCCCTGGTCGCCGCCGGTCATGCTGACCCAGGTAAGAATAACGCTGTGCAGGAACATTTGGAACGCCAGCGTGATGAAAGAAAAATAAATGTTCTTGAGCCGCACGCAGATGGCGCCGATCACCAAGGCCAATACCGCCGTCCCGAGGATTGCCGCAAGCATTGCTACGGGAATGGAGGTTCGCCCCCACTGCATCAGCAATGCGAACGTATAGGCTCCGGATGCAAAGAAGGCGGCGTGGCCGAAAGCCACCAATCCCGTCAACCCAATCAGTAGATTGAGCGACATCGCCAGCAGTCCGTAGGCGATGACGTAGATGAGAAAATCCCGCAGTGCCGGCTTTGGGAACAGTGTGGGAAGAAAGAATAGAACAAAGAAGAGGATCAGCCCGACGACAATATCTCGCCGCAGCCGAGATCGCATGTCAGGCCGCCTCCCTGCCGAGCAGGCCGGTCGGTTTTATAACGAGGACCAGCGCCATGATCGCAAACATCAGGCCTTCGACGAACCAGGGGAAGCCGATGGCGCCGAACGCGCGGATGAACCCGATCAGCAGCGCGGCGATGAAGGCGCCGGCGATGGAGCCCATGCCGCCGATGACGGTGACGATGAAGCTCTCGATCAGGAAGGAAAAGCCGATGCCGGGGGTCAGCGTCCGGATCGGCGCCGCCAATGCGCCGGCCATGCCGGCAAGCAGGCTGCCAACTCCGAAGACACCGGCATAAAGCGCCGCGGTATTGACGCCGAGGACGCCCACCATTTGCGGATTGATCGCGAGCGCACGGATGGTCTTGCCGAGCAGCGTTCGGTTAATGCCGAGCCATAGAAGGAGACCAGTCGCGAGCGCGATTGCGACCATGAAAAGGTAATAGCCAGGGACGAAGGCGCCGGCGATCTGCACCGGCGCAACTGCAAAAGCCGCGGGCATACCCATCATCCGGTACTCGGCGCCGTAAATCAGTTTGACGCCGTCGTCCAAAATCAACGTCAACGCGTAGCAGACCAATAATTGCATCAAGAGGTCACGGCCGTAGACGCGGCTGATGATCAAGCGCTCGAACAGCACGCCGAATAGGCCGGCACCGAGCGACCCGGCGACCAGCGCGACGATGAAGCTGCCGGAGAGCTTGTAAGCGGTGAACGCGAAATAAGCGCCCAACATATAGAAGCCGCCATGCGCGAAATTGATCACCCCGAGCACGCCAAAGATCAGCGACAGACCGGCGGCGACGAGGAAGAGCAGCGTGCCGACGATCAGCGCGGTCGAGATTTGGGTGACCGCGCATGATGCCGACGTGAGGCACGCGACAAGCGCTTCGAGATTCATGACGGCTGCCTCAACCCGGACGAAACCGCGCGTCAGACGTAGCCTTTGGACTTCTTCCACTCGGCCTCGTGCGAGAGAATGTTCTCCCACGCCACCGGCTCGAAGCCGGCGAGGAAAGGTGCTTTCGGCACGGTATGCGACCAAGCGACCGGATAGCCGATGATCGTGTGATCCGACTCCCGCATGGTAATGGTGCCGTCGATACCCAGCGGCGTTTGAAGACGCATGCCGGCGATTTCGGCGGCGAGCTTCTTGCCGTCGGTGTCGCCATTGGTGCGCTTCAACGCCTCGACCAGGAATCCCATGGCAACATAGGTCTGCCAACCCCAATTCGTGGGGTCGAAATGCGCGACTTTGTTGAAGGCATCGGCAAAGGCGGTATTGCCTGTGTTCTCCGGATATTGCCGGCTGTAGCGGTAGGCAGTCAGCAGCCCCTCCGGGATTTGGCGGATCGCCGTCAGGACTGGCGGGTCGCCGATCGACGAGGAGAAGAAGGTGGAGCTGCCAAATAGATTGTAGAGGGTCGCTTGCTCGATGAAGGCGACCACGTCCCCGCCCCAGAGCGCGGAATAGATGGCTTGCGGCTTTACTTGCAGGATCTTGGTGATGCTCTCGGTGTAGTCAGGGGCAAAAAGCTTCGGCCAGACTTGGTCCACCACTTCCACCGACGGCTCGAAGCGTTTGGTGAATTCCAGGAACTCGGCCGTGTTGTCGCGTCCATAGGCATAATCGGGCGAGCACGTCATCCAGCGCTTCAGCCCTTTTTCCTTTGCGACTTTCGCTGCGTAGGTGCCGCCCGCCACCGCATCGTGAATTCCCTGCCGTGCGCAACGGAAGGCAGTCTTCACGAACAATTTGGGGTCTGCGCTCAGCGCCGAGGTTTCGCTGCACGTGTGTATGCAGAGCACCGGCAGGTCTCGGATCACCTCCTGCACGGCAAACGCGCCGGATGACGCCTCGCCATCAATAATGATCTCGCAGCCATCATTGTTGATGAGGTCGCGCGTCACTTTGGCGGCTACATCGGGCTTGCCCTGGGAATCGCGATCGATCAGCTCGATGGTGCGGCCGTTGACGCCGCCCGCCTCGTTGAATGCCTTGACGGCAATCTGCGCCGAGGCGCGATTGGAATTGCCCAACATGGCGACGCGGCCGGACAGAATTGTGGGCATGCCGATTCGGATCACCTTCGCCTGTGCACCGGCGATATGTGGAAAGCCCGTAATGGCCGCCGCCGTCCCCGCAGCAGCGGTGGCGATGAACTTGCGGCGGCTGAGTGTCGTGCGAGTCCTGCTCGTGCGAGTCTTGCTCATGCTTGTTTCCTTCCCTGTTCTCCGAGCCCGCGTTTCTCCGGACTTCGCCTATTTTCGTCTATTATGCGCCTAGATCGAAGGATTGCGCCATGCCTGCCGTAGCGTCGCGGCGGCGAAATCGAGCACGCCGCTGACCGCACCGATCGCCTTGCCCATATTGAGGATGCCGTGCGCCTGATCGCCAAGGTGCAAGAGCGTGACCGGCACCCCCTCACGCTCCAGTCGCGCGGCGTAAAGCTGGCCTTCGCTACAGAGCGGATCATGGCCGCAGGTCAATACCAATGCCGGTGGGGCGCCTTCCAAGCTAGCAGCACGAAGCGGCGAGACACGCCAATCGAGACGGTCGGCTTTTGACGGCGCATAATGGTCGATGAAGTAGCGCATCGCATTGGCCGTGAGCGGCACGCCTTCGGTCACACGTTCATAGCTGTCGCCGCTCATGGTGAGATCGACCGCCGGATAAAACAGCACCTGAAACATGCAGCGCGGCACGCTGCCGTCGCGCCCCATGAGCGCGATGACGGCGGCAAGATTGCCGCCGGCGCTGTCGCCACCGATCGCAATCCGCGTGGTGTCGATGCCAAGGCTTTCGGCGTGGTCGACGGCCCAGCGCAGCGTCGCGGCGCTATCTTCCAAGGCGGCCGGGAATGGGTGCTCGGGTGCCAGCCGATAGTCCACGGCAAGTACACAGCAGCTGGCGGCCCCAGCGGTCCGGCGGCAAATACCCTCATGTGTTTCAAGGTCACCCAGCACCCAGCCGCCGCCATGCAAGAACAGCAAGCAGGGCAGGTTTTGCTCGTCTGCCGCGCCGCGAAATATTCGCAAAGCCAGGCTGCCGCCCGGACCTTCGATGGTGACATCCTCGCGTGAGGCCACCGGATCGAACGGCGCCTGCAACGCGCGTCGGCTGGCTGAATAGCTGCGCCGCGCTTCATCCGGCGGCAGAGAGCCCAGCGCCGGCACACCTGCCGCCTCAGCCGCCCGCATTAGGGCCGCGACGTCGGGATTGAGAGCCCGCATCGGCCTGCCTCAATGCTCGCTGTGCAAGTGCGGGTGGCGCACGAGGCGCGGTCTCCTAGCGGATGACAAAGCCTTTGTAGTTCTCCTTGGCCACCTCGGCGCAGATACTCGCGTAGTATGCCATCCCCCCAGCGTAGGGCATGAACACGCGTGGCTTACCGGGAATGTTGGCACCGAGGTACCAGGAGCTGTTCGCCAAAGGCAGCAGCGTATCGTTCGCCGCCGCGTTCACGTGGTCGACCCATTCGTCGGAAGCCTCTCGGCTTGCCTCAATGCGTTCGAGACCGTTCTCGCGCATATGGCGAATGCATTCGGTGATCCATTGCGTATGCTGCTCGATCGCGACGGGCATGTTGGTCAGGACGGAGGGGCTACCAGGCCCGGTGATGGTGAACATGTTCGGATAGCCAGGCGTCTGCAGCCCGAGATAGGTGCGCGGGCCCGCTACCCAGTCGTTCCGTAGCGAACGCCCATCGCTGCCTCGGATATCCATCGCCAGCAACGGCCCGGTGAGCGCGTCGAAGCCGGTGGCAAAAACAACGATGTCGAGCGGGTATTCGGCGTCGCTGGTGCGGATGCCGTCGGCTATCACTTCGACTATAGGCGTTGCCTTGACATCAACCAGCGCCACGTTGTCGCAATTGAACGTTTCGAAATAGCTGCTGTCGATGGGTGGTCGCTTCGATGCGAAGGGGTGGTCAGTGGGAGTTAGTTTCGCTGCGGTGACGGGGTCCTTCACGATCGACCGGATCTTGGCTCGGATGAACTCGGCGGCGGTGTCATTCGCCGCCTTATTACGAATGAGATCGTTGAAGGTCGCGCGGAAGCGCAGCCCGCCGAATTGCCAGGCCGCTTCGTAACGCTTGAGGCGTTCTTCCGGCGAAACATCGAGGGCGGACTTTTCATAGACCTCGAAAGGATGGCCATTGGTGGAGGAGCGCGCCTTGTCGCGGATTTCGCCGTAGTTTGCCTTCACTTCCTCCAGGAACTCCGGCGTTAGCTTGCCATTGCGTGCCGGCACGCTGTAATTGGCGGTGCGCTGGAATACAGTCAGGTGCAGCGCTTGTTCGGCAATGACGGGCGCTGCCTGAATACCGGTTGATCCCGTGCCGATCAGGCCGACGCGCTTGCCGGCAAAGTCAACGCCTTCCTGCGGCCAGCGACCAGTGTGGTACCACTGCCCTTTGAACGTATCGAGCCCCGCGATCTTCGGGATGTTTGCCGAGGAGAGACAACCGACCGCTGTGATGAAGAACTGCGACCCAAACGTCTCACCCGTTTCCGTGGTGATTATCCAACGATTGGCCGCACCTTCGTAGCGTGCCGCCTGCACCCGCGTCTCGAGGCGGACATCGCGGCGCAGGTCGAAGCGATCCGCGACATGATTGAGATAGCGGCGAATCTCACCATGCTCGGGGTAGCGCTCGGTCCATTGCCACTCGTCCTGCAGCTCCTTTGAGAAAGAGTAGGAGTAGTAATAGCTCTCAGAATCGCAACGGGCGCCTGGGTATCGATTCCAATGCCAGGTGCCTCCAACCCCATCGCCCGCTTCGAGCACGAGCACGGAAAGGCCGAGCTTGTCGCGCAGCTGATACAGCTGATAAAGGCCGGAAAAGCCGGCACCAACGATGATGGCGTCATACCTCCCGACCGGCTGCACGCCGACAGCATTGCTATTGGTCGAAACAGCGGACATTCGCTGCTCTCCTCGTGTTCCTCGCCCCCAACTATCGGCCCTTGCGTTGCCACAATTTTTTTTAGCCCTGCCCCGCCGATCGTCGTGAGCCCAACGGAAGCTTTTAAACCTAGCGAGCAGCCAAGTCGACATCGGACGCCTTCTCCTGATGTGTGTGAGAGTTCAAGAAAGGCTGGTGGCAACCTTGGGTAATTAGGCGGCGGTCTCACCCGCCTCGATGTCGAAAAAGGACCTCCTCAGTGTCCTATCCAATGCGCGTGGCGTGCCGGGCTCGGGATAGTCGCACGAACAGCGTTGTGGCAAGCGAAACGATTGATGGTAAAGTAGACCCATATTGGGCGGGTGCCGGGGAGATAGACACCCTTCATGATTCCACCTTCGGCGCATGTAACTGGAGCGGACAATACCCCCGGCCTGCACATCACGACGCCTTCCGATCCGCTGAAGATGCGAACCGAATCTGACGTGGACTTCAGTTTCAGACAGATGCTGCCGTCGCTCGCGCTCGACGTGGCGATGCCGATCCTCGTCTTCTTCGCGTTAACGAGTTACGGGATTTCAAAACTGCTGGCGCTTATCGTGGGGGGAGTATTCCCGGCCCTCAACGTGGGCCGCACCTGGATCGTGTCGCACAAGATCCAGCCGCTCGGGATCATCGTGATCGCGTTTATGGTGCTCGGAACAGCGGGCTCATTGATTTCGGGCAGCGTGTTTTTCGTACTGGTGAAGGAGTCTGTTCTTACAGCAAGTTTCGGTCTCCTCTGCCTCGGCTCTTTGTCAGCCACCGAGCGGCCGCTGATGTTCTATATCTTGCGACAGTTCGTCGCCGGCGATGATCCTGCGCGGCTGCAGTGGTGGGAAGGCCTGTGGCAGCATCCTCGTTTTCGTGCCGCGCAGCGGCTTGTGACGGCTGTTTGGGGCCTCGTCTATGTGATCGAAGCATTCATCGGGCTTGCATTCGCGTGCTTGTTGGCGCCCGCGCACGTGGTGATCATCTCACCGGCAATGGCACTCGGGGTTCTGGTTGCGCTCGCCGCATGGACGCGCCGCTACTTGGTAAGCCTTCGGGAACAATACGGAGTGTCAGCCCGGCTTATGTGAGCGGCCTACGCTGCGGCGGCACGAGACTCCCCAGCTCGGGTCCTTGCCGGGTCAGGCGGCCAAGCGGACGCCGAGCCCGCCGGTGGTCAGCTGACCAGAGTTGCGTCCACTCCGGCCCATCTGTGATAAAGCGCGGATGCGGAGGGCGGCTTCAAACCAGCATATCGGACTCGCGCAAGCGGGCGCGTGCGATCAGGGCACGAGCGGGATACCGGGGCGCACAAGGAAGTCGAGGCGGATGCAGTTTCGGAACACCAGAAGGTTAGTCGTTGCGGCGCTTCTCGCAATCTTTCCGCTGAGTTGCCTGCAGGCGAAGAGCTTCCGCGCCGCGGATATCCAGGCCGAAGACTACCCGACTGTTCAGGCTATCAAGTTCATGAACGACCGACTGCTCGAACGCACGAACGGGCGTCACCGCATCGTGCTGTTTCATTCGCGTCAGCTTGGCGAGGAAGAAGCCACGATCGCACAGACGCGTGCCGGCGCGATCGATATCGACCGTGTCAGCATCGGACCTCTTGCGGCTTTCATTCCCGACCTGCGTATCCTCAGCCTCCCGTTCCTGTTCAGGTCCGCCGACCACTTTCACAAGACGCTCGATGGCGAAATCGGCAACACAATATTGGCGAGCTTCGAGGCGCACGGTTTCGTTGGATTGACGTATTACGATTCCGGTGCGCGCTCGCTCTACAACAAGGTGCGTCCTGTGCGCACCCTGGCCGATCTCAAGGGTTTGAAAATCCGCATCCAGCAGTCGGAAGTCGCTGCCGATCTCGTCCGCGCACTTGGCGCCGAGCCGGTCGTTCTCGCCTACGGGCAGGTTCTCACCGGGCTTTCGGCAGGCTTGATCGACGGGGCGGAGAACAATTGGCCGTCCTATGTGACGACCGAGCATTACAAAGCCGCGCCCTACTATACGCTGACTGAGCACACGATGCTGCCGGAAGTGCTGATCATGTCTAAAAAAGCATGGGATGGCCTCAGCCCGGAGGACCGCGTAATCTTCCAGGAGGTCGCGCGCGAATCCGCCCGGTTCATGCGGCGCCAATGGGAGGCATGGGAGGATCAGGCACGCAACGTGGCGGAAGGCGCGGGCGTGACGGTGATCAGCGACTTCGACCGTGCCCCCTTCATCGAGGCGACGAAGGGCATCTATGATCGCCTCCTGTCCGATCAGGCCTCCCGCGATCTGGTCGACCGAATCCGCGCGGTGCAATGAACCGGTCGAGCATCGAAGCGACGCCCGGCTCCGAGCCGGTCGGCACCCTCGCGAGCGCGAGGGATGGCCGCGCGACGTGGGCGCAGCAGCTGTTGCGCCGCATCCCGATACGCTGGCGCATTCTTTCCATCGCCGGCTTCAACACCGCCGTCGTCCTCATCCTTGCCGTGCTGATCGGCGACAGTGCGCACATCGTCAACAACACATGGTCGGACCTCGTGCGCGTGCGCGCCTCCGAGCGCGTCGTGTCGCAGATCGACCTGGAAGCCGGGCGGGTGCAGAGCCTGATCCATCGCTATTTGACGCAGGCCAGCCCGGAGCTGCTCGCCGAAGTCGAAAGCCGCTGGAACGCGCTGCAAAGCAATCTCATTCCGCGCGCCGCGGAGGACCCGGCGCTGCAACCGGCGACGCGCTCGCTCTCCAACATCACCAACAAGCTTGTCGCCGGCTTTGACGCGCTACGCGACACGCGCGAGAAGATCGCCGAGATCTACGACACCGAAGTGCTGACGCCGGCACGCGAGATGACCGGCCTCTACGCCATCGTCGAAAGCACGATCGAGGGACAGACCGCGCTGATTAGTCCAGCCTTGCGAAAGTCGCGCGAAAGTTTTTCCGCGGCTCTGGTCGCCATCAACTCGTACTACCTGTCGCTGGCCTCCGCCTCGGCGCGCGAAGCCTCGGCCAATCTCGTGTCGATCGAAAACACGCTTCCTGTGATGCTCGATCTTGCGACAAGCGACATCCAGACCGCGAGCCTGAAAGGATTGCAGATGCGCGCCGCACAACTGCGCCGCGGGATCGACAAGCTCGCCGCAGCTTTCGAGAAGCAATCCCAGCTCCTTCGTGACGAGGTCGACACGAGCCAAGCCGAAATGACCGCCGCGACGACGGCACTCACCAACGAAATGCAGGGACGGGAGAACGCCGCGCAGGAGCGGCTCGATCAGAGTCTGAAGACGATCTATATCCTTATCGCCGCCGTCACCGCCGTCTTTCTGGTTTTCATCCTGATATTCGGTGTCCTCATCGTGCGCAGCATCATCACGCCGCTGCATGACTTGACCCGGTCGATGGATGCGATCGTCGCCGGTGATCTCAACCGGCGCGTACACGGTCTCGAGGCCAAGGACGAGATCGGCGTCATGGCCCGCGCGATCGAAGTCTTCCGCGAGAACGCGATCGCGAAGGTTGAAGCGGAAGAGGAGCTGCGCCGCTCCAAGCAGCGCACCGAACTCGCCTACACAGAACTCCGCAAAACGCAGGATAGCCTGATCGAGGCCGAGAAGCTGGCTGCCCTTGGCGGACTCGTTGCCGGCGTCGCGCACGAGGTGAACAATCCGGTCGGCATAAGCCTCACGGTCGCCTCCTCGCTCGCCAGACGCTGCGACGTGTTCGCCGAAGAACTCACACGCGGCGAGTTGAAGCGCTCGCGGCTGAATGAATTCATTCAGGGCAATCGCGAGGCGGCGACGCAACTCGTCTCGAACTTGCAGCGCGCCGGAGAGCTCATCCAATCCTTCAAACAGGTCGCCGTCGATCGTTCGCATATCGAGCGCCGCGCCTTCGATCTGAAGGAACTGACCGAGCAGGTCATTGCCAGCCTGCGCCCCGGACTGAACAAGAGCCGCGTCGCCCTGACATTCGCGTGCGAGGACGGCCTCGCCATGGACTCCTACCCGGGCCCCTATGGACAGGTCGTGACAAATCTCGTCCTGAATGCGGTCGCGCATGCTTTCGAGCCGGGCAAAGGGGGATCCATTAAAATCCGTTCTTATGCCGAGGCCGGGGATCAGGTGGTTCTCGTATTCTCCGACAACGGCCGCGGCATGAGTCCCGAAGTGCGGCGGCGCGCGTTCGAGCCGTTTTTCACGACCCGCCGCAATCAGGGCGGCACGGGACTCGGGCTGCACATCGTGCATAATATCGTCACGGGCCGCCTCGGCGGCCGCATCACCGTGTCTTCGGAACAGGATCAGGGCGCGAGCTTTCGCGTCGTGATCCCGCGTGTGGCACCGCACGAAAACCCACCACCAGCAATGCTAGGAACCTGAATTAGAATGGCTGAAGAAGACGATCTCATCGAGTTTGTTGCCGAAGATTCCGGCCCGCAAGCGCCTCCGGTTTCAGATAGGACGTGGAAGGTGGCGATCATCGACGATGATCCGGCCGTGCACGAAGGCACGCGCTTTGCGCTTTACGATTATTCGCTGAACGGCAGCGGGATCGCGCTCTTATCCGCCCATTCCGCCGAGGAAGGACGCAGCTTGCTGCGCGCGCATCCCGACGTCGCGGTGATCCTGCTCGATGTTGTGATGGAATCCGATACGGCCGGCCTCGATCTCGTCGGCTTCATCCGCAACGAGCTGAAGAATGAGACGGTCCGCATCATCCTTCGCACCGGTCAGCCCGGGCAAGCACCGGAACGTCGCGTGATCGTCGATTTCGACATCAACGATTACAAGGCGAAGACGGAACTCACCGCCGACAAGCTGTTCACGACGTTGACGGCCGCGCTGCGCGGTTATCAGCAATTGCAACGGATGGAGGAGACAAGGCGCGGGCTCGAAATCATCATCGATGCGACGCCGACGCTGTTCGACTTCAAATCGATGCAGCGGCTGGCAGAAGGCGTGCTGACGCAGATCGCCTCGCTTCTGGTGGTCGATTGCGCCGGGATTCTGGTGCTGCGTGACCTCGACGCGGCGACACAGCATTTTTCCGTCCTCGCCGCGTCGGGATGCTACCGCAGTTATACCGGCTGCTCGGAAGTGAGGCTTCTTTCGCCCGAACTCAAGGACGCCATTCAGCGCGCTTTTGCACAGCGCAAGACCGAGTTCCTGCCGACGCGCTCGGTTCTGTATATCGGTACGCAGTCCGGCAGCGAAGTGGTCGTTCTGCTCGAGACCGGACGCGAGCTTTCCGACACGCACCGCGCGTTGGTCGAAATATTTTGCTCGCGGCTTTCTGTCGGCTTCGACAACGTCGCGCTTTATGCGCAGCTCGAGCAAGCCAATCGCGATCTCGAACGGCGCGTCGCCGAACGGACGCAGGAACTGACATTCGCCAATCGCCGCCTTGAAGCGCAGTGGGAACGCGCGCGCCGAACCAACGCATTGCAGAGCGAAATTCTGGAGACGGTCGCGCACGATTTGAAAAACCCGCTGAGCGTCATCCTCGGACGCGCCGAGATGCTGGACGAGCTCATGAGCTCGGGCAATGCGAGCGCGGAGAAGATGGAAACACAGGTCGTGCAGATCAAAGGATCGGCGCGCCGATTGACCGAAATGGTCAATCAGCTCATGGCAGATGCATCGACCGGCGTCCTCGACATTTCAGTGCGGTGGGATGATATCGATCTCGCCCATCTCGTGCGCGACGTGGCCGATTCGAACCGCACGCTGGCCGCGCGCAAGGGCCAAAACATGTCGCTTGCAATTCCCGATCGTTTGATGATGCGCGGCGATCCGGATCGCTTGCGCGAGGCGCTCGACAACATCATCGGCAACGCCGTCAAGTATAGCCCGCTCGGCGGCGAGATCGCGGTTTCGGCTGCGGACGAAGCGGGCGAGCCGGTGATCCGTGTCGCGGATAGCGGCCCCGGTTTTCTGCCCGAAGACATGGCGCGCCTGTTCGGCCGGTTCCAGCGGCTCTCGGCAAAACCAACGGGCGGCGAATCCTCGACCGGCCTGGGTCTCTCCATTGCTAAGCGCATCATCGACCTGCATGCCGGCGACATATCGGTCGAGCCGAATGGCGGCGCGAGCGGAAGCACTTTCGTAGTGCGGCTGAAATCGGCTGCGGACGCACCCGGCGCATGAGCGCGCCGCCCCGCATCTTTGTCGTCGACGACGAAGCCGCCGCCCGCGAAATGGTCGGCGACTATCTCGGCATGCACGGATTCGAGGTGACGCTCTGCGACGGCGGTGCGAGTCTTCGTCGCGAACTTAACCACAACAAGCCCGATCTTGTTGTGCTCGACCTGAACATGCCCGAAGAAGACGGGCTGTCGATCGTTCGCTACTTGAAGCAGACCTGCCCCGTGCCGGTGATCATGCTGACCGCAACGGCAAGCGCCATCGACCGGGTTGTCGGGCTTGAAATGGGCGCCGACGATTATCTGGCGAAGCCCTGCGAACTCCGCGAGCTTCTCGCGCGCGTCCGCTCCGTCTTGCGGCGGCTCAAATGGTCGCCGTCGCAGAAAGCCGAGCGGCGTCTTGCGGCGATCGTGTCTTTTGATTTCGTCGGGTTCGGCAAATATATCCAGGAGAATGAGCCGGAGACGCTGGCCGCGTTGGACCGCGTTTTCAGCGGACTGATCATACCGAGCCTGGCGCGGTTTCGTGGCAATCTTTTCAAGATGCTTGGTGATGGCGCCTTGATCGAATTCAGCAGCGTAGTCGACGCGGTCGAATGGGGCGTCTTCTTCCAGCAATCTTTTTCCGAATATAGCGCCGGCAACTTTTCCGCCGGTCCGATCCGCTTCCGTGTCGGGATCGCTGTCGGCGACGTGGTCGTGCACGAAGCCGACCGGCTCGGCGAAGGCGTCACGCTCGCGGTGCGCGTACAGGAATGTGCACAGCCGGGCGGCGTCGCGCTGTCGGACAACGCCTACAACCTGATCCGCGGCAAGACTCAGACTGTGTTCCGGGATGCGGGCATGCAGTCGCTGAAAAACGTCGCCGACGAAATGCATATTTGGGTCTGGAGTACTTGAGAGCGGCCGAAGATCGAAGGAGCCGATCCGTGCGCGTTGACAACCTGCCCTTCGACGCCGATGCCATGCTCGCCGGGCTCAAGCCCTGGATCGAATGCGAAAGCCCGACTTTCGACGCGAGCGCCGTCGACCGCATGATGGCGTTGGCCGCGCGCGATCTCGCCACGCTCGGCGCAAAGGTCGAGACGATCCCCGGCCGCATGAATCTGGGCGATTGCGCGCGCGCGACCCTGCCGCATCGTCGCGCCGACGAGCCCGGTGTCCTCATCCTCGGCCACATGGATACCGTTCATCCCATCGGCACTCTAGAGAAGTTGCCGTGGCGGCGTGATGGAAGCCGCTGCTACGGGCCGGGCATTCTCGACATGAAGGGCGGCAACTTCCTTGCGCTGGAGGCCCTGCGCCAGCTGGCGCGCGCCGGGATCGAAACGCCCCTGCCCGTCACGATCCTGTTCACCAGCGACGAGGAAATCGGCAGCCCTTCGACCCGCGACCTGATCGGGGCGGAGGCGGCGAAGCACGCTTATGTTCTCGTTCCGGAACCCGGCCGCGGCGATGGCGGCGTGGTCACCGGCCGCTACGCGATCGCGCGCTTCAACATGGAAGCGACCGGCCGGCCGAGCCATGCCGGGGCGAGCCTCGCCGAAGGCCGCTCTGCGGTGCGCACGATGGCGCGCAAGATTCTCGAGATCGAGGAGATGACCACGCCAAGCTGCACGTTCAGCATCGGCGTCGTGCACGGCGGCACCTGGGTCAACTGCGTCCCGACGATCTGCCGCGCCGAGGCGCTGAGCATGGCCAAGCGCCAACCCGACCTCGATCAAGGCGTCGAGCGCATGCTGGCTTTGTCCGGCACATATGACGATGTGCGCTTCGACGTCAGCCGCGGCGTCACCCGGCCGGTCTGGGAGCCCGATCAGGCGACGATGTGCCTCTACGAGACCGCCCGCACCATTGCGCGCGATCTTGGGCTGGAGCTCACGCATCAGAGCGCCGGTGGTGGCTCGGACGGGAACTTTACCGGCGCGATGGGGATCGCGACCCTCGATGGGCTCGGCGCGATCGGCAAGGGCTATCATACGCTCGACGAATATATCGAGGTCGACAGCCTTGTCGCGCGCGGGCGGCTCTTTGCGGGCCTGCTTGCGGAGCTGCATTGAAGGGTATCTCATCCCTGGCATGCGCTCTGCATGCCGGACGCGGGAAATGGCCGCCGGTGCGCGTTGCGGGGCGCATCGGCGGATCTGCCTCTTCGGCAGGCTAATGGATGAGGCATCGCATGCTGCGGACCTTTGGCAATCCCCTTCGATACATCGGCTGCCTGTTTGTGCTGGCGGCGGCGATATTGACCGGCCCGCAGAACGCCACCGCACAGGACAAGAAGGTCCTGCGCGTCGTCATGCATTCTGGCTTGCGCATCACCGACCCGATCATCACCACCGCCTATATCGCCCGCAATCACGGCTACATGATTTACGATACCCTGTTTGCGACTGACGAGAATTTCAAAATTCAGCCGCAGATGGTGAAAGACTATTCCGTCAGCAACGACAAGCTCACCTACACCTTCACTTGCGCGGCGGACTGAAATTCCATGACGGCATACCGGTGACATCAGCCGATTGCACCGCCTCCATCCAGCGCTGGGGCAAACGCGACGGCATGGGCGAAGCTCATGGATTTCACCAAGGAGCTCACCGCGATCGACGACAAGACCTTCAAGCTTGTCCTGAAGGAGCCTTACGGTCTCGTCCTCGCCTCGCTCGGCAAGCCGTCCTCCAACGTTCCCTTCATCATGCCGAAACGCATGGCGGATACGCCTGCG
The DNA here is from genome assembly GCA_034669505.1 of Methylobacteriaceae bacterium. GTDB lineage: Bacteria > Pseudomonadota > Alphaproteobacteria > Rhizobiales > Beijerinckiaceae > JAFASC01. The sequence continues at coordinate 24,245 of JAXDNJ010000015.1, forward strand.
GATAAGAACGTGCCGGAGGAAATCGGCTCGGGCCCGTTCCGCTTTGTGGCGGCCGAATTCCAGCCTGGGCTGAAAGTCGTCTAGGAGAAGAACGCCGATTATGTCCCGCGTCTGGAGCCTACGAGTTGGCTCGCCGGCGGCGAGATCGCCAAGCTCGACCGCGTCGAGTGGATCAACATCACCGATTACCAGACGGCGGTGAACGCCCTCATTAACGGCGAGATCGATTACATCGAGCAGACGCCGCACGATTTCATTCCGGTCCTGAAGAAAGCCAAAGACATTCAGCTCGTCGATTACAACAAGCTTGGCTTCTCAGGGATGTTGCGGATGAACTGGCTCTATCCGCCCTTCGACAACCTCAAGGCGCGCCAGGCGGTCATGTTGGCTGTGAACCAGCAGGATTATCTCGATGCGCAGATCGGCAATGCCCGATTACGAGACCGTCTGCCCCGCTATGTTCGTCTGCGGAACGCCGCTGGCAGCTGACGCCGGAGCGCCGAAACAGAATCTTGAGAGAGCGAGGGAACTCCTCAAAGAATCCGGCTACGATGGCAATCCCATCGTCGTCGTCGTCATGCAGCCGACCGATCTCGCGATCGTCGCGCCGCTCGCTCCGGTGACCGCGCAGGCGCTGCGCGCCATTGGTTTCAACATCGATATGCAGTCGATGGACTGGCAGACGCTCGTCGGGCGTCGCGCCAAGCAGGACCCGCCGGCGCAGGGCGGCTGGAACATCTTCCACACGACCTGGGTCAACGCCGACATGATGAATCCGCTGGCCAATGTCGGCGTCAACGCCCGCGGCAAGACCCGGGGATGGTTCGGCTGGGTTGAGGATGCGGAGATTGAGAAGCTGCGCGACGCCTATGCGCGCGAACTCGACCCCGCGAAACAGAACAGCATCGCAGCCGACGTTCAAAAGCGCGCCTATGAACTCGGCAGCTACTACCCGACGGGACAATATACAAGCCCGATCGCGGCGCGCAGCAATGTGAAGGGCATATTGAGCGGCCCGGCGCCCGTCTTCTGGAATGTCGAAAAGATGTAGCGGGCGCGGAGCGGGAGCTTAACGAGTGGGCCGCTTTCTCACCGGGCGGATTTTGGCGACGATTCCGGTCATGGGCGTCGTTGCCACGATCGTCTTCCTGTTGCTGCGGTTAGCACCCGGCGACCCCGCCGCAATCCTCGCCGGGGACGTGGCGAGCCCCGAGCAGATCGCCGCCATCCGAAGCCGCCTAGGCCTCGACCAGCCGATCATCGTCCAGTTCGTCGATTGGATCGGCCGCCTGCTCCACGGCGATCTCGGCAACTCGATCGTTTCGAACCAACCAGTCACGCGCCTTATCGGCGAGCGCCTCGAGCCGACGTTGGCGCTTGCCACCACCACGATCATTTTCGCCGTGACCGTCGCTGTACCGCTTGGCGTGCTCTCTGCTTGGCGTCACGGCACCTGGATCGATCGCGGCGTGATGACACTGTCCGTACTCGGCTTCTCCATTCCGGTATTCGTCCTTGGATATCTCTGGATTTTCGCTGTGGCGATGCAGCTGCAATGGCTGCCGGTCCAGGGATATGTCAGCTTCCGCCACGGGTTCTGGCCGTTTATCGAGCGGCTGATCCTGCCGACGCTCACGCTCTCAGTCATCTACATCGCGCTCATCGCGCGCATTACCCGCGCCAGCGTGCTCGAAGTGCTCGGCGAGGACTATATCCGCACCGCGCACGCGAAGGGCGTCGGCGAGCGCGCGGTGCTGACGCGGCACGCGTTGCGCAACGCCGCCGTGCCGATCATCTCTGTCATCGGCATTGGCATGGCACTGTTGATCAGCGGCGTCGTCATTACCGAGAGCGTGTTCAATCTGCCCGGACTCGGGCGGCTTACTGTCGATGCCGTCCTTGCGCGCGATTATCCCGTGATCCAGGGCGTGATCCTCTTCTTCTCGGCGATCTACATCGTGATCAATCTCGCGGTCGACGTGAGCTATACGATCTTCGATCCGATGATTCGCTATTGAGCGCGCCGGCGGAGCCGCTTGTTGCGCATGACGCCGCAAATAGTTCGCGCCAAGGCGGCGGTGCGCGCTCGGCACTCCTGCGCAATCCCGGGATTATTTTCGGAATGATCGTTCTCCTCGTCATCCTGGTGCTCGCGATAGGCGCGGCCTATCTCCTGACCGTCGATCCGATCCTGCTGCGGCCGCGTTTTCGTTTGCGACCACCGTCGGCGATCGCCTGCCTCGGCACCGATCAATTCGGCCGCGACGTCTACAGCCGCGTGCTTTTCGGCGCGCGTACGTCGCTCTTCATTGGGTTTGCCGTCGCGACGATTGCGGTCGCGATTGGTCTTACGATCGGCCTCATCGCCGGTTATTTGCGCCTCCTCGACGCAATCCTCATGCGCGTCATGGACGGTGTCATGGCAATCCCGAACATCCTGCTCGCCATCGCGATGGTCACCCTTTCCGGCGCCGGCGTGCTCACCGTCATCGTCGCGATTTCGATTCCCGAGATTCCGCGCGTTGCCCGTCTGGTGCGCAGCGTCGTCCTCAGCGTACGCGAAGAACCCTATGTCGAGGCGGCGATCGGCGTCGGCACGCCGGTGCCGCTGATCATGTGGCGCCACATCCTGCCGAACACGATCGCGCCGCTGATCGTGCAGGGCACTTATGTCTGCGCCGCCGCGATCTTGACGGAAGCCATCCTGAGTTTCCTTGGCGCCGGTATTCCGACGGAGATTCCGAGCTGGGGAAACATCATGGCCGAGGGGCGTCAGTCCTTTCAGATCGCGCCCTGGGTGATCCTCTTTCCCGGCCTTTGCGTCGCCTTGACCGTGCTTGCCGTCAACATCCTCGGCGATGGCTTGCGCGACACGCTCGATCCGCGCATCGCGCGCGGCGTCGGGAGCTTGCGGTGAGCGAGAAATTCGCGCTGGACATCCAGGGCCTCAGCGTCGCCCTGCCGGAGAGCGCCGACCGCGCGCTCGCCATCGAGAACATGAATCTGCAGGTGCGGCCGCAGGAGATCGTCTGCATCGTCGGCGAGTCCGGATCGGGAAAATCCGTCACCGCCCTGTCGATCATGGGTCTGCTGCCGCATGCCCTGAGAGCCACGCACGGCGCCATCCATGTCGCCGGCGAGAATGTCTTGACCGCAGCCGCAGCCGTCTGCGGGAATTGCGCGGCAACCGCATGGCCATGATCTTTCAGGAGCCGATGACCGCGCTCAATCCCGTTCTGCCGGTCAGCGAGCAGATCGCAGAGGCGCTGCAATGGCACGCGTCGAACCGCGCGCGCGCCGCCTCGCGCAAGCGCGTGCTCGAACTGATGGACAGCGTCGGGCTCCCCGATCCGCAGCAGCTCTCGCATTGCTATCCCCATCAGCTCTCAGGCGGACAGCGTCAGCGCATCATGATCGCGATGGCGCTCGCGAACGAGCCCGCGTTGATCATCGCCGATGAACCGACGACCGCGCTCGATGTGACGACGCAAGCGCGCATCCTGCGCCTGCTGCGCGAATTGCAGAGGACGCATCGCAGCGGGATTCTCTTCATCACGCATGATTTCGGTGTCGTGGCCGAGATCGCCGATCGCGTCGTCGTGATGCGCTACGGGCGCGTCGTCGAAGAAGGAACGGTCGACGCGATTCTGCATAATCCGCAGCACACTTATACAAGAATGCTGCTCGACGCGGTCCCCAAAGCGGAGCCGCGTCCGGCGCGCACGCTCCCTGAGGCAGGTACGCCCGTCCTCGCGACCAAGAATCTCGACAAAACCTACGGCGAGGCAATGTTCTGGCGCGCGGCACGAAAGGTACGTGCGCTTGATGACGTCAGTATCGAGGTGCAGCGCGGCGAAACGCTCGGCATCGTCGGCGAATCCGGCTCCGGCAAATCGACATTGGCGCGCTGCATCGCGCGGCTGGTCGATCCGAGCGCCGGCGAGATACGGCTCGAGGGCAAGGAGATCGGCAACAGGACACAGCGCACGCTGCGGCCTTTCCGCCGCCGCGTACAGATCGTCTTCCAAGACCCGTACCGCTCGCTCAATCCGCGGCGCACGATTGGCCAGTCGATCACCGAGGGCCCGCGCAATTACGGGACCGGCCGCGACGAAGCGGTGCGCCGAGCCTGCAATCTGCTCGATCTCGTCGGCATAGACGTGCGCGGCCTCGATCGCTATCCGCACGAATTCTCCGGCGGCCAGCGCCAGCGCATTGCGATCGCGCGCGCGCTTGCCATGGATCCGGAAGTGCTGATCGCCGACGAAGCCGTATCGGCCCTCGACGTGTCAGTCCAGGCGCAGGTCCTCGACCTCGTGGAGAGGCTGCGCGAACAGCTCGGCCTGACGATCCTGTTCATCACGCACGACCTACGCGTCGCGGCGCGGTTATGCGACACGATGGCCGTGATGCTGAACGGCAAGATCGTGGAATATGGCGCCTCCGAAAAGATATTTCTGGAGCCGGAACATCCCTACACGCAAGCATTACTCGCAGCGGCGCCGCGGATGCGGCGTCGCGAGGGCGAGCGCGAGTATAGAGGCGCCTCATCCTGAGGAGCATCGAAGATGCGTCTCGACGGATGGGCAAACGAACACCCTTCGTGACGCGGCTGCGGCGCTCCTCAGGGTGAAGGGGGGTGTTTCCAACAGAAGCGATCACGCTTTAGCGGAAGCTGATCGACGCCTGCCTCGGCAGTAACCGGAACGATCGCTAATCATTCAGCGGCACGTTCGCCGATACCATCCAGCAGCGCCTTATGAAACTCGTCGGGATCCTGAATCTGCGGCGCATGGCCGAGTGACGGAAATTCAACCAGGCGGGCATTCTTGATCGCGGCGGCCGTGGCCTTGCCGAGTTCCGGATAATCTCCGAGCTTCGCGCGCACCTCCGGCGGCGCCACATCCTTGCCGATCGCTGTCGTATCCTTCTGCCCGATGAGCAGAAGCACGGGCACCTTCAACAGTGGAAACTCATAAACGACCGGCTGCGTGTAGATCATGTCGTCGATGAGCCCCGTGTTGCGCGCGACGATCTCGCGTCCGGGCCCCGTAAACTGGCCGGCATACATGTTCACCCATTTGTCGAATTCAGGGCGCCACTCCCCGGCATAATATGTCGACTGCTCATAGGCGCGGATTCGCTCCGGCGTGGTCTTCAGTTCGCGCTCATATTGCTGATCGACGCTGAGCGCCGGCACGCCGAGCGCTTTCCAATCCTCAAGCCCAATGGGATTGACCATGGCCAGGCGCTCGACCCCGTCAGGATACATCAGCGCATAGCGCGTGCCGAGCATGCCGCCGGTTGAATGCCCAAGAATCGTGACGCGCTCTATTCCGAGCGACGTCAGCAGACCGTGCGTATTCGCGGCAAGCTGCTGGAAACTATATTGATAGCGCTCGGGTTTCGTCGACTTGCAGAATCCGATCTGATCAGGCGCGATGACGCGATAACCCTGTTGCGACAGTGCTTCGATTGTCGCTTCCCATGTCGCTGCACAGAAGTTCTTGCCATGCAGCAGCACGATTGTGCGACCATTCGCCCGCTCGGGCTTCACGTCCATGTAGGCCATCTTCATCGGCAGGCCTTGCGAGGTGAAAGCGTACTCGCTGATCGGATAGGGATAGCTGAAACCCTGCAATTCGGGACCGTATCCCGATTGCGCCATCGCCGTCGCTGCCGTTGCAATGGAGATGATTGCGGGCAATAGAGTTCGCCCGAGCGCCCTTCTGAAAACCTTCACTGGCCATCTCCATGTTCGCCGTGCGTAGCAGGCGAGATAGCGCGGAGGCCTCCCGGCGCCAGATCAGTTCATACCGTTCCCCGGTAATCCGAGGCATCCGCGAGCCTCGATCGCCACCTCAAGCGACCGTCCCCTCTTCGCGAAGCCGCCTAATCGCGTCCCCGCCATAGCCGGCCTGGCGCAAAATCTCTTCGCTATGCTGACCGACGTCAGGCGGGCGCCGCGGTTTGACTTTCTCCTGCCCGGCGAGGAAGAGCGGACTGGTGATCGTCAGCGCGCTTTCGCCCTCGAAAGGAACGAGAATGTCGTTTGCCATCAATTGTTCGTCGTTCGGAATATCCTGCGCCGAGGCGACCACGTCGAAGACGATGCCGCCGGCGCTCAGAATATCGCGCCATTCCGCCCTGTCCTTAGTTGCGAACGCGTCGTCGAATATCGCCGTCAGTTCGACCGCGTGGGCCAGGCGGTCGCGCTTCGTAGCAAAACGCGGGTCGCTGATCAGCTCCTCGCGGCTAATGCATTTTGCCATGACCGGCCAGTGCCGCTCCTCGTTGAGAATGGTAAGGATCAGCCAGCGTCCGTCACGGCAGCGATAATAATTGGTGAAAGCGTTCAACGATTGCTCGCGCGGCGGCCGGTCGATGAAGCGCGCACCGCACAAAGCGGCTTGCGCCATCACCCCGTTCGACCAGATGCCGTTAGCGATCAGCGAAGTGCCGACATGTGCGCCCTTGCCGGTGATCTGACGCTGATAAAGCGCCATGAGGATCGCCGCATAAAGTGAAATGCCCGAGGGGTGATCGCCCATGCCGGTCAGCGGCCGTGCGGGCGGCGCCTTGGCGTCGCTGCGCACCCCGTCCATCAGTCCGGATCGCGCCCACCAGGCGGTAATGTCGAAGCCGGGCTTGCTCGCCTCATCACCGCGCTCGCCGTAACCGGTGAAGGAGGCATAGATGAGCCGCTCGTTGAGCGGCGCGAGATATTCGTAAGTAAGACCGAATTTCTTGCGGGCGCCGGCTGGGAGATTGGTGATGAAAACATCGGTCGCGCTCACGAGGCGGCGCATGACCTCTTGCGCGGCGGGCTTGCCGAGATCGAGCGCAAGCCCTCGCTTGTTGCGAGATGCCAACATCCACGCATAATTCTCATTGCTTTGGGGGCTTGCCGGCAGCTTCGGGATCGCGCGGTAAGGATCACCCGCACCCGGCGGCTCGATCTTGATTACGTCGGCGCCGAAGTCGGAGAGGATTGTCGCTGCCGCAGGAGCCGCGATGAAGCTGCCGCAATCCAGCACCTTCAGGCCTTCGAAGAGCGGTCGCGTCATCCAAGTTCCTCTCTAGCGGCGGCGCCAAGGTCCTAGCGGCCTTGAGCAGCAGCCGCCTTTATGAACTTACGCCCTTTTCTTTGACCGAGGCGAGCGCGCGCAGGATGGCCAGCTGTTTTGCGTCGCGTTCTGCTTCAAGCTTCTCAGGCGGATTCGCCGCGAACGAGGCCTGCGCTTGTTCGATAATGGTCCGCTGCGATTCTTCATCGAGCGTGACGGGCGCCTGGCTCCTCCATGCGGCCTCCATTCCCGGAGCAAACTGCTTGAAGAACGCGGGGAAGCCTCCTGGCCCACCACCAAGATGGAACGAACGGAACGGTCCATCCGCGGCCCAGCGCAAGCCGATCGAGCTTGTGACAATATCATCGAGCTCGTCGACGGTGACGACACCTTGGAGAACGAGATGACAGCACTCGCGGAAGATCGCCCGCTGGAGCCGGTTGGCAACAAAGCCCTGGATCTCCTTGCGCAGGACACGCGGCACTTTGCCCAACGCCTTGTAAAAATCCACCGCATCCTCGGTGGCGCGTGGCTCGGTGCGCTCTCCGGGAACGACCTCGACAAGCGGGATCAGATGCGGAGGATTGAAGGGGTGGCCGACGAGAAGACGGCTGGCATTTTCCATCTGCAGCGATTGCTCGGTTGCCGTCTTCGCTGAACTCGAAGAAAGGAGCAGCGCGTGTGCGGGAACGACGCGGCCGATGCGAGCCCAGAGATCCTGCTTGAATTCGATCCGTTCGGGACCGTTCTCTTGGACCACGTCCACGTCTGCAACGGCCCGTGCGAGATCGGCTTCGAAACGCAGCTTCTTCGCGAGGTTTTCCGTCGGAAGTCCGAGTTCTCCCAGCGTCGGAATTGCTTTGCCGATGTAGTCGGCGACAACGCGTTCGACATCGTCGCGCGGATCGTTGACGGTGACTGCGAGCCCGTGCGCCAGAAATACCGCCGTCCAGGATGCGCCGATTACTCCCGCGCCGATGACCGCGACTCTTGAATAACGGCTGAGTATATCCGCGGCGGGGGTCTCGCTCATGACGACCTCACGCTGTTTTCCGCGAAGCGTCGCGCTCGGCGAGATAATCGTGGACCACCACCGCCGGCGACAGAGTAAGATCCGTGAGTATGTGGCTAGCCGAGACGATCTCGCGCACCGGGAGGTCTGCGAACGGTGCCAGCGCATGCTCGAACAGCTGCAAGCGCGCCGGCCCTCGCCACGCGCCCTTGACCGTCACGTTGGCGATCTGGGTGCGCACGAGTTCGCATATCCGCGGCTGGCCGCCATATCCCGGCATGATCTTGATCATGAATGTCGGCACGGTGACTTCCTGCCGCGCCACTTCGACATCGAGCGGCTTATGCTTGTAGCCCATCGTTGCCGTCGCGACGCGCAACGATCCGTAATCCAACGTGCCGACCAGAGTATCGGAATCGATGCACAGCCGCGCCGATCCGAGCTTCTTCGGAAACGCGCTGATCTCGCGGCCGGCGGCAATCGCGGGCAGATTGTCGAGATACATGCCGATGAGATATTCACCGCGCTCTTCGCCGTAGCGCACGACAGCCGCCTGACCGCATTCGACGTAAGCGCCGTAGCCCGTTGTATCCGGCATCTTCATGACTTCAAACCGAACGAGCGGTTCGTCGACTTGAAGCGGCTCAGGTACGACTTTCACGAGTGCGTCGCGATCGGTTCGGTAGGTGATGTTCAGATATTCGCGATCGGTGAAGCGATGCGGCCCCTGGACGAAAGCGGGCGCTCCGATCGGCGTCGTATATTGCTGCAAGACTTCTTCTTTTTTCATCGCGCTCTCGCTTGCCTGACGAAAACACCTGCCGCGCCTGTTTGGTTTCCGACGGCAAATATGCGCTAAGCTGCGCAAGAGACCTAGACTGTTCTTTGCCGAGGATCCGAGTCATGGCACCTGAGCGCGAGTTCGACATTGTCGTCTATGGCGCCACCGGTTTTACCGGACGCCTGGTCGCAGAATATCTTGTTGCCCGCTCGGCCGGAGGAGACACGCCGGGCTGGGCGATCGCCGGACGCAGCCGCGCGAAGCTCGAGAAGATCCGCTCGTCAATCGCCGCGCCGGGCGACTTGCCGCTCGTCGTCGCCGATGCCGGGGATGCCGCCGCGCTTCGGTCGATGGCCGAGCGCAGCCGCGTCGTCATTTCGACCGTCGGGCCCTATCAGCTCTACGGCTCGCAGCTTGTCGAAGCCTGTGTCGCCACCGGCACCGGCTATGTTGATCTCTGCGGCGAGCCCGGCTGGATGCGCGACATGATCGACGCGCACGAGGCGACCGCGCGGGCGAGCGGCGCGCGCATCGTTTTCTCCTGCGGCTTTGATTCGATTCCGTTCGATTGCGGCGTGCAGCAGCTGCAGAAGCGCTGCCGCGAAGTCTGGGGCAAGCCGGCGCCGCGGATCAAGGGACGGGTGCGCGCGATGCGCGGCACGTTCTCGGGTGGCACCGCCGCGAGTCTCAAGGCGACGCTCGCGGCGGCAGCGAAGCGCCCGGCGCTGTTCAAGCTGCTCGCCGACCCGTTCGCTCTCACGCCGGGGTTTGCCGGACCGTCGCAGCCGAACACGCTCCTGCCCTACTTCGATCCGACGGTCGGCGCCTGGGTCGCGCCGTTCATCATGGCGGCGATCAACACGAAGAACGTGCATCGCACGAACTTGCTGCTCGGACACGCCTATGGCGCCGGCTTTCGCTACGACGAGATGATCGTGGCGGGCCTTGGCGACATCGGCAAGGCGGCGGCCGAAGTGATCGCCAAGATGAATCCCCTTGCCAGCAAGAAGGGGCCGAAACCCGGCGAGGGCCCGAGCCGCGAGGAACGGGAAAGCGGCTTCTATGACATCCTGTTCGTCGCCGAAGCCGGGGGGAAAGATACCCTCCGATTAGCGGTGAAAGGCGACCGCGATCCAGGTTACGGCTCAACTTCGAAAATGATCGCCGAGGCCGCCCTCTGCTTGGCGCAAGAGGCGCCGGAACAGGGCGGCTTTTGGACGCCGGGAGCGCTCATTGGCGACGCGCTGGTCACGCGCCTGACTGAACATGCGGGGCTGAGGTTCGAGATCGAGCTCGCCCCGAGTGTCGCGGCGTAAGTTCGCTGCCCCAACTCCTCCCACGCATCGAAAAGACATACACTGACGCTAGCCCAACAGCCTTCCTTCGGCCGGACTCGGCGTGCGCGATATTCTGACTATCATCGCCTCCATTGTCATCGTGTTGCTCACGTTGGCGCTCGGCGTGCCCTACTTCGTCACCTGGTCGGATCATCGGGCGGCGATCGAGGCGCGTCTCACGCAGGCGCTCGGCGTGCGGATCGAAATTGCCGGATCGATCGACATCAAGCTCCTGCCGACGCCGACGCTGCGCATCCAGCGCTTTGCGGTCGGGGGTATGGACCTTCGCCTGAACGGCGATGCCGCCCGCTTCGAACTGGCGCTGGTGCCGCTGTTTCGCGGCGACTTTCAGATACTCGTTGCCGATCTCGAGGCGCCGCGCCTGTCGACCGGCGTGGATGCGACGGGCGCGATCTCGCTGCCGGCGATGTCGGCCTTCAAAACCGGCAAGGTTCAGCTGGACAAGATCATCATCCGCGACGGCACAATCATGCTCGACCGATCCGGCGGCCAGTCCACGACCGCTATTTCCGAGCTTTACTTCGAGGGTAGTGCCGACGCGCTGTCTGGCCCCGTGAAGGGGCAGGGCCAGTTCAGGCGCGACGGGCAGCTCGTCACCTATCGCTTTTCCACCAGTGGCGTGGAGGCCGACCGGTTGCGGCTCAAGCTCGTGCTTGAGACGCAGGGCAATGTAAGTCGCAGCGAATTCGACGGCGCGCTGATCGCAAAACCGGCGAATGGCCGACGGCCGATCGGTTTCGACGGCTCCGCCAATTTCAGCGGTCGCTTTCAGACGGGCCCCGCCACTGCCGTGCCCTGGCGCGCGACGGCGACCGGCAACGCCGATGCGCAAGGCCTGCGCGCGTCGAGCCTGGAGGTCCGGCTCGGCGACGACGACACCGGCCTCGGTGCGAGCGGCGAGGCCGACGTGCGGCTCGGCGAGGCTTCCAAGGTCCGCATCGATCTTGCCTCGCGCCAGCTCGATCTGGACCGGTTGCAGTCGAAGTTCGATCTTGCCGGTCTCCTGCGGAGCGCAAACAATTCGGGCTGGTCCCCGGCTCTGCCGATCTCCGTCGATTGGCATGCCGATACGCTGACGCTCGGCGGCGAGACCGCGAGCGAGGTCGTCGCAGGGCTAAAGCTGGGCCCGTCGGGACCGCTGACCGTTGCTGCCGCGGCAACCCTCCCGGCGCGCAGCCGCTTCTCCGTCGACGGTATGCTCGAACCCGGCACCGCGCCCGGCTTCAACGGCAAGGTCGAGTTTGTCACCCGGGATCCCGAGCGCTTCGCCGGCTGGCTCGCGCCGCTGCTGCCCGACGTCGCGGAGAACCTCAAATCGCTCCCATTCAAGAACATGGAGATTGCCGCTCAGGCCGGGATTTCCGCCGCCGGATTCCTTCTTCGCGATGTCAAAGCGAAACTCGATCGCTCCGCCTTCGCGGGGACGATTTCCTATACCCGCGCGCTCGGTGCGGAGCGCGCGCGGCTCTTCGCCGATCTCACCTCGCCCGCGCTCGATGTGGAAAGGCTGCCGGCGCTCTCGAATGCGGCGCAAGGCGCCGTCAATTTCGACGTGTCCGCGTCGATCGATGCCAAGGCCGCGAAGGTCGGCGGCTTCGCGGCGACGGCGATCGATGCCGGCCGCATCCGCGCGAAGTTCGTGCGCGATGTCACGGAAACCCGCCTCGAGCGGCTCTCGATCGCCGATCTCGGCGGCGCAAATATCGAGGCGAGCGGGCGCTGGCGCGAGGGTGCGGCGAAAGTCGAAGCCAGGCTCGACGCCGCGCAACTCGGCGACCTCTCCAATCTCCTCGCGCGCCTGGCGCCCGGCCCGGCCGCCGCGTTGTTGCAGTCGCGCGCCGCCGCGCTCTCGCCCGCGCATCTGAAGCTGCAAGGCGAGAGCGATCCCGGCAGGCCGGGTCTGTTCGATCTGAACGTGCTGTCGGTTGACGGCAGTCTCGGTCCGACGCGCGCTTCACTGCGCCTCGCCCAGGCGGCGGACGACCCGAACGCGTCCGAAGCAACTGTTCTCCTCGAGTCTCCCGAAGCCGCGACCTTGGCGCGTCAGATCGGAATGAGCGTCCTGCCGCTACGTGGGCTCGGTAAGGGACGCCTCACTGGCACCGCGCGTGGGCGGCTCGGCGCGCCTTGGGCCGGCTTTTTAAGCGCGGCCTTTGCCGGCACCACCGCGAACTTTGACGGCACGTTTGGGCTGGATGGCATGCTTGCGGGCGACGCGGACCGCGCCGGCCTCTCGGGCAACCTGAAAATTGCGAGCACCGATGCCGTGCCGCTCCTGCAACTGATGGCGCTCACCCCTCCTGATATGACCTCACGGCTTGCCGTCGATCTAGGCGGGCACCTGGACTGGTCTTCTGCAGGCTGGCGCATCGACCGGCTCGCCGGCAGCATCAATGGCGGCGCGATGTCCGGTCAGCTGTCGCGGCCGGCCAATGCCGCCTCTATCCAAGGCTCGCTTGCGATCGATCGCCTGCCGATCGTGACCCTTGCGCGCACGATCCTCGGCCCCGAACGGCCGGTGCGTGCCGGAGCCGTCTGGTCGGACGCGACCTTCGGTCAGCCGCTCGCCGATCCCCCGCGTATGGACATCGACCTCAAAGGCGCGCGTGTCGATCTCGGCAACGCGCTGTCAGGTAGCGATGCCTCGCTGCATCTCACCCTCGCGCCTGGTGCACTCGGCATCGATCGGCTCTCGATGCGCATTGCCAACGGGCGGATCGACGGCGGCCTCGCGCTTCGGCGCGAGGAGGACGATGTTGCTCTTTCGGGCCGGCTGGCCTTCGATGGAGTCCCGTTCGACAGACCGGCTTTTGGCGCGGCTATCAGCGGCACTGTCGAATTCGCCTCCAGCGGCAAAAGCGAAGCGGCCCTCGCCGCCGGGCTCGCTGGTTCGGGCGAGATCGGGCTGGCGAACGTCCGGGTAAGCGGTCTCGATCCGACGGCGCTGCCGCGGGTCCTCGCGCTTGTGGAAGACGAAAAGATCGGAGCGGAGGGGAAGGAAATCGACCCAGCGCTTTCGCGCGAACTCGATCGCGGCCCGTTCCAGAGCAACAGCGAAATCTACTACAATACCGCGCTTGCCAGTGGAGTGCTGCGCCTGTCGCCCCGCTCCGCCTACCCAGCCGGCCCGACGCTCGTCAGCATCCAGCCCGCCTTCGACATCCGTGGTTGGGGGCTGAACCTGCAGGCGGATATCTCGCTCACCTCGACGCTGCCGCGCGGTTGGGCAGGTCCGGTGCCACAGATTTCCGTCGCGTGGAACAGGCTTTTATCGCAGCCGGTGCGGCGCATCGATTCAAGCTCTTTCGTCGCCTCACTGACCGCGCGTGCGATACGATGGGAAAACGACCGCATTCAATCCCTGGAATTCGACATCAAGGAGCGCGCCTTCTTTAACCGGCGGCTGAAATGGGATCGCGCCCGGCAGGAGGAGCGCGATCGCGCGGCGGCAGAAGAGGCGCGCGCCGAACAAGAGCGCGTCGACCGTGAGCGCCGCGCCGAAATGGAGCGTCTCGAGCAGGAACGCCGCGCCGCGGCCGAAGCCGAGGTTGCACGGCGGCGCGCGGCTGCCGAAGCCGGGCGGCGCGCCGCGGCGGACGCAGAAGCCGCACGCCGTCGCGCGGAAAGCGCGCCGGTCGCGCCCGGGGGAACGGACAACCTCTTCCTGCGCCCGCAGCCCCTGCCCCTCCCGGGCACGATCGCGCCGAACTTCCGCGCGCCCGCCTTCAACCAGGACCCGTCGGCAGCGGGACGCTACTGACGGCCGCCGCCCGCGAGTCGCCTCCCATCCCGAAGCGGGTATGATCCTCCCGAGCAAAGGCGAGCGCAGAAATCGCCCACGGGGAGGATCGCCGATTGATCGAGGAGGGGGACGCGCGCTCGAACGTGCCTATCCTTCGCGTCGAAGCCATTTCGCTCGCCTTCGGCGGCCTCAAAGCGCTGCGGAATGTTTCGCTCGACGTAGTCCCCGGCTCGATCACCGCCCTGGTCGGTCCGAATGGTGCCGGCAAGACCTCGCTCTTCAACGCGATCTCCGGGTTTTATCGTCCGCAAACAGGCCGGGTGTTTTTTGAAGGATGCGACCTAACGGCAATGTCGGCACCTGCCCGTGCGAAGATCGGACTTGCACGCACATTTCAGAACATCGCGCTGTTTCGCGGGCTGACCGTTCTCGACAATATAAAACTCGGCCGGCATGCGCATCTCAGAACGTCGCTTGTGGAAGCGCTGTTCTATTATGGGCGCCCGCAGCGCGAAGAGATGGAACTGCGCGCCGAGATCGAGGAGCGCATCATCGACTTCCTCGAGATCGACCATATCAGGCATGCGCCGGTCGGCGCCCTGCCCTATGGATTGCAGAAGCGCGTCGAACTTGCGCGCGCGCTCGCCATGAAGCCGCGACTGCTGATGCTTGACGAGCCCGTCGCCGGCATGAACCGCGAAGAAACGGCAGACATGGCGCGGTTCGTCCTCGACGTGCGCGACGAATGGGGCGTGACGATTCTCATGGTCGAACACGACATGCGCCTCGTCATGGATATTTCCGACCACGTGATTGTGCTCAATTTTGGCGAAGTGATCGCCCGCGGTCTGCCTGCAGAGGTGCAGCGCAATGAGGAAGTCACGAAAGCTTACCTCGGCAGCGGCGACATCGGCATCGAGATGCGAGAGGCGGTGGCGGAGATCGCCGCGTCATGAATCCCGCAATTCTCGACTTCGTCGAATTCAGTCTCACCGGCCTTTGCGTCGGCGCATTGTACGCGCTGACTGGCATTGGTTTCGTCGTCGTTTATAAGGCGACGCGGATCATCAACTTCGCCATCGGCGAGTTCATGATGATCGGGGCCTATTTCTTTTTTAGTCTCGCCGCGCAGGCGGCGCTGCCGAACTGGGCCGCGATCATACTTGCGCTGATTGCCGCCGGCACGGTCGGCGGATTTCTCGAACGCTTCATCTTCCGCCGACTGATCGGCGAGAGCGCCATTTCTGTTTTCATGGTGACGATCGGCCTCGCCAGCATCATGGTGGGCCTCGTCGAGATCGCCTGGACCGCGGACCCACGCTCGCTGCCGACATTCCTGCCCGACCAACCGTTCTTCGTCCCGCTCGGCAGCTCAGAGGCCTTTCTCGCGTCAAAGAACGGCTGGAGCTTCATCATCGTCGCAGGCGTGATGGCAGCGTTCATTACCGTGTTCCGGTTCTGGCGCGGCGGCATTGCGCTACGCGCAACGGCGGCCGATCAGCAGGCCGCCTACAGCGTCGGCATCAACGTGCCGGGCGTCTTTTCTTTCGCCTGGATTCTCGGCGCGATCACCGCCGCTGCGGCCGGCATTCTCGTCGGCTCCATCTCCGGCATCTCCTCCGCCATGGGCGCGATCGGATTGTTCGGCGGCGGCCAGGGCGAGCAGGCGTTCCGCTCCTTCATGATGGACGCCTTCGCCACCCAGATCACCAAGAGCGGCGGCATCGGCGTCGCCGCCTCGGTGCAGAAGGAAATGCTGAAGATGCAGGGCCTCAGCTGAGATGGCCTCGGCCGCGGCGCAGCC
>JAXDNJ010000016.1:0-42096 GCA_034669505.1 Methylobacteriaceae bacterium
GCCAATCGCGCAATGCCGCTCTAGCAATCCGCGCGGATTCAGTTCTCGTCATGCCCGGGCTCGACCCGGGCATCCATCACCTTCGAAAGAGGGCTGGATTGCCGGATCAAGTCCGGCAATGACGCACCAGGCAACTTCCTGAGGTAACGACCATGGCGACCCACAAACTGCTGCTTCTCCCCGGCGACGGCATCGGCCCCGAAGTGATGGGCGAGGTGAAACGCCTGATCGACTGGCTCAATGCGCAAGGCATCGCGCATTTCGAGACCGAGCAGGGGCTGGTCGGCGGTTCGGCCTATGACGCCAGTCAGCAGAGCATTACGGATGCGACCATGGCGCAGGCGCTTGCCGCGGATGCCGTGATCTTCGGCGCGGTCGGCGGTCCGAAATGGGACAGCGTGCCCTATGAGGCGCGGCCCGAAGCGGGTCTGCTGCGGCTGCGCAAGGATCTCGGCCTGTTCGCCAATCTGCGGCCCGCGGTGTGTTATCCGGCGCTGGCGGATGCCTCCAGCCTGAAGCGCGAGATCGTCGAAGGCCTCGACATCATGATCGTGCGCGAGCTCACCGGCGGCGTTTATTTCGGCGAACCTAAGGAAATTCGCGATCTCGGCAACGGCCAGAAGCGCGCAATTGATACTCAGGTGTACGACACCTACGAAATCGAGCGCATCGGCCGCGTCGCGTTTGAACTCGCGCGCAAGCGCGGCAACAAGGTGACGTCGTCCGAGAAGCGCAACGTCATGAAGTCCGGCGTGCTCTGGCACGAAGTGATCACGGCGCTGCACAGCCATGATTATTCCGACGTGACGCTCGAACATCAGCTCGCCGACGCGCTTGGCATGCAGCTCGTGCGCTGGCCGAAACAGTTCGACGTGATCGTCACCGACAATCTGTTCGGCGACATGCTCTCCGACGTCGCCGCCATGCTGACCGGCTCGCTCGGCATGCTGCCGTCGGCATCGCTCGGCGAGACCAATCCGAAGAGCGGCAAGCGCAAGGCGCTGTACGAGCCGGTGCACGGATCGGCGCCCGACATCGCCGGCAAGGCGCAGGCCAATCCGATCGCCATGATCACCTCGTTCGGGATGGCGTTGCGCTACTCGTTCGGGCTCTCCCGGCACGCCGACCTGATCGATCAGGCGATCGCCGCGACGCTCGCCAAGGGGCTGCGCACCGCCGACATCAAGTCGGAGGGGGCCCGGATCGTGAGCACGTCCGAGATGGGGACGGCGATTATCGCCGAGATCGAGAAGCTGGCGGCCTGACCCGGCCGCCGGGTCGGCGCCGCCCGGTTACCAGGGATAGAAATTGTGGCGGGTCGGGTCCCACGGGCCGATCAGCGGCCCGCGCACATTGCCGGACGTATAATCGAACGACGAGGTCGGCGAGTAGCCGGGTGGGAACGCGTAATCGGTGAATTTGCGCTGGCCGGGCAGCACCTCGGTGCCGGCATCCAGGAACGAGCGCTTCTGCACCGTCACCCGGGCGGGCGCCTCAGCCGGCTTCTTCTTGACCTGGGTCTGGGTGACCGTGGTCTGCGCCGCGGCCGGGACGGCGACCGCCACCACCATCAGGGCGGCCAGCGAAGCCAAGCCCAACATCCTCAAGCGCATGATATCCTCGCAATGGTGACGGCTTTGCGCACCATAGCCGGGGTGGCGGTGCGACCACAAGTGACGGCCGGCATTTGTTTCGCGCCGGCGGGGCCCGGGCGGTTCCACTTTACCGGAGGCTCGGCTTTACGGCCGCGGACCGCCGCGTTTTCCCCCGGGGTCGCGAACCGCATGCTTTTTTTAACGAAATGCTCTAGAAGCGGCCGGCTCGGGGGGCCACATGCGGTGCCCCGGGGCTTACGGAATATGCGCTTAAGGAGAATGCGTGATGGGCTACAAGGTCGCGGTCGTGGGCGCCACCGGGAACGTGGGCCGCGAGATGCTCGCCATCCTGGCGGAGCGGACTTTCCCCGCCGATGAGGTGGTGGCGCTGGCGTCGCGCCGCAGCCTCGGCACCGAGGTGTCGTTCGGCGACAAGATTCTCAAGATCAAGGCGCTCGAGCATTGCGACTTCTCCGACATCGATATCTGCCTGATGTCGGCGGGCTCACCGGTCGCCAAGGAGTGGGCGCCCAAGATCGCCGCCGCGGGCGCGGTGGTGATCGACAACTCGTCGTTCTGGCGCTACGACGCCGACGTTCCGCTGATCGTGCCGGAGGTCAACGCCGATGCGCTTGCGGGCTTCCGCAAGCGCGGCATCATCGCCAATCCCAACTGCTCGACCGCGCAGCTGGTGGTGGCGCTCAAGCCGCTCCACGACAAGGCCCGGATCAAGCGCGTGGTGGTGTCGACCTATCAATCGGTCTCGGGCGCCGGCAAGGAGGCGATGGACGAGCTGTTCTCGCAAACCAAGGCGGTGTTCACCCTCGGCGACATGGAGGCCAAGAAGTTCTCGACCCGCATCGCCTTCAACCTGATCCCGCAGATCGACGTCTTCATGGAGGACGGCTTCACCCGGGAAGAGTGGAAGATGATGGCGGAGACCAAGAAGATTCTCGACCCCAAGATCAAGCTGGTCGCCACCTGCGTGCGGGTGCCGGTGTTCATCGGCCATTCGGAGGCGGTCAATATCGAGTTCGAGGAGCCGCTTTCCGCCGACGAGGCCCGCGATATCCTGCGCGCCGCGCCCGGCGTGCTGGTCATCGACAAGCACGAGCCCGGCGGCTACATCACGCCGCACGAAGCGGCGGGCGAGG
This sequence comes from Methylobacteriaceae bacterium, assembly GCA_034669505.1. Taxonomy (GTDB): domain Bacteria; phylum Pseudomonadota; class Alphaproteobacteria; order Rhizobiales; family Beijerinckiaceae; genus JAFASC01. The sequence goes on from JAXDNJ010000016.1 coordinate 2,750, forward strand.
ACGCGACTTACGTGTCGCGTATCCGCACCGACCCGACGGTCGACAATGGCCTGTCGCTGTGGTGCGTCTCGGACAATCTGCGCAAGGGCGCGGCGTTGAACGCGATTCAGATCGCCGAGGTTCTGGTCAACCGCAAGCTGATCCAACCAAAGCGCAAAGCGGCTTAAAAGTACGCGAATACATCAAGCAGCCTTGGGAGTGGCTCATGATCGGTTATATGACGCTTGGCACGAACGATCTGGCGCGTGCGGCGAAATTCTACGACGCGATCGCCAAGGAGCTCGGCATCGGCCGCTTCATGGAGAATGACCGCCTGATCGCGTGGGGCGCGCCAGGCCGCGGCGCCGGCCTCGGGTTGATCAAGCCGCAGGACGGCAATGCCGCCAGCGTCGGCAATGGCGTGATGGCGGCGATCGCGGCGAAGGACAAGACGCAGGTCGACCGCATCTACAAACTCGCGGTGGATATGGGTGCCACGGACGAAGGTGCGCCGGGCCCGCGCGGCGACGGCGGCTTCTACGCCGCCTATTTCCGCGATCTCGATGGCAATAAGGTGAACGCGTTCGTGATGGGCTGAGCCGGCTCTGCCCGCGAGCCTATTGGTCGGCCCACGGTCCCGATATAGTGTCGGGCAATGTACAAGATCGTGTCTCCGAAAAAGTGTCGCGCCTTACCGGCGCGGTTGTTAGCATTAGTCCTCGCAGGGCTCCTCTGCCTGACGATCGCAGCTCCCGCCTCGGCAGATGCGCTGGGCGCCGGCGCCGCCGCTTTCAATCGCCAGGATTATGTGCGCGCCGCAGCGATCTTCACGCCGTTGGCCGAGGTGGAGCGAGACGCGCGGGCGCAAGCCTATCTCGGCTTCATGTATCAGAATGGGCGCGGCGTGCCGCAGAGTTTTGAGGAAGGCGCCCGTTTCTACCGCGCCTCCGCGGAGCAGGGATTTCCGCCGGCGCAATACATGCTCGGGCTCATGTACGACAAAGGCCAGGGCGTGCCGCAGGATTACGTGCTGGCTTACATGTGGGTGACACTCGGTGTCGCCGGCGCATCGCCGAAAGAGCGACCCGCCTGGACGCGTATCAGGGACGCGATCGCATCGAAAATGTCGCTGGCACAGCGCACGCTGAGCCAGCGTCTCGCGCTGGGTAAGCCGACCTTGCGGGTGCCGAGCTCATGGCCCTGGCCATGGTAGCGCGCTCTGCAGGAGCCAGCCGACCCAGATCGCCGGCGCGAAGAACAAGCCGAACGGCAAGCGCGTTGAGGGCTTCACAGCGCGTCGCGTGAAGGCCTGGTGAACGAGGACAGCGGTCAGTGCGGACAATGCCGCAATTTCCACCGCGACCGGCAACATCGTCCAATCGAGCCACGCCCCGGCGACGCCGGCGAGTTTCACGTCGCCAAGGCCCAAACCGTGCCGGCCACGGAGCCAATGGTAAGCCAAGCGCAACGCAAGGAAGGCTACGGCGAGCACGCTCGCTCGAACCAAGGCTGCAGCGATCGCCCACAAGGCATCCTGCTCTGCGCTCAGCGCCGCCGCTGCCAATGCGAGAGCGAAGGCGGCGGCGGAATATTGATCGGGTATGATGAACTCGTGCGCATCGCGATGCGCGATCGCCGTCATGACAATTGCCAGCAGAGCGCCGAAGACTCCGCCGATATTCGGCGCAACATACAAGCTGAGAGCAGCGGCGGCCGCGCCACACAACGCAAATGGAAGCCTGTGTCTGAAGGCCGCGTTTGCTGCCGGGGCAATATGCGAGGCGACACTCATATCGCCAATGCGAGCGTTGGTCTCTAGAGATCTCACTTCACGATGGTCGGCGCGAACGGCGCGACCGGGCCCGGAGGATCGAGCGAGCCGATCTTGCTGCCGCGTATTTTGGAGCGCAGCTCCTCGGCCACTAAAGAGGCGTCCGCGCCGTCGCGAATGATCTGAGGGCGGATGAAGATGATCAGCTCCGTGCGAAGTATACCGCGCCCGTTGCTGCCGGTCGCATCGCCGAGTACCGGGATTTGGTCCAGGAGCGGAATGGTACTTCGCGTCCGGTTCTGCGTCTCGTTGACCAAGCCTGCCAGCAGAACGGTCTGGCCGCTGGTCACCATGATCGAACTCTTCACCCGGCGTTGCGACAGCGTCGGCGTCAGACTTGTCTGATTGCCATTTTGCGCAACGCTGCTGATCTCCTGCTCGACATCCATCAAGACGTTGCCGTTTGAATTGATCCGAGGCTGCACGCGCAGGATGATGCCTGTATTTTTGTAGTCGACCGTGTTGACGATGGAATTCGTTCCGGTGAGCACGGTTGCCGTGCCGGTGGTCACCGGAACCTGATCGCCGACCTGTAGTGTTGCGACCTGATTATCGACAACAACGAGCGAGGGATTCGAAAGCACCTTTACGTCGGTATAGCCATGTAGTGCGTTAACGACGACTTGCGGAGTGAGCACATTGCCGAGCACCGCGTTGAAACCGGGAAGAGTCGGTGTCGGAAGCGAGCTGGTGGACGAATTGATCAGCGAACCAAATTTGTTGTTCAGAAAAAACTGCACGCCATAATTCAGGTTGTCGTTGAGCGTGACTTCGGCAATCGTCAGCTCGATCGCAACCTGCAGCTGTGGCCGATCCAGCTGCACGATCGCGCGCTCGATGATGCGGTAATTCTCTTGGCTTGCGTAGATCAGCACCGCGTTGTTGACGACATCGGGCGTGATGCGAATGCCTGGCAGGAGCGGTGGGCGGGTTCCTCCGAACGCGGCTCCCATGGCTGAGGCAAGGTCTTGCGTGCCCGGCGGGGCGGTCGTGGCGGCCAATGTGCTCGGTGCGCCGCCACCCGGTATCGCCGGCCCTCTTGTGCTCATCATCATCGACGTTTGCAATTGCGCGCCCCCGGTCAGCCGGTCCACGGGCGAGAGCGTGGTTGCGCCCGAGGAGGGCGCAAGCTGGTTTGTCGGCGCGTCGAGCGCGCTCTGCGACGACGAACCGACGAACATGTCGGTGAGCAACTTTGCGATCTGCCGCGCCTCACCGTACCGCACGCGATAGACTTTGACGCCACTGCTCGCGACATCAGAATTGTCGAGCCGGCTGATCCAGGTCGCCGCGGTGCGCAGCACTTCCGGTTTGCGGCTGACGACCAGGATGGCGTTCATGCGGCTGACCGCCTGGAAGCGCACCAGGTTCTGGCTCAAGCCGCCTTCGCCGGAATCGAGGATTTTCTCGAGTTCCGTAATCATTGGTTCGGGCGTTGAGTTTTTCACGGGGAAAATGCCGACCGATTGCCCGCGCATCCAATCCGCATCGAAGCTCAAAACTGTGTCGACGGCGGAGCGTCGCTCGACCGCGTTGCCAGCGACGATGAGAAGGTTGTTTGCCGGATCGGCGCGGATCATGCCCGGCTTGGTGGCGAATCCCTCCAGCAGCTTGGTGATCGTCTGCACGGAGACGTACTGAAGCGGGATAACGGTTATGCCGTAGCCGGGTTCGGGAGGTCCTGTGTCGGCATTGTCAATTCCGCCCGACCCCGCCGCCTCGCTTGCCGGTACAATCCGGTAGCCGGCAGGATCCTTGACGAGGACGAGATTGCTTGTGCGTAGCGCGCTTTCTAGCGCGAGAAGGATGTCCCTCTTTGGCACTGGGCGACCGGAAGATAGGCTCACCGTGCCTTGCGCGCGCGGATCGATCGTATAGCCAAGCCCAAGAATGTCGCCGAGAATGACCTTGGCGACGGTGGTGACCGGGGCATTCTCGAAATTGAGCGAGAAACCCTCACCGGGGCCAGCGCCGTTGCCGCCGCTCGCGTCGGTCCGCGCACTCACAACCGGGACAATTTCCCCATAAGAAACGACGCCTCCACGCGCCCCGGTGCCGGTACTCGCCGCGGGAGCGCCCAGGCTCGGAAAACGCGGCAGCAGGTCGGCGGCACGAATGCGATCTATGGCATCCGGGGGCTCGCCGCCGCTCCTGTCGAGCGGGGTCGGCGTGCAGGCGGCGAGGATCGCCGCCAGGCATGCAATGCCGGCACCCGGCAAGGCGGCTCGTGAGATACGGCGCAGGCGGAATTGGCGCAGGCGAAAACTGAACAACGACCCCCACCCACGCTAACGGTGTTGCGCTGGAGACCAGCCCGAGATGTCAGTTTGACACCTCTTTGTAACCTCATTAAGTTTTCGTTAGAGTCAAGACTTACTTTTGGATTCAAGGGTTTATGGCCGAAGTCCGTGTAAAAATGTGTCGAGTTTGTGGCTGACGGTGCGCCGATGACTTCGCACGTGTTGGAGGATTTCGCGAAGCACTTATCGAGCCGGACGCGCCTGCCGGCCTATACCATGTTGGAGTCGCCATCTTCTTCCGACCTGACGATGCGCAGGCTCTGGGAGGCGAGCGAGCTTTCGGCCGGCGATTTCGCCGAGGAGGTGGCGCGCTTCTATGGCCTGACCCGACTCACCTTGCCCGATCTCATCGCCGCGACGCCGCTCACGGCGCGCTTTTCGCCGCGCTTCCTGCGCGAGATGGCGCTCTTCCCGTATCAGGCAGCCGACGGGACGCATCGTCTGGCGCTGACCGATCCGAGCGATGAGGCTGCCATCCGCGCCGCAGAGATCGTGCTCGGCGCGGGCATCGCCTGTGATGTCGCCTCGTTCGAGGACATCGCCACGGTGCTCAGTGAGCGCCTCACCGGCAAGGAGCCCGCATCCGACGGCGTCACGGACGCGTCGCCTGCCGGGGCTGCCGACGACATCGAGAGCCTGCGCGATCTCGCAAGCGGCGCGCCGGTCGTGCGTGCCGTCAGCGATCTCCTCGAAAAGGCGGTGGAGCTCCGCGCCAGCGACATCCATATCGAGCCGATGCGCTCCGGTCTGACCGTCCGCATGCGCGTCGATGGACTGTTGCGCCTCGTGCCGGCGCCGACAGGCGTGCTGCCGCAAGCGCTGATCTCGCGCATCAAGATATTGTCCGGTCTCAACATCGCCGAGCGTCGCCTGCCGCAAGACGGCGCCGCACGCCTGAAGCTGGCACGATCCGAGATCGACATTCGCGTCGCGACCATGCCGACCCAGCATGGCGAATCCGCCGTGCTCCGCCTCCTGCCGCGCGATCGCGGCCTCCTCGACATCACCAAGCTCGGTTTTCTGAGCGCGGACGAGAAGAAGGTCGCTCGCCTCCTGGATTTGCCGCACGGCATGATCGTCATCACGGGACCGACCGGCAGCGGTAAGACGACGAGCCTTGCGACGATGCTGTCGATCCTCAATCAGCCGATGCGCAAGATCCTGACGATCGAGGACCCGGTCGAGTACGAGATCCAGGGCCTCAACCAATCGCAGGTGAAGCCCTCGATTGGTCTGACTTTCGCAACCGCGATGCGGGCCTTCGTGCGCCAGGACCCCGATGTCATCATGGTCGGCGAAATCCGCGACGCGGAGACGGCGAGCATCGCGATTCACGCCGCGCTCACAGGCCATCTCGTGCTGACGACGCTGCACACGGAGACGGCGGCCGCAGCTGTGCCGCGCCTGCTCGATCTCGGCGTCGAAGGTTTCCTCCTGCGCTCGGTCTTGCGTGCCGTGATCGCGCAGCGGCTCGTGCGAATTCTCTGTGACCGTTGCAAAAAGAAGCATACGCTAAGCAGCGCCGATCTTGACGAAGATCCGCGTTACGCCACGCTCGGCTTCCGCAGCGGCGAAATCATCTGCCAGCCTGTCGGATGCGAGCGCTGCGGCGGTACCGGCTATCGCGGCCGCCAAGGCGTGTTCGAAGTGCTGGAATTGAACGAGACGATCCGCGCGACGATGAGCGCGCATGCCGACTCGGTCGCCATCGACAAAGCCGCGCGTCAGGCCGGGATGACGACAATGATAGATGACGCCATCGCCAAATGCCGTGCCGGGACGACGTCCGCGGCCGAGGTCCTCCGCGTCACGACCGTGCGCTAAGAGATGCCGAGCTTCCGCTATCGGGCCCTCACTCAAAGCGGCGAAATCGTCAGCGGCTCGATCACCGCGCCGACGGCGGCGGAAATCGCAACCCGCATCGAATTTTTGGGCCTCATTCCGATTGAAACGATCGCCGAGCGCGCGGGTATGCGTTCGAGCTTGCGCGATTTCTCACTTTTCTCGCATCCGCGGCCGGAGGACGTGACGATCTTCACCGGCGATCTCGCGCTGCTGCTGAAAACAGGTGCGCGCATCAACGATGCGCTCGGTTTGCTCGCGGGCGAGGCCGATATCGGCCGCCTGCGCCCGACTGTCGCGAAGATCACCGCGGCGATCATGGCCGGCGAGAGCTTTGCCGATGCGATCGCGCACCATCCGACGCTGTTCCCGCCGATGTATCAGGCGCTCGCGCGCGTCGGCGAGGCCTCAGGCACGCTCGACCACATCCTTGAAGTGCTCGGCGCCGAGCGGGTGCGGACGGAGGCGCTGCGCCGCAAGCTTATGGACGCGCTGCGTTATCCCGCTTTCGTGCTGTTCGCCGCGGGGGCGGTGCTGGTCTTCTTCCTCACATTCGTGCTGCCGCAATTCGCCAGCGTGTTGCGCGACTTCAATGCGAAGCTCGACCCCGTCGTCCTCGGTTTTCTTGCGCTCTCCGATATTATGCGCGCTCACTTCGACGTGATTGCAATTGGGGCGCTGGTGACGCTCCTCGGCAGCTGGTTTCTCCTGCGCCAGCCCTCGGTGCGCGGCCTCTTCATGGAAGGCATCTCTCACCTGCCGCTTGTGCGGCATGTGATCAATTACCACCGCACTGCCTTGTTCTGCCGCAATCTCGGCGTGCTGCTCGCAAGTGGCGTCGCCCCAACAACAACGTTGCGCATTTTGGCCGACATAATGGCGACGCTCGGCAGGTCGGCGGTGTGGTCGCGCACCGTCGATCGCGTGCGCCACGGCGGCAAACTCTCCGATGCGCTCGCCGAAACGCAAGCCTTGCCGGACATGGCGGTGCGCACGTTGCGCCTCGGCGAGGAAACCGGGCAGTTACCGATGCTCGCCGCGCGGATCGCCGACTTTTACGAGGCAAAGCTGCAAAGAAGCCTTGATCGCGTGGTCGGTATTGCCGGGCCGGCGGCGATCGTGACGATCAGCATCGTCGTTGGTGGATTGATCGTATCGGTGATGACGGCGTTGCTGTCCGTCAGTCAGGTTGTCGGATGATGAGCCTCTTTAAGCAGGGCCGGATGAGACGAGCGCCAAAGCGGTTGCGTGACACTGCCGAAAGCGGCTTCACGCTGGTCGAGATTCTCGTCGTTATCACTATTATCGGCCTGATCATGGGCCTCGTCGGCCCACGCGTTCTCGGCTATCTCGGTGAGTCCAAGGTGAAGGCCGCCCAGATCCAGATCGAGAGCTTCGCCAGCGCGCTTGATCTCTTCTACCTCGATGCCGGCCGCTATCCTTCGAGCGCCGAGGGTCTCACCGCGCTGGTGCAGCGGCCGGGGGCCGCGGCGAGCTGGAACGGCCCCTACCTGAAAAACGGACAGGTGCCGAACGATCCCTGGGCCCACCCCTATATTTATCGCGCGCCCGGCGAGCGCGGCGCCTACGACATCATATCGCTGGGCTCGGACGGCCAGGAGGGCGGAACCGGCACGGCCGCTGATATCCGCAATGGCGGCGCAAATGCGAATATCGCCGCCGGGCGGTGAAGACGGCTTCACGCTGCTTGAGATCGTCTGCGTCATCGCGATCATTGCATTGCTGGCGGCGTTGATCCTGCCCGCCATTCCCCGCGGAACGTCGCGGACGCGGCTCGAAGCGTTCGCGCTGCAGACGGCGGCATTGCTGAAGACCGATCGGCTCGCCGCGATGCAACGGAAAATACGCGTCGCGACGGAACTTGACTCGACATCGCGCTCGATCCGCTCCGGCGCAACGGGCAGCTCTGTGGTGCTGCCGCGCGATGTCGGTTTCGACGCGGTTCTCGCGACGCGCTGCAATCAACGCGCTGCGGGGCGGACGATCGATTTCTTCCCGTCGGGAATGTCCTGCGGAGGCACCATCGCATTGTCGCGTCCGGGCGGTGGCTTTCAGGTACGTGTCAATTGGCTGACCGGCGGAGTCGAAGTTGTCCCAGTCAGCGGCTCCTGAGACCAGCACCAGCAGCGAAGGCTTCACGCTGATCGAAGTGCTGATCGCGCTTGTCGTCGTTGCGATTTCGCTTGCGGCGCTCGCCTCGCTGATGTCTTCCAACCGGCGCGTCGCGGCGTCGCTGGATACGCACCTCTCGCTCGTCGAAACGGCGCGCGGCATTGAGACGGCGCTGCCGGATCGCGCCGCGCTCGCCGGCAATTCGGTGGGCGAAAGCGGCGACTACCGCTGGGGTGTGTTCGTGCGGCCCTTCGTTTCCAATCTCGTCGATCCGCAATTGCCGACGCGGTGGATTCCGCAAGCCGTCACGATCCGCGTGCAATCGCCCGAAGGCGTTTCGCTCCAGGTCGACACGGTCCGGCTACAAGCGCGCGCGAAACCATGAACGTGTCTCGCCGTCACCGCTCGGCACTGGGGTTCACGCTCATCGAGGCGCTGCTTTCGGTCGCGCTCATGGGCATCGTTCTCGCCGCGCTGGCGCTGCTCACGGCGCAGTGGTTTCCGAACTGGAATCGCGGCTTTCGCCGCGTCCAGCAGACCGAAGTAATGGGCCTCGGCATCGAGCGCGCGGTCGCCGATCTCTCTGCGGCGGAATTCATCTCGCCGAACGGTAAGACCAGGCACCCGCTTTTCGAAGGCTCGGAACTCTCAGTCATCTTCGTGCGCTCGGCGCTTGGGCCGAACACCGCACCTGGTCTCGACATCATCCGCCTGAGCGAAATGCCGACGGAACGTGGACTGGCGCTAGTGCGCACGCGCGCGAAATTCACTCCGCTCGAACCCAGTGCGCAGGTCGGATCGCACCTCGCCTTCGCCGATCCTGTCGTTCTCACACAGGGTCCCTACCGGCTGTCGTTTTCGTATGCCGGGCCTGATCGCGCCTGGCAGCCGACCTGGCAAGATGCGACCCAATTGCCACGGGCCGTGCGGCTGACAGTCCGCAGCACAGTCACAGGACAGATCGTCATGGTCTCGACTGCGATGCCCGTGCATGTGACGAGCCCGGCGGCATGCGCGCTGGGATCGGCGCGGCAATGTCTTGATCGGCTCGACAAACCCGAAGCCGAATCACAGGAACAGACTTTGTGAGCGCGCGCGGCAAACGGCATGGCTTCATTATTGTCGCCGTTCTTTGGATGATTGCAGCGCTGGCCGTGCTGGCGGCGATTTATACGCGCTTCGCGCTTACGACCGCGGTCGCCGCAAGCGTGCACGAAGATCGGTTGCGGGCTGAAGGCCTGATATCTGCCGCCGCCGAACTCACCGCGTATCAGCTGACTGCGACGCTGCCTGCCAACAGGCCGTCAAATCTCAGCATTGCAGGCAGCGCGACCGCTGCCGAGCGCACGATTTCACCCGGTGCGGAGCAGATGCCGACCCGCGGCGCCTTCTCCTTCCGCCTCGGACGTGCCGGCGTGACGGTGGAATATCAGTCGGAGGCGGCGCGCATCGACCTGAACATGGCATCCACGGAAATGCTGGCGGGCCTCTTCAGAACACTCGGCGCAGAACCCGACAATGCCAACTATTACGGCGACCGCATTATAGGCTGGCGCAAGAAGGGTGAGGTCGCCGGCGAGAATGAGGAGGCGACCGCCTATCGTGTCGCCGGAATTGCCTACAAACCACGGCAGGCGCCGTTTCAGAGCACCGCCGAGCTCTGGCTTGTGCTGGGCATTCCTGAAGTCCTTAAGGAGCGGGCGCTGCCGTTCCTGACCGTCTATAGTGGACAAACCGACGTGGATGCGGAGAATGCCGCGCCGGAGGTCGTCGCCTCGCTGCCCAATATGACTCCCGAGCGGCTGGGCGAGGTGCTGCAGAAGCGAGCGAGCCCAACGCAATTCGGGCAAGCCCAATCCGCCCAGCCTGGCGCGAACCAGAAGCCGGCAGGTCCACCCGCTCAATCCTTTCGGCTGAATATCCGTCTGGCGTTGGAGAACGGCCGGCGCGTTAGGGCCGAAGTGGTCATTCTCGTCTTGCAAGACGGCGACGAGCCTTATCGTGTATTGTCCTGGCGCGACGATTTCGACGGTACGAGTTAGATGACGTTTCTGAGCCGCCTCAATGCCGGCTTTTGGCGCTGGATCGACGCTGTTGCGGCGATCGTCGTGGCGCTCATCGCGCGGTTCACGTCTTCGCGGCTCGTGCGCGTAACCGAAGAGGCCGACAGCACGCTCACATGCAAGGGCGAGAGGCTGACTGTCGCCGAGGGGCGCCTCGTCGAGCCGCTTCCACAAAAGGTCGCAGCGCTACTGCGTAAGGCGCGCGTCGAACTCGTGCTGCAGCCTGGTCGCTTCGTATTCCGGCCGTTGGAATTGCCGCAGCGCGCGACCGAGTTCCTCGGCGGGATCGTGCGCGCGCAGATCGATCGCTTGACGCCATGGAGTGCCGAGGAGGCAGCTTTCGGCTGGACCCAGCCTAAGGCTCTCACCGGCGATCGCATGCTGGTGACGGTTGCTGCGACGTCGCGTGCGCTGATCGCGCCACTTGTCGCCGGCCTCTCTGCACACGGCCCAAAAATCGTGCGCGCGCTGACGCAGCCGCCGGATTCCGGGCCGGTGGAAGTCTGGAATTACGCGCCCGGCGGCGCGATTGATTTGCGCCGCGTGCGCTTTGCGCTGGCGAGTCTGCTCGTCGTCATGGTGCTTTGCGCGGCGGCTTGCTTCGGCGCGCTGCTGTTTATCGGCGACGATCTCGATGCACAGCGTTTCGAGATTACCCGCCGCATCGCCGACAAGCGGGCCAGCGCGCTGATCGGCCACGAGGGTCTCGGCAACGTCGGAATAGCGGCCCTCGATCGGCGCAAGCGCGAGGTGCCGTCGAGCGTGATCGTGATCGAGGCTTTGTCGCAAATCCTTCCGGATCACACCTATCTGACGGAACTGCGCGTCATCGGCGACCGCGTGCAGATCGTCGGCGTGAGCCGTGACGCGCCGGCACTGATCCGGCTCATCGAGCAATCCTCCCATTTCACCCGCGCGACTTTCTTCGCGCCGACGACGCGCTCGCCCGGCGATCCCGGCGAACATTTCAATATCGAGGCTCGCATCGAGCCGGTCTACACGCCGGGGATCTAGATGGCCGGGCTCGTGGATCGCCTGTTTGCTCGCGCGCCGTGGACGGCGCTGATTGCGTACGTTGCGATTGTCGCCGGATTTGGTTTCGCGACCTGGGTCGCCCTGGCCAATCTGCAGGAGCGCTATCAGGCACGCGACAATGCGCAGGCGCTGCTCGACCAGATCGAGGGACGTGGGCGGCCGGGCGCCCGCATTCCTGCGCAACCCGGCATGCCGGGCTCCCCTTTCCTCGAAGGGCAGACGGTCACGGTCGCCGGCGCGGCGCTGCAACAGCGGATCGGGAGTGCCGTCAAGGCGGTCGGTGGCAACGTGCTTTCTTCGCAGGTCGACTTGCAGGGCATGGATGCGAAAAAGGGCTTCGTCAGCCTCACCGCCAGCTGCGAGGTCGAGCAGCCGGCGCTGCAGCAACTGCTCTACGATCTCGAAGCCGGAATGCCGTTCCTGTTCGTCGATCAGCTCACCGTGCAGGCGCCCCAGGCAACGGGTGCGGACAACGCACGCATGCGTGTGTTGATCGGCGTCTCCGGCCAATGGCAGGGCACGCGATGAAAATGGCGGGCCTGCTTTGCGGGGTGTTGTTTGCAGGCCTCCTCACGTCCGGCGCAGATGCGGCGCAAGCGCTCGCTGCGCTGGATAGCGGGCCGCGCCCCGGTCTCGGCGAGATCGAGCAATTCCCGACCACTCCGCGCGAGCTCAGTCCGCCACAGCCGATCATCACGCAGGCTGCGCCCGCGCAGACGCAGACCGGCAACCCGTTGTGGGCCGTCCCGTTGCGTACCCTCTCGGCGACGCGCGAGCGGCCGATTTTCTCGCCGAGCCGTCGTCCGCCACCCGCCGCGGTCGCTGTCGTACCCGTCATATCCACGCCGCAAGCGCCGCCCCCGGCCGTTCCGGAACGCCCCTCACTTGCGCTCGTCGGGACCATCATAGGAGAAGGCGAGCGCATCGGTATTTTCTACAATCCGACGACCCGAGTGACGATCCGGCTCCGCCTCGGCGAGATGGATGATACCGGATGGAAACTCGTTGCAGTCGACGCGCGCACGATCTTGCTCGAGAAGGGCCGGCAATCCGTGACCTTGGCTCTTCCCGCGCCGGACGAAAGTGCGTCCGCTCCAGCTCGCGGCCTGCCTGCCAGGCCTGGCGCAGAGCCGGACCTTTGAGTCTGGCGAAGAACAAGGCGCAGTTTTGCAAAATCTTGGGCACGTTCCTGCCGATCATTGGTGCGCAGGTGCTGGACATCGATTTCGAAGCAACTTATCCGACCCGTAAAGCAAGGCGGTTCGGACGCGCTCGGACCGGCCGATTGCAGTGACTGCTCGAACCGCTTCGGTTTGACCTTCGATCCCCGCTCTATATCTGCTGTTCGGCGGCAAGCGACATGAGCGGTGGTTGGGAATGCTGAACTGGTTTCGGGCCTTGCTGCCCAAGGACGATCGTTTCTTCGAGCTGTTCGCCCGCCATTCGCAAACCGTGGTCGCCGGAGCGATCGCCCTGCAGGGGCTGCTTCAGGGCGGCGAGACCGTGCAAGGCTACGCCCGCGAGATTGTCAAGCGTGAGGAAGAAGCCGACGCGATCACCCGTGAAGTCCTGCTCGCCGTTCGCCGTACCTTCATCACCCCCTTCGATCGAAGCGACATCCAGGATCTCATCCAATCCATGGATGATGCCATCGATCAGATGCAGAAGACCGTAAAGACCATCACGTTGTTCGAGGTGCGCAGCTTCGATCCGATCATGCGGAAAATGGGCGACACCATCGTCAACGCTGCCCAACTGACTGCCAACGCGATTCCGCTTCTGCGGGAAATCGGGACGCATGCCACAGAATTGGGAGCTTTTGCGGAGGAGATCATGCGCGTCGAGGGGCGTGCCGACGAACTCCACGACGAGGGACTGAAGGCGCTATTCCGCGAGCACGGAACAGATAACGCGATGGCCTACATCATCGGAAGCGAGATTTTCGACCATCTCGAGCGCGTGGTCGACCGGTTCGAGGATGTGGCGAATAGGGTGAACAGCATCGTGATCGAAAACGTCTGACGGGAGAGGACGAGCATGATGGCCACATGGGCGCTCGTCGGCCTGATCGTGATCGCGCTCCTGTTCGATTTCCTGAACGGCCTCCACGACGCCGCCAATTCGATCGCGACGATTGTTTCTACCCGGGTGCTGCGGCCGCGTTATGCGGTGTTTTGGGCGTCCTTCTTCAATTTCATAGCGTTTCTGTTCTTCGGACTCCACGTCGCCCAGACGATCGGCACCGGAATTGTCGACGCAAATATAGTCGATCCTCATGTCACTTTCGCAGCGCTGATGGGTGCGATCGTTTGGAACATCGTGACCTGGGTCATGGGCATTCCCTCGAGCTCCTCGCACGCGCTGGTCGGCGGCCTTGTCGGGGCGGGCATTGCAAAGGCCGGTTTGGCAGCCGTCGTTTGGAGCGGGCTGACCAAGACGGCAGCGGCAATCGTGCTCTCGCCGCTGATCGGTTTTATCTTCGCGCTTTTTCTGGTGCTTTTGGTGTCCTGGATATTTGTGCGCGCCACGCCGTTCGCCGTGGACAGCACTTTCCGGCGACTTCAGTTCGTGTCAGCCTCGCTCTATTCGCTGGGCCACGGCGGCAACGACGCGCAAAAGACGATGGGAATCATCGCCGCGCTCTTGTTCTCGCAAGGGCAGCTCCAAGGTGGTTTCCATGTACCGCTTTGGGTGGTGATCGCCTGCCAAGCGGCCATGGCCTTGGGAACGCTCTTCGGCGGATGGCGCATCGTGCGTACGATGGGATCACGAATAACCCGGCTCAGCCCCATGCAGGGGTTCTGCGCGGAAACGGGCGGAGCGATCACCTTGTTCATCGCGACGTGGTTCGGCGTTCCGGTCTCGACCACACACACGATCACCGGCGCAATTGTCGGAGTTGGCGCCGCGCGCCGAACCTCGGCGGTCCATTGGGGCGTCGCCAGCAACATCGTCGTTGCGTGGGTTCTGACCATGCCGGCGGCGGCTTTGATCGCTGCAGGGGCTTACGGAATTGCGGTGCTGCTTCTGTGAAAAGGGTGCCCGGCGAGCCACGCACGCAGGTCGCGGCGTTGCCGATCCGGCATGAGAACAATGGCGAAGTGCGCGTGCTGCTGATCACGTCGCGTGAGACGAAGCGCTGGATCATCCCCAAGGGGTGGCCGATGAAGGGCCGCACGAATGCTCAAGCGGCGGCTCAGGAAGCGCTCGAAGAAGCCGGAGTCGAGGGCCACGTACAAAAGGAGCCTTTCGGCAAATACTTGTATTGGAAGCGCGCGGAAGCGAATTTCGAGCTCTGCGAAGTATTGGTTTACCTGCTCGAGGTGACGCGCCAGCTTGAGACGTGGCGCGAGAAAGGCCAGCGGGAGGCGCGCTGGTTTTCGCTCGAAGATGCGGTGGACCTTGTCGAGGAACCGGGCCTCACTGCGGTCCTCGCGGCGTTGAATGCGGAGAAGCGATAATCCTGCGCGCAGCCGATCTGGAACGCCACCTTCAGCTTGGCGTTTTATACACCAACAGAGGTTCCGGATGACAGATGAGCCTTCGAAGGGGCCTGAACGAAGGCGGGCCGACGCGCGAGATTGGCTGCTTCTCGCGCAGCCAAGCGATTTTTTTGCCCGCGCGCTCTTTCAGAAATCGCGGCTGGTGGTCGAGAGGGGAGTTGCGCGGCTTCAACAGCTATGCCGGAACGCCTTCGGTGCAGCGCGCGGGTTCTGCCGCACTCGGCTCGCTCCTCGGCTGCGACCATTTGGTCTGCGGCTTCTGTCGGAGAAGACGTCCGCGCTCCGGGGAGGAACCCGGGCTTCTCTAACTCGGGTTTTCACCCAATCCGGCGCGCGACTGCGAAGTGCGGTTGATGGGGCGCGGGTCCGACTCAACTGGGGCCGCGCCGGTAAATTTGCAGTTTTGGCTTCCATGATCGCTGCCACGGTTTGTCTGACGTATGTGGGATATTGCTTGGTGACGATCCCGTATAGTGGCGGCCTTGTAATCGATCCGACCCTCTCGGCTCTCCTCGTCGAGTCCGACGATGGCCGATTGTTCGGAACGAAAGGCGTGTTCAAAGGCGAAAAGCTCGCATCATCCGAGCTTCCAGGTAATTTGGCTCGCGCGATCGTGGCCATCGAAGATCGGCGCTTCTATGATCATCCTGGAATTGACGTGCGTGGTCTCGCGAGAGCAGCCATTCGCAATACTTCCGCCGGCGGCACGCGCGAAGGAGGGAGCACCATCACGCAGCAATTAGTTCGCATGCTGTACCTTTCGCAAGAACGATCGTTTCGCCGGAAGGTGCAGGAAGCGATGCTGGCATTATGGCTTGAAGCGCACCTGACGAAAGACGAGATACTTACCACCTATCTGAACACGGCTTACTTCGGCGCTGGCGTTTACGGCGCGGACGCCGCGGCGAAGCGATATTTCGGAAAACCGGCAAAGGATCTTACCGTCAGCGAAGCAGCGATGCTGGCGGGCCTCGTTCGCGCCCCTTCACAGCTCGCCCCACACCGCAATCTCAACGGAGCACAAGGCCGTGCCACGCAGGTACTGGCCGCAATGATGGAGACCGGCGCGATTTCGGCAGAACAGGCGGAGGATGCAAAGCACCATCCCGCTGAGCTGCGCATTCCCGCCGAGACCCCGCAAGGCGCCAACTATTTCATCGATATCGCCGCCACCGAAACGCGCCGTTTGATCGGCAATGGGCCAACCGACATCAAGACGCGAACGACGTTGGACTTGAACCTGCAGAACGTCGCCGAGAGCGTTGTCGCCAGACATTTGGACGCAGAAGGACGGACGAAGCGCGCGTCGCAAGCCGCACTCGTGGCGCTGGCGCCGGACGGTGCCATCCTGGTGATGGTCGGCGGCCGGGACTATGCCGAAAGCCAGTTCAACCGGGTCACCCAGGCAAAGCGTCAGGCGGGCTCGCTGTTCAAGCTGTTTGTTTATCTCACCGCGCTACGCGACGGAGCACGGCCGGAGACGACGATCGTGGATCGGCCCATCCAGATCGGCGAATGGGAGCCGGAGAATTATGGCGGACGATACCGTGGTCCGGTAACGCTCAGGACGGCCTTTGCGAATTCGATCAACACGGTCGCAGTGCAACTCGCGGACGCGGTCGGCATACCGGCCGTCATCAACACCGCAAAGGCGCTCGGCATTCAATCGGATCTGCCCAACGTTCCGAGTCTCGCTCTCGGCTCGGCCGAGGTCACATTGCTGGAAATGACTCAGGCATACGCAGCGCTCGCTGTGAACGCAGAAAAGATCGAAGCTTTCAGCGTCCGGTCGATCACGAGCGGCGACAAGAATCTGTACACTCGACCCGCGTCCTCCTTTGCGCCTCAACCGAATTCAACGGCTCGTGCGGGCATGCTCGACCTTTTGAGCAGCGTCGTTCGCGAGGGTACGGGCAAAGCTGCACGCCTCTCCGGGCCTGCCGCTGGAAAGACGGGAACGACGCAAGATTATCGCGACGCGTGGTTTATCGGGTTCACGCCGGAGATCATCGTTGGCGTGTGGGTCGGAAACGACGACAATTCTCGCATGGATAACGTTACTGGCGGCGGAATCCCCGCATCGATCTGGCATGATTTTGTGGTGCAGGCTGGACACTCCCTGGCGATGCGATCGCGGCCCGCTGCGGCAGCAAACAACACAGTGCTGGCAGCCGCGAGATCCGCTGCAAAGGCCTCTCCGGGCACCGAGCCGCTGCGGGGGGATGCTTCGGCAGTGGATACAGCCACATTGAACCTGAACGGCAGAAGCGTGAAGCTGTTCGGAGTCGAAGGCTGGCGCAACGGTCGCGCCTTGCGCGATTTCGACCGGTATCTGGAAAGAGGCGAAGTCGAATGTCAGCCGGTGGCAGACCAAGCGTCTTACCGCTGCAACCTGCAAGGACAGGATCTCTCGCAGGTCGTTCTCTTCAACGGCGGCGGCCGTGCGAGCCCCGAAGCGACCCCTGAACTGCTCGCTACGGAAGAACAGGCGCGATCGGCACGGGTCGGCATCTGGCGACGATAAAGGCCACCGTCGGGCGAAGGGTGCGATATCTTCGAGGCCAATCTTGCGAGAGGTGGCGCACCAAGGGCTTCCACGCGTGTCTCGAAAGGCCCAACTCTTAGCTGATTGTTCTCTCGAACAAGCTGGTACGCTGTTGCCCGCCGCCATAGCTACGACAAAGACGGAGAATGTTGCCCCGAGGTCTGGAGGTGGGAACTTTCGAGGCATTACGAAAGGTTATTTGAGATCGACGTGAACAGGCTCGATACATTGCTCCCTACGAGTCTCACGGCAGCGATGATGACAAAGCCGATTACTACCGACCAGACCATATTCGATTGCAGCGGCTCCGTGACACCACGAAAACGAGGACGATCTTGGGGCTGGTCGACTTCCTCTTGTTGGTCTCTGTAAGAGATCAACGCGCCTACCACGAGCGGCGGAGAAGCCCAGCGGGAGACCCGTTGCGTTTTCGACGTCCCGCGAACCGCTTGAGCCCGCCGCTCGCGGTTACGCGGAACGTCGCAGCAAGCTCCTTCGGAAGTCGCTAATTTTTGAGGGGACCTTCTCTTCGTCTTTTTTGTCGTCCATCTGGTCCGAGTTCGCCGGAATGGCCGGTTGAGGAATCGGTGGCGCGGCCTGCGTCTTTCCAGGAGATCGCATGGCGCCATCTCCCTCGTCGAGCAGGTCGGCCGCTTCCATAATGGACTCGGCCATCTCAGCCATAAGGCCGCGCAGCTGCTTTCGCCTTTTGAGTTCGCGGCTTTCCTTTACGCCAACGGAATGGATCATCAGCTCAAGAAAGCGGCCGATACTGACCCCCTGTCGCGAGGCCAAGTGCTCCAGATTCTTGTGAATTGCGGGGTCGACCCCGAGAACCGACCAAGCCAAATCGTTGTGCATCGCGACTTCCCCGTAGTTATCTAGGCTGCAGCCCTTAACGGCGCTGGTGCAGAAGCCCCTTCGCTGAACGCAGCGTCTAGCGCTCCCGTAAGGGTATCCAATTTGGAATTGGCGTCCCTCAATGCTTGCTCGAACCGCTTTGCCTGGTTCGCCGCCGATAGTGCAAGGGATTCAGCTTCGGTGGCTCGAATCGTCTGAGCAGCTACCTCCCGCTCCAATTCGGCAGCTAGTTTTCGACTAGCCTCCAGCTGGGCATTGGCTTCGTCTTGCCGCTTTTTGAACCCGTAGAGCAGCTCCTCAAGCTCTTGCACTCGCTCCGCATTGGACACCAGAGTTCGCGAGGCTTGCTCGATGCGATCGAGATATGCCGATATGTCGCGGGTTGGACCCACTACGCGAGAAGCTATTTCCGGAGAACCTATCCGCGCCAAAAAGCCTTCCTGAGGTCTCTTGAAGGGCTTGGAAGCATCGGTCATGGTGAATTCCCCTGCGTCTCCCGCAAGTAAGCTGCCAAGGGTTAACACGGGGTAAACGAGTGGCGCGAAATGGCACAACATTTTGTCGCGCAGACCCGACTGCTGTTTGAGCTCTCGCTTGCAATGATATCTGGGCTCGCGCGTGGAATGACTCCGGAGCGGCTTGGCCGAAGGATAGATTGCCGTTTCGGACACATCGCTCGCTTGGCAAAGATGCACCGGCTTGCCTGCGATTTGAGCCAAATCCCATCGTCTCGGAGAGTAAACTACCACTACGTCAGGATTTGCTTTCCGATAGGGACAGCCTGCAGCCGAGCATGTGCAGGTCTCGTTGTGAAAAGGCGCTTCAGATCAGAAGTGTCCTTCGCATTCCAGATCACCAGAACCAGGCCTGGGGCTGCGAAGGCTGGAGCTGCGCTGGGATTGTCCTCAACTAACGAGCGCGTGCGTGCTGCGGGGGCGAGGACAGCGTTGCTGAACTCCTTCGCAGCGTGGTCACCCTCGACCGGGTCGATTGCGGGATGGTGGAGCCAGACGGAATCGAACCGACGACCTCTTCAATGCCATTGAAGCGCTCTCCCAACTGAGCTATGGCCCCGCGCCGCAGGCGATGACTGCACGCGCGAGAGCGCTGCGGGGCACGTCGCCGAGCGAGGGTCGGGTGTATAGTTCAAGGCGGCGGGCTTCACAAGGCTCAGCGTAAGCAACTGAGATTCAACTCCAATCCGATCCCGCGTGCGGCGATGCCTCCGCTGGACGAAGCCGCAAATGCGGGTATTGCTAGAGGCTCCTGCGGAGCGGCGGCTTGAGCCTCGATCGAAACACACCCAGCACGAAGCAGACGCGACCCAACCTTGACCCGCGGCTGCTGTTGCCGTTCGTCATTTTCGTCGTCGGCCTTGCCGCCCTCGCGGCCGCGGCCTTTCTGACGCTGCGGGACGCGGATGCTCCGGCCGTCTCGAGCATCGGCGGACCGTTCACGCTCACCGCATCGAACGGCCAGGCGGTCACTCAAAGGGACTTCGCCGGCGAGCCCACGCTGGTCTTTTTTGGCTACACGCATTGCCCGGACGTTTGCCCGGCGACGCTCTTCGAAATCTCGGAAGTTCTGCGTGCGCTCGGGACCGACAA
The DNA here is from genome assembly GCA_034669505.1 of Methylobacteriaceae bacterium. Taxonomy (GTDB): domain Bacteria; phylum Pseudomonadota; class Alphaproteobacteria; order Rhizobiales; family Beijerinckiaceae; genus JAFASC01. Next base: position 22,449 of record JAXDNJ010000016.1, read on the forward strand.
GAAAGCCGCGGCGCTGTTCGTAACGGTCGACCCCGAACGCGACACGTCGGAGCTTTTGAAGGATTACCTCTCAAGTTTCGATCCGCGCATTGTGGGCGCGACCGGCAGCCGCGCCGCGCTTGACCTCGTTCTCAAGGAATTCCGCGTCTTTTCGCGCAAAGTACCGGGCCAAGGCGACGATTACCTTATGGATCATACCGCGCTCGTCTATCTCATGGACAAACAGTGGCGTTTCGTCCGGCCGTTCCGCCTGGATAGGAAGCCCGAGGAGGCGGCGGCGGAATTGTCGAAGTACCTCTAGGCGTTAGTACGCGCCAATCGGAAAATATTTCAAATAAAGATCGGCATAGACACCGCGTTCGGCCAATTTAGCGAGCGCGTAGTCGAGCACCCGCCGCAGATTCGAGTTGCCGTTTCGCACGGCGATTCCGACGCCCTCACCGAAGAAGTTCGGATCGAGGAAAGCACCGCCTTTGAAGGTGCAGCAGCCCGCTGCATCCGTTCCGTTCAACCAAAAGCTCAGCGCATTGGCATCCCCGAACATCGCCTCGATCTCGCCGTTGCGCAACGCCGCGCGCAACGCCTGCGGCGACTCGAAGGTCTTCAGCGTCGACCTCGCGAAAAAGGTCTCGAGAAAAGCGTGGTGAGCGCTTTTCTGCTCGACCCCGATCGTGTGACCGGCGAGCGCTTCCGGAATGGCTAGGGTGAGCGGCGAGGCCCGCAGCGTCACAAATCTGCCGGGCGTCAGATAATAGGGAGCTGTGAATCCGACGCGCTTGCGGGTCTCGATGTTGATCGCCATGGAGGCGATGACCGCGTCCCCGCGATTTTCATCGAGCGCGGCGATCAGCGTATCCCAGCGCCGGGCCTGAACCGTGCAGGCAACCTGCAGCTCCTCACAAATTGCCCGGGCAAGATCAACGTTGAATCCGGTGAGCGTTCCGTCGGGCAAGGTGAAGTCGAAGGGCGGATAATCATCCTCAGTCACGAAGCGTATCAGTCGAAGGCCGCTTGTATCGGGCTTCTCCACCCGGTGCGTCAAATCCCACAAAAGCGGGACCGAACTGTCCACCGGCGCGCTCTGCGCGTTCGCGGCTGAGCTGAAAGCGAGCGCAGCCATAAGTCCGATCGCCCGGATTGAGACTCTCATAGATAACACTCAAGGAGGCATTCAGTTGAGACCGGTGTAAAACCCGATATGCTGCTGGTGTTGTTGCGTGACGTCAGCCGATGAGTCCTACGCGTCCCGAAAGCGAGCGTGCTGCCCCGCCGGGAAGGCGGCAGGAATCGCACAGGTCGTCCGCCGCAGCAAGGCCGGACGGCCTAGCGGCGCGCGGAGCCGGGCACCGGCAGGCGCCGCTGCACGGCGGAAGCTCGCCGGTGCTGGCAATGTTGGCCGCGCAGGGCATTCCGCCGCGCCAGATTGCCGCCGCCGCGTCGGGCGCACGGACGCAGGGCGTCGCGGTCGGCGAATACTTGATAGGCAACGGCTATGTTACCGCCGAGACGCTGTACCGATCAGTTGCGCAGCATCTGCACGTGCCGTTTCTGAGCGACGAACTGCCGCTGCGCGAAAATATCGATCCGTATGCGGCGGCCAAGCGCGGCATTGCACCGATTGTGCCGGATCATGCCGGTGCTCCGCGGGTTGTCGTTGCCCCGCGCGGAGCGGGACTCGACCGGCTCATCGCCGGCGTGCATGCGGCAAAGAATCTGCGGACGCGTTTTGCGGTAGCGGTTCCGGCGCGGCTCGGGGAGGCGGTGCGTGCGCAGTCTGAGGGAACGATCGCGAGAGCGGCGTCGGATGCGCTAAGCGACCTCGACCCGGCGTTTTCGGCAAACGCCGGGCCCAGCGCCGGGCAAGTCGCGATTGGCTTGACGTGCGTGGCGGGGGCAGTGGCCGTCGGCCTCGGCTTTCCACTTTTGGCAGGTATAGGCCTCGCCATCGCATTCTTCTGCGCGATCGTGTTGCGTTTGTCTGCAGTGGCTATGAGCTTCGGTCCGTCAATCTCCGGGCCGGGGCTGCCCGATGCCGAGTTGCCCATCTACACGATCATCATCGCACTCTATCGCGAGGAGGCGATTGTGGGGCATTTGCTTGCCGCGCTGGAGCGGCTCGATTATCCGCGGGCCAAGCTCGATACCAAGATCGTCCTCGAAGCCGACGATGTGCAAACGATGGCCGCGTTGCGTGCGGTGCGCACCCGATTTCCCTTCGAAATCATCGTAGCTCCTCCCGGCGCACCGCGCACCAAGCCGCGCGCGCTCAATGTCGCGCTGCCTTTCGCGCACGGCGTTCTCACATGCGTGTTCGATGCCGAAGACGAACCCGAACCATTGCAGCTGCGCCGCGCAGCCGAGATTTTCGCTAAAGCCGCGCCGGATATCGGCTGCCTGCAGGCCCGGCTTGTCGTCGATAATTATGCTGATAATTGGCTGACCCGGCTTTACGCAATCGACTACGCGACGTTGTTCGAGGTCATCGATCCCGGCTTCGCCAACTTGAAGCTTCCGGTTCCGCTCGGCGGCTCGTCCAATCACTTCCGCACCGAGGCTTTGCGCAAGGTCGGCGGCTGGGATGCTTGGAATGTGACGGAAGACGCCGATCTCGGCCTGCGGCTTGCGCGGTTCGGATACAAGGTCGCGACGTTCGATTCCGAAACCCTTGAAGAGGTGCCCGCAGCCATTCCAGCCTTTTTGCGGCAGCGGACAAGATGGCTGAAGGGCTGGATGCAGACCATGTTCGTGAACGTGCGAAATCCGCGTCGCCTGATACGTGAACTGGGATTTGCCGCGGCTGCGTGCACGGCCCTCGGATTGGGCAGCGCGATCATCGGCGCGCTGCTTTGGCCGGTCTTCGCGCTGTTGCTGATCTTGGACGCCGCATTCGGCCCGCTGCTTGCGCCGCAAAGTCCAGGGCAGGTTTTAAACAGCACGCTCTGGTGCTTCAACGCACTCTTCGGCGCGGCCGCTTTGTTCGGCCCGATCGCGATCGCGATGAAGCGCCAAAGGCTGCAGGCGCTGTGGCTGTGGCTTCCCTTGTGGCCGTTTTACCAGGCGCTCATCACGCTCGCCGCTTGGTGCGCGATCGTCGAGCTGTGGCGCAACCCTTTCGGCTGGGCAAAGACCGAGCATGGTCTGGCAAGAAGCTCGCGAAGCCAATCTGTCAGTTAGGCCGCCGGCCGGACGCTCTCTTTCGCCGCGGGCACCTGAATCTCCTCGCCGTGTTTCGTGCCTTGCAGCCAATTCGAGAGACGATCGAGATAGAGATAAACGATCGGCGTCGTGAACAGCGTCAGGGCCTGGCTGACGATAAGTCCGCCGACCATGCAATAGCCGAGCGGTTGGCGCAGCTCCGAGCCGGTGCCGGTGCCGAGCATCAGCGGGACGCCGCCGAGAATGGCCGCCATCGTCGTCATCATGATCGGACGGAAGCGCAGGCGGCAGGCCTCGCGGATCGATTCTTCCGGGGTCATATCGCGGTCGCGCTCGGCGTGGATCGCGAAATCGACCATCATGATGCCGTTCTTCTTGACGATTCCGATAAGCAGAATGATGCCGATGAGCGCGATCAGGCTGAAGTCGAAACCGAACAGCATAAGTGTCGCCACGGCGCCGAGACCCGCCGACGGCAGCGTCGAGAGGATCGTCAGCGGATGGATCGTGCTCTCATAGAGCATTCCAAGGATGATGTAGATGACGATGAGCGCAGCGGTGATCAAATAGGGCTCGCTCTTCAGCGAATCCTGGAACGCCGCGGCATTGCCTTGGAAGGCACCGATGAGCGAGGCCGGGACGTTCAGGTCGCGCATCACCTTGTCGATTGCCTGGGTCGCCTCGCCGAGAGAGGCGCCCTGAGCCAGGTTGAAGCTGATGGTCGTTGCCGGAAACTGCCCCTGATGACTGATCGACAGCGGTCGCACCTTCTCCGTTGTCCAGTGGACGAAGGTCGCGAGCGGCACCTGCTGACCGGTTAAAGGTGACCTTAGGTAGAGCCGGTTCAGCGTCTCCGGGTCTTCCTGCAATTCCGGCAGGATTTCCAGCACGACGTGGTAGCTGTTGAGCTGCGTGAAATATTGCGTGACCTGGCGCTGGCCGAAAGCGTCGTAGAGCGTGTCGTCGATGACTTGCGGATCGATGCCGAAGCGCGCCGCCTGGTCGCGATCGATCGTGAGCGTCAGCGTCGTGCCTTCGCTCTGCTGGTCGGTCGCGACGTCCCGCAGTTGCGGCACGTTCCGGAAAGCGGCAAGGATTTTCGGCGATAACGCATTGAGCTCGGTGAGGTCGGCGTCGGTCAGCGTGTATTGATACTGCGTGCGCGTCGTGCGTCCGCCAACCGTGATGTCCTGCGCGTTCTGCATGTAAATTGCAGCACCTTCCACGCTGGTTGCCTGACGTCGCACCCTCGCGATGAACTGGTCCGCGGAGACGTCACGCTGATCGCGTGGCTTCAACGTGATGAACATGCGGCCGGAATTCGTGCCGCTTGCGCCGCCGCCGGTACCGATCGACATGCCGACCGTCTCGACCGCGGGATCGCGCATGACCAGCTCGCCGAAGATTTTCTGTATCCGCGCCATCTCCGGGAAGGACACGCTCTGCGCGGCTTCCGTCGTCGCAATGATGAAGCCGGTATCCTGGTTCGGGAAAAAGCCTTTCGGGATAATGACGAACAGATAGGCGGAGAGGGCAACGGTCCCGAAGAACGTCATTAGGGTAAGAAAGCGATGGCGCAGACACATGTCGAGCATCGACATGTAGCCTGCAAGCATCCTGTCGAAGAATCCCTCGATCATCTTATACAAGCGCCCGTGCCGCGCGTGGCGCTCGTCCTTGAGGAGACGCGACGCCATCATCGGCGTGAGAGTGAGCGACACGATTGCTGAGACGACGATCGTCATCGTCACCGTCACCGCGAATTCGCGGAACAGGCGGCCGAAGATGCCGCCCATCAGAAGCAGCGGGATGAACACCGCGACCAGTGAGGCGCTGATCGACACGATGGTGAAGCCGATCTCGCCGGCACCTTTGAACGCGGCCTCAAGCGGCTTCTCGCCGTCTTCTATGTGGCGAACGATATTCTCGAGCATGACGATCGCGTCATCGACGACGAAGCCGACGGCGATCGTCAGCGCCATCAGCGACAGATTATCGAGACTGTAGCCGACGACATACATGAGTCCCGCTGTGCCTAAGAGCGACAGCGGCACGGTGACGCTCGGGATCGCGGTCGCCCAGAAATTCCGCAGGAAGACGAAGATGACCATGACGACGAGTGCGATCGTCAGTAAGAGCGTGAACTGCACGTCGTGGACGGAGGCGCGGATGGTCTGCGTGCGGTCGCTCAAAATCTCGATCTTGATCGCCGGCGGAATCGTCGCCCGCAGTTTCGTGAGCTGGTTCTTGATGCGGTCAACGGTGTCGATGACGTTGGCGCCGGGCTGCTTGAAGACGACGAGCACGATCGCCGGCTTGTTCTCCGACCAGCCGAGCTTGGTTACGTCTTCCGGTCCATCGATCGCCTGGCCGAGATCGCTGATGCGCACGGGAGCGCCGTTGCGATAGGCGACGATCACGTCATTCCACGGCTTCGCCGAGGTCAGCTGGTCATTGTCGTAGATCGTATAGGAGCGCTTGGCGCCCTGGAACGTGCCCTTCGGATTGTCGACCGTGGACACCGCGATTTTCGAGCGGACATCTTCGAGCGAGAGGCCCTTGGCCGCGAGTTTCGCCGGATCGATCTGGACGCGCACGGCGGGCTTGCGCTCGCCGCCGATACTGACCTGCCCGACGCCCGAAATCTGGCTGACCTGCTGAGCGATCTTCGTGTCCGCCGTGTCGTCGACCTCGGTCATCGGCAGCGTGTCGGAGGAGACGGCGAAGAGGATGATCGGGCGATCGGCGGGATTGACCTTGCGATAGGTCGGCGGCGTCGGCAGGTTTTTCGGCAATTGCCCGCTCGCCGCGTTGATCGCCGCCTGGATGTCCTGCGCCGCGGCGTCGATGTTGCGGTCGAGATCGAACTGCACCGTGATCGTGGTCGAGCCGAGCGCGCTTGACGACGTGAGCTGCGACACGCCCGATATCTGCGCGAATTGCCGCTCGAGCGGTTGCGCGACCGACGAGGCCATCGTCTCGGGACTCGCACCGGGAAGACTGGCGCTGACCTGGATCGTCGGGAAATCGATCTGCGGCAGCGGCGCGACTGGCAGCATCGGGTAGGCGGCAAGGCCCACCAGGAACACACCAATCATGAGGAGGGTGGTTGCGATCGGCCGCCGGATAAAGGGTGCGGAGACGCCGCTCGCCATCGCTTTAGTCCTACTTCGCGGCTTGCTGTTCCGGCGGCTGTCTGCTGCCGTTGTCTTTGTTCACAGCAACAAGCGTGCCGTTCGTCAGGCGGTATTGGCCCCCGGTCACAACGGTTTCGCCGGGTTTGACACCATCATTAACGACGTAGAATTGCTCGGTCGCATAGCCGGTCTTCAGCGGCCGCGGCACGACTTTGTTATCGCCGGGATTCACGACGTAAGCGTAGAGCCCATCCTGGCCATGCAGCACTGCGGTCGCCGGAATTGTCGTGGCGTTGTTGAGTATTCCCGTTTGGATGCGGACATTGACGAACTGTCCGGGCCACAGCTTGTCCTCCTTGTTCGGGAACATCGCCTTGACGCGGATCGTGCCGGTCGTCGGGTCCACGCTGTTGTCGATCAGGGCAATCGTGCCCTGCGCGATTTCGGTCCTCGCATCCTGCTCCAGCGCCCACACCTTCACGGGACCCGCCTGCATGGCCTTCTGCACGTCCGGCAGGTAGCGTTCGGGGAGGGTGAAGATGCCGGCGATCGGCTCCAGCTGCGCGATCGTCACGAGACCGTTCGCATCCGAGGCGTGAACGATGTTGCCCTGATCGACAAGCCGGAAGCCGGTGCGGCCGGAGAGCGGTGCGGTGATCCGCGTGTAAGAGAGCTGCGTGCGGGCGTTATCGATGGCGGCCTGGTCGCCCGCTATCTGCGCGGTGAGCTGATCAACCTGCGCCGTCTGGGTATCGCGCTGCTGGCCGGTCGCGTAGGGCCCGAGCTTGTTCGTACGGACAAGATCACGCTGGGCATTGGCGCGCTGCGCCTCATCCTGCGCCTTCTTGGCGACAGCCTGGTCGAGTGCCGCCTGGAACGGGCGCGGGTCGATCTGGGCGAGGAGGTCGCCTTCCTTGATAATCTGGCCTTCCTGGAACGCCACCTTTTGCAGTTCGCCGTCGACGCGCGAGCGGACGACGACCGTGTTCGCCGCCTGGATCGAGCCGATCGCCGTCAGCTGCACGGGAATAGCCTGGCTTTTTGCGACCTCCGCGGTGACCGGAACGGCGACGGGCGCGGCTGGCCCCTGGGCGGCCGGCGCCGGCCGGAACCGCGTCCAGTAGACGCCGCCGGCAATCGCAAGCGCCAGGATCAGCAACAGCCATGGCAAGGATCGGCGCCGCTGGCCCGTGCGGGACGCGCGGGGCTCATCGGCGGTGTTGCGGCGCGCCACCATATCCCCGGAGAAGTCGGCGGCTCGTTCGCCGGCGATCGCATCGCGCATTCAGGTCAGCCTATTCACTAGGGAGCAAACGAAGGACTGTATGCTCGGGTTCAGCCAAACAGTCACAATCGCCTGGACCCACGGCTTTCCCCGAGGCCGCCGCCAGCTCGGATGACCGTAAGTATACAGAATGCAACGCTGCAGGCGATAATTAATCTTCGGTTAGGTACGGTTACGTTTAACGCCAGGCCAGCAGGCGCGCCTCCAGGAGGCCTATCACCTTCGCCACAATAAGCCCGAAGACGGACAGGACGACAACGCCGGCGAGCAGCTGATCGGTCTGCATGAGATTGCCGGCCTGCAGCACGAAGGCGCCGATGCCGCGGTCGGCGCCGATCATCTCGGCCGAGACGACAAGCAGAAGGGCAATCGAGGCCGATATCCGGAAACCCGACAGGATCGAAGGTAGGGCGGCCGGGATGACAATTTTCCGCACGATTGCCGGGAAGGGCAGATCGAAGCTCTGCGCCATGCGGATGAGCGTGCGGGGCACGGAATCGACCCCGCTATAAGTCGCGATGACCGTCGGGAAGAAGACGCCGAGCGCGATCGTCGCGATTTTCGAGGGCTCGCCGATGCCAAGCCACAGGATGAGCAGCGGCAGAAGCGCGATTTTCGGGATCGGGAACAACGCCGAGACGACGGATATGCCGATCGAGCGGGCGAGCCCCCATAAGCCCATCGCGAGGCCGACGGCGAGTCCCGCTGCCGTCCCAAGCGCCCAGCCGACGCCGATTCGAACCGCCGATGCGGCGATATGCCCGGCGAGTTCGCCGCTCGCGGTGAGCGCGATCAGCGCGCGAAGGATTGCGAGCGGGCTCGGCAAGAACAGCGGGCTCGCCCAGCCGAAGCTGCCGGCCGCCTGCCACACCGCGATGATGATAACGAAGGCCGCGAGGCTGCCGTACCAGCGCGGCGTGATGATAAAGCCGCGGCCGCGAAACCGGACCGGGGCGAGGCGTGCGTCAGCTTCAGACATGCGCGACCTCGCGTTCCGCCTCGATCGCCTCATTGCGGATCAAGGACCAGAGGTGGTCGCGCAGGCTGGCAAGTTCGGCGACAGAGCCGGCATGCGTGCGTTCGCCGCGCGGGATCGGGATCTCGATAATTTCGCGTAAGGCGCCGGGCCGTCGCGAAAAGACGGCGATGCGATCGGCAAGCCGAAGCGCCTCGTCGAGATTATGCGTGACGTAAAGCGCGCTGAGATGGGTCGACGTGAGAAGGCGGGACAAATCCTCCATCAGAATCTCGCGCGTTTGTCCGTCGAGCGCCGAAAGAGGTTCATCCATCAACAGGATCGGCGGCTTCACCGCGAGCGCCCGCGCAATACCGACGCGCTGGCGCATGCCGCCGGAAAGCTGCTTCGGATAAGCGTCGGCGAAATCGGTAAGGCCGGTACGTTGCAGTGCATCGGCGACGAAGGCCTGCATCTCAGCGGGCGCGAGATCGCGGTGCTCCAACGGCAGCCGCACGTTGCCGGCGACGCTGCGCCAGGGCAGAAGCGCGAAATCCTGGAAGACGAAGGTGAGCGGGTTCAGCGCATCGCGCGACAAGCCGCCGACATGTACGTGACCCGCGGTCGGCTCGATCAGGCCGCCGATGATCGACAGGAGTGTACTCTTGCCGCAGCCCGAAGGCCCGACGATCGCGAAAACCTCATTATTGCCGACGGTAAATGAAACATCGGACAAAACATCGAGGTTCTGGAACCGATGTGAAACCCCTTCGACAACGATCGTCATCGCTCAGGGAAGTTTGACGAAGCGTGGATCGACGATTCTGTCGAGCCCAAAACCCTTGTCGACGAAACCGTGCTCCTGAAACCAGGCGAGCTGATGCGCGACACCTTGCACGTCGAGCGCACCGTTCGGATCGATGAAGGCCAGGCCAACTCTTATCTTGTCGATGGGCTGATTGGTCTCGCGCGCGATCGCTTCCAGAAGCGGTTGCGTCTGCGGCGTCAACGCTGCCATGCCGTCCTTGACCGACGCAAGCAGGATGTCGTGATAGTCCTTGCAGCCGCGCCGATATGCGGCAAGGAAGCGCTCGGTAAGCTCGGGATTGCCCTTCATCTTCTGCGAGACGAAGACGGCGCCGAGCTGCCACGGCGCCTCGTCCCCGCCCCAACCGAGAAGGCGCGCATCACCTGAATCGATGAGCGGCTGCGCGGCGGTCGCCGGCAGGATCGCCGCTTCGACACGTCCCCCCTTCAACGCTGACGCGACATTCGACATCGATTGCAGTGGAACGAACTTCACATTCGATAGCGGGAATTTGTATTTCTCAGCGATCAGCCCGGCGCTGTAATGAAAGCTCGAGCCGATCTGCGTGATGCCGACGCTCTTGCCGTCGATATCTCGCAGCGATTTGAGGCTTGCCCCGGATGGTTGCGACGTCGCGAGATACGCCATCAGCGGAAAGCCGGGCACGTCGCGGCTTTGACCGGCGATGATCGACACCGCGCCCTTGCCGGCAAGATTAAACAGGCCGCCGGTAAAGGCTGTCACGCCGATATCGATGTCACCGGATGCCGTTGCGACTGCAATCGGTTGCGCCGCGTCGAAGAATTTCAGCTCCACATCCAATCCGGCGTCGCGGAAATAGCCGCGATCAGCAGCAATGAAGACATTCCCGGATGACGCAAGCCGCAGCACGCCGAGGCGGATTTTTGGCCGCTCCTGCGCAAAGGCTGCGCGCCCTAACAACAAAGTCGTCACCGTAGAAGCGGACCCTTTGATCACTCCGCGGCGCGTATTTGCAAAACCCATCCGCGCTTTTCCTCCACGCGCCTCAGCTCGCGAGACTGCGCATTTCCTTGATCAAATCCGATTTGCCTTCGAAGCCGATGCCGGGCAGATCGGGCATGGTAATATAGCCGTTCTCGACCTTCACGCCATCGGGGAAGCCGCCATAGGGCTGGAAGAGATCGGGATAAGATTCGTTGCCGCCGAGTCCGAGCCCGGCGGCGATGTTGAGCGACATCTGGTGGCCGCCATGCGGGATGCAGCGCTTGGGCGACCAGCCGTAGCTCTTCAGCATCTCGAGCGTGCGCAAATATTCGATGAGCCCGTAGCTCAGCGCGCAATCGAATTGCAGCCAGTCGCGGTCTTTGCGCATGCCGCCGTAGCGGATGAGATTGCGCGCATCTTGCATTGAAAACAGATTCTCGCCCGTCGCCATCGGCTTGGCATAATGCTCTGCGAGTTTCGCCTGCAGCTCGTAGTCCAAGGGATCGCCGGCTTCCTCATACCAGAAGAGATTATAAGCCGAGAGCGCTTTTGCATAATCGATCGCAGTTGCAAGATCGAAGCGGCCGTTGGCATCCGCCGCGAGGCGGCATCCCTTGGGCAGCATCGCCAGCACCGCCTCGATGCGCTTCAGATCGTCGGCAAGCGGCAGGCCGCCGATCTTCATCTTCACGACGCTATAACCACGGTCGAGATAAGATTGCATTTCGTTCTTGAGAAGCTCGATGTCCTTGCCAGGATAATAATAGCCGCCGGCAGCGTAGACGAAGACGCGCGGGTCCGCGACGCCGTCGCCATATTGTTCGGCGAGCAGGCGGAACAGCGGTTTGCCGGCGATTTTCGCCACCGCGTCCCAGACCGCCATGTCGATCGTGCCGATCGCGACCGAACGCTCGCCGTGACCCCCGGGCTTTTCGTTCTTGAACAAAGCCGCCCATATCTTATGCGGATCGAGATTGTCGCCCGCCTCATCGATGAGGCTTGCGGGCTCGGCCTCCATCAGCCGCGGACGAAAGCGCTCGCGGATCAGAGCACCCTGTCCGTAACGTCCGTTCGAATTGAAGCCGTAGCCGATGACCGGCTTACCATCGCGCATCACGTCGGTGATCACGGCGACGAGGCTCAGCGTCATCCTGCTGAAATCGATGTAAGCGTTAGCGATCGCGGATGCGATCGGAACGGTCCGCTCTCTTAAGTCGACGATCCGCATGGGTGCCTTGGGCGCGTCTTAACGACGCGCGAAAAAGCCCGATCGATCAGCCCGAGTCAACCGGTGCTATCGCGGAATAGTTCAGGAGCTGAGGCGTCAAGCATTGTCCAAAGGGCCGTGCGCGCCATCTTGGCGTTTGTCATTGGGCGGTCCGTGCTGCGAGGCATCGAGAGAGGGAGAAACGGAATGAACGAGAGTGCATTAGGGCCGTCGCGCCGCGTGATCCTCGCAGTGGGAACGGGTATCGCGGGATGGCTCGTCGCCCCCGAGCTCGGATGGACACAAGCCGCGTCCGCGCCGTCGAAGATCGGCATTGTCGGCTCCGGCAAAATCGGCGGCACGCTCGGCACGCTCTGGGTCAAGGCAGGCCACCAGGTTCTGTTCTCGTCGCGGCATCCGGATGAACTGAAGGATCTCGTCGGCGGGCTTGGGTCTTCCGCCCGCGCCGGAACACCCGAGGAGGCGATCGCGTTCGGCGACGCGATCCTGATCGCGGTGCCCTACAAAGCCTACCCCCAACTCGGTCAGGATTATGCCAAGGCGCTGAGTGGGAAGATCGTGCTCGACGCCGGCAACGCGACGGTGGCGCGCGACGGGCAGGAATTGGTGACCGAAGTCCAGCAGAACGGCATCGGGCTCACGTCGGCGAAGTATTTTCCCGGCGCGCGGATAGTGCGTGCGTTTAACACGCTGGGTTACACGGTGCTTGCGCGCGAGGCGCATAAGGAAGGTGGCCGCATCGCAATTCCAATCGCCGGCGATGACAAAGACGCGTTGGCTGCCGCCTCCGCGCTCGTGCGCGATGCAGGGTTTGATCCCGTGGTGGTTGGCGGACTGGCCCGCGCCAAGGAATTCCAGATGGGAGCGCCGGGTTACGGTCAGATCGTCACCGCGCCGGAGCTGAGGAAGAAGCTTGGACCGTCGGAGTGAGCCGCAGGTTCGGCGATATGTCCGGAGTCGAGGCAATCGGCCAGCCGCCTAAACCTGGATTCATCGAGCGCGTGTTCCAGGTGCGCTCTGACGAACTGCCGGTCGTCGGCTGGTCATGGCTCTACATCTTCGCGATCCTATCATCCTATTACGTGATGCGGCCCATCCGCGAGCAGATGGGGGTTTCCGGCGGGATTGAGAATCTGCCGTGGCTGTTCACCGCCACCCTTGTCGCGATGATTCTGCTCAACGTGCCTTTCGGCTACTTGGTGAAACGCTTGCCGCGTGTGCGCTTCATCCCGATCACCTATCGTTTCTTCAGCGCCAACATCATCTTGTTCGCGCTCGCGCTGTATTTGGCGAACCGCGAACAGGCGATTTGGATCGGGCGATTCTTTTTCGTCTGGCTGTCGGTGTTCAACCTCTTTGTCGTTTCCATCTTCTGGCAGGCCATCGTCGACGTGTTTACGTCGGAGCAGGGCAAGCGGCTGTTCGGCTTCATCGCCGCCGGCGCGACCATCGGCGCGATCGCGGGCTCGGCGGCAACGGCGCTTCTGGCGCGCAGCGTTCCGACGTGGGCGCTGCTCGTCGGTGCCGCGCTTCTGCTCGAAGTCGCGGTTCTCAGCGTCAGGCATCTGTCGCGGCTGTCCGACCAGCTTTATAGTAAGCCGGCGTCGCAATCGGGTGAACGCGCCATTGGCGGCAGCTCTTGGGCGGGGATCGTTCATGTCCTGAAATCGTCATATCTTCTGAATGTCAGTCTGTTTCTGCTACTCTTCTCGATTACCTCAACATTTCTGTATTTCGAACAGGTCGGGATCGCTGCAAAAGCGTTTCCGGATCGCGGCGCGCAGACGGCTTTCTTTGCCAGCGTCGATCTTGCGGTCAACGTTCTGACGCTCGCAATCCAGCTGTTCCTGACGGGGCGCGTCGTGCGTCTCTTCGGCGTCGGGCTGGCGCTCGCCTCGCTGCCGCTCCTCACCATTCTTGGATTTGGCGTGCTCGTGTACGCGCCGACCATTACTGCGATCGTCGCGTTCCAGGTGCTGCGCCGTGCCGGCAATTTCGGCATTGCACGGCCGACGCGCGAAGTTCTCTTTACGGTGTTATCGAGAGAAGACCGCTACAAGGCGAAGAGCTTCATCGATACTGTGATCTACCGCCTCGGCGATCAGGCCGGTGCTTGGTCGTACACGCTCGTCGGCTTTCTCGGTTGGGGTGGCGCCGCGTTGCCGATCATCGCAATTCCGATCTCGGCATTGTGGCTTGTCAACGCGATATGGCTCGGGCGGCGGCAGGAAGATATGGCTGCGCACGTGCCCGTGCCCGTCCTGGGCACGGGCGAAGATGCGGCGGTGGCGACAGCCTCATGAACGGAAACGGTTTCACTCGGGCTGACGTTCTAAGGCTCGCCGGCACCCTCGGCATTGCAGGGCTCTTCGGCCGGCAAGCGCGCGGCCAGCAATCGTCGGAGAAGGCCCTGATGCAGACGCGCACGATTCCATCGAGCGGCGAAAAGCTGCCCGTCGTCGGCTGCGGGACATGGCAGACGTTCGACGTCGGCGCCGATGCCGCCGCGCGCAAACAGCTCGCGGCGGTTCTCACCACGCTCTTCGATGCCGGCGGCTCGGTGATCGATTCCTCGCCGATGTACGGCACCTCCGAGGACGTCACCGGCGGCATCGTCGCGGAGCTTGGCGCGCGGCAAAAGGCGTTCCTGGCGACGAAAGTCTGGACGCGCGGGCGCGAAGCGGGCGTCAAGCAAATCGAGCGCTCGATGCAGCTTTTGCGCACCGACAAGCTCGATCTGATGCAGGTTCACAATCTGCTGGATTGGCGCATCCATCTTGCGACTCTGCGGGACCTGAAGAGCAAGGGCCGCATTCGCTACCTCGGCGTAACGCATTATACGTCGAGCGCCTATCCCGAGCTCGAAGCGGTGCTGCGCAGCGAGAAGCTGGATTTCGTGCAGGTGAATTATTCCGCCGACGATCGCGCCGCGGAGGATCGCATCCTGCCGCTCGCGGCAGATCGCGGCATGGCGGTTTTGATCAATCTGCCCTTCGGCGGCGGCGGTTTCTTGCGGCGGCTCCGCTCCCGTCCGCTGCCGCAATGGGCCGACGAGATCGGCTGCCGCAGCTGGGCGCAAGTGCTGCTGAAGTTTGTTCTTGGCAATCCCGCCGTAACCTGCGTCATACCCGGCACGTCAAACCCGGATCACATGCGCGAGAATGCGCAGGCGGGCACGGGCGCCGTCGCGAGCGAAGCTCAGCGAAAGCGCATCGTTGCGGAACTAAACGGCTAACTCAGCAGCGGTCCCCACGCCGGATCGGACGCGAAGGATGGCGTCGGCACCGGAAATTCACCGCGGCCGAACACGTCCATCATGTAGATTCTCGCGCCGGCCTGACCGCCGGGATCGCGGAAGAACATCAGGTAGAGACCGTTCGGCGCCCAGGTCGGGCCCTCGTTGTGATACCCCTCGGTGAGGATGCGCTCGCCCGAACCGTCCGGCTTCATGACTCCGATGGCGAACGAGCCTTTCCCTTGCTTCGTGAAAGCGATGTAGTCGCCCTTCGGTGACCAGACCGGCGTCGAATAGCGTCCCTCGCCGAACGAGATGCGCTGCGCGCCGCCGCCGCTGCCGCTCATGACGTAAATCTGCTGCGAGCCACCGCGATCGGATTCAAAGACGATGCGCGAGCCGTCCGGCGAATAGGACGGCGACGTGTCGATCGCGGATGAATCCGACAGGCGCGTCGTATTGCGGGAGCGCAGATCCATCGCGTAGAGATTGGATGACGTCCCCTGCGTCAGCGACATGACGATGCGCTGACCGTCCGGCGAGAAACGCGGCGCGAAGGTCATCCCGGGGAAGTTGCCGACGACTTCGCGCTGTCCGCTCTCGATGTTCAACAGGAACACCCGGGGATCGCCGCCCTGACCGAAGGACATGTAGGTCACCTCCTGCGATGACGGCGAGAAGCGGGGAGTCACGACAAGTTCGTCGCCGCGCGTGAGGTAGCGGACGCTCTGTCCGTCCTGATCCATGATGGCGAGCCGCTTGCGGCGGCGCTCCTTCGGACCGGTCTCGTCGATGAATACGACGCGCGTGTCGAAGAAGCCTTTCTCGCCGGTGATGCGGGTGAAGATCGCGTCCGAAATGATGTGCGCGACGCGACGCGAATTGTTGGGGTCCGTCACATATTGCTGACCGGCGACCTGTTGGCCGCTCGCGACGTCCCACAGGCGGAATTCGGATTTCAGCCGCCCATCGCCGCCGCGCTGGCCGCGGCCGGTCACCACGAACTGCGCGTTGAGGACGCGCCACGCATCCATCTGCGGCGGCTGATCGGGATTGGCCGTGCGGTCGACGAAACTCTTGGGATCGATCGGTTGCAAAAAGACCGAGCGCGAGAAATTGTTGGTGATGATGTCGGAGAGCGCCCGGCCGGCATCGGGATCGCCGCCGAAATTCGTCACAGCAATCATGATCGGGCGGAACTGTCCGCCCGGGCGGACGTCGAGATAGCGTTCTTGCGCGCGGAGCGGCAGCGCCGGGGCGAGCGTGGCACCTAACAGCAAACCCGCCGCCGACCGGCGCGTGATAGTCGAAGTCATACAGAGAACCTAACGATGATCGGACGCGTCAGAGCATGTCTTCCGGATCGAAACGGACGACACGCGCCTTCCACTGTTCGTAATAGGGCATATAGGCTGAGGGGATGTGCATCGGGTTGCAGCGGCGCACGGCGCGCATCGCGCTCTCGGCAAGATTGCGAATGTTCGGATCGCTGGGCGGATTGAGCAGCGCCGGTTCCGCCTGCAACGAACCGTCCTGCGCATAACGCACGCGGATTTGCGCAACGTATTTCTGCGCGTTGAGGCCAATATAGCTCCAGCACTTCTTGTATTGTTCGCGCATCAAGCCGTCGAGCGAGTCCCACATCGACGGCGACATGCGCGCCGCGCTCGCATTCGGCGCGCCGAGTGCGGCCGTATGCGTGAGCTCGCGTCCGGTCGAGGCGCGCACCTGCGGCGCCTCCTTGCTGAGGAGCTGCGAAATCGCCGAGACATCGAACTTATGCTCGGTGCTCTCGTCGCCGGATTTCGGTTTGGCGACGGGCTTTGGCGTTTCTTTCGCAGCAGCGGCCGCCTTCTCCTCAAGCTTTCTCTTTTCGAGCAGTTTTGCGACCTCATCCAGCTTGGGCGGCGTCGGCTCCTTCGGTTTTTCGACCGGCTTTGGTGGCGTTGGATCCTTCGGCGCCTCGGCGATTTTCGGCCGCGGCACGGGCTGCGGCTTGATCACTTCCGCGTCTTTCGGATCGTCCGGTTCGGGAGGCGCTTCCGCCTTCGGCGGCTCGGCCTTGGCGACGGGCTTCACCGGCTCGGGCTTCGGCTCGGGGCGGGGCGGCGGCTGCGGTGTGGGTGGCAACGAGGCGAGCCGCTGTGGCGGCATCGGCGGCTCGGGCTTCAGTTCCGGCTTGTCGTCTTCGCCCGGATCAGGAACGCGCTTCAGGGGGGGGGGCGGAGTGGGCACGTCGCGCTTGGCCTCCGCGACTGGCGGCGTCGGCTTGGTTTCCGTGACGTCGGCGATCTTTTCCGCGTTCTGCTTCGGCTGGACCTGCTTCGCGGTCTTGTCGCCCTTCATGACCTGGCTGAATTGCTGATCCGAGATCATCTCGACCGGGATGGATTCCGGCGCATCTTCGAATTTTTTGGTGTCTGCAAACGCGATCAGCGTCGCCGCGAGCAGTGCGACGTGTGCTCCGGCGGAGACGGCGACGCCCGGCTCCCGCCAATTGATCTTGCCGCGCGCCCACGCCATGAGCGCGGCGACGCGCGACTCAGCGGGCGCCTCGCTCTGCACATCCTTGGGGACGCCGCTTAGCGGCTCCTCAGGAGGAGGGCTCAATCACTTCTTCTCCGGTTCGGTGACCAGCGCGACCTTCTTGTAGCCGGCGGTGGTCACGATCGACATGACCTCCGCGACACGGCCGTAATTCACGGCCTTGGCGCCGCGCACATAGATGCGCTCGTCGAATCCGGCCTTGGTCATGCCCTGCAGCTTGTTGACGAGATCGGCCGGCTCGCTCGGCTGGTCGGCGAGATAGATCGCGCCCTTCTCGTCGATCGAGATCGTGATCGGCTTCTGGTCGATATTGAGGGGCGCGGACTTCGTCTGCGGCAGGTCGACCGCGACGCCGGTGGCGAGCAGCGGCGCCGCCACCATGAAAATAATGAGGAGCACCAACATGACGTCGATGAACGGCGTCATGTTGATTTCCGCCATCGCACCGTAACGCGGCACGCCGCGCCGGCGCCGCCCGCTTTTTCTGCCAACCGCCGCGGCGCCTGCCATTGCCATGGGTCAGGTCCTCAGGCGGCCATGCGGTCGCGCTCGGCGCCCGCATGCTGATCGATCTGCCGCGACAGGATGGCCGAGAACTCGTCGGCGAAGCTCTCCATGCGCGCCTGGCTCTTGGCGACCTCGCCCTGCAGCTTGTTGTAGGCGATGAGCGCCGGGATCGCGGCAAAGAGGCCGATCGCGGTGGCAAACAGCGCCTCGGCGATGCCGGGTGCAACAACAGCAAGCGAGGTGTTCTTGGAGGCGGCGATCGAGCGGAAGGCAGTCATGATGCCCCAGACCGTGCCGAACAGGCCGACGAACGGCCCGGCCGAGGCGACGGTCGCAAGCACGAGCAGGTTCGATTCGAGCCGCTCGACTTCGCGGGCGATCGAGACGTCGAGCACTTTCTCGATGCGGGCCTGCAGCCCCATGAACGAGGCGTGTGCGTGCTGGAACGAGCGCTTCCATTCGCGCATCGCCGCGACGAACAGGGTTGCCATGGCGGTCGTCGGGCGGTCGGCGAGAGTCGTGTAGAGCTCCTCGAGCGAGGAACCCGACCAGAACACCTGCTCGAACCGGTCCATCGACTTGCGGGTGCGGGTGAACAGCAATGCCTTGTTGACGATGATGGCCCAGCACCAGATTGACGCGGCGAGCAGGCCGACCATGACCAGCTTGACCACGATGTGGGCGGACCAGAACATGCTCCAGAGCGACACTTCGGCGATGGGGGCCGTGGCGAGATCGGCTGGGGTCATCGGCAGTCCTGGGGTTTGGCCTTCGGCGGAATGCTAAGTCCGTTCAATCGCGCCGGAATCCGCCATTTCTGCGGCCCAGGTAAGGGCGCGGAATGGAACGGATGCGCGCCTTCAAGTTAAGCGCGTGGCAGGGTTAAGGCCGGGTTTACGGCGGCCGGCAGGCGTGACGCGCTTCGGGCGTCCTGTTAGCATCGCGGTCATGCACGAAGACCACGCCGATGCATTGCAGGACATTTCCGGTGAGGCGCGCGCCCACGCTGGGCACGATCACCCTCACGGCTCCGACCTCTCCGAAGTGGAGCTTCGCGTCCGTGCTCTCGAGACCGTGCTGGTCGCCAAAGGCTTGGTCGATCCCGCCGCACTCGATGCGATCGTCGAGACCTACGAAACGAAGGTCGGGCCGCGCAACGGCGCGCATGTCGTCGCGCATGCCTGGAGCGATCGCGCCTTCAAGGCGCGGCTCCTGGAGGACGGTGCCAAGGCGATCCGTGAGCTCGGCTATGGCGGGCGCGGAGGCGAGCACATCGCCATCGTCGAGAATACGCAGGATCGCCACAACCTGATCGTGTGTACCCTCTGCTCCTGCTATCCCTGGCCGGTGCTTGGCCTGCCGCCGGTCTGGTACAAGTCGGCGCCGTACCGATCGCGCGCAGTGATCGATCCGCGCGGCGTCCTTGCCGAATTCGGTGTGCACCTTCCGGAAGAAACTGAAATCCGAGTCTGGGATTCGACCTCCGAGATGCGCTACCTCGTCCTGCCGATGCGTCCCGCCGGGACGGAAGGATGGAGCGAGGAGCGGCTCGCGGCGCTGGTCACGCGCGACTCGATGATCGGTACCGGCCTGCCGCTGACGCCGGAGAAGCTGCGGTGAACGGCGCGCAGGATGTCGGCGGGATGACGAGCTTCGGCCCGGTCACGCCCGAGCCGAATGAGCCGGTGTTTCACGCTGCTTTCGAGCCGCGCGTGCTTGCCAACGTGATCGCGACAGGCGCGCTCGGATTGTGGAGCGGCGATGCCAGCCGCTTTGCACGCGAATCGCTGCCGCCGCCATTTTATTACACGCGGGGCTATTACG
>JAXDNJ010000017.1:0-11739 GCA_034669505.1 Methylobacteriaceae bacterium
CATGTCTTTCTGAACTTCGCCGAACGTCTTATCCGAGAGAATTTGCATCACATACATTTGCGGCGAGACGATTGCTGGCATCGAACTCTGGTCGCCGGTGCCGATATCCCTAAGCGATTTCGCGTCCGGCTTGTTGGTGATCAGCACAAGCGGGCTCGAGTTGACGCCGCAAATGCCGTAAATCTGGTTCGGCGTGCCCTTGGCCTTATCCCAGGCAATCAGCAGCGCCGGGACGCCATAAACACCGAGATCGACGGAGCCTGAGAGGATCGCATCCTGCATCGCGCCGGAGCCCGAAAACCGCTGATACGTCGGCTCGACATCGAGGCCGGCAGCCTTCGCATGCTTCTCGATGAGCTTCTGCTGTTCGAGGATGAAGGTCGGCAGGAAACCGATGCCGAAACCGATCCCCATCTTGAGAGGCGTCGCCGAGACAGGAAGCGCAAGCGCCATAAAGCCGAGCACGAGGCCTAGACGAGCCAGTATTTTCATTAGTCCCTCCCGGATCGTTTGTTGCTCAGAGCTTTGGATCGAAGAGCACGCGATTGCGCGCCGAACCTAGAACGGCGTGATAGGCATCGCGGGCGCGCGCCAGCGGATAGACGCTGGACGAGTCGATGGCAAATGGCTTCAAGGCGCCGGTCTCGAAACCCGGCAGAAGGTCGCGCAGCACCTCGCCCGTTTCGATCGAGGAAAGCGCTAACGTGTCTATTCCAACGTAAGTGTGGCGGCCGCGGTAGAACTCGAAAATGTTGAACTCGACGAGCGGCTTGATCGCCGCGATCAGGATTTGCCGCCCCTTCTTGGCGAGGGATTTGTGCGCGGCCTGGAAATAGGGATCGCCGACCGTGTTGAACACGATGTCGGCCCCATGTCCGTTCGTCGTCTCGCGCACCGCGTCGGCCACATCGCAGCTCGACGAGTCGATGATCCCGACCGGCGCGCTCGCATGTCCCTCATAGCCTTCCGCCTTGCGCACGACGCCGATGACGTGCGCGCCGCGCCAAGTCGCGATCTGCGCCGCCGCCTGCCCGACCTTGCCATTGACGCCCATGATCAGGACTATCTCGCCGGCTCGTGGAAAGCCGGCGCGGGCAAAACCTTCGGCGGCGGTCACGAAGGGCACGCCGATTCCCGCCGCTTCTTGCAGCGAGATATTCCGGGGCTTCGCGACAAGCGCTTTCGCCTCGACGACAAGATGGCTCGCATGCGTGCCGTCGCGGCGAATGCCGAGGTCGCCGGAAGAACCGAAAACCTCCGCGCCGATGAGTTCGCGCGGCCCATCGATCACGCGGCCGGAAAAATCGCGACCGGGCGTGCGCGGGAAGATGGCATAGGGCATCATGCCCATCGCCGCCTTCACGTCTGACGGATTGATCCCAGCCGCGGCGATCTCGACAAGCGCGTCTTCCTCGCGCCCGCGCGAAAGCCGTAGAGCCGCGATCTGCGGAGCAACTGAATCCGTATCCGGCGCCTTGTCCTCAAGCCGCAAAGCGCGCGCATCGACGCTCGCCACTGCGCTTGCTCCGGCTGCGATGTTCATAGGTTCAGGCCGCCTTACGCGTGCCCGACGCCTGCGAGGATAGACCGAGCATCTCGCGCGCGTCTGCGGGCGTGGCGATCTGGCCCCCGAGTTTCTCGACGAGATCGCGGGCCTTCTCCACCATCTGCGCGTTCGATTCGGCCAGAACGCCGCGGCTGATCTGCACGCCGTCCTCGAGACCAACGCGGACATGGCCGCCTGAGAGATACGAGAGCGCGACGGCAGGAAAACCCCAACGGCCCGTGCCGAACGCGGTGAATTGGGTGTCCGTCGGCAGGATGCCGCGCGCGTAGAGCACCGTCTCCGGGGAAGCCTGGAAGCCGTAGCGCACGCCCATCACGATCGAGACGAGATGCGGCCCGGTAAGCGTGCCGTCCTTCACCAGATCTGACATCAGCGCGATGTCACCAGAATCAAACAGCTCGATCTCGGGCTTCACGCCGGCTTCGCGAATGATTTTTGCCATGCGCCGTATATTCGGCGGCGTATTGATGACGACCTCTTTGCCGAACGTCATCGTGTTGAGATCGAGCGTGCAGATTTCCGGCCGCAATGCCGCGATGTGCTCGACGCGTTTTTCCGGCACCATGAGGTTCGTGCCGGGGCCGGCAATCTTCGGATCGTGTTCCGAGGGCGCGAAGCGGCCGCCAGGTCCTGTCGTAATGTTGAGAACGAGACTCGTGTTCTTCCTGCGGATGCGCTCGACGACATCGCGATAATACGAAAGCTCCATGGACGGCATACCGGTCGAGGGATCGCGCACATGGATGTGCACGATCGCAGCGCCCGCTTCCGCCGCGCCGAGACATGCATCGGCGATCTGCTCCGGCGTGATCGGCAGATGCGGCGTCATGTCGGGCGTCGTCTGGTTGCCGGTGACGGCACAAGTGATGATGACTTTGTCGCGCGGCATGACCATCTCGAACTCCCTTTAGTCTTCTGTCGGGCAGCGCGCTTGCATCGCGCCGTCTTAGCTACAGCGCCCGGCCGCCATCGACGACGATTGTCGCGCCGGTCGAGTATGAAAGATGGGTCGCGCAGGCGAGCACGGCTTCGGCCACATCTTCCGCCGTGGCGACGCGCTTCAATGGCGTCGACGCAGCGGCCTTTTCGTTGAACTCAGCGCCGCGACCCGGCACGAAGCCAGTTGAGACGACACCCGGCGACACGGTCATGACCCGCACCTCCGGGGCAAGCACACGTGCGAGCGACTTCCCCATGACATCGATGCCCGCCTTGGCCGCGCCGTAGGCGATGTTCGACCCCGCCCCGTTCAACGCCGCAATCGAGGAGATGTTCACGATCAGCCCATCGCCACTCGCCTTGAGCATTGGCGCGAAAGCGCGGATCGCCGCAAACTGGCCGCGCCAATTGACCGCGAACATGCGGTCGATGAAATCATCATGGAGCGCCTCGAGGTCGCCGTGTGGAATGGGCTTCGTGAAGCCGGCGCTGTTGACCAGGATATCGAGGCGACCGAAGGCTTGGCCGATCGCATCGCGCGCGGCAATGAGCGTCTTGGTCTCGGCGATATCCGCGGGGATGGCGATGTGCCCGTCGCCGGGCAGCGCCTTCACGAGGGGCGCCGCGCGGTCCGCGGCTTCTTTGCCGGGCCGATGCGTCACCGCGACCTTGGCCCCGGCTTCGGCGAAGAGCTTCGCCGCAGCCGCGCCAATCCCGCCGGCACCGCCAATAACGAGCGCCGTCTTGCCGGCGAGCAACCGATCCGAAGCCATCTTCTTTAAGCGATCGGTGGCTTCGGCAGATGCGCTTCGCCAGGCTCCATATGGAACGTGTAGTCGAGCGTGTACCAGGGGCCCTTCACGTCGGGCACGGGCGGCGTGCCGCTCTCGTGGCGCTTATAGTCGCCGACAAGCGCGCTGGTGACGCCGTAGACGACGTCCGACTCGAGGTGTTCGTCGTCGTCGACGAAGACCTGTGTGATCAGCGTCTTGAAGCCCGGCTTGAAGCACAGGAAATGCAGATGCGCCGGGCGGTAATGTTCGCGGCCCTGCAGCCTGATCATATCTCCGGCCGGGCCGTCCATCGGGATCGGGTAACCGGCAGGCTTGACCGACCGGAACGAGAAGCGCCCGTCGGCGTCAGTCATGAATTTTCCGCGCAGGTTCATGTCCGCCTGCCCCTCGTCCTGATTTTCGTACATGCCGGTCGGCGAGGACTGCCAGACGTCGACCTCGACCCCAACGATCGGCCTTTTGTCGGGGCCGACGAGCCGACAATCGGCGAAGAGCTCCGGCCCCGGAGTCTCCGAGCGCACGATCGAGCCGCCGTTTTCCGTACGCGGCGAATTCATCCGCCAAAACGGCCCAAGCAGCGCCGCCGCCGTCTCGGTCGCGCCGTTCTTGCCGTTGTTCATCAGGCAAACCAGCGTCGAGAGGCCAATCGCGTCGGAGAAGAGCACGCCTTCATTATGCGTGCCGGTCGTCTGCTTGCCGATGCGGTTCAGGAAATCGACGCCGATCTCCCATTCTTCTTCGGTTAGACGGACGTCTCTGGCAAAGGCGTGGATGTGGCGGATGAAGGATTCCATGATCTCCTTCGCCCGCGCGTCTTTGGTCTTGGCGATCGAGGCGAGAACGACCGGCGTGACATCATCTTCGCTGTCGATGATGCCCGAGCGGGGCGGAGCTTCAGCGAGACGGCTCAGCGACATTTTTCGGCTCCGGTCTGGCGTTTCGTGGGTTGGCGGGGACGCTCGCGCACCGGCTTCGCGATTGTCAAGCGCAAGGCCTCAGCGGCTCAGCTTTGCGCTCGCCTCGGTGTCTTGCGAAGCTGGAGCGACTCGATGGTTCAAGGCATTCTTCGCTCAAAGAAGCCGCGAAGACCCGCGGGAGGAAGGCAACATGGATATTGAAACCCGCACGCTGAAACGCGTCAGCCGACGCCTCCTGCCGTTCCTGATCGTCTGCTACTTCGTTGCCTATCTCGACCGCGTCAATGTCGGCTTCGCATCGCTGACGATGAACAAGGATCTCGGCATCTCCGCTACCGCCTACGGGCTCGGCGCGGGCATCTTCTTCCTCACCTACTTCATCTTCGAAGTGCCATCCAACCTGTTCCTGGAAAAATTTGGCGCGCGCAAATGGATCGCGCGGATCATGTTCACGTGGGGGCTGCTCTCCGGCGCGATGGCCTTCATCGGCGGCGAGGTCGGCTTCTATGTCCTGCGCCTCTTGCTCGGTGCGGCGGAAGCCGGCTTCTTCCCCGGCATCATTTTCTATCTGACGCTGTGGTTCCCGGCGACTTACCGTGCCCGCATCGTCAGCATCTTCATGGCCGCGATCCCGCTGTCGAGCGTCATCGGCGCCCCGGTCTCCGGTGCGCTTCTCGGCATGGACGGCGTCGCGGGTTTCAAAGGTTGGCAGTGGCTCTTCATCCTCGAAGCGGCGCCGGCGCTTGTCCTTTCCGTGGTCACCTTCTTCTATCTGACCGACCGGCCCGCCGAAGCGCATTGGCTCGCAGCCGACGAGCGCGAATGGCTGACCGGCCGCCTCGAGATGGAGCGCCGCGCCCGCGAGCAGGTGCGGCACTACAGCGTGATGGCGGCGCTCATGAATCCGCGTGTGCTTGCGATCGCGTTGATCTATTTCGGCGCCGTCGCGGTGAATTATGGCCTAAGCTTCTTCCTGCCGCAGATCGTCAAGGCCTTCGGTCTGACCAACCTGCAAACCGGCTTCGTCACGCTTATTCCCTACGCAATCGGGGCGGTCGGCATGATCTGGTGGGGCCTGCGGTCCGACAAAGAGGGCGAGCGCAAGGGTCACCTCATCGTGGCGCTGTCCCTTGCTGCCGCCGGGATCGCCGCGGCGGCTTTCGTCGAGAATCCCTATGTGAAGATAGCCCTCGTTTCAGTCGGCGCTTTCGGCGTCTTCGCCGCGCTGCCGCTGATCTGGACGCTGCCGACCGCTTTCCTCTCTGGCGCGGCTGCGGCAGGTGGGATCGCCGCGATCAATGCCATCGGGAATCTGTCCGGCTTCGTCGGCCCCTACGTGGTCGGCTACATCAAGGATCAGACCGGCAGTTTCACCGGCGGGCTGCTGGCGATCGCCGCGGCGGGCGCGGTGGGCATGGTCGTCGTCATCCTGCTGCGGCACGACACCCGGCTGGAATATGTTGCGGAGAGCGAGAAGCGGGCGTAATCGCCAGGGCCAATGGAGTGACTTCCTGCTCCGAAACGGGGCAGGAATTTCTTTACACGGCACGCGTCAATGGCTCGCGTAATCCCGCGATCTCTCGCCATGAAGATGGCTCCGTTCGCGTCAGAGCTTGAAAGTTCAGTGGCGAATGGCGGTTCAGCGGCGGCAAATCCAGGAAGCCGATCTCGGCGCGATCGCGGAGCTGCTTGCCCGGGGATTTCGCTTTCGCAGCAAAAGCTATTGGCTGCGCGGACTGGCGCGGATGGGAGCGCGGCCGGTTCCGACCGGCTGCCCGCGGTATGGCCTGCTGCTCGAAAGCGACGGCCGAGTCGTCGGGGCGATCCTGACGATCTATTCGAGCGTCCCGGCCGACGCGGGCGTCGCTATCCGCTGCAATCTGTCGAGTTGGTACGTCGAGCCCGAATTCCGAGGCTATGCACCGCTGCTCGCGTCCTTCCGTGACCCGGCAGTCACTTACGTGAACATTTCGCCGGCGCAAAATACTTGGCCGACAATCGAAGCGCAGGGTTTCCGCTGCATTCGCGAGGGTTGGTTTCTGTCTTTCCCGGCGCTCAGCGGCGGTGGCCAGCCGGCGCGCATCCTGCCGCTAGCCGCCGCGCCGAATGATCTGCCGGAGCGTGCGCTGCTCGAAGAGCACGCCGCTTTACGCTGCATCGTCTTTGTGCTTGAGGCTGCGGGCGAGCATTTCCCGTTTGTGTTTGCGCCCCGCCGAATTCTGTATCGCGCCATGCCGACGATAAAGCTCGCATATAACCGGGACTTTGCTGATTACATCAGATTTGCCGGACCGATAGGCCGCTATCTGTTATCACGCGGCATGCCGGCTGTCGTCGTGGATAATGACTCGCGCGTGCAGGAACTCACCGGCTTCCCGATCGAACGCACACGGCGCTATTACGTCGGCGGCTCGCACCCGCCGCGCAGCGGCGACCTCGCCTACACCGAGACGGTTTTCTTCGGCAGCTGAGGCATTGCTCGCGCGAATGCTCCGCACCACCTCAGCACGCGCTCGACGGGCGAAGGCGCGCCGTCAGGATGCTAGTGAGGCAAGGCTGATGAGAGCTGCTTTCGCAGATCAGCCGGCATCTTGGACAAGAGGAACTTCTCGACCTCGCGGTGCGCGTCGAAAAAATAATGGCTGCCGCGAGAAATCGAAGACGCCGATATTCTCAATTGCAGCGGGTTTCCGTCCTCAATGAGATCGACAATAAAGCCTCTAAACCCCAATCCGTCCCTGTAATCGCCAGCCTCCCGCGCGTGCGGGAGGCGGCGCACCAACTCTCCCAATGCCCGCGAATCGGCCGGCCCCAACTCCCAGCTGGGATTGGGCCGGCCGGAATAAACGTCTATCTCTACGCGACTATTTCCCGACACTCTTTCCATCGATTGGTAATCGCGAGGCGGCCGGGGTTGGCCACTACCGGATATGTACGCCTCTGTGGGTGACCATGTAAGTGCAGAAGTTAGTATAAGGACCGCGATTGCAGGTCCTCGGATCCGTGATTGCATGCCCTGCATTGTCCACGTTTCTTGCCGCAGTTTGACCGGGCTTGTGCGACCAGCACCCCACTTTGTCCTGCCGATACCAATGGTAATCGTGGCCGGGCCAAATCACCAGAGCCACATACCAGCCATGGCCCGCCGTTAGCGTCCCAGAAAAGTTAGCGACGGCGTGAAGACCATCCGATTGCGCGGCGGGCTGGACGGCGCCGCACGACATGTTTGAAGTCGGATGCCCGCTTGCCCGACCCGGTTGCGCGAAGGTGTTTGTGATCTGGTTATTGGCGTAATTATAGCAGTTGTTGCGTGGCTGGACCGCCGGAGTATTCCAGATACCAGGATTGTACACCGGTGCGTCTGCCGCATGGCAGGTTGGACAAGCTGTTGCAGTTGTATGCAGGTCGCTGGTGAACGCGGCCGCCGTGCCGGCTTTTATTTGTGCCGCGACATGCTCGCGCACCTCGCCGCCTGTTGCCGGCTCGGCGAGGCTGAGGAGCCATTGCTCCAGGTCCGGGTCGGCGACGTAATTCCCCAGGCCCAGTCCGCGGTCTACAATCCCCTCGTGGACGACCATTCGCGCCGCACCGCCCAAGCTCTCGACATTTTCCGCGATATGAAAGCCGCGATAGCCCAAGCCGCCATTGACTCCCGAGGGACGGGCGGTCGTGAAGGCTGTCATTGCATGCAGCCTTTCACTTAGCTGGTGTTCCTGTTCCGGCGTGAGCTGAAACGTAGGATTGGGACGGCCAGAAAAGACGTCCAGCGTAACGAGCGTTGCCATAAATACCTCCTGAGCAATGTTTTTACTGCGACCGTCAGTTCATAGGACGGCCGCGGCGATCACTCTAGGACGTTTCTGGCGGCCTTTGCAACTTGAAATCGAGACAAGGTCGATTTCTGATTTAATCCGCAAAGAACGTCGAGTCCGATTCAGGCCAGCCAGCCAAAGAACACGCCGACGAGCAGAACCAACCCTATCAGCGCGCGATAGACGACAAATGGCCACGCGGAGAAATTTTCGAGAATCCGCAAGAGGCCCCAGATCGCGACGAAGGCCGAGAGGGACGCGACAACGAGGCCGACCGCGAGCACCGACCAGCCATGCGAGTCGAGATGTATCTTGTAGAGCTCGTAAAGTTCTTTGAGTCCTGCCGCGGCGATCGCAGGTAAGCCGAGCAGAAAAGAGAAACGCGCCGCATCGGTGCGCCGCATGTCGAGGAACAAGGCTGCGGTCAGCGTCGAGCCAGATCGCGAAATGCCGGGGATCAACGCGCCGGCCTGCGCGAGGCCGACGATCAGCGCGTCTTTCAATGTAACGTCATCGAAAGTGCGCGAATGATTGCAATAGACTTCCGCGACCGCGAGCAGCGCCGCCATGATGATGCATGAAAGGCCGATCACGGTGAGGCTGCGCAGCGGCGACCCGCAGGTGTTGAGTATGGGCGAGAGCAGAATGCCCGCGATGACGATCGGGATCGTTGCGAGCACGATCCACACCGCGAAGCGGAAATCCCAGGAACGGAAGTTGCGGCGGCGGATCGAATAGATCGAGCCGAAGATCAGCCCGCGGACATCCTGCCAGAAATAACTCATCACGGCGGCGAGCGCGGCGAGTTGCATCGCGGCGGAGAAGGCGGAGCCGGGGTCCTGCCAGCCGAGTAGCGCCGGCACGATGCGCATATGCGCGGTCGAGGAGATCGGCATGAGCTCGGTGATGCCCTGCACCACGCCGAGGGCCGCGACCTTGGCGTAACCCAGTGCGACGAAGCCGGTATCGAATTCATTGGTGCAGGCGCCGGCCATGTCGATCTCGCGATGGGAAAGGCTGCGAATCAGCGGGCGTATATTGGACCGCGCGCGTCCGGGCGCGCAGCAACAAAAGCGGACCTGAGAGGTCCGCGTCCGTCAAATCCCCAGCGCTTCCTTCAACTCGCGCAGCTGATCGAGCTTCTCGCTGGCGAGACGCTTCTGCTCGTCGGCGGTCGCGTCGGCGACGTCCTCTTCCGCGTCCTTGATCTGCGCGGCAACAGCGGCGGCGTCGAAATCCTCGACTGGCATTGCAAGTTCGGCGAGGATCGTCAGCCCGCTCGGCGCCACATCCGCGAAGCCGCCGCGCACGAAGAGGCGCGACTTCTTCGTGTCCGTCTCGTCGACCTCGACGATGCCCGGCTTCAGCCGCGTCATCAAAGGCGCGTGGTCCTTGAGCACAGTGAACTGGCCTTCCGTACCGGGCACGATGACAGCTTCAACCTCGCCGGAGAACATGAGCCGCTCCGGCGAGACCAGCTCGAAATGGAAGGGGTCGAGCATCAGGCCGCCTCGGCGGCGAGCTTCTGCGCCTTCTCGACCGCCTCTTCGATGGTGCCGACCATGTAGAAGGCGGCTTCCGGCAGGTGGTCGTACTTGCCGTCGACCAAGCCTTTGAAGCCCTTGATCGTGTCGGCGATTGCGACGAGCACGCCGGGTGATCCCGTGAAGACTTCAGCGACGTGGAAGGGCTGCGACAGGAAGCGCTCGATCTTGCGCGCGCGCGCCACCGTCGTCTTGTCCTCTTCCGAGAGCTCGTCCATGCCGAGAATGGCGATGATGTCCTGCAGCGACTTGTAGCGCTGCAAGGTCGACTGGACGCGACGGGCGACGTCGTAATGCTCTTCGCCGACAACGGCTGGCGACAGCATGCGCGAGGTCGAATCGAGCGGATCGACCGCGGGATAGATGCCCTTCTCCGCAATGGATCTCGACAGCACGGTCGTTGCGTCGAGATGCGCGAAGGACGTCGCCGGCGCGGGGTCGGTCAGGTCGTCGGCCGGAACGTAGATCGCCTGCACGGAGGTGATCGAGCCCTTGTGCGTCGTGGTGATGCGCTCCTGCAGCGCGCCCATGTCGGTTGCGAGCGTCGGCTGATAGCCAACCGCCGACGGAATGCGGCCGAGAAGCGCCGAGACTTCCGAGCCGGCTTGCGTGAAGCGGAAAATGTTGTCGATAAAGAACAGCACGTCCTGGCCTTTGTCGCGGAAGTCCTCGGCGACGGTGAGGCCCGACAACGCGACGCGCATGCGGGCGCCCGGCGGCTCGTTCATTTGGCCGTAGACGAGAGCGCATTTCGAGCCTTCGCCGCCGCCCTTCTTGTTGACGCCGCCCTCGATCATCTCGTGGTAGAGGTCGTTACCCTCGCGCGTGCGCTCGCCGACGCCGGCGAATACGGAATAACCGCCGTGGGCTTTGGCGACATTGTTGATGAGTTCCATGATCAGCACGGTCTTGCCGACGCCGGCGCCGCCGAACAGGCCGATCTTGCCGCCTTTCGCATACGGCGCGAGGAGATCGACCACCTTGATGCCGGTCTCGAGAATCTGCGCCTCCGTCGCCTGGTCCGCATACGAGGGCGAGGGCTGATGGATGGCGCGTTTGCCGGGCGTTATGACGGGCCCGGCTTCGTCGACCGGCTCGCCTATGACGTTGATGATGCGGCCGAGGCAGGCGTCCCCCACCGGCACCATGATCGGCGCGCCGGTGTCGGTCACCTCCTGGCCGCGCACGAGACCTTCGGATGTGTCCATCGAAATGCAGCGCACGGAAGATTCCCCGAGATGCTGCGCGACTTCGAGAACGAGGCGGTTGCCGCCGTTCGTCGTCTCGAGCGCATTCAGAATTTCCGGCAGATGCTCCTCGAACTTCACGTCGACAACGGCGCCGATGACCTGCGTGATCCGCCCCGTGGCCCTGTTGCTCATATCCATCACACGTCCTCTTATGCTGTCAGCTCAGAGCGCTTCGGCGCCCGAGATGATCTCGATCAGTTCCTTAGTGATCATCGCCTGGCGCGTCCGATTGTAGAGCATCGTCTGCTTGCGAATCATCTCGCCGGCATTGCGCGTCGCGTTGTCCATGGCGCTCATTTGCGCGCCGTAGAACGACGCCATGTTTTCGAGAAGCGCGCGGAATATCTGCACCGAGATGTTGCGCGGCAGCAGCGCAGTTAAAATCTCGCCCTCGTCGGGCTCGTAATCGTAGTAGACCCGGTCGCCTTCCGCGGTATCGGTCGTTCCAGAGCCTGCCACTTGCGCCGGGATCAGCTGCTGCGCCGTCGGAATCTGCGCGACGATAGACCTGAAGCGCGAGAAATACAGCGTGCAGAGGTCGAACTCGCCGGCATCGAACAGCGCGATGATGCGCCGGCCAATCTCGTCGGCATTGTCGAAGCTGATCGAGCGCACGCCGCGCAGATCCATATGCTCGATGATCTGCCGCTCGAACTGGCGGC
This sequence comes from Methylobacteriaceae bacterium, assembly GCA_034669505.1. Lineage (GTDB taxonomy): Bacteria > Pseudomonadota > Alphaproteobacteria > Rhizobiales > Beijerinckiaceae > JAFASC01. The sequence continues at coordinate 11,486 of JAXDNJ010000017.1, forward strand.
GCAGCAGGTCGTAGCCTTTCTTGCCGACGCAGAAGAATTTGACCGTCTTGCCTTGGCTCATCAGCGTCAGCGCGTGCTCGCGCGCAAGCCGCACGATCGCGGTATTGAAGGCGCCGGACAATCCGCGCTCCCCGGTGCAGACGAGAAGGAGATGGGTGTCGTCGCGACCAGTGCCGCCGAGCAAAGCCGGCGCGGGCGAGCCCTCACCGATGCTGGCCGAAAGATTGGCAAGCACTTTGCCCATGCGCTCGGCA
>JAXDNJ010000018.1:0-2616 GCA_034669505.1 Methylobacteriaceae bacterium
CGGTGTTCAGCGGTCCTCCGACCGAGATAATTCATTCCGCAGTGCCGCTCGTCCCGTCCTACGTGCGCGCCTGCGGCGGCGTGCGCGTGCGCTTTGCTGCGAGCGCCGGCCGCACGCAGGCGGTCGAGCGCGCCGAAAGCGGCGGTTATCGCGTACGCTTCCCGCGAATTGCCGAAACATGCGAGGCGGTGCTGATCAATACCGGCGGCGGCATGGCCGGCGGCGACCAGATGCGGGCGGAGATTTCGCTCGATGCCGGCGCCGCGGCGATCGTCACGACGCAAGCCGCCGAAAAGATCTATCGCTCGCAAGGCGCGCTCGCCGGGATCGGCATCGATCTCAAACTCGCCGGAGCCAGCCGCCTCGAGTGGCTGCCGCAAGAGATGATCCTGTTTTGCGGCAGCCGCTGGCGGCGGAGCCTCGCTGCCGACATTGCCGCCGCCGCGAGTCTCACCATCGCGGAAAGCATTGTCTTCGGCCGCATTGCGATGAACGAGATCGTCGAGCGCGGCTTTTGTCACGACCGCTGGCGCATTCGCCGCGATGGCAAGCTCATCTTCGCCGAGGACATGCGGCTCGACGGCAATCCCGCGGGTCTGCTGGCGGCAAAAGCCTCCGGCAATGGCGCGCGCGCGCTCGCGACGATCCTGCATGTCGCGCCCAATTCCGAGCAGCGCCTCGATGAGGCGCGGGACTTGCTTCAGCAGGCGTCATCCGAGTGCGGCGCCAGCGCGTGGAACGGCATGCTTCTCGTGCGCCTGCTGTCGCGCGATCCGCAAGCGCTACGCGCCGATCTCGTGCGCTTTCTTGAAGGTTTTCGACGTACGCCGATGCCGCGCTCGTGGGGATAAGGAGGATCGATGCTGCTGACGCCACATGAGAAAGACAAGCTCCTCATCGCGACGGCGGCGATGGTGGCGCGCCGCCGCCTCGAACGCGGCGTGAAGCTGAATTATCCCGAAACGATCGCGCTGATCACCGATTTCATCGTCGAGGGTGCGCGCGACGGCCGCTCCGTCGCCGATCTCATGGAAGCGGGTGCGCATGTTCTCTCGCCCGACCAAGTGATGGACGGGGTTGCCAGCATGATCCACGACGTGCAGGTCGAGGCGACATTCCCTGACGGCACCAAGCTCGTCACGGTGCACGAGCCGATCCGCGGGGCGAACACGACGCTCGTGCCCGGCGAAGTCATGCCGCAAGACGGCGAGCTCACGCTGAACGACGGCCGCGCGACGGTGACGCTCGATGTCGCAAATACCGGCGACCGGCCGATCCAGGTCGGTTCGCACTATCATTTCTTCGAGACCAATCCCGGCTTGAAATTCGATCGCGCTAGGGCGCGCGGCATGCGGCTCGATATTCCCGCCGGCACCGCCGTGCGGTTCGAGCCTGGGCAGACGCGCAGCGTCAATCTCGTCGCGCTGGCGGGAGATCGCAAAGTTTACGGATTTCGCCAGGAGGTGATGGGCGCGGTTTGACGATCGATAGGCCCTTGCCTTACAATTTGCTTGCGAAGTAAGGAGGCGGACGTGACCACGTTCGAGGCCAAAGTTACATCGAAAGGACAGATCACGCTGCCCGCCCGGCTACGGGATCGTTTGCGCATCGACGCCGGCGATAGCGTCATCTTCACGGAAGCGGCTGACGGCACGTATCGATTGCACGCGCGAAACAGCACGATGGCCGATCTCAAGGGCTTGGTGCGCGGCGATTTCCAGATTTCGGGGCAGGACATCGCGGCGTGGCTCGAGGAAGCGCGGGGTGCTCGCATGCTTTCCCTCCGTGGGCGGCGTAAACCGGGCTCACGTGGGCAATGATCGGACTCGACGCCAACGTTTTGCTGCGATGGCTGATCGATGAAGACACGTGGCCGGAGGACGATCCGGGCCAAACGGCTGCCGTCGCGGCACTTCTGGAACGCAAATCCGAACGTTTCTACGTCAACACGGTCGTTCTCGCAGAAACTCTCTGGGTTTTGGAACGCCCGATGAAGCAGAAGAAATCCGCTCTTGCTACTGTGATGGATAGGCTGCTCGGTGCGTCGAACCTGACGATCGACTGCCGGGACGCTTTGGTCGCCGCCAGAGCGTCTTTCGAACAGCACAGATGCGGTATCAATGACAGATTGATTGCCGAGTTAGACAGCCGTGCGGGTTGTTCCTGGACGGCCACGTTCGATCAAGACGCGAGCCAGAGTCCGGGCTTCCGCTTGCTTCATGCTAGAGGTCGATGAATGGCTGCGAACATGTCCCGCAGCCTCTATGCCGACATGTTCGGCCCGACCAAAGGCGACCGCATGCGGCTCGCCGACACGGACCTCGTGCTCGAAGTCGAGAAGGATTTCACCGTCTATGGCGACGAGGTGAAGTTCGGCGGCGGCAAGGTGATCCGCGACGGCATGGGCCAAAGCCAGGTCACCAACAAAGACGGCGCGGTCGATTGCGTCATCACCAATGTCGTCGTGCTCGATCATTGGGGCATCGTCAAAGCCGACGTCGCGCTGAAGGGAGGCCGCATCGCGGCCATCGGCTAGGCCGGCAATCCCGACATTCAGCCTGGCGTGACGATCATCATCGGGCCGGGATCGGAAGTGATCGCAGGCGAAGGCAAAAT
>JAXDNJ010000019.1:0-2876 GCA_034669505.1 Methylobacteriaceae bacterium
GTCATTGCGAGCGCAGCGAAGCAATCCACAGAACCTCGGCCCCCATGGATTGCTTCGTCGCTTACGCTCCTCGCAATGACGGCGGGCGTCACGCAGGATCAGCGATTGCCATCCAGCTGACGAATTGCGCTCTTCAGACGCTTTCTATTGTGTGGGGTCGACAGGAGGTGCGCGGTCTCTTCCATGGCAGTCCAATCGGCCAAGGAGACAAGCACCACGGCTTCCGCCTTATAACGCGTGATGACCATGGGCGTGTGGTCCTCGACCACCCGATCCATGATCTCCTTTAGCCGAGCACGCGTCTCGGAATAGCTGAGAGCCTTCATTTCCAAGTTATATGTACAAACCTCGATAAAGCGAAAGCCGTCAGTTGTGGGAGCCTTCGGCAGACTACGTTCCCGCCGCCACCTTCTGCGCGCGCTTCGTCCGGCTCTTCTCGCCCGGATGCGCGGCTTTGGCGCGGCGCTGCTCCACGGCGCGATCCGCGCAATTTGACTTCCCCACCCTTCGCCGGCGACCCTGCGCACGACAGGGAGGACGAGCATGGGCATGGTGGACGGCAAAGTCGCAATCGTCACGGGCGCGACCAGCGGAATCGGGACGCGCACGGTCGAGGCGCTGATCGAGGAGGGCGCTCGGGTCGTTTTCACCGGGCGCCGCAGCGAGGAGGGTGAAGCCGTCGCCGGCCGGCTCGGCACCGACGCGGTTTTCGTTCGAGCGGACGCAACGATCGAGGCCGACTGGGTCCGCGTCGTCGAGACGACGATGACGCGTTTTGGCCGCATCGATTGCCTCTTCAACAATGCCGGCGGCCCGGCGCCGACCGGCTCGATCACATCGATCTCGATCGAGGGCTTTGACGATGCGATGGCCTTGCTCGTGCGCTCGGTCATGCTCGGCATGAAACATGCCGCGCCTGTCATGATGGCGCAGAAATCCGGCTCGATCGTCAACAATGCCTCGGTTGCCGCGCATCTCGCCGGCTATTCCTCCTCGATGATTTACGGCGCGGCCAAAGCTGCCGTTCTGCATCTGACGCGCTGCGCGGCGATGGAACTTGGCGAGCACAATGTCAGGGCGAATTCCGTGTCGCCCGGGGCGATCGCGACGGGCATCCTGGCGAAGGCGCTCGGCCTCGACGCTCGCGCCGCCGATGCGCAGGCGGACGCCATGAAGGCGGGATTTGCCAAGGCTCAGCCCATTCCGCGCGCGGGCATTCCCGATGACATCGCGCAGTGCGTCGTCTGGCTCGCCTCCGACCGCGCGAGCTTCGTCAACGGTATCGACATTGTCGTCGACGGCGGCATGATCGGCGGCCGGATGTATACGCCGCATCAGGAATCCTTGAAACAGATGAAGGCGGCGCTCGGGATTTGAACGTCTTGCCGTAACAGTGCTGTCTAGCGACGGGCGATGACATGCATGCGCAAGCAGATCGGCGCGGGTTGAAGCGCTAGTACCGGGGAGTGGTGCTGCCCGAATAGAAACCCATTACTTCCCGCTCGATCTGCGCTAGAGTGGGCGCGTATCTGTTTCTTCATCGACGTAAGCTCAGCCGGCCAGAACTCGTTCAGGGAGAAACGCCATGACCAAAACACCATTTGCTATCGCCGCCACCGCAGTCGGTCTCGTACTTGCGCAACCGGCTTACGCAGAACCCGAAGGCCAGAAGCTCGGCACCGTGCATTTCGAAACGTCATGCAACGCGGAGGCGCAGAAGCTGTTCGACCAGGGGATGCTCTACCAGCATTCCTTCTGGTACCGCGCCTCGCAAAAGGTCTTCGCCGACGTCCTGAAAGCCGACCCCGAATGCGGCATCGCCTATTGGGGCGTTGCGCTGAGCCTGCTGTTGAACCCGCACACTGCGCCGCCGGCCAAGAATCTTGCCGACGGCGCCGCGGCTATCGCTAAGGGCAAAGACGTGGGCGCCAAGAGCCAGCGCGAGCGCGATTACATCGACGCGCTCGGCGTGATGTATGCCGATTTCGACAAGGTCGACCACCGCACGCGCATTGTCGCTTATGCCAAGGCCATGGAGCAGGTTGCGCAACGCTATCCCCAAGATGACGAAGCGCAGATCCATTACGCGCTGGCGCTGAACACGTCGGCTTCAGCGGCGGACAAGACCTACGCCAACCAGCTCAAGGGCGCGGCGATCCTGGAGCCGATCGCGCTGCGTCAGCCACAGCATCCCGGCGTCGCCCATTATCTTATCCACCTCTACGACTATCCGCCGATCGCGGATAAGGGGCTCGAGGCGGCGCGGCGGTACGCCAAGATCGCGCCTGCGGCCGCGCATGCGCAGCACATGCCATCGCATATTTTCACGCGTGTCGGCTATTGGCGCGATTCGATTGCCTCGAATCTCGAAGCTTCGGGTGTTGCAAAGGCGGAGAAAGATACCAGCGACCAGCTGCACGCCATGGATTATCTCGTCTATGCCTACCTGCAGCTCGGCCAGGACCAGAAAGCCCGCGAGACAATCGACGAGATGAACAAGGTCGCCAGCATCAATGAAAACTTCATCCCCGGGCCGTATGCGCTCGCCGCTTCGCCGGCGCGCTACGCAATCGAGCGCGCGGACTGGAAGGCGGCTTCCGAGCTGCAAGTCCGCCCCGGTCCGCTTTTGCACGTGCAGGCGATGACGCATTTTGCCCGCGCGCTCGGCGCCGCCCGCTCGGGCAATCCCGACGCCGCCAAAGCCGACATCGCTAGGCTTGGCGAGTTGCGCGACAAACTGCGCGACGCCAAGGACGCGTATTGGTCGGGGCAGGTCGATATTCAGGCGCAGGTCGCATCCGCCTGGGTCCTGTATGCCGAAGGCAAGTACGACGACGCGCTGCAAGCGATGAGCGCCGCCGCCGATGCCGAAGACA
>JAXDNJ010000020.1:0-99274 GCA_034669505.1 Methylobacteriaceae bacterium
AGCTTGTGACTTCTTTCGAGACGCTGTCTTTAACCGCGGCGCCGCTCGTCAAAGCGCCGGACGGATCGGATGTTCGGCCCTTGCTGTCGCTTGCCGGCGGCAGCCTCGCGCATTTCGAATTGGCCGCGGGCAAGACGTCGCTTGCGGTCGTACATCGCAGCGTCGAGGAAATCTGGTTCGTGATCGGCGGCCGCGGCGAGATGTGGCGCAAGCACGGAGAACGCGAGGAGATCGTTGCGCTTCATGCGGGCGTATCGCTTACAATTCCGCTCGGCACTTCGTTCCAATTCCGCTCCGTCGGCCCGGAGCCGCTCACCATCATGGCGGTCACCATGCCGCCCTGGCCGGGCGAGGGCGAAGCATACGGGGTGGAGGGCAAGTGGCCGCCGAGCGTCTGAACAGACGCGCATCTAATTGCACGGATATGCCTTCGACAGTGCCTCGAAAGCCGCGCTTGCCGCATCGCTGTTCAATAGATCTTGGTGTTCGGTCAGATATTTCGCCGCCGCCGCGGCCGCCTGCGATTTCAGCAAGCCCTTCGTCAGACACACGCGCAGGCCCTTGTCCGCGCGCGTTCCCGCGAGCGAATTATGGGCGTCGATCACGCCAATGATATATCCGACGCAATAAGCGCGCTGCTGCGGATTATTGCAGCTCGTCATGAGCGAATAGCCGGTCTCGTAGCTCTGGATTTTTTCGGGCGAGGAGGGCTGGAGGTTATCGCCCGTCGCAGCGAAGGATGGTGGCGCAGCAAGCAAGAGCAGGACCGCCGCGCTTGAAAACCGCATCTGTTCCACTCCCTCAACATGATATCGCGCTCCGCACCAACCTGGTTCTAGCGTTCGGTCGCCCCCTGGCTTTCCGGCGGCGGTCTTCTCATTAGAGGCTACCGCGCCCGAAGCGTGAGAGCCTTTCTCTTGCGGGGAACCCCTCATCGTGCTTTAAGATGCGGTTAGCGCCACCGTGACCTCCTTAGCTGCGAAATTCAATGAATAAAATTTCTTTTTCATTCCTTCTAATTTTTCCTTTAGAACTGATCGGCAGCGATCTAAATGCGCGGGAGGGGCTGAAGCTAAAAAAGGAGCTTGAACAGGTCCGCACCTTGTCGGGAGATTTCGAAGGTATGCCTGCTACTTTGATTCCGACCGACCTAACAGACGCAGGCAAGCGCGGGCCGTTCCGCTATTCGCCCGAGTTCCAAGAATGCGGCCTTCATCTCGAAGCAGCGTCACTGGAAAGTTTAAAAATTGGTGCCGACGGCACCCTCACAGCACTACAGGGTGGACGAGAGGTCAAGGGAACTCTCAACAGGGAGATTTACAGGGGCGTTGAGGTCCTGAAACTAACAATTCAACAGTTCTGCGCAGGAGATGCTCGCTGTGGCAATCTCACCGTTAGAGTATCCTTACGAGACCGATACACTTTATCCCAAAGAGGTACTTTTTGCAGTCCGTTTGGACAGGCCCCGACGTGGCTCGAGGTGGTTTTCGAGCCTGGGCGTTTGGCCTGGCTCAAAGCTTGGATGAAAACCCATTCCGAGGACTTCGATCCTGATTTTTCAGTTCCCGACAAACTTGATAAGTTCAAGAATTATCGTGCGGTGGGCGTGAAGCCGGGAACAGAAATCAAGGCGCAGGCTTCGCTACGCGAAGAGCCTTGGATAATCGAGGTTTCCCGACGACAAATACCTCTTGGACCGAATGACACGTTGTTAGATTTCGCTCCTAATACCATCATCACCGACAGCGCGACACAATCCAGCATTCAAAAGCTTATAACTACTCAGCTGCCAGAAATTTTTCCGAATATATCCTTTCAAAGAGATGCCGTCCATGCCTCAGGGCCAGGCTTTCAATACGTGCTGGAAATGAATGCACCCGTGACGCACATTCTCCCTGGGGAAGCGGTCTACAAGGATCATTGGCTGAAAGCCAAGATAAACTTGATTGTCTACGCTGTTGTTGTTGGAGGGAAGCAATTTGATAGGGTTCAAATTCAAGCACCGGATGGATATTTGCCGAAGTGGCCGGATGAACAGAATGTGCCGCCGCCAGCGTCTCTAACGCGGGGGGCCCATCTTGATGAGACATCATCGAATCCGCTTTTGAACTTCCGCATACTGCAGAAGGTCAAGGGAGCAATTGCAACAAGTTTGCAAGGAAAATGGCAGGGCACGCTTTTGGCCGAGTAGGTGGCGCGATCATATCTAACCAGGGCTAAAGAGATGCGTCAGGACGTTCTGAGAAATGCGGTCGGGGCAATTATCGTTCTAGGGCATCTCGGGCTTTTGGTTGTAGTGGTCGCATACGTGAGTAGGGCGCTTGAGCCCGAACAGCAAACCCGTGTTCTCTTATCTCTGGGTCCCGTTGCTGCAACGTATTTTGTTGCGGTGATCAAGACTAGCATCAGGGAGCGATACAATCCACCTAACAAGATTCGCGTCCGCCGTGATTTTGCAGTTTACGCGATCGCTGTGGTAACCTTCTTTATGAGTGCGTTGTATTACTTCTGTTTGCGATTTCCTAGCGGTCTAACAGCCGATGGGGAATCATTGTCACAATGGATATCCGGGACCGAGGTGGCGCTGGGAGGAACCTTGGGGCTCATCGTTGATGCTCTCTTTCCAGGTCCGGCGGAGTATCGTGGAACCGTCGTGTAGCCGCTTATCCCAGATCATAGATCGTGCTGAGATAACTAGAAGCCCAATCATCTCGGGATGGAGCCGGATCAGCGGGGTTGAAGAAACGGTAGTTGCCCGACTGGTTTGTGGATCCTCCCTCTGTAGGATAATATCTAGTCAAGCGGGAATCTCGAGGCGTCGCCGGTAGCCAACGCAAATCCTGATTTCCCAGTCGCGCCATGTCAGAGACAACCAATCATTTTACTCCGTACCGCTTCTGCGTCGCGCCCATGATGGAGTGGACGGACCGGCATTGCCGTGTCTTCCATCGCCTGTTGTCGCGTCGCGCGCGGCTCTACACCGAGATGGTGACGGCGAACGCGATCCTGCATGGGTTGCGCGAGCGGCTCATCGGCTTTGATCCGCGCGAGCAACCGGTCGCGATCCAGCTCGGCGGCTCCGAGCCCGTCGCTCTCGCCGAGGCGGCGCGGATCGCTGAAGATTTCGGCTACTGCGAGATCAACCTCAATATCGGCTGCCCTTCCGATCGGGTGAAGAGCGGCGCGTTCGGCGCCTGTCTCATGCGCGAGCCGGACCTCGTCGCCGACTGCGTCGCGGCGATGCAGCGTGCGGTGAAGGTGCCGGTCACCGTCAAATGCCGCCTCGGCGTCGACGATCAGGACCCGCGCGAGGCGCTGTTCGCGCTGGCGGAAAAGGTGATCGCGGCGGGCGCCGACGCGCTCATCGTCCACGCGCGCATGGCTTGGCTCAAAGGGCTTTCGCCCAGGGAAAACCGCGAAATCCCGCCGCTCGACCATGAGCTCGTGCATACGCTGAAGCGCGCATACCCCCACGTGCCGATCATCATCAATGGCGGCATCGCCTCGCTTGCAGAAGCGCGTGCGCAGCTGGCGCATGTCGATGGCGTGATGATGGGCCGCGCGGCTTATCAAAACCCCGAGCTGCTTCTGGAGGTGGATGCGCTTGTGTTCGATGAGCCCGCCGCTTTTGCCGACGCGCGTGCAGCGCTCAATGCGTATTTGCCCTACGTGCGTTCGCAACTAGCTCGTGGCGTGCCGCTTGCCGCGATGACATGCCATCTGCTCGGGCTCTTTGCGGGGCAGCCCGGCGCGCGCGCGTTCCGCCGCGTGCTGGGGAGCGAGGCGGTGAAGCCCGGCGCCGATATCGGTGTGATCGCACGGGCGCTGAACGAGATCGATCGTGCCGGGGAGCGGCGGGCGCTCGCCAGCCTAACCGCCGATCGGTCCGCCTGCAGAAAAGACGAGCAGCATCGCGATCTCGGCTGCTTGCTGCGCCGCGCCGGCGACGTCGCCGGTGTGCCCGCCGATCTGCCGGCGCGCCAAGGCAGTGATGCCGTAGGCGCCGAGCGCCGCTGCAATGCAGGCCGCGATAATGCGTGGCAGGCTCACCCCGGTGAGGAGCGGCAGGCACGCGCAGACCAAGGCGAGGACCGCGGCAATCCGCAGCGCCTCGGCGTTTGGCCGCGTGGCTGCAAAGCCGGCTCCGACCGCTCGCGCCGGCGGTAGGAGGACCAGCGGCAGCAGGCCAGTGCTGCGAGACACGGCCCCCGCGGCAACTAGCACGCTGGCCGCCAGGCCGAGGTCTGTCGCCACCAGACCGGCGAGCGTGCCGACGCGCAGGAGCAGCGAAGTGAGAAGCGCCGCGGCCCCATAGGTGCCGAGCCGGCTGTCTTTCATGATTTCGAGCTTGCGTTCCGGCGTGGAGCCGCCGCCGAACCCGTCGCAAAGATCGGCAAGGCCGTCCTCGTGGATCGCGCCGGTGACGAGCGCAAGGAAGCCGATCGTGATCGTTGCGGCGGGCAGCGGTGCGATGCCGAGAGCAGCGGCCAGCGCCAGAGCGAGCGTACCCATGAGCCCCACGAGTGCGCCGGCAATCGGCACCAACCGGGCGGCGCGCGAAAAATCCGGCATGGCGTGCGGATCGGCTTCGCGGGCTAACACTGGAAGGGGCAGGCGCGTATAGAAGCGCAGGCAGGCGAGAAGCTCGGCTCCGATCGAGTTCTCGGACGACACTCGTCAGAGCTCGTCCGCGATTTCGGGATGTCGATCGAGGACCTTGATCAACTGGCTGGTGGGACCGCTCGGTTCGGCCAAGCCGCGCTCGTACTTGTAGAAAGCATTCTCGCCGACCTTGAGGAGCGCGCCAGCCTCGCGTTGAGATAGTTTCAGTTTCGATCGGACGCGGCGGATAGTGGCGGGAGAGGGAACGCCTTCGATCTTTTCCTTCAGTGCGCGCAAGGCTTGATCGACAACACTCATATCGTTGCCGACATGAACACCTTCGCCTTGCCCTGCCGGATAATATCCCGGCAATTCGACTGTAATGCTCTCGCCCTTGTAAGCGACTTCGAAAGGGCGCACGCCGCGCGTTAACGCCTCACCGGTATCCGGCGCTGTCATCCTCTCGGGAAGAGTTTTGGGTTTCGCCGCCATTTATTTTTCCTTGAACGAAACGAGCGTGAATTCGGTCATCACATCTGCTTGAAACTTCACGTAAAGTATCAGCCCGCGCGCAGGCACGTGATACACGTCTTGCCAAAGCCGATGATCATGCAGGGTGGTCATCGATTTGAAAAACATTCGCCGGTGATGCTCGTGATTGTTCCCACGATCGCTCCCGATCGAAACCCAACACAGTCGCGTCACGAAGCGCCGAACTGGTCAGAGCAAGTGTCTCAACTGATCCGATTGCCAGTTTGATTGCGTCGAGGTCATACGTTGGCCGACGCTTCTCCATGGTGCAGAGTGCCACCTTTAAGGTGGCGAGACAAGCGTCTGCTTTGTAAAGCAGCCCAGACACGCTAGGCGACCGCCCATGCCCCAGCCCACCGCCTTCGATGACATCCGCGCGCTGTTCCGCCTGATGCCGGAGCCGTCACGCGCCGCCATCGATGCGGTCGAGCAACGCCAGCGCGAGCTGACCAAACCCGCGGGCTCGCTGGGGCGGCTGGAAGAACTCGTTGCCTGGCTCGCGGGTTGGCAGAGCCGGGACGTACCGACGCTGGAGCGGCCGCTTGTTGCGGTCTTCGCTGGGAACCACGGCGTGATCGTGCAGGGTGTCTCGGCCTATCCTGCCGAAGTCACCCGCCAGATGGTCGCGAATTTTTCCTTAGGCGGGGCGGCAATCAACCAAATTTGCGCGACGTTCGGGCTTGGTCTCAAGGTTTTCGAACTCGCGCTCGACCTGCCGACCCGCGACATCACGCAAGAGGCGGCGATGGAGGAGCGGGAGGCGGCGGGTACCTTCGCCTTTGGCATGGAGGCAATCGCCGACGGGCCCGATCTGCTCATTCCAGGCGACATGGGCATTGGCAACACGACAATCGCCGCGGCGATCTATCACGCCCTCTATGGCGGCCAGGCGGAGGATTGGGTCGGCCGCGGCGCCGGAATTGATGAACCCGGCTTGGCGCGCAAAGTCGCGGCCGTCGCGCGCGCGGTCGCCTTGCACAATGCGCATCTCGGCGATCCCCTTGAAATCCTGCGCCGCCTCGGCGGGCGTGAAATCGCGGCGATCGCCGGCGCAATCCTGGCGGCGCGATTGCAGCGCATTCCGGTGATCCTCGACGGCTACGTCGTGTGCGCCGCGGCTGCGATACTTCACGCCTGCGATCCGCATGCACTTGACCATTGCATCGCGGGCCACGTCTCGGCCGAGTGGGCGCACGGGCAAGTCCTGCGCCGGCTGGGAAAGGAGCCGCTGCTCGATCTCCGCATGCGATTGGGCGAAGGTTCCGGGGCTGCCCTAGCAGCCGGGCTTCTCAAGGCCGCGCTTGCCTGCCAGAGGGGTATGTCGACGTTCGCGCAGGCCGGCGTCGCGGATAAGGCTTGAGTCAATCGGGCCCTATTGGCCTTACCGCCAACTTGTCGCCTCACTCGTGGTCGAAGAGCGCAGGGTCAGCCGGTGCGTCCGCGCAAGGTTTTGTTGCGCCGCTGGTCTGCCGCCCTCTCGACGCGAGATTGGTCCGAGGGTCGACCACTCGAAAGGAACATCAATGCCGTTTCACTCGACGCGCCTTTTGGCCGCCGTCCTCACCGGGTCTCTGGCCCTAGCCGGCGGACAGGCCCTGGCGCAAGCCCCGGAAACTGCGCCTGCCCCGGCAAAGCCCGCAGCCAAGCCCGCAGCCAAGCCCGCACCGAAGCCCGCGGCGCCCGCGGCCCAGGCGCCGACCCCCGCACCCAGTCCCGAACAGGCCCAGCAGGCTCAGCCCGCTCAAGGTCAGCCGCAAGGCCCGATGAAAGTCGACCTGCTGCCGAGCCAGCCGGACTGGACGAAGGTCTGCGGCAAGGACCAGACCGCCGGCAAGGAAATCTGCTACACGACGCGCGACTTCGGCACGCAGGCCGATCAGCCGCCGGTGCTCGCCCTTGCGGTCTACGACGTCAAGGGCGACGACACCAAGATCATCCGCATGCTGGTTCCGGTCGGCCTGATGCTGCGCCCTGGCTTTCGCTTCTCGATCGACAAGGGCCCGCTCATGGAGGGCGGCTACGAGATCTGCTTCCCGAACGGCTGCTTCGGCGAAGCCAAGGTCAAGGCGACCGTCATCGACACGATGAAGAAAGCCACGGGTCTCAGCGTGATCGTAAAGAACCAGGTCAATGCCGAGGTGAACTTCAACATTCCACTGGCCAACTTCGGCAAGGCTTATGATGGGCCGGCGATCGACCCCAAAGTGCTGGAGGAGCAGCAGAAGAAGCTGCAGGAAGAGCTGCAGAAGCGCGCCGACGAAGAGCGCAAGAAGCTCGAAGCCTCTGGTGGCAGCGCCGCGGCCGGCGGCGCTGTGGCACCAGCAACTCCGGCTCCGGCTGGCAAGTAAATCAACTTCATCAAGCTTCCAAATGCCCGGCCTCGTGCCGGGCATTTCCATTTTGGCGCCAGCTAGTTCGCAGACGCGGAGCGTCGGCTGCTCGTTGACGGGAAGAAAGCCGCGACCAGAGGTCCCGGCCGAAACGGCTTCCATTCGCCGATCTTTTGCGCGAGCCGATCGGCGATGACCCACAAAGCCGGCGCATGGAAGCCAAGCCCGAGATGCGTCGTGCGCACCTCGATGTTCTCGCTCTTCGAACCTTCCTCTTCGAGACAAGCTTGCCACGCGACGACGCCATCCGAGCGCGTGTAGATGGCAGTCGCCGGCACCGGAATCGGCCGGCCGTAATGCGCGAAGCGCGACGGATCGATGGTCCTCGTGCCTTTTTCGCCGGTAATCGCCTGCCAAAAAGCCCCGACATTGCTTGCATGCGGTGCGTTGAACGGGCTTCCGAGCGTGATCACGAGACGCACCGCATGGGGAATTTCTCGGGCGATCTCGCGCGCCATCATGCCGCCGCGGCTCCAGCCAATGAGGCTGACCGGCAGCTTCGATCGGACATGCAGGTCCTCGATCTGACGGGCGATGACGGGGAGGTCGGTTTTCGCCGCCCGAACGTTTCGGCCGCGGCCCCAGCCGTGCACGTCGTAACCCAGCATGGATGTGAAGCGCCGGATGGCGATCGTCGATCGATCGTCGGCACCCAGTCCCGGCAGCACCATGATGGCATGTGGCGTGCCACGCGGCGCCGTTGCGAGAAACGGGGCGGCGGCGAAGAGTCCGGCAATATCGAGGAGACCGCGGCCTTCGAGCGCCAACATGGTGCGTGATGGCGGCTTCAGATCATAACGTGGCGGCATCGAAACTCCCCGGAATCGGCACCGGCAGAGATTATCTGACGGAACGCAACTGATTGTGATCCTAGGGCTTCCCAGCAACCACGCAAACACCATAACATCGAGAAAAAGCGGGAGGAACAGATGGAACACCTCAGCTCTTTGGACGCGTCGTTCGTGCATCTCGAGACGCCCGAGACGCCGATGCACGTGGCGAGCTTGCTGCTTCTCGAACTTCCCGAGAACTACAAGGGCAACTTCTTCGAGGAGGTGAAGAAGCTTATCGCCAATCGTATCCATCTCGCGCGCGTCATGCACCGCAAGCTTGCGCCGATGCCGTTCGAACTCGGCGACCCCGTCTGGATCGAAGACGACGATATCGACATCGATTATCACGTGCGCCACGTGCTTCTGCCGCAGCCCGGCACGATGGAGCAACTCGACACGTTAGTGGCGCGCCTGCATTCGAGTGGGCTCGATCGCAGCCGTCCGCTTTGGGAAATCTATGTCATCGAGGGCCTGCAGAACGGACAAATCGGATACTATAACAAGATCCATCACAGCGGCATCGACGGCAAAGCCGGAACCGAACTCGCCAACGTTCTGTATGATACGACGCCGGAGCCGCGCGTGTTCGAGCCGCCTGCTCGCCGGCAGACCGGAGGCTACCAACTCGGCATCACCGAAATGATCGAGGCGGGTCTCCGCAACGCCGCCACGCAATATGCCAAGCTCGCGCAGATGTGGCCGAAAGCGGCGGAAGTGATGAATGATCTTGCCGGTGCGGCCACGCGTCTCGCCGATCGCTCGCAGGGTGGCGGCCAGAATCTGAGGGCAGCGCCAAAAACGCTTTTCAATGTCGCGGTAACCAACCAGCGCTCCTTCGCGACGATGCAGGTTCCGCTTGCCGACATGAAGGCGCTCGCCAAGCGCCACGGCGCGACGCTGAACGACATCGTCATGGCCGTTTGCGCCGGGGGGTTGCGGAAGTTTCTCGAAGTGCGCAATTCGCTTCCCGATGAGCCGCTGCAAGCCAGTGTCCCGGCGAGCCTACGGGAAGCAGGCGACAAGTCGATGAACAATCAAGTCACGATGGTGAGAATAAGCCTGGCGACCGACACGGCCGATCCGCAGAAGCGGCTCGAGGCCATCCGCAACTCGGCTCAGGAATCGAAGGAGACTCTCGGCCGGGTGAAAGGCATCATCGCAACCGATTTTCCGATGATCGGCTCGCCGTGGATCATGAGCGGCTTTGCGATGCTGTATGGCCGATCCAATCTCGCCGATCGCATGCCGCCATTCTCGAATGTCGTGATCTCCAATGTTCCGGGCCCGCAGAAAACGCTGTATGTCGCTGGCGCGCAAATGGTGAGCTATTTCCCTGTCTCGATTCCGTATCACGGCACCGCGTTGAACATCACCGTCCAGAGCTATGCGGGATCGATGGATTTCGGCTTGACCGCGTGCCGTCGCGCGATGCCGCAATCCGAACTCTATGCGCTCGCAAAAAATATGAAAGCTGCTTACGCGGAGTTAGAAGCACTGCCGACGGGCGAAGTTGATGCGGCCAGCGCAGCAGCCATGCGTTCGTCGGCAGCCGGCGTCGCCGTGGCACGGCCACATTAGCGGGGCGAAACGGGGAGGACTAAGAGATGGCCGAGCAGCAATCGCCGCCGGATCCCGCAGCAGCCTTCCGCGAACTCGTTTCGCAATGGGAAAAGGGCATCAATGAATTTGCCGGTCGCGCGATGAACTCCGACGAGTTCTCGCGCGCGATGAACAAGGCGACCACCACCTCGACCACGATGCAACAGCAACTCGGCGAACTGATCGGGCGCTATCTCACGACTCTCAACCTGCCGAGCCGTGCTGAAATGATAAATATCGGCGAGCGGCTGCAGACGATTGAAACAAGTCTTCACCGCATCAGCACGCAGCTTGAGAAAATTAGTGGAGGTGCTGTGAATTCGCCTGGGGCGGGGCCGCCGCGCACCAAGCGACCCCCATCGGCTGAGCAGAAGGGCGTCGCCTCATGACAGCAGCTTCCGCCACTGCGACCAAACCCGCCGCCGCCGATCCCATGGGTGGCCGCATCCAGGCGGCGATCGAGCGCGCTATTCAGCGGAACATTAAAGGCTTGGAATATATCGCCTCGTCGGCGCCGGTCATGGGAGCGACCCCAAAGGACCTCATCCATTCACGCGGGACGCTCAACCTCTATCATTACCGTCCGCTCGCCGAGGAAATATACCGCGTGCCTCTGCTTCTCGTCATGGCAACGACGAATAAAGGGTACATTTTCGATCTCGCGCCCGGCCAGAGCCTTGTCGAGTATTTGTTGCAGCGCGGATACGACGTCTATGTGATGGACTGGAACGCGCCACGCGCCGACGAGAAACATCTGTCGCTGGAAACTTATGTCTTGGATTTCATCCCCGATTGCGTCAGCCGCGTCCAGGCCGAGTCCGGCGAGGAGGATGTCACGCTTGTCGGCTATTGCATGGGCGGCGTGCTCTCCGTGATGTATGCAGCCCTGAACGCCGACGGCCCGATCAAGAATCTTGCCTGCTTCACGACGCCTATCGACTACGAACACATGACCATGTTCAAGCGCTGGTCGGACAGGAATTATTTCGAGGTCGACAGGCTCGTCGACACTCTCGGCAACATTCCGGGCGAACTGATCTTCACTTCGTTCGAGATGCTGCGCCCGGCGACGCGTATCGCAGGGCAGGTTCAGCTCTGGGAAAACATTTGGAATGATGATTATGTGAAATCGTACCGCATGTTCGATCGCTGGTCGACCGATACGCTACCGCTCGCCGGGGAATATTTCCGGCAGACCACTAAGGAACTCATGTGGGAGAACAGCCTTTTTACGGGGAAATTGACGCTTAACGGCAAGCGGGTTGAGATGGGGAACATCAAAGTTCCCGTGTTCCATGCCGTCGCGCAACACGATCACATCGTGCCTTACGATGCGGCGAAGCCGCTGATCGCCTCGGTTGGTACGGACGACAAGAAAGAGATAGTTCTGAAAGGCGGTCATGTCAGCGTCGTCGCCGGACCAAACGCTGTCAAAAGGCTGTGGCCGGCACTTGATCAATGGCTGGGGGAGAGATCGGTTTGAACGAGCACGCCCGCAAATATCCTCGCACCATTACCTATGAGGGGGGCACTTCGGATATTCGTCTGATGACGCCCGACGACGGGCCGGCTGTGCTCGCCTTCGCGCGTGGGCTCCCGGCGCACGATCTTCTGTTCCTGCCGCGCGACATCAGCCAGGAGAAGGTTCTTAACGCTTGGCTTAGCGAGATCGAGCGCGGCACGTTCGTCAGCCTCGTGGCGACGATCGGTGGCAAGGTGGTCGGCTGCGCGGCAATCGTGCGCGATCCCTTGTCTTGGGCGCGTCATGTCGGCGAGTTACGCGTGGTGACGAGTTCTGCCGTTCGCGGCAAAGGCGTCGGGAGAGCGCTGATCGAGGAGTCTTTCGCAATCGCGCTCAATCTCGGGCTCGAGAAGCTCTGCGCGCAAATGACCGTGGATCAGCGTGGCGCGATCGAGATTTTCGAAGGTCTCGGCTTCCGTGGCGAAGCCCTGCTGCGCGATCAGGTGAAAGACCCGGACGGCACCAAACATGATATCGTCATCCTCAGTCATGACGTGGCGCGCGTTCAGGCCCAGATGGAAGCCTATGGGGTGACGAGCGCATTTTGAATTCAAGTGGCGCTTGAACGGAGCGGCAACGACGTTACCCTTCCTTTGGGAGGCTGAAGCAAGAAGAATGGCTCAGGTTGGTCGACCTGCGCCAAAACCAGGAGAAATGCGATGGCCGAAGACCGTCAACAAGGGTCGCAACCGGGTGGTGGAAGTGGGAGCAGTCAGACACCTGCTTTCGATTTCACGAAAATGCTGCAGCAGTTCCAGATTCCGGGCGTCGATTTCGCATCGATCATCGAGCGCGAACGCAAGAACATCGAGGCCCTTGCCGAAGCAAACCGCATCGCTTTCGAAGGCTGGCAGAACCTCGTTCGCCGCCAAAGCGAGATCCTTCAGGATTCGATGAAGCGGGCGGTGGACGACGCCAAGAATCAGACGGCGCTGAAGAACGGTGCGGAACTCGCGCGCAGCGCCTTCGAGACGGCGCTTGCGAATATGCGGGAGCTCGCCGAGATGGCGTCAAAATCGCAAAAGGAGGCCTTCGAGGTGATCCGCAAGCGCGTCGAGGAGAACATGAATGCGCTGCGCGGCAAAAAGCCGGAGGACGGGCAGAAGTCGTAACGGACTACATGCATAGCGCTTCAAGGGTGCGACGCGTTCCGAAAGAATTCGGACGCGTGCTTGGCTAAGACAAGATCGCGATCGCGATCGCGGCGGTTTACGCCGCTGCCTGCTTGCGCGCCTCCTCGTCGTAAAGCTCTTTCTTCGACAATTTGCCAACGGCGGTCTTCGGCAGTTCGGGGCGGATTTCCATGGCGCCGATCTGCTCGTGCTTGCCGAGCTTGTCCTTGAGGAAATTCTTCATCTCTTCGAACGTCACAGGCGCCGCACCGGCCTTCAGCTTGATGAAAGCTTTTGGTGATTGGCCGCGATATTCGTCGCGGATACCGATGACGCTGACTTCCTCGACGGAGGGATGTTTGTAGATCGCCTCCTCGATGATGCGCGGATAGACGTTGAAGCCGCCGCACAGCAGCATATCCTTGGTGCGGTCGACGATGTAGATGTAGCCGTCCTCGTCCATGTAGCCGACGTCGCCGGTGAGCATGTATCCATCCGGCGTCATCACGTCGGATGTGGCTTCGGGCTTTTTCCAATAGCCCTTCATCACGTTCGGCCCGCCGATGGCCATCTCGCCCTTTTCACCATACGCAACATATTTCGTCGGGTCCTCGACATTGGCGAATTTGATCGTGATGCCGGGAATGGGGATGCCGCAGGACCCCGGCTTCACCGGGCCTTTCGGGGGCGTGAACGTTCCCGTCGGCGAAGTCTCGGTCATGCCCCAGCCCTCCGCGAGGCGGCAGCCGGTGATCTCCTGGAAGCGCTGCTGCACCTCGACCGGCAACGGCGCCCCGCCCGAAGCGCACCATTTCAACGACGAGACGTCGATTTTTTCGATGCCGGGATAATTGATGATCGCCACATACATTGTCGGCACGCCGGGGAAGGACGTGATCTTCTTGCTGGCGATGTCCTTGACGATCGCCTCGACGTCGAAGCGCATGTGCAGCACAAGTTCGGCGCCGAGACGTAAGCCCAAGAGCATGTTCACCGTCAGCGCGTATATGTGGAACGGCGGCAGCACGGCGAGAACGCGCTCCGTGCCTTGCTCCAGGACCGGCGGCTCGGTTTGAGTCGATTCGACATATTGGCTTGTGGCCGACGACAGGTTGGCGTGCGTCAGCATCGCGCCCTTCGGCAGGCCGGTCGTACCGCCGGTATATTGCAGGACGGCGATCGCCTCTTTGAGATCGCCAAGCGGATAGACTTGGTAGTTACCGTCATTATCGAGCAATTGCTGGAAGGTGAGGTGGCGCTCGTCGTCCGGCACCGAGGCAAGCTGATCGGTCTTGGTCAGCTGTCCGCGCACCATGTCGGGCGCGCCCGACATTTCGGCGATATCGCCGACGATGAGCTTTTTGAGGCGGGTCTTACCGAGCAGCCGGCCCATTTGCGGGTAGAGCGCCTTGAGGCTGACCGTCACCAGGAAATCGGTCTGGCTGTCCTCGACCTTGTGTTCCAGCACCTTTTCAGCATCGAGGGGCGAATAGTTCACGACCGTGCCGCCGGCCTTCATCACCCCGAAAAACGCGATGACGTAGTGCGGCGTGTTTGGAAGGTAGAGACCGACGTGAATGCCGGGCTTCACACCGAGGTTCTGGAACCCTTTGGCCGCCCGGTTGGTGAGATCATTCAGTTCGCGATAGCTGATCCTCTTCCCCATGAATTCCAGCGCCGGCTTGTCCGCCCATTTCTGCGCCGAATCCTCCAAAATCTGCTGGAGCGGCATGGTTGGCAGCTCGGCATTCCAGCGGACGCCCGCCGGATAAGACTTGATCCACGGTAGCTCGGCCATGTCGTTTTCTCCCCGGGCGCTTTCGCCGGTTCGGCCCGGCTGTCGCTCCGTTTGTAAGCACACTAGCTTTCTCGGCGCCGCTGTCCAGTTCGGGTTCCGCGTGTCTCAACCGAAATGATTTCTGCGTGTCGGCCATTCCAGCTTCGCGCCGCACAATCGCAGCAAAGCCGGCATACGGCGTAGACAACGCTCTTTGCTGCGCTACCCTCCTTCACGCAGCTCGGAGAACATCCTGGCATGCAACGAGATCGGCGCATCAAGCCGATCCGCAGAGGGAGGCGCAAATGACGGTGCATTCGACGATCAACCGCGCGCGCATTCCGCGTGACAAGGAGAACGACTATACGCCTGAAGCTGCTGCGAAGCGGCGGGCTTTTGTCCAGGAGCAAACCGGCGTCAAGCTCGAACATGTTGGCCAATATTCCTTCTCGCCGTCGACGCTTCCGGGCAATGTCGAGAACTTCATCGGCGTTGCGCAAGTGCCGATCGGACTGGCCGGGCCGCTCCGCTTCAACGGCGAACATGCCAAGGGCGACTTCTATGCGCCGATGGCTACGTCGGAAGGAACCCTCGTGGCAAGTTACAGCCGCGGCATGCGGCTCCTGTCCGAATGCGGCGGCGTGAAGACGACGGTCGTGGAGCAATATATGCAGCGCTCACCCGTCTTCATTTGGGAAGACGCGCTGCAGGCGCGCGACTTCGGCAAATGGGTCGAAGAGAATTTTGATGCGATCAAAGCTGCGGCGGAGACGACCACGCGCTCTGGCAAGCTCCAGAACATCTACCAATATTCGATCGGTCCACTGCGCCACCTGCGCTTCAACTACACGACCGGTGACGCCGCCGGCCAGAACATGACCGGCAAGGCGACGTTTGCCGCGTGCGAATGGATCAAGAAGAATCATCCGGGCGGCGCGCGCTACATTCTCTCCGGCAATATGGATACGGACAAGAAGCATTCGCGTATCAACATGCTGGTCACGCGCGGCAAGCGCGTCGTCGCCGAGGCGGTGATCAAGAAGGATATCCTGAAGAGCCTGATGCGGGTCGACACGAAAGACCTCTTCTACACGCGTCAAATTTCGCAGGCCGGCGCCTTCCTCGCCGGCTCGGCCAACAATGGTGCGCATGCCGCGAACGGTCTCACCGCGATGTTCATCGCGACGGGACAGGACGTCGCCAACGTCTCGGAATCGCATGCCGGTGTCGTCTACAACCAGCTGCTGGACAACGGCGACTTCTATTGGTCTATCACGCTAACCTCGCTGATCGTTGCCACCTATGGCGGCGGCACGGGACTTGCGACGCAGAGAGAATGTCTCGAAATGCTTGACTGTTATGGCAAGGGCAAAGCCAACAAATTCGCCGAAATCTGCGCGGGCGTGGTACTTGCGGGCGAGACATCCCTGTCGAGCGCCATCATCGCCGGCGATTGGGTGTCGAGCCACGACGAACTCGGCCGCAATCGGCCCTGAACGACAGCCGCTGAAGGATTTACATGGCAAGTTGGCAAGCGCATGCCATCGACGCGGCTCTGCGGCTGCTCGTCAAAAGACGGCTGCCGCAGGATATCGATATCCCAAAGCTTCGCGCGCGCATCGAGAAGATGGCGCAGCGCCCGCCGAAGGGCGTGCGGATCAGCCAGGCGAGGGTAGGTTGCCTCGGCGAATGGGTGGAAGTGCCGGGCATTGCCGCGGATGCGCCGGTGATGCTGTACCTGCATGGTGGTGGCTACGTCGTGTGCTCGCCGCGCACGCACCGCCCGATCACTGCGTTCTTCGCGCATGCGGGGTTTCGCGTCTTCTGCCCGGACTACCGCATGGCGCCGGAGCATCCGTTTCCCGCGGCGGTCGATGACGCATTGAGCGCGTATGAGGGCCTGCTCTCGCGCGGCGCTCGTCCGGCTGAGATCGTCGTCGCCGGCGATTCCGCGGGGGGAGGACTGACGCTCGCGCTGCTCCTAGCCTTGCGCGATCGCAAGCGCCCGCTGCCCGCCGCGGCAGCGCTATTGTCGCCGTGGACCGACCTCGCGATCACCGGGAAAAGCATCCGAACGAATGCAGGCCGCGACGCCTATCTCAATCCGGAGGGCGCACTAAAGACCGCGCAACTCTACCTGCACGGCGCCGATCCGCAGACGCCTCTGGCCTCACCGCTTTATGCCGATGTGCACGGCATGCCCCCGGTCATAATCCATGTCGGCCAACGCGAGATCCTTCGCGACGATTCCACCCGTCTCGCCGACCGCATTCGCGCGGCAGGGTGCGAAGTGATTCTGTCGGTCTGGCCGGTCGTCCCGCACGTCTGGCAAATCTTCAATCGCATCGTTCCGGAAGGCCGCCAATCGCTCGGACAGATGGCGGAGTTCCTTCGCCAGCGCGTTCGCAAGGATAAATAGCCGACGCATGCCAAGCGGCATTTCGAACCGATGCTGAAGCTCGAACGCCTTTCGCATGCAGGCGAGGTTCAGGCCGACTTGTCGGCTGACAAACTTCCGCCGAATGTCGGATGGATCGATCTGTTCAGTCCCACACCCGAGGAGATCGCCTATATCAAGCGCGTGGCTGGTCTGAACGTGCCCGGCCGCGACAAGCTCGTCGAAATCGAGAACTCAAGCCGGCTACATATCGAAGATGGTGCTCTCTACCTCAGCATGCCGACGATCTTCCGGCGGGGCGACATGGTCGGTCGCACGCCGCTTGGATTTCTTCTGACGCCGAAGATTGTCGTAACAGTGCGTTTCGAGGATTTGAAAGCATTCGCCGACGTGAGGCAGCGTCTTGCCGACAAGGACCACGATTGTGCCGGCTCGACCGGGATTTTCGCCAGCATTCTCGAAGCAATCGTCGATCGTACCGCCGACGTGCTGGAACATGTCGAAGCGAAGCTCGACGAAATTTCCGACATGATCTTTCGGGAGGAAGCGGCCCCGGAGAAAGCTCAGGCGCCCGGCCGCGAGACGGAGCGCCTGAGAGGAATTCTGCGGCAAGTCGGACGCTCGGGCGACATGACCTCCAATATCCGCGACTGCCTGCTCGGCATTGGGCGGATCGTGCCTTATGTCGAAAACCACGGCGGCGACTGGATTTCTTCGCAGAACAAGCAGCGGCTTGCGGTCGTCAAGCAGGACGTCGCTTCGCTTGACGATTACAAGACGCATCTCACCGACAAGATCCAGTTCCTGCTCGATGCGACGCTCGGGCTGACCAATATCGATCAGAACAATATTTTCCGCGTCCTCACCATCGTGTCGGTCGTCGGCATACCCCCGACGCTCATCGCCGGCATCTACGGCATGAATTTCAAAAATATGCCGGAGCTTAGTTGGGAATGGGGTTACCCGATCGGCCTCGCGGTGATCGCGTTGAGCGGCATTGTCCCGACTATCTGGTTCAAGGTGAAGGGCTGGTTCTAGCGCTCACCTGCGGTCGGAGCGACGCTCGCCGATTGCCCGCTTTCGGCGAGTGCTTTTTCGACGAAGCCCGAACGCTTCATCTCCTCGATGAAATTACCGAGGTAACGCGCGCCGGTCTCGCGGCCCTTCGGCGAGCACATGGCCTGCTGGATGCTCATGAAACGCCCCTCCATCACGCGCGTCCCCGGATGCGAACTGGCGTAAGTGACGAGCGGCTGGCGCACGCCCGCGAGCACGTCCGTCTTTCCGTGTTCGAACTCGCTTACCGCGGCCGCGGAGTCCGAACCGCGGATGAGCTTCGCGTTCTTCAGCGCGCGGGTGAGATAAAGATCGTACGCGCTGTTCTCGGCAACGGCGACGCGCACCCCGTCCTTGTCGACGTCCTCGACCGTTTGCAGCGGTGAGTTCGCCGGCGAAAGATAGGTGCCCTCGATCAGCACATAGGGCGGCGTGAAGTCGATCGTTGCGGCGCGGGTTGGATCGATCGCCAGAAACGCAATGTCCCATTTGTCCTGCGACGCGGCCGCGGCGACCTTTCCGGCCTCCTCAAAGGTCACGAAATCGATTGGCACACTCAGGCGCTTGGCTAGCTCGCGGGCGAGCGCGGCCGAGACGCCCCTGGGCTCTCCGTTCGGGCCGCGTTGCGCGAGGACAGGATTGCCGAAGTTGATTGCCACCCGTAGCTTGCCGCTCGGCGCGAGGTCCTTGGCCGCAGGCGTCGATTCCTGCGCCGCGGCCGCTAGAACAAAGGACGCGAGATAAAGAAGCGAGAGAGAGGTGCGGAGCATCGGAGACCTGCCGGGACGGAAAACGCCAGTCTAGGCCGGCCCTGCGGGTTCGCCAATGTGCCCCGCCGCTAATAAAAATGAGGGGGAGAGCTGCATGGCCGAGGTCGATGTTACCAAGCTGATCGATCAGCAGAAGATCAGCCGCTACCAGATCATGGTCGCCGGGCTCTGCGCGGCGGTCGTCTTCATGGACGGCTTCGATGCGCAGGCGATCGGCTATGTCGCGCCGAGCCTCGGCGCCGCATGGAAGCTGCAGAAGGGCGCGCTCGGTCCGGTCTTCGGTGCCGGTCTCTTCGGCCTGATGCTCGGCGCGTTGATCTTCGGCCCGGTTGCCGACCGCATCGGCCGCAAACCGGTCATCATCGTGAGCGTGCTGTGGTTTGGCACCTGCACTTTGCTGACGGTCACTGCGACATCGCTCGACGGCCTTTTTTGGTGGCGTCTGCTGACAGGGCTCGGCCTTGGGGGCGCGATGCCGAACGCGATCGCGCTCACCTCGGAGTATAGCCCGCAGCGCAGCCGCGCCACGATGGTCATGGTGATGTTCATCGGCTTCTCGCTCGGCTCGGCGATCGGCGGGCTGATCGCGGCGCAATTCATCTCGAAATACGGCTGGACGTCGGTGTTCTGGCTCGGCGGTCTGGTGCCGATCGCGCTTGCGCCTCTTCTCTACTTCATCCTGCCGGAATCCATCCGGCTGCTCGCCTTGCGCGGCAGCGAGGATAGTCGCATCCGCGCGTTGATGGCTCGCATCAATCCCGATCTTCGGCTCGGAGAGGCGCATTTCGTTATCAGCGAGGAGCATCCGCGCGGATTCACCGTCATGCACCTGTTCACGGAAGGGCGCGCGCGCGCGACGATCCTGTTCTGGGTCATGTTCTTCATGAACCTGCTCGACTTGTATTTCCTGGCGAATTGGCTGCCGACCGTCATCAACAATGCCGGCCTCTCCGTCGAACTCGCCGTCATCACGACCAGTCTCCTGCAAGTTGGCGGCGCGGTCGGTGTGCTTGTCATGGCGCGATTGATGGACAGGGGAAATCCGTATCTCGTTCTCGGCTGCGCGTTTTTCTTTGCGGCCATCCTCATCGCCAGCATCGGGTCTGCCGGAAGCACGGTCGCGCTGCTCATTCCGGCGGTTTTTGCAACCGGCTTCTGCGTCGTTGGCGCGCAAATCGGATCTAATGCTCTGGCCGCCACTTTTTATCCGACGTTCATTCGCTCTACGGGTGTCGGGTGGGCGCTCGGAATCGGGCGCATCGGATCGATTGTAGGACCGGTTCTCGGCGGACTTATGCTGAATGCGGAATGGCACACGCCGACGATCTTTCTGATCGGCGCCGTTCCGGTGCTCATCGCCAGCTGCGCGGTCGTGGTGATGAGCCAGCTTCCATCCTCGAAGCGGCATCTCGAGGAGCGCGCGATCGGCGGCGCTGTCGCCGGCCATTGAGGTGAAGGGCGTGGACGAGGTCCTCATCATTGGTGCGGGGATTTGCGGGCTGACGCTGGCGCTCAATCTGCACCAACGCGGCATTCCCTGCCGCGTCTTCGAACGCGCCCCCGAAATGAAGGAGCTCGGCGTCGGCATCACGCTGCTGCCGCATGGCATGCGCGAATTCACTGCGCTCGGACTACAGGACCAATTGCTGGCCGTCGGCATCGAGAACAGCGAGAGCCGTTTCTACAATCGCTTCGGCCAACTGATCTACCGCGAGCCACGGGGCAAATCCGCCGGCTATGAGTTTCCGGAAGTCGGAATTCATCGCGGCCGTTTGCAGATCCTGCTCTACGAGGCCGCATGCTCCCGTCTCGGCGCGGAGCGGATCGAGCTCAATCGCACGTGTGTCGGCGTCGAGCAGGATGAGCAAAGCGTCCGCGTGCTCTTACAGGACACGACCAGGGGACAGATGCTTCCTGCCACACAGGGAAGTCTGGTGATCGCGTGTGATGGCGTGAATTCAACCATCCGCAAGCAATTTTATGCGGATGACGCGGTTGCCTTCACCGGAATCAACACGTGGCGCGGCGTCACGCGGCGGAGGCCGATCCTCGATGGCCGCACATATCTCAGAATCGGCTCCATTCTCACCGGCAAGATCGTGATCTATCCGATCGTGGATGACGTCGATGGCGCGGGCAACCAGCTGATCAATTGGACGACCGAGATCAAGCGCGATGCGCCGCGCAAGAACGACTGGAACGAGCCCGGCGATCTCGCTGATTTCTATCCGATATATGCAGGCTGGACGTTCGATTGGCTCGACGTCGCGCAATTGATTCGTGAATCGGAGGTCATCCTCGAATATCCGATGGTCGACAAGGATCCGGTCGACCGCTGGACGTTCGGCCGCGTCACCTTGGCCGGGGACGCGGCGCATCCGATGTATCCGCGCGGCTCCAACGGCTCGGCGCAGGCGGTGATCGACGCGCGCGTGCTCGCCGATTATCTGCAGCAAGCATCAGATCCGCGCGAGGCGCTGCGGGCTTACGAGGCCGAGCGCTTGCCGGCGACGGCGCGCGTGGTGCGTACCAACCGCGCATTCCCGCCGGACTTCATCAACATCAAGGTCGAGGAACTTGTCGGCGACAAGCCGTTCGACAATCTCGACGATTATATCACACAGGACGAGTTGCGCGCTCTCTCGGATGAGTACAAGAAGACCGCTGGGTTTGCGCGTATTGCCGTGCGCTGATGTTCTCTTATCTGGGCGCGGCGTAGGCCTATCTGCGCACGGGCTAGCAATGTGAGGCTCCGATGTTCATCGCGATGAACCGCTTCAAGGTGATCAAAGGCGAAGAGAAAGCCTTCGAGCATGTCTGGCTATCGCGTGACACGCATCTGCAAAGCGTGCCGGGATTTATGACCTTCCACCTGCTGCGCGGGCCTGAGGCCGAGGACCATACGCTCTACTCCTCGCATTCCGTCTGGGCCAATCAGGCCGCTTTCACCGCCTGGACGCAATCCGAAGCATTTCGGGGCGCGCATCGCAGTGCCGGCGGCAACAAGCCGCTTTATCTCGGTCACCCGCAGTTCGAAGGCTTTGAAGTACTGCAGACGGTTGAGGGCGCATCGCGCGGCGCGCGCCCGGCGGCGGAGTAGCGCGCTGGTCACGAAAATGTGCAGTTTCCTTCTACCTGCCGCGTAATAAGAGGCGGGCAGGGAGGGTCATGCATGCCGCTTGAGAAACGCCCGTTCAAAGTCATCATCATTGCCGGTTCCGCGCGGCGGATCGACGGCTGCCCGGGACTCGATTCAAAGGCTCGTGCTTTGATGCACCGCATGCTCGGCCAGATGCCGGCCGGCTGGCAGGTCGATCACGAGGATATTTCTAACGAGCACGGCAAGCCGAAAATTCAGGGCTGCAACGGCTGCGTTGGCTCCTCAATGGCGCTTTGCGTGTGGCCCTGCAATTGTTACGGGCCGCGCAGCCAAACGCAGCCCGATCTCATGTGGGATCTCAATCTTTATCAGCGCCTCGCGCGCGTCGACGCCTGGGCGATCATCGGGCCGGTCTGGTGGTACGGCCCGAGCACGATCTGAAGACGATGTTCGACCGGCTCGTTTGTATGAGCGGCGGCAATCCGCGCCCCGATCTCCTCGACAAGAAGAGCACGCTGAAGGCGCAAGCGCTGGAAAAGAGCCCGCAATGGAAGGAGCTCACGCGCAATCATCTCGAGGGCCGCACCGCCGCGTTCTTTTGCTACGGCGACGAGGCGCGAACGAACTTGATGCGGACCGGCGTCCGAAGATTTTAAAGCACAAGGAATGGTTCGCGCCTGATGAAGAGCCGTATCAGGGCAAGGAGCGCGAGGCCTATCAGGGCCTCGTCTGGCAATGCCGCTTCAGCGGCATCGAAGTGCCGGATCATTTGTGGAAACACGCCTCGATCGGATTGAACCGGCCTTACGCCGACGATCAGGCCGACGACATGATGGGCGAGGCTGAGGCGCTCGCCTGCTTCGATGCATGGGTTGCGGCCTTCGTGAAGCACGTCAGGGATAAGGGGCTGGTGCCCGGCACCGCGGATGCCGAGAAGGGCGCGAAATCAACGACGAATGTGTAAGCGTTAGCCCCGCGCGCGTTTGGCGGGCTTGCTTGCAGGCGCCGCTTTCGCCGCCTTCTTGGCCGGCGGTTTCGCTGCGGAGCGCTTGCCGGCCGCCGCCTTCTTCGCCGGCGCTTTGCGCGCGCTGCTCTTTCGCGCCGGCTTTGAACCGCCGCCTTTCGCGTCGATCAGTTCGATCGCGTCCTGCAGCGAGATCGCATCCGGCGCGGTGCTCTTCGGCAGCGTCGCATTGACTTTGCCATGGCTCACATAGGGACCGTAGCGTCCCTCGCGCAGCACGATCTTGCCGCCGGAGGGATGCTCGCCGAGCAATTTGCCGTCGCCGGCGGCGGGCGCGCCGCTCGCCTTCGCGCGCAATAGTTCGACTGCTTGCTCGAGCGTCAGGTCGTCGGGATTGGTGCCGCGCGGGATCGTCGCGTTGATCTTGCCCCAATTCACATAAGCGCCGAAGCGCCCCGGCTTCACGGCGACCACGCCACCTTCGGGATGATCGCTGAGCACGCGCCCCGCCGGCGCCGAGCCGAAACGCCCGCCGCCGCGGCCGCTCTCCTTTGCGACGATCAGATCGATCGCGCGATTGCCGCCGATCTCCAGGACGTCATCGTCGCGGCCGAGATTGGCGTACGTGCGCCCATGCTGCACATACGTGCCATAGCGCCCGATGCCCGCAACGATCGGCTCGCCGCTTTCCGGATGTTTCGCGACTTCGCGCGGCAGCGCGAGCAGCTTCAGCGCTTTCTCTAAAGTGACGTCCTCGGGCTTCAGGTCTTTCGGCAGGGACGAGCGCTTCGGCTTGTCGCCTTCCTCCTCCGGCTCGCCGAGCTGGATGTAGGCGCCGAAGCGGCCATCGCGCAGCGTTACTTCCGCGCCGGTTTCGGGATCGCGGCCGAGCGCCTTGACGCCCGGCTTTTCGCCCTCCGGCGCGTTCGGATCGGGCGGCGTCAGCGTGCGGGTGTAGCGGCAGTCCGGATAGTTCGAGCAGCCGATGAAGGCGCCGAACTTGCCGACTTTGAGCGACAGCTGGCCCTCGCTGCACGACGGGCAAGCGCGCGGGTTCGAGCCATCCGCCTTCGGCGGGAAGATGTGCGGACCGAGAAGCTCGTTCAGGCTATCGAGCACTTCGGTCGTGCGCAGATCTTTCGTCTCGTCGACCGCGCCGGAAAAATCGCGCCAGAAATCGCGCAGGACCTGCTTCCAGTCGATCTCGTGGTTCGAGACCCGGTCGAGCTTTTCTTCGAGATCGGCAGTGAAATCGTATTCGACGTACCGCGCGAAGAAGCTCTCGAGAAAGGCGACGACCAGCCGGCCTTTGTCCTCGGGATAAAGCCGCTTCTTGTCGATACGCACGTAATCGCGATCGCGTAGGACCGCGAGGGTCGAGGCGTAAGTCGAGGGCCGGCCGATGCCGAGCTCCTCCATCCGCTTGACCAGCGTCGCCTCGGTGAAACGCGGCGGCGGTTCGGTGAAATGCTGCGTCGCGTCGATCTTCTCGCGCTTCAGCGCGTCGCCTTCCGACATCGGCGGCAGACGGCCGGACTCGTCGTCCTCCTCGTCGTCGCGGCCTTCCTGGTAGAGCGTGAGGAAGCCGTCGAAGCGCACAACTTGGCCGGTGGCGCGCAGATCGATCGTCCGGCCGCCGGCCTTCGCCTCGATCTCGACGGTGGTGCGCTCGAGTTCGGCCGATTCCATCTGGCTTGCGAGAGTGCGCGTCCAGATGAGGTCGTAGAGCTTCTGCTGCTCTGGCTCGAGTTGCCGCGCCACAGCTTTTGGCAGGCGCGCCATGTCGGTCGGGCGGATCGCCTCGTGCGCTTCCTGCGCGTTCTTGGTCTTCGCCGTGTATTTCCGCGGCGCGCCGGGGAGGTATTCCTGCCCATATTCCTTGGCGATGACCTTGCGCGCACCCGCGATCGCCTCCGGCGCCATGTCGACGCCGTCGGTGCGCATATAAGTGATGAGGCCGACCGTCTCGCCGCCGATATCGACACCCTCATAGAGGCGCTGGGCGATCTGCATTGTGCGCGCCGGCGCAAAGCCGAGCTTGCGCGACGCCTCCTGCTGGAGGGTCGACGTCGTAAACGGCGCATAGGGGTGGCGCTTCGCCGGCTTCGCCTCAACCGAGCGGATAATGAAGGCCGCCTGCAGCAGGGCGGCCTTGAAGGCCTCGGCCTCGGCGCCGGTGCCGACGTCGAGGCGGTTGATGCGCCGGCCGTCGGCGCCGACGAGCCGGGCGGTGAACGGCGCCCCATCCTTGGTCAGGAGATGCGCGACCAGCGACCAGTACTCGCGCGCGACGAACTTCTCGATGTCGAGCTCGCGGTCGCAGACGAGCCGCAGCGCCACCGACTGCACGCGCCCGGCCGAGCGGGCGCCGGGGAGCTTGCGCCAAAGCACCGGCGACAGCGTGAAACCGACGAGATAGTCGAGCGCGCGGCGGGCGAGATAGGCATCGACCAAGGCCGTGTCGATCTCGCGCGGATGCTTCATCGCATCGAGGATCGCGTCCTTCGTAACCGCGTTGAAGACGACCCGCTCAACCCGTTTGTCTTTCAGGACTTTTTTGCCGCGCAGGATCTCGAGCACGTGCCACGAAATCGCTTCGCCCTCGCGGTCGGGGTCGGTCGCCAGGATCACCTTGTCGGCGTCTTTCACAGCCTTGGCGATGTCGGAGAGGCGCTTGCCCGACTTGGCGTCGACCTCCCACTTCATGGCGAAATCGGCGTTGGGATCGACCGACCCGTCCTTCGAGGGCAGGTCGCGTACGTGGCCGAACGAGGCGTAAACCTCGTAGTCCTTGCCTAGATATTTGTTGATCGTCTTGGCCTTGGCGGGCGACTCGACGATGACGACGTTCATGCAAAATCCTTGGGACGCGACTCGGCTCAAGCTGGCTCGAGCGGCGCGGCACGGCGGGTTATCAGAAAAAGGCGGGGCGGGGGAAGCCCGGCCCGGCGGCCGCGAAAATGGGGACCTGGGGGCCCGCTGTCAAATCGGGGCTCGGCCTATCCGGCCGCGCCGGCCTTCTGCCGCAGCGCCCGCATCTCCTCGAAACGCGCCGTCACGTCCCGCAGGATCGCGGCCATGCCGGCCATCGCGCCGGCCTCGTCCTTCAGCGGCACGATGGTGAATTCGATCGACAGGCGCGTACCGTCCTTGCGCAAAGCCGGCACGGATAGGAGGTCGCCGTGGCCGTAGCGGCTTTCGCCGGTGCGCATCACCTGCGTGTAGCCGGCCCAGTGCCGCGCCCGCAGCCGCTCGGGGATGATAAGGTCGAGCGATTGCCCGATCGCCTCGGATCGGGAGAAGCCGAAGATGCGCTCCGCGCCTGGATTCCAGAAGGTGATGCACCCGTCGCTGTGGCTGGCGATGATGGCGTCGGACATCGAATGGAGCAGGGCCTGGGCGAGCGTGCGTTCGAGCTCCATCGCTACACCGCGCCGGCGGGGCGGAAGAACAGGCCCGCCTTGAGGCTGTCGGCGATCTGCACCGCGCGCCCGTGCATCGCTTCGGCAAGATCGGGCGGGAGCATCTCCTGGCAGGCCTCGTCAAACAGAGCCAGCCAACGCGTGAACAGCTCCGGCGATACGCCTTCGATCTCCTTGTGCACCTGAAGCGGATTGCCGCGGTAGCGGCCGCTCTTCAGCATCACCGCGGACCAGAAATCCCGGATGGTCGCCATATGCGCCGGCCATTCCTCGGGACGAATCGCGCGGCCGAAGACCGGGCGGAGCTCGGGATCCGCCCGCACCTTGGTGTAGAAGAGATCGAGGAGAGCACCGATCTGCGCCTCGGACAATTCAGGTGGGGCTATCGAGATCATGGGCACGGCCGAAAACAGGAACCTCATAGAGCGCATCTTCGCCGGCCTGGAGATAGGCGACGGACGGCTGCTCTTCGAGAGCATGGGGCAAGACTTCCGCTGGATCATTCCGGGCACGACGAAATGGTCCAGGACATATGAAGGCAGGGATGCGGTGGCGAACGACCTCATGCGCCCGCTGCGCGGCAAGATCGAAGGCCGGGTGAAAACCAGGGCGCAACGGATCATCGCGGATGGCGACTTTGTCGCCGTCGAGGCGCGCGGCGACAATATGACCAAGGCGGGCGAGCCCTATCGCAATACCTATTGCTTCGTGTTCCGCTTTGAGGCCGGCAAGCTCAAAGAGGTGACGGAATACCAGGACACCGAACTCGCGACGCGGGTTTTGGGCGATCCGGGGGAGAAGGGGGGCGCCGCTTAGCGAGGCGGGGATACGGGAAAGGTGAAGGCAGTGAGCCGGGCTAAATGACGACAGCGGGCCGGCGATCAATCGGCAGATGGAGTTCCTCAGCTAAAAAGGGCAACGGCTTTTTTGGGCTCAGATAATTGCGTTGCCTCGTCTTTGTCTCGGCCGATCGAGTTAAAGCTGAAAGTATGCTGATAGTCGCCGCTTTTGGGTCGCGCAGCTGTCCGCCTGACGACGGACCGCATCGGCATGGTTGCCCAGGATAGAGGCCTTGATGAAAGATACTCAAGTCCAGAAAATTGCGAGTTGTCCAGGAGACAATTTGATGCTCAAGTGGCTAAGATATCGCGATCGGTCGCAATCCGGCGGCTCAGGCCTCGTCGTGCTTAAGGAGGACGCCTGAACAACTACTTAGTACTTACTCTTCAGAGCAGTACTCGCTCGCAAGGAGAGGCTTATTCTTCCTATTTTACTGAGAGGTTTCTGTGACAGACAGAATAGCGACTCAGCCGTGGTTGCGTGGTTCGGTGACGGTGAACGCGCTTTTGGCTTTTGGTTTTGGTGTGTGCTTTCTCACCGCGATGTTGGTATTTGCAACTCAGTATCCCAATCCAACTTCTTTCCAGGTTCGTGTTTTCGTTACTACTCTCGCGCTGTCCGCAGCCGGTGTCGGCGCAATGTTGCCTGGCACACTAAATCTTGGAAACCAGCCGTTGTTTCGGGCAACGGGTGCGCTAGCGCTGTTTGCTGCCGTATTTTTCTTTCAGCCTAAGATCGCTGAGACCGTTGTTCAGTTCGTTGCCCCTCCTTCCTCTCCTGAACCCATCGCCTTAGAATATCTTCACAAGGTAGATGAGGGGAAGATTCGAGAGGGATGGGACGAGCTTGATCCGGCGGCGCATGGCGTCAGCGTTGATACTGTCGAAACCCTGCAACGGCTTTATCAAAGTTATCGAAAGCCGTTAGGCGTGGCCGTAACTCGTGAATTGGTTGGAACCAGTTCTATTCAGTCGCCGCAAGGATATCCTCTTGGACTGTATCAAGTTCTAAATTACCGAACGAAGTTTTCTAACTCGACCAATTGTCGACAGGAAGCTGTCACCCTGCGCGCTACTCAGGATCTAAAATGGCGGGTATTCAGCCACCTGATCGGCCCGACTGCAATCGAGTGTCAATAAACAATAGGAGAGGCAATATGGACAAGCGCGAGTTTCTCATAACATTTTCGGCGGCTGCGGCCGGTGCGCTACTTCCGACGCGGTGCGCTCACGCGTACCTGCAATGTCAACAGACGGCGGTGGGTGAAGCATGTGAGGCCGGCGTAGCGAGGGCGAGACTACCAACGTTCTATGCGTTTCAAGAACTGCCGCAATGGTGTTGGGCAGCATCGGTGTCGATGATCTTTAAATATTACGGCTATGACGTTTCGCAGCAACAAATCGTGGAAGCGGTATATGGCGCTACGGTCAATTTACCTGCAATGGCCGGCGCGACGATTTCGCAGCAGTTGAATCGCGAATGGGTGGACGCTCGAGGTCGCCGGTTTCGCTCCACAATGCAGGGCTTGTTTGATGCGGATGCCGGCGTAATGACCCTGAACAACCAAGAGATTATCCAAACGTTGGCAAGCGAACGTCCGCTTCTACTCGGCAACACGACGCATGCTGTCGTGCTGACTGCTATCGGGTATTTTGCGACTCCTATGGGGCCGAATATCGTAAACATCGGCGTGCTCGATCCTTGGCCAGGCATCGGCATGCGCGGGGCGCAGAGCCCAGCTGAGTTGGTCCCAATGCCGTATGGCGGCGCGTTACGTTACTTGGCGCTACCATTAGTGCAGCCAGCCTAATAGCGTGATAAGGACATTTCGTCAGCTCATCTGATGTTTTGAACATCGACAGCATTGATCGTCACGGCCCTTTCGCCGATACAGAATTTGCGAGCTGCAATGGCGTAGATGCGTTCCAGCTGACGGTCGAAGATGCCTTGGTAGTCCGAGCCCTGCTTGGTTTCGGGCTCTAGGTCATCAAGCGCGTGGTCGGTGATCATGACGCATACAAGCTGCCGGTCCTGGTCGAACATATCGAATTCTACGTGACCCGGGTGGCGGACTGCCGGAAGTCCTGTTGGAGTCAAGCTCACGTATTTCCTCCCATCGCTCCATGTGGGACCTATTGGCGCGACAACGATGCAGTAAGTTAGGTCCCTGTGCGCTCTCTATGATCGCGGGTGGGACCTGGCCTGAGGTGCCAACCCGGCGCCTTGCTTTGGCTGAACAACGGCCCTAGCTGCCCTCCTCAATTGCACACTGGTTCGCGAGGACGAGAAGATACCCATTGCTATTAGCACTCACCTGTATAGAGTGCTAATCCTCACTCCCAATCGAGGAAACACCCATGAAATTCCGTCCCCTGCATGATCGTGTCGTCGTCCGCCGTATCGAAGGCGAGGAGAAAACCAAGGGCGGCATCATCATCCCGGACAACGCCAAGGAGAAGCCGCAAGAGGGCGAAGTCGTCGCTGTCGGTCCCGGGGCCCGCGACGAGAACGGCAAGATCGTGCCGCTCGATCTTAAGGCCGGCGACCGCGTCCTGTTCGGCAAATGGTCGGGCAGCGAGGTCAAGCTCGACGGCGAAGACCTTCTGATCATGAAGGAATCCGACATCATGGGCGTGATCGAGGGCGCCGCCAAACTGAAGAAGGCGGCCTAAGGCCAAGCCCCGACCCGAACCCGTTCATCCCCACACCAAGGAACCAATATCATGGCCGCTAAAGAAATTCGCTTTTCAACCGACGCACGCGACAGGCTGCTGCGTGGCATCGATACGCTCAACAACGCCGTCAAGGTGACGCTCGGCCCGAAGGGCCGCAACGTCGTCATCGACAAGTCCTACGGCGCGCCGCGCATCACCAAGGACGGCATCACCGTCGCCAAGGAGATCGAGCTTTCCGACAAGTTCGAGAATATGGGCGCGCAGATGGTGCGCGAGGTCGCCTCCAAGACCAACGAACTTGCCGGTGACGGCACGACGACGGCGACCGTGCTTGCCGCCTCGATCATGAAGGAAGGCATCAAGCTCGTTGCCTCCGGCATGAACCCGATGGACCTGAAGCGCGGCATCGACATCGCCGTGGCGGCGGTCACCAAGGACATCGAGAAGCGCGCCAAGAAGGTCGGCTCCTCCGAGGAGATCGGCCAGATCGGCACGATCGCCTCGAATGGCGACGCCTCGATCGGCGAGATGATCGCCAAGGCGATGAAGAAAGTCGGCAACGAGGGCGTGATCACGGTCGAGGAGGCAAAGACCGCCGAGACCGAGCTCGACGTCGTCGAGGGCATGCAGTTCGACCGTGGCTATCTCTCGCCGTACTTCATCACCAACGCCGAGAAGATGGTGGCCGAACTCGAGGACCCCTACATCCTCATCCACGAGAAGAAGCTGTCGTCGCTGCAGGCGATGCTGCCGATCCTCGAGGCGGTGGTGCAGACTGGCAAGCCGCTCGTGATCGTCGCCGAGGACATCGAGGGCGAGGCTTTGGCGACGCTGGTCGTCAATAAGCTGCGCGGTGGGCTCAAGGTCGCGGCGGTGAAGGCGCCGGGCTTCGGCGACCGCCGCAAGGCCATGCTCGAGGATATCGCGATCCTGACCGGCGGCCAGACGATCTCGGAAGATCTCGGCATCAAGCTTGAGAACGTGACGCTGCAGATGCTCGGCCGCGCCAAGCGGGTGCGGATCGAGAAGGAGAATACGACGATCATCGACGGCGCCGGCGACAAGGCCGGGATCGAGGGCCGTATTGCCCAGATCAAGGCGCAGGTCGAGGAGACCACCTCCGACTACGACAAGGAGAAGCTGCAGGAGCGCCTCGCCAAACTCGCCGGTGGCGTCGCGGTCATCCGCGTCGGCGGCTCGACGGAGGTGGAGGTGAAGGAGAAGAAAGATCGCGTCGACGATGCCCTCCACGCCACCCGCGCTGCGGTCGAGGAAGGGATCGTGCCCGGCGGCGGCGTCGCGCTGCTCCGCGCCAAAGCGGCGGTCGGCAAGCTCACCAACGACAATGCCGAAGTGCAAGCCGGCATCAACATCGTGCTTCGCGCGCTCGAGGCGCCGATCCGGCAAATCGCTGAGAACTCGGGCAGCGAAGGGGCCATCGTCGTCGGCAAGATTCTCGGCAACAAG
Source organism: Methylobacteriaceae bacterium (assembly GCA_034669505.1). Taxonomy (GTDB): domain Bacteria; phylum Pseudomonadota; class Alphaproteobacteria; order Rhizobiales; family Beijerinckiaceae; genus JAFASC01. The sequence goes on from JAXDNJ010000020.1 coordinate 31,059, forward strand.
TCCGAGACCTACGGCTTCAACGCTCAGACCGAGGATTACGTCGACATGCTGAGTGCCGGCATTGTCGATCCGGCCAAAGTCGTGCGCGTCGCGCTGCAGGACGCCGCGTCGATCGCCGGTCTCCTCATCACCACCGAGGCGATGATCGCCGAAGCGCCGAAGAAGGAAGCGGCAGGCGGCGGCATGCCAGGCGGCGGCGGCATGGGCGGCATGGGCGGCATGGACTACTGATCTCTCACGGGGGAGATACCAGAGCGTCAGGCGCAACTCCACGCGTCTGACGCGCGCCTGCCAGCACCGACAGATTGGCTCGCGCAACCTTTCTACCGGGCAGCTTGACGAGAGGAATACGGTTTGGGGCTGAAAGAAACGCTGGAGGAAATGCAGAAGGGCGCCGATCGCGAGCGCAGACGAAGAGACGAAGCACCTGAGAAGCTCGCGGAATGGGTGGCGGTGATCGACGCCTTATACGTGCAGGTGAAAGAATTCCTGTCTGAGCATAAGCTGCTGGGGTTTGCGTCGAAGATCGTGCAGGTTCGTGAAGAACACCTCGGCGGCGATTATGAAATCGAAGGCCTTCTGATCTTTGCACCGGGAAAAGAACAGGATCACCCGGTCGCCGTTGCGCTCTATCCCGCGGCATCCACCAGGCTGGCGTCCTCCGGTGTGGTCGACATGTTCCGGACCGACAGACCTAGCCACAAGGTTCAACTATATCGTCTGCGGGACGCGACCACGGATAAATTCGATTGGCATATCGGACAAACCGGCAATCGCAAATTGCTCACCAAATCGGCGCTTGAGGCGGAGCTCGATACGATGCTTAGGCTCTGACGGGGACGAGATTCGTCTCGGTTAATGCGTGCGTCCACCCGATTCCGGTGAGCGCCCACCGCCGTTTAGCCATCGACAATCCATTAGTGAAGCGAAACAGTTCCGTGTTTTGCGACCAGAGCTACTCGTTCGACGGATTAGACTTGAATGCAGCTTCAAACGTTTGCGCCTCAAGTTTGTGCAGGCCGACTACACGTTCGTAGGCCTCCTTATCGCTTCTGACGCGATACTGCAGTTCGCCTGCACTTTCGGGCAGGAGCCGCGCAATCTTGAAATCACCCGGTGCTGCGGGCGTGAATCTCGATGCTCTCGCAAAGCGGACGCTCTGGCCTGCAACGAAGAATGGCGCGTGGTCATCATTGAGCGTTCAGTGCTCGCCCTTGGGCGAGGGTCCCATCGCCGGAGTATGGATTCTATCTCGTGGTCCGCCTTACTCGCCGCTAGAAAGCTATCGATTCCAGGATAGCTCCGCTTATGGCCACAAGCAGCAAGCATAGGAAAATCGCAGACAAAGCAGAGTTTCCGATCACAGACATCGTTTGGGCGGCAGTTATCCTTGGCGGCGAACGTTCGTCAGTCGCGTGGGTCGCCCGGCGTGGTCTCTTACATCCGGCGTGGTCTCTTACATAAGGAGGCCCAAGGTGCATTACACCGTCTATTGGCTACCTTTTCGTGCCAAACCCCTTCTTTTTCAAATGTCTAGCAAAGAGCGGCGCATCTTCCCGCGGAGCGAAGAACAAATGTCTCTACCTGCACATTACCGAGGCCGCGCGACATCATGAGAGCGACGCCAAGGCGCATCGCGCGGCCGCCGAGCATCATGGCAAGTCTGACCACGCGGCGGCCTGCAAGCATTCAACTGAGGCTTACGGCCGTTCGACAAAAGCTCACGCGAGTTCTGGCAAAGCTCAATCGAAGAGCGCTCGGCAAAGCAAATAAGGCAAGCTGCTCTGGCGGCGATCAGAACAGCGGCCGTCACCGATTGAAATATGGGTTGGGATCCCCGCGCAGCGGCGGCATCTTGCCTCCGGCGCCACAAGCGCCTAGACCGCCTCTTTCATGCCGCTCGCCGCCGCGATCGCCCCACCCCGGCCGTTCTTCCCCCACCGCCATCTCCTCGGCATCGAGGGCCTGTCGTCGCAGGATATTGTGACGTTGCTCGATCTTTCCGAAGAGGCCGTCGAAGTGTCGCGGCAAGTCGAGAAGAAGCGCACGACCTTGCGCGGACGCACGCAGATTAACCTCTTCTTCGAAGCCTCGACCCGCACGCAATCTTCCTTCGAACTCGCCGGCAAGCGCCTCGGGGCCGACGTGATGAACATGTCGGTCGCGACCTCCAGCGTGAAAAAGGGCGAGACGCTGATCGACACGGCGATCACGCTGAACGCGATGCGGCCCGACATCATCATCGTGCGGCATGCGCAGGCGGGCGCCGTCCATCTGCTCGCCCGCAAGGTCGATTGCGCCGTCGTCAATGCGGGCGACGGCGCGCATGAGCACCCCACGCAAGCGCTGCTCGACGCGCTGACGATCCGCCGCAACAAGGGACGCATCGAGGGGCTGACCGTCGCGATCTGCGGCGACATCATGCATTCGCGGGTGGCGCGGTCGAACATGTTGTTGTTGTTGGCGCTGGGTGCACGCGTGCGCGTGGCGGGGCCGTCAACCCTGATGCCCACCGGTATCGAGCGCCTCGGCGTCGAGGTCTTTCACGACCTGCGCAAAGCGCTCGCCGGGGCCGACATCGTCATGATGCTGCGCTTGCAGCGCGAGCGGATGAACGGCGCCTTCGTGCCCTCGACGAAGGAATATTTCCGCTTCCACGGTCTCGACGAAGAGAAGCTCGCGCTGGCGAAGCCCGACGCCCTGGTCATGCATCCCGGGCCGATGAATCGCGGGGTCGAGATCGACTCGCTCGTCGCCGACGGTCCGCAATCCCTGATCCGCGAGCAGGTCGAGATGGGGGTCGCCGTGCGCATGGCGGTGCTGGAAGCGCTCGCCCAGCACTTACCGAACGGCTAGCGTGAGACCACGCTGTTCTTCGGCAGCTCAATGTCTCCGCAAGGCTGCATTCCGGTCAGCCCGGACGCGGCAGCGAAATCCTCCTCGTTGCGGAAGAGCCAGCGCTGCCACACCGCGATGTCGCCGTTGTCGGGAAATCGCACCGTCTCGACAATGAATTGACCGCTGACCAGCGGCTCGACGCGGCCGCGCAGGTCGTTGCCGTCGCCGACGCGATGCCAGAGGCAGAACCAGCTCTCCTCATCGAGGAGAAGCCAGGCGGGTCCGTGGACGACAATTGGCTTGGCCTTCGGATCGGCCTTTGCCAGAAACTTCGCCGCGGCTTCGTTGACGGGGGCGGCGGTCCGCGTGCGTCCCGCATCGACCAGAATGCGCTTGTCGCCCTCGACCGAGACGGAGCGGGCGCGTTTGCCGCGCAGGTGCCCGAGATAGGCCTTGCTGACGTGGATCGGCTCGCAGCTCTGGGAGCCCGGCTCGCAGAAGAGCGCACGGTAGACGGCTTGCCGCGGCGCCAGATTGCGCCGCCGCGCGTGGTAGCTGAACATTGCCACTCCCATGCTTTTCGAGCTTGCAGGCGGATTACCGGGTTCTGCCTGAATGATTCGTGGCTTGATCGTTCACGTCCGGTTTATCCAATCGAGGAAACAAGGCAGGCTTAGCCTTTGATCCGCGAAGTCTCGGCTTTTTCTCTCGGTTTGGTTGCTAGCGCCAAGCTCGCGGGTTAATCAGCGCCCATGTCTCACCCGCCGTTGGCACTCGTTAACGCGCGTCTCGTTGATCCGGCCGCGCTGACGGAGACGCGCGGCGGCGTGCTGGTGAGCGAGGGCGTCATTTCCGGCGTCGGCGAAGCGATCCGCGCCGATGTGCTGCCCGAAAGCGTGCGGGTCATCGATTGCGGCGGCGATGTCGTCACGCCGGGTCTCATTGATCTCTCAGCCTTCGTCGGCGAACCCGGGGCGGAGCATCGCGAGACGATTGCCACTGCCACGGCGGCCGCCGCCGCGGGCGGCGTGACGACGATCGTCGCCAACCCGGCGACGAATCCGCCGATCGACGATCCTGCCGTCGTCGATTTTCTGCTGCGGCGAGCACGCGACACGGGCCGGGTCCGCGTCCTGCCGGCCGCGGCGCTGACCAAAGGGCTCGCCGGCAAAGAGATCGCCGAAATCGGACTCTTGCAGGCTGCCGGCGCGGTCGCTTTCACCGATGGTTCGCGTTCGGTCGTCAGCGCCCAGGTATTGCGGCGAGCGCTCACTTACGCGCGCGATTTCGACGCGCTGGTCATGCACGCGACCGAAGATCGCGACCTCGTCGGGGAAGGCGTCATGAACGAGGGCGAGTTCGCCTCGCGGCTTGGCCTTGCCGGTATTCCGCGCGAGGCGGAGGCAATCGTACTTGACCGCGACCTGCGCCTCGTCGCGCTCACATGCGCCCGTTACCACGCCGCTCTGATCACCACGACGCTATCCCTGGAGCGGCTCGAAGACGCGAAAGCCCGCGGGCTCCCCGTCACCGCCGCGACGTCGATCAACCATCTGACGCTGAACGAAAGCGATATCGGCGATTACCGCACGTTTCTGAAACTCGCGCCGCCCTTACGCAGCGAGGAGGAGCGCGTCACGCTTGTCGAGGCGCTCGCCTCAGGTCTCATCGACGCCATCGTCTCCGACCACAATCCGCAGGACGTCGAGACGAAGCGGCTGCCGTTCGCCGAAGCCGAATACGGCGCAGTCGGTCTCGAGACCATGCTCTCCGCCGGCCTGCGCCTCGTCCATTCCGGCGACATTTCGCTGCCGAAGCTCGTGCGCGCCATGTCGACGCGTCCGGCCGAAATCCTGCGCCTGCCGCAGGGCCGGCTCACGCGCGGCGCGCCCGCCGATCTCATCCGCTTCGATCCCGACGAGCCCTTCGTCCTCGATCCCGCGACTTTGCGCTCGCGCTGCAAGAACACGCCCTTTGATGCGGCGCGCCTGCAGGGCCGCGTCAAACTCACGCTGGTCGCCGGCGAGATCGTGCACGAGGAGATGTGATGTCTGCCACGCAGTTTTTCCTGATCCTGCTGGCGCTGATCGGGGGATACGCACTTGGCTCGATTCCATTCGGCCTCGTGCTGACGCGGCTTGCCGGGACGACTGACATTAGAGCGATCGGTTCCGGCAATATCGGCGCAACCAATGTTTTGCGCACGGGGCGCAAGGACCTTGCTGCGGCGACACTCATTTTGGATGCGCTGAAGGGCACAGTTGCGGTGCTTATCGCGTGGCGTTTCGGACTTTATCCCGCGATGGCGGCCGGGCTCGGGGCGCTGCTCGGCCATATGTTTCCGGTGTGGCTCGGCTTTCGCGGCGGTAAGGCCGTAGCGACATTCTTGGGCTGCATGCTTGGGCTGTATTGGCCAGCAGCGCTTGTCTTTGCGATCGTCTGGATTGCCGTCGCGCTGATCACGCGCTACTCGTCAGCAGCGGGAATAACCGGCACGATCGCTAGCGTGATCGTGCTTGCATTGTTGCATTCGCTCGATCTCGCAGCAATCGCGTTTGTCATGACGCTTCTAATCTTATGGAAGCACCGCGAAAACATCGCGCGCCTCCGCGCCGGCACGGAGGCGCGGATTGGCAGAAACGTGTAGAGGCGGTTACCGGCTCCGCATCAGGCTCACTGACACATCCCTGATGTCGCCGCCGCTCGGACGAATTGTCACCGATTGCCTGTTGCCGCTGGTCGAGATCGACAGGCCCGCCGAGAAACCCGGTCCGCTGACCGCGACTTGGATGTCTCCGCCGCTCATGCGGCCGGAGACATTGCCGGAGACCTGACGTGTGAGCTCGCTCCAGGTGCCGGATATCGCGCCGCCTTGGTTCGCGATGTCGCTTGCCACCTGGATATTGTAGCTATCGCTGGCACAGCGCAGATCTTGATGCAGGCGCGCGCCGCCCGCGGTCACGCCGTAGTTTACCCTGCAACGGATTCGCTCGCTGCCGTTTGTTGTCGAGATCGTACCCGCCCCGGCCCACGATCCGGCAAATTGGCCGAAACCTGCATCGGCGCGTTGCGCGAGCGTCGGAGGCGCGAGAGCAATGAGGGCCATCGACGCCGCGCCCGCAAAAATGACGCGGCCCGCAAATGTCTTCGGTCTTTTATGCAAATGGTTCGATCCCACGATTTCCTCCGATCATGCAGTGGTACCGCCGCTGCATTGCAAGCGCTTTTCTCATGTAGGCGAGCGCGCTCAAAAGCAAAGGTTCCAAAGCGGAGCAATACGCTAGCTTTGCCATGCTTGCCTGTGCGGAATCGCACGTCAGGAGCAGGGCTCGTCGCTGTGCCTGACGTTACTCCGCCGCGATATTCACGGCACTGGATTCGGCCGGGCCGATATTGACGCTGATCTCACCGAGCCTGTCGATGCCGCCGGTGATGCGATCGCCTGGCACAACGGGGCCGACGCCTTCGGGCGTGCCGGTCATGACGAGATCGCCCGGCATGATCTTCATCGAGCGCGATAGGAACGCGATAATGTCGGGGATCGGCCAAATCATCAGCGCCAAGTCTGAGTCCTGCTTCACCTTGCCGTTGACGGCGAGCCAGATACGACCTTTGTCGACCCGTCCGACCGTGGACACCTTGTGGATCGGCGCGACCGGCGCCGATTGATCAAAGGCTTTGCCCCAGTCCCACGGGCGGCCCATGTCCTTGGCCTGGCCCTGCAGATCGCGGCGGGTCAGATCGATGCCGCAGCAATAGCCCCAGACGTAATCGAAGGCGCGCTCCGGCGGGATGTTGGCGCCTTCGCGTCCGATCGCCAGCACGAGCTCCATCTCGTAGTGCAGGTTCTTCGTCTCGGGCGGGTAGGGGATCGTCGCGCCGCTCTCGACCACCGCGTCCGCCGGCTTGGTGAAGAAGAACGGCGGCTCTTTATCGGGGTCCTTGCCCATCTCGCGCGCATGCGCCGCGTAGTTACGGCCGACGCAGAAGATGCGCCGGACCGGAAAACGCGCGGACTCGCCGGCGACGGCGACGCTCGGCGTGGTGATCGGAAAGACGAAGGACATGAGCGCCTCGCGGTGCGTGAGGCGACAATAACTAGGTGAAGGCGCGCGGCTTGGGAAGCGCGCGGCGCCCTCAGGCCGGCTGCATTCGCGTCGGCTGGCGCCGGCGAACCTTGCCTTTGGCGTTTCGGCGGATGAGGGCGATGAGAATCGCCAGAATGCCGGCGCCAAGGGCATACCAGACCGGACGCCCCATCGTGATGTCGAGATCGGCTTCGAGAACGAGCCGCGGATCGACGCCGGTCAGGACTGCAAACCATCCGGCCTCGATCAACGCCGTTGCAAGCGCGACGCCGACCGCCACGCCCGCCACGGCGAGCGGATTGTTGGCGTCCCCGTAGCGCTTCAGGACTCGTAACGAGATCAAGAGGACGGCCACGGACGCAATGATGGTCGCGTCGCTAACGTCGATCTTTGCCTGCAGAAACGAGTGCACGACGGCGAGCGGCGTCACGATGAACATGATTTTGTGCAGCTTCGTCCAGCGCTGGGCGCCGAGCCGCTTGATCGAGGCATCGGTCGAGGTCGAGGCGAGGATGCAGAGCCCGATAAAAGCAGTGAAGCCGATCAGGAGGTAGAAGCGCAGCGCGATCTCCGCCGCGACATGAATCAGGTCGAAATGCTGATCGACGATGAAGAGCGACAGATGCAGCGTGGCATAAGCGAATGTCGTCAACCCGAGATAACGCCGGATGCCGATGAGCTTCGGCCAGCGCCCGAGCACGCGGAGCGGAGTCACCGCGAGCGTCGCGACCAGGAAACGGATCGTCCATGTTCCGGTGAAATGGATCGCTTCGTTGATCGGCCGCGAGCCGAGATCATGCGTCAGAGTTCGTTCAAGCAACCACAGCGCCGGCAGCACAGCCGCGACGAGCGCCGCGACGCGCAGCCACGAGAATGCGCCGGTTCTGTCGCGCCACAGGTTCATCAGCCAAGAGCCTCTTCGAGCGAATACGTGTGCTAATATAGGCGAAACCGGCGGAGAAAAATCTCACAACGCTGTGAGAGCGCGTGAAGCATTCCTAGGCCGGCGTCGGCACGCGAGAGGGCAGGAGCTCGCGGACGCGCCGGCGGCGATTGTGCAGCTTGTCGAGCAAGAGATAGATCACCGGCGTCGTGTAAAGCGTCAGGACCTGCGAGACGATCAGGCCCCCGGCAATGGTGATGCCGAGCGGGCGCCGCAGGTCCGAGCCCGGGCCCGAGGCGATGATCAGCGGCATCGCGCCGAAAAACGCGGCGAGCGTCGTCATCAGGATCGGCCGGAACCGTTCGAGACAGGCTTCGCGGATCGCATCGAGGGGCGCGGCGCCACGCCTGCGCTCGGCGTCGAGAGCGAAGTCGACCAGCATGATGCCGTTCTTCTTGACGATGCCGATCAGGAGAATGATGCCGATAAAGGCGATGATCGACAATTCCGTGTGCGTCCATTGCAGCGCGAGCAGCGCGCCGAGACCGGCCGACGGCAGCGTGGAGATGATCGTCAGCGGATGCGCGAGACTTTCGTAGAGAACGCCGAGCACGATGTAGACGGCGACAAGCGCGCCGAGGATCAGCAGCGGCTGCGCGCCCGCGCTCGCCTGAAATGCACGCGCGTCACCGGCAAAGTCCGCCTGCAACCCATCAGGCAGATGCATGCCGGCCATCACGTTGGTGATCGCTTGCGTCGCGTCGGCCAGCATCACGTCGGGCGCCAGATTGTAGGTGATCGTGATCGAGGGAAATTGCCCCTGGTGATTGATGACGAGCGCGGCGGTACGCGTCTCGACCTTGCTCACGGCCGACAGCGGCACCTGCGTGCCTGTGTTGCTCGGGATATAAACTTGGTCGAGATCGCGCGGCGATTTCTGTAGCTTCGGATCGATTTCGATAACGATGCGGTATTGGTTGCGCGGCGAGTAGATTGTCGCGATCTGCCGCTGCGCGAAGGCGTCGTTCAGCGTATCGTCGATCGTCTGCACCTGCACCCCCAGGCGAGACGCGGCGGAGCGATCGACGACGACGTTGGCCTCAAGCCCGTTCGACTCGCGGTCGGTCGAGACGTCGCGCAGGCCGGGAATTTGCCGAATTTTTTCGAGTATCGGCGGCACATTGCGCGTGAGCTCGTCGAAATCCTGATCCCAGAGCGTGAACTGGTACTGCGCTTTCGCTTGCCGGCCGCCGATGCGGAGGTCTGCCGTTGGTACGAGGAAAGTGCTGATCCCGGCGACGTGTCCGAGCTTTTGCCGTAGCCGATCGACGACGCGCGTGATCGGCAGATAATCGCGCTGCTCCAGCGGCTTCACGCTGATAAAGAGCCGCCCCTGATTGACCGACGCATTGAAGCCGGATGCGCCGACCGACGAGCCGACACTTGCCACCGCGGCATCGGCGCGCACGATCTCGGCGGCGCGCTGCTGCAACTTCGCCATCGCCGGATAGGAAATGTCGCTAGCCGCTTCCGTCATGCCGAAGATGAATCCGGTATCGTCCTGCGGGAAGAAACCCTTCGGCGTTTTGATGAAAAGCACGACCGTCGCCGCGACCGTCGCAAGCGCCACGATCAGCGTGAAACCACGACGCCGCAGCACCACGTCGAGGCTCGCCGCATAGGCAGCGATCACACGGGTGAGAATGCCTTCGACGATGCGGTCGAAGCGGGTCACCCGCGTATCGTGCTTGACGAAATGCGCGCAGATCATCGGCGTGATCGTCAGCGAGACAAAGGTGGAGACGACGATCGCGAAAGCGAGCGTCACCGAAAATTCGCGGAACAGGCGGCCGACAAGCCCGCCCATGAACAGGAGCGGCGTGAAGGCGGCGATCAGCGACAGCGAAATCGAGAAGACGGTGAAGCCGATCTGCCGCGATCCGGCGCGCGCCGCCTGCATAGGCGTCATGCCGGCTTCCATGTTGCGGACGACGTTCTCGATCATGACGATCGCGTCATCGACGACGAAGCCGACGGAGATGACGAGCGCCATCAGCGAGATGTTGTCGATGGAAAAGCCGACGCACCACATCGCCGCGGCGGTTCCCGCGAGCGAGAGCGGCACGGTGACGCCGGCCGCAAGCGTCGGCGGCGTGCGGCGCAGGAAGATATAGACGACCAGCATCACCAAGAGCACGGTGACGCCGAGCGTGAGCTGCAATTCGGCGACGCTGGCGCGGATCGTCTTGGTGCGATCGGTGAGTATTTCGATGTTGATCCCGGCCGGAATCCAGCGCTTCAATTCCGGCAGAAGCGCCAAGATGTGATCGACGGTGTCGATCACATTCGCTCCTGCCTGCTTGGTGATGACGAGCAGGACGGACGGCTTGCCGTTGAAGGTCGCCGAGGAACGCGTGTTGCGCACGCCGCGCTGGATGTCCGCCACCGAGGAGAGCAGCACGCTCGCTCCGTTCGAGTTGCGGATGACCAGATTGGCGAAATCCTCCGGTTTGGTCAGCTGGCCGTTGGCGCCGAGCGTATGAGCGCGATCGTCGCTGTCGATCAGCCCGAGCGGCGCGAGCGAGTTTGCGTTGGCGACGGTGTTGCGGATGTCCTCGAGGCTGACGCCCATTGCCGCGAGGCGCTGCGGATCGGCGCGGATGCGCATTGCCGGCTGGTCGGCGCCGTTGACGCTGACTTCAGCGACGCCTTCGACCTGCGACAGGCGCTGCGCGAGCACGGTGTCCGCCGCGTCATAGATTGCGCTGGCGCCGACCGTGTCGGAGGTGAGCGCAAGGATGATGATCGGCGCGGCCGCGGGATTGGTCTTGCGGAAGGTCGGCAGCGTCGGCAGATCCGAGGGGAGATCGGTTGCCGCGGCGTTGAGCGCCGCCTGTACGTCGCGTGCGGCACCGTCCGCATTGCGCGAGAGATCGAACTGAATGGTGATCATCGACGAGCCGAGCGAGCTCACCGAGGTGATCTCGGTCACGCCGGCGATCTCGCCGAGCCGGCGTTCGAGCGGCGCCGCGACGCTCTTTGCCATCGTTGCCGGGTCGGCGCCGGGACGCGAGGCGCTGACGCGGATGGTTGGAATGTCGACGGAGGGAAGGCTCGCGACCGGCAGGAGCCGGTAGGCGACGATGCCAACGAGCAGGATGCCGATCGAGATGAGAATCGTGCCGACCGGGCGGCGGATGAAGACGTCGGAAAAATTCATTCCGCCGCCTCGCGCGTAATTGGTCGCTCGTCTTCCTCCGCGGTTTCCCGCCGGCGCGGGCCAGAAACGCGGTTCCTGATCCGCTCCAGCACGAGGTAGATGACCGGCGTTGTATAAAGCGTGACGAGCTGGCTCAGCAAAAGGCCGCCGATGATCGTGACCCCGAGCGGGATGCGCAGCTCCGATCCCGTGCCATGACCGAGCGCCAGAGGCAGCGCGCCGAACAAGGCGGCGAGCGTCGTCATCATGATCGGGCGGAAGCGCAGGAGCGAGGCTTCGAGAATCGCTTCGGCCGGCGGCAGACCGCGCGTTCGCTCCGCGTCAAGCGCGAAGTCGATCATCATGATCGCGTTCTTCTTGACGATACCCATGAGCAGAACGATGCCGATGAGCGCGATCAGCGACAAATCCATGCGGAAGAACATCAGCGCCAGCAACGCGCCGACACCCGCCGAGGGCAGGGTGGACAGAATTGTGATCGGGTGAACCGCGCTTTCGTAAAGCACGCCGAGAACGATGTAGATCGTGACGACCGCAGCAAGGATCAGCCACGGCTCCCCCTTCAGCGAACGCGCAAATTCGGCGGCATCGCCGGAATAACTGCCGGTGATCGAGCCGGGCATGTCGATTGAGCGCTCGGCTTGCGAAACAGCGGCAACTGCATCGCTGAGCGAAGCGCCGTCGGCGAGATCGAAGCTGATCGTCACCGCCGGGAATTGCTCCTGGTGTCCGATCGATAGCGGCGCGGTCGTATTGTCGAAATGCGTGAAGGTCGCGAGCGGCACCTGCGTGCCGTAAATCGAGCCGACATAAAGCTGCGATAATGCAGCTGTGTTTTGCTGATATTTCGGCGATGCTTCGAGAATGACGCGATATTGGTTCGCCTGCGCGTAAATGGTCGAGACCTGGCGCTGGCCGAACGCATCGTAAAGCGCGTCGTTGATGGCCTGCATCGTCACGCCGAGCGTGCCCGCCTTCTGGCGATCGACGGCAAGCTGCAGGCGCAGTCCGCCTTCTTCGGCTTCCGACGCGACATTGCCGAGAACAGAAGCGTGACGAAGCTCGTCCGCAAGACGGTCGGCCCAGTTCGTGACCTCGTCCTGGTCCGTGCCCGTCAGGGTGTATTGGTATTGAGCGCGGCTGGCGCGCGTCGTGATCTGGATATCCTGCACGCTCTGGAACGTTGCGCCGATCTGCGGAACGTCGGCGGCATCGGCCTGCAGACGCTTCAGAACTGCCTGCGCATCGGCGCGCCGCGAATCTCTAGGCTTCAGCGTGATTGCGATCCGTCCCGCGTTCGGGGTCGCATTGAGCGCGCCGACACCAACAACCGAGATGACGCTTGCGACATCGGGATCGCGTCGAACGCGTTCGGCCAAGATGTTCTGGAGCCGGCTCATCTCGGTAAAAGAGACCGTCGGCTCGGCAGAAGTCGTGGCGACCAGCAGCCCCGTATCCTGCGGCGGCAGGAAGCCCTTCGGAATAACCACGTACAGGTAGAGGGTCGCAGCGAGCGTGCCGAACGTGACGAGCAGCATCAAAGCCTGATGCGCGAGAACCCATTCGAGGCTCGCGCGGTAGCGGTCGACCACATAATCGAGCGCACGCCCTGCACCGGAAAAGCGCGTGGCCCGCCGCGTGTCGCCGCGGCGCAAGAGCCGCGCGCACATCATCGGCGAGAGCGTCAGCGAAACGATCGCCGAAGTGACGACCGCGATCGTCAGCGTCAGCGCGAATTCGCGGAACATGCGCCCGACAATGCCGGTCATGAACAGGAGCGGGATGAAGACCGCGATCAACGAGAATGTCAGCGAGATCACGGTGAAGCCAATCTCGCGTGCGCCTTCGAGTGCCGCGGTAAATGGGTCTTCGCCGTCCTCGATGTGGCGATGGATGTTCTCGATCATCACGATCGCGTCGTCGACGACGAAACCGGTGCCGATCGTCAACGCCATCAGCGACAGATTGTCGAGGCTGAAGCCGCAGAAATACATGATGCCGAACGTGGCGATGAGCGACAGCGGCAGCGCGACGCCGGCGATGACGGTCGCCTGCCATGTGCGCAGGAAGAGCAGCACCACAAGCACGACCAGTGCTACCGAGACGATCAGCGTGAACTGCACGTCGCGGATCGAGGCGCGGATCGTCTGCGTGCGGTCGTGCACGATCGTCAGCTTGATGCCGGCGGGGAACGTCTTTTGGAGTTTGTTCAGCTCCGTGGTCACGCGTCCGACCGTCTCGACCACGTTGGCGCCGGGCTGGCGCTGGATATCAACGATCACCGCCGGCTTGCCGTTGAACCAGCCGCCGATCTTGTCGTTCTCGAGCCCGTCGAGAACATCCGCGACGGCGCCGATCGTCACCGGCCCGCCGTTGCGATAGGCGATCACGACATCGCGATAGGCGGTCGCCGCGGTGATCTGGTCATTGGCGGACAGCGTGTACGATTGCTGCGCGCCGTCGAGAGCGCCCTTCGGCCCTGCAACGTTGGCGGTCGCGATGGCGCTGCGCAGATCCTCAAGGCCGAGGCCGTACGCGTGGAGCCGCACGAAATCGGCCTGGATGCGCACCGCAGGCCGCACGCCGCCTTCGACCGAGACATGGCCAACGCCCGAAACCTGACTGAGCTTTTGCGCGAGTTGCGTGTCGACGAGGTCGGAGAGCTGGCGCGTCGAATAGCTGTCGGACGTGAGCGCGATCGCCAGAATCGGCGCATCCGCCGGGTTCACCTTCGAATAAACCGGGGGGTAGGGCAGGTTGCGCGGCAGCGTCGAAGCGGCGGCGTTGATCGCGGCCTGCACGTCCTGCGCGGCGGCGTCGATGTCGCGCGACAGCTCGAATTGCAGCGTGATCTGGCTCAAGCCGTAGGCGCTCGAGGAGGTCATCGTCGTTAGCGAAGGAATTTGACCGAGCTGGCGCTCGAGCGGAGCGGTCACCAGCGCGGCGAGCGTGTCGGGATTGGCGCCCGGCAGCTGCGTCGTCACCTGGATCGTTGGGAAATCGACCTGCGGCAGCGATGAGACCGGCAGGAGATTGTAGCCGAGGAAGCCGCCGAGCAGGACGGCGATGCCAAGCAGCGATGTCGCGACCGGCCGCCGGATGAAGGGGGCCGAGACGCTCATCGCGTCGAGCTCGCGGTCGCTCCAGGCGCCGCATTGGCCGGCGCTGCGCCGCCGGCATCGGCACCTTCGCGGCGCCGGCGCTCCCGGCCGGAGCCGCCAGGGCCGCCCCCACCACGACCGCCACCGTCGGCCCCGGGCGGTGGTGCGCCGCCGCCTTGGTGCAAAGCCGGCGCGGCGCTCGTCGGCTCATCTGCCGCGGCGACACTCACACGCGCGCCGTCGGCAAGCCGCGCGAAGCCGGCTGTGACGACGCGGTCGCCCGCGGTGAGGCCGGAGCGCACCACGGCCTGTGTATCGTCCTGCGGGCCGAGCGTGAGGTCGCGCATCGCCACGGTGTCGCCCGGCTGCACGACGTAGGCGAACGGACCTTTTGGGCCGCGCTGGACGGCGGCGACGGGCACGACGACCGCCTGCTTCAGCGTGTCGGAGAGAAGGCGGACATTGACGTAAGCGCCTGGCCAGAGCGCCAGCTTCTGGTTCGGGAATTCCGCCTTCAGCCGCACCGTCCCGGTCGTCTGGTCGATCTGGTTGTCGACAACCTGCAGCGTGCCGCGATCGACCGCACTTGCGGCGGACGCTCCATCGAGCGCATCGACTTGCACGCTGCCGCGCGCCTGAGCGGCGATGATCTGCGGCAATTGCTGCTGCGGAACATTGAACAGAACGGCAATCGGCCGGATCTGCGTGAGTGTGACGATGCCCTGGGCCTCCCCCGCCCGGACGAGATTGCCGACATCGACATTGCGCAATCCTGTGCGGCCGTCGATCGGCGCGATAATGTTGGTGTAGCTCAACGTCTTGCCGGTGCTATCGATCTGCGCCTGATCCGATCTCAGCTGGGCTTCCATCTGAGCGACGCTTGCCTGCTGGGTCTCGACCTGCTGCCGGCTCGCAGCGTTGGTCTGCAGCAGCGTCGAATAACGCGCGAGGTCGCGGCGCAGGTTAGCAAGTTGGGCTTCATCCTGGGACTTTTTCGCGGTCGCTTGATCGAAGGCCGCTTGATAGAGGGTTGGATCGATCCGGGCGAGAACGTCGCCCTTTTTGACGTCCTGGCCTTCCTTGAATGCAATCTCGGTGATCTGGCCGTCGACCTGGGCCCGAATCGTGACGGTGTTCAGCGCCCGCACCGTACCAATCGCGTCGATATAGACCGGCACATCGGCGGCTTTGGCCGTGGCCGCGAGCACTGAGACGGGCGGACCGCCAGTGCCTCCTGCGCCGCCGCGGCTCGCTCGCCCACCGAATTGCGGCGTCTCAGGCGCGCGCGTGGGCAGCACGATCGGCGACAGGAGCACGGCGAGGCCGGCAAGCCCCACCATGATCAGTACCCATCGCAGCCCGCGTCGCATGAGGTCTCCGGGCGAAGTCATTCGCCAATCTAGCGATTCTGAACCTGAACTTACGGTTTACAAGTCTACGGCTACCATAGCCGCTGGCCGGTCCCGCGCATTAAATATTGGCAAGCTTGAGCGTGCTTGCCGCCGGTGCTTTGGCAGACAAAAGCCAGGGCGGACGCTCTCTTGCGGACCGGCTAGCTCCCCTGCCGCCCAGACAATTGCGGCACGAACAAATCCGTCCAAACCGCCGGCTTCTGCTTCATCGAGCCGATGCTCGCTAGGAAATTGGCGAACGTCATGACGCTGTTCGGCGTCGAAGAGAAACGCGTATCGGGGTCCTGCACCAACGGCAGGACCTCATCGAGGCTCATCTTGCTCTTCGATGTGCGGGCGAAAATTTCGGCCGTGCCCTTTGGATCGTTGGCGATGAAGGCGCAGGCCTCGTCGAATGCCGCGAGGAATGCCTCGATTGTCTTCGGATTGGCATCGACGAAGCGCTTCGGCGCGAACACGACGTCGAGCGTGATATTGCCGAAAAGCTTTACGGAATTTACGACCGTGTGGATGCGCGGATGCTGCAGTTCGAGACTGGAATAGGGCGGTGAGGCGAAATGCGCGTCGATCTCGGTCTTGCCTGAGGTGAGCGCGGCATACGCCTCGGGATGGGGAATGCCGACGGTCAACGAATCGAGCTTGGCGTAGTTTTCCACGCCGAACTCTTTCGCGACCGCCATCTGCAGGACGACGGCGGCGAGCGACGTCTTGATGCCGGGCATCGCGATGCGATCTTTCGGCGAGAAATCCCCAAGCGATTTGACGTCCGGATTCGTCGTGTTGAGCACCAGCGCGGTGGTGGACATGCCGCTGACGCCGATCACTTCCGCGCGCGCGTTGCCTTTGGCCTTCGACCACAGCGTCAGGAATCCCGGTGCGCCGGTGCCGGCAATGTCGAGCGTGCCGGCGAGCATCGCGTCGTTGATGATGTTGCCGCCGTCGAAGAGGTACCAGGTCACCTTGACGGCGCCGAGGCCGGCTTCTGCCGCCTTGTTTTCGAGGAGCTTGCGGTCCTCCATGACAATCAGCGGCAGATAGAGAATGCCGTAGCCCTTGGAGATGCGCACTTCATTGACTTCGCCACCCGCGGCGCTTGCGCAAATGCCTGCGGCGGCGAGCATGCCCGCCAACCACCAGCCGATCCGCCGAGCGCCCATCACAATTCTCCCGCCAATTCGCGCCGCCGGCGATCCAGTTCCTCGCTGTAGCGGCGCAGCGTATGGCTTTCCGTCAACAGCCCCAGCACTTTCAGATTCTCGCGTGAATCGACGACGACGAGCGCCTCGGCTTCGATCGAATCGAACAGCGCCATGGCTTCTTTGGCGTTCATCTGCGGCAGAAGGAAAGAGCGGCGAAAATCGGCGATGTCACGGATCGGCAGGTCGACGTCCTGATCGTGCTTTTCCGCGTGCGCCTCTGCCACAAGAACCATGCCGGCATAGCGACCCTGTTCGTCGGCGAGAATGACGCGCTGCGTCGAGCCGAGCGGCACCTCCTTGCGGAAGTCGCCGACGGACGTTGTCGCGCTGAGCGTCGGCACATCCCGCCGCATGAGTCCGCCAACGGTGAGTTCGCGAATCCAGCCGATGTCATGCGCACTGCGGATGCTCTCGCCGCGCAAATGCAGGCGCCATGTCGCGAAGGAATAACCGAAGGTCTTGCGCACCGTCACCGACGAGGCGATCACCGCGATGAGCACGAGCGCGGTGATCGGCAGGTCGCCGGTCATTTCGAGGGCAATAAAGGTCATCGTGAGCGGCCCGCCGACGACGGCGACCGCAAGCGCGCTCATGCCGACGATCGCGTAGACATTTGCGTCCGGCGCGCCAGGCAAAGAAGAAAGGCCGGCGAGCGCAGCCGCTTGACCGAGGAGCGCACCCAGAAAGAGCGACGCGAAGAACAATCCGCCACGGAAGCCGGAGCCGATGCAAATTGCCGACGCGATCGACTTCAAGAGGATGACGGAGATGATGAATTCCGGCGCGAACACGTGGCCGAGCACCAGCTGCAGCGCGCCGTGACCGGAGGAGAGAACCTGCGGCGATTGGATCGCCAGCGCGCCGCATAAAAAGCCGCCGATGGCGGGCCGCAGGAAGCTCGGGACGTGGCTGCGCCGCACGCCGCGCTCGAACAGCGTAGCGCCTTGCATGATGGCTATCCCGAAGGCCGCGCATGCAAGCCCGATCAGCAAGGCCGATACATAGGCGCTGAGCGACAGCAGTGCCGGACCATGCGTTGCGAGCGCGACGGTGCTGCCGAAGAACAGGCGGGAGACGAGCGTCGCCGCGAGCGAGGCAATAAGAACCGGCGCGAGGTTTACGACCGAATAGCTGCCGATGATCAGTTCGAACGCGTAGAACGCACCGGTCAACGGCGCATCGAAGGCCGCTGCGATTCCCGCCGCCGAGCCGCAGCCGACGAGCATGCGCAAGTCCGCGCGGCGCATCTGGAAGCTCACGCCAAGGCGTGAGGCAAGCGCGGACGATATCTGGGTGTAACCGGCCTCCATCCCGACCGAGGCGCCGCAGCCGTTCGAAATGACGTTCTGCACGACGACAAGCACGCTATCGATCAACGACAGCCGGCCGCCGCGCACCGCGTTGGCCTCGATCGGATCGACCGGCACGCGTTTGGACCAGCGCCAGCGCGACGCCAAAAGCGTGACGCCGGCGAGAACCAAACCGCCGACAGTCGGAAAGAAAAGCACCGGCAATGGGTCGAGATGGCCGACTGCCGAGAGGCGCGTTCCCGGCGCCAGGCCAAACAGGATTTCATGGGCGCGTTGCACCGTTGCGGCGAGAATCGAGACGACAAAGCCCGACACGGTGCCGATGATCGCCGCAAGGACGATAGGCCCGAGTTCGCTCGCGCGCACAAGCGCGCGCCATTTCCACGGCACGAGCATCGGCAGGCTGCGCCGCGCGATGCGCCGGGGCAGGTCGGTCGGGATCGTCACCATTGTCGTCGGCCGGTTTGCATTGGCGAGGCGATCAGCCGTGGCAAGATTGACAGGGCGGGGCCGGGCGGGATCGACTGCTACCCTTGGGCCTGCACCGCCTCATACCCTTCAGATTGCTTAATGTCTCGCGCCTTGCCCTTTGCTGAACAGGTCTTGCGTCCCGCCCTCGCCGGCACGGTGACGGCAGTCTGGACCATCGTTGCCAGCATTGCTTACGCGAGCCTCGTCTTCTCCGGCCCTTTAGCGCCGGCCCTCGCCGTCGGGATTTCCACCGTCATCTCCGGCTTCGTCATCTCCTCCGTGGTGATCGTATTCGGCAGCGGCTTCACCGGCATGACGGCCTCGAACCTTACTGTGGCGGCGCCGGTCTATGCGGTCATGGCGGCGGCGATTTCCACCGAATTCGGTCGTCTCGGCGTGACCGACCCGTTCACGCTAGCCTCCGCCGTTTCGCTGGCGAGCGGCGCAGCGACGCTGTTGACAGGCCTCTTCTTCGTCGCGCTGGCGAGCTTGCGCCTCGGCTCTCTCGGTCAGTTGCTGCCATATCCCGTCGTCGCCGGATACAATTCGGGGATCGGCTGGTTCCTTCTGATCGGCGGATTGAAGCTCACCGTCGACCAGCCGCAGGGAATCGACGCCGCCTATCTTCTCCGGGCTCTTCCCGCTGCGCAGCTTGTGGCGGCGCTCGCGACGGCGGCCGTGCTCGTGATTTTGCCGAAGCGCGTCGTGCATTGGGCTGTACTGCCGGCCATTCTGATCATCGCCGTACTGCTTTTTCACGTCGTGCGGCTCGCCGCGGGCTTCGATATTGCCGCAGCGCAAGAGGCGCATTGGGTGTTCGGCCCGTTCAGCGGCAGCCTGTTGCGGCTGCCCGCGATCGGCGGTGTTGCCGAACTCGATTTCGAGCTCGCGCGCAGGCTCGTACCTTACATCGCGGGCAGCGTCTTCATTGCGGCGGTGACGCAGATACTCATCCTGTCGGTGTTAGAGACCGATTTGCGCCGGACCTTCGCGTTCAATTACGAACTGTCCATGGCTGGCGCGGCCAACATCGCGGGCGGCCTTGTCGGCGGACTGCCCGCGGGCCAGGCGCTCGTTGCGACCGTGCTTCTCAATAAACAAACAGGTCCGTCGCGCTTTGCTGCGCTCGTTCCGGCGATCTGGGGCGCGATTCTCCTGGTCGCCGGAGCGAAAGCACTCGGCTATCTACCGCGATTTGCCGTCGGCGCATTATTGATGGCGATCGGCTTCGACCGGCTTCTTCTGCGCATGGCGGCAGACGCGCGCACCAATCCGTTGCTCGAGACGATCATCGCTGTTTTAGTTTCGCTGAGCATCATCTTCTTCGGGATATTGAACGGTCTTGCGATGGGTGTCGCGGCCGCGATCGCGCTTTTTGCTTGGAATTATCGCCGGATTCCGGTCGTCTGGGCGACGCTTTCGGGGGCGGACGTGCGCTCCAACGTCATTCGTTCCCGCGACGTGACGGCGCTTCTCGAAACGCAAGGCGGGCGCATCGTTCTCTTTCGCCTGCAGGGCTATCTGTTCTTTCTCAATGTCTCTGCTCTCCGCGAGGCGGTCGAGAAGCGCGCCGGCGAAGAGCCGAAGCTCGCCGACGTCGTCCTCGATTTCAGAGACGTTGTCGGCATGGATTCATCCGCACTGATGGCATTCCGGCGCATTGGCCAGATCGCCGAGGAGAACGGCTTCCGCGTCTACATCGCCGGTGCCGATGCATCGCTCCGCGATCTCTTCGATCGCGCGCTGATCTGGCAGGATGACCGCTTCACTTCAGCCGATACTGCCGATCGCGCGCTGCAATCGGCGGAGGATCGCCTGATTGCGGCGGATGCGCGCGAGCGGGTCTCGCGCACGCTGACGCTCGCCGACGCGCTCGCCGCGTTCGCGCCCGGGGAGATCTCGGAACAGCGGCTCGCGCCTTACATCGAACATATCGCGCTCGCGCCGGATGAAGTGCTGATGCATCTGGGTGATCCCGCCGACGCGATGTTTTTCATCGAAAGCGGGCAGGTGACTGCCGAGCTCAAACGCGAGGGCGAGGCGCCGGTGCGGCTGCAGACATCCTCGCCGGGCGCGCTTACCGGCGAGATCGCGGTGTTTCGCGGCGGCGTGCGCACAGCGTCTGTGCGCGCCGAGGGGGAGTGTCGGCTGACCCGCCTGTCGAGCGCCGCGCTGGCGCGCATGGAGCGGGACGATCCGGACCTCGCGCGCCTCATTCACCGCTTCATCATCGTGCAGCTCGCCGACAAGGTCGCGAATACAACGCGGATCGTCGACGTTGGACTGCACTGAACTTTATGCTCGCGCGCCCAAATTCGCTGCCGTTTGGCCGAACAGGATCTTCGCCGAATCCGGATTGATGTTCGGCGCCGAGTTGATCTCGGCGGCCTTCTCATACGCGCGCTTGGTGGCCGGACGCTCGCGAATCGCTTCAAACCACCGCTTGAGATTCGGGAAATCTTCCAGCTTCTGGCCCTGACGCTCGTACGGCACGATCCAGGGATAGGAGGCCATGTCGGCAATCGAGTAATCGCCCGCGATAAACGGCCGGTCGGCAAGGCGCTTGTTCAACACGCCGTAGAGCCGGTTCGTCTCGTTGCGGTAGCGGTCGATCGCGTAAGTGATTTTCTCCGGCGCGTAAGTGCCGAAATGGTGGTTCTGTCCGGCCATCGGCCCGAGGCCGCCCATCTGCCAGAACAGCCATTGCAGCGCTTCGCCACGGCCGCGAATGTCCGAGGGGATGAACTTTCCCGTCTTCTCAGCGAGGTAGAGCAGGATCGCACCGGACTCGAAGACCGAGATCGGGGCGCCGCCGTCTTTCGGGTCTTCGTCGACAATGGCGGGTATTCGATTGTTGGGCGAGATCGCCAGGAATTCCGGCTTGAACTGCTCGCCCTTGCCGATATTCACCGGCGTGATGCGATAGGGGAGGCCAGCCTCCTCCAGGAACATCGTGATCTTGTGGCCATTCGGGGTCGTCCAATAGTGCAGATCGATCATCGCGGTCTCCGTTTAATATCTTGATATCAGTTGGCGCTCAGACGCGCGATGACGTCTTGCGGGACCGGTTCTCCCTTGAGCCGCTCGGGATCGTCGGGATGGCGCACCGTCCACACCCTTGTCTCGAACGCATCGACCGCGAGATCGCCGGCATTAAAAAGCTTGTGTTCAACGTCGAAACTCGAGCGGCGGAACTCCACGACCGAGCTTTCGATGATGACCGTCTCGCCGAAGCGTGACGGCTTCAGGAATTTCGCTCGCGTCTCGACGAGCGGCCAGCCGGCGAAACGATATTTCTCGAATAGCGCTGCCTTCGGGAATCCCGCCGCCGCGAAAATATGCGCGGTCCACGCATCGAACCATTCGAAGTAGCGTGGGTTAAAGACGATCCTCGCCGGATCGCAATCGCCCCACTCGATCAGCCGCTCGCGCCGCGCGACGAACATGTGTGCTCCCGCCGCAGGCCTATTCGTGGGAGACTTTCGCCGCGCGCTTTTCCAGGAAATCGCGGAGCCGCTCCTTTGCCGCGGGGTCGGCTTGCGCGATCGACGACATCATCGCTTCGAGAAGCAGTCCCGTTGCAGGCTCCGCCTCGGCAATGCGCGGCAGCGCCTGCATCACCGCAAAGTTCGTCAGCGCCGCATTCTGCGCGACGCGCTTGGCGAGCTCGACGCCCTTCGCAAGGCCCTCGCCGGCTGCGACGACGTAATGCGACAGCGCCAAGCGCAAGCCATCCTCGGCCCCGTAGGTGCGGCCGGTCAGCATCATCTCCATCATGCGCGAGGCGCCGATAAGGCGCGAGATGCGCACCGAGCCACCGCCGCCGACAAAAATGCCGCGGATGCCTTCGGGCAAAGCATAGTAGGCCGAACTCTCGGCAACGCGGATGTGGGTCGAGGCCGCAAGCTCAAGCCCGCCGCCGACAACCGCGCCGTGGAGAACCGAGATGACCGGCACGCGGCCAAACTCGATCTTCTCGAAAGCCTGATGCCACATGCGCGAATGGAACATGCCTTCCGAGGCGTTCTGCTCGCGCAAATCGGAGAGGTCGAGACCGGCGGAGAAATGATCGCCGGCACCGTGAATGACGACGGCTTTGACGTCGTCCGGCAAGGTCGTGAAAAACGCTTCGATGCCGCGCACCACCGGCGGATTGAAGGCGTTGCGCTTCTCCGGCCGGTTCAGCTTCACAAGCGCGATTTCGTCCTGACGCTCGGCAATGAGCGAAGCCGGCAATTCGCAGTGCGGCCAAAGGGTGGAAGATTTTGCTTTCGACATCTGTTGATCCTGCGACAGCGACCCTTACACCAAGACCCTGGCGCCCGGTCAATGCGCGGCACGCCCCGAAGAGCGACGGCTTCAGAAGCCGCGGAAGCTCGTGAAGCTCGCAGCCGGTTCGCGCGTCGTCTCGAGCTTGTTCTCGGGGGTCGACCAGTCGGGATAGCCAATCGCCATTCCGCAGATGACGACCTCGCCTTGATCGATGCCGAGATTTGCGCGCACGACGTCATGGAAGCTGGCAAACGCCGCTTGCGGGCAGGTCTCCAGCCCATGTGCGCGCGCCGCGATGATGATGTTCTCGAGGAACATGCCGTAATCCAGCCATGAGCCGATTTCGAGCCGGCGGTCGATGGTGAAAATCATACCGACCGGCGCGCCGAAAAACTCGAAATTCTTGCCGTGCTGCGCGTGCATCGCCGCGTCATCGCCCTTCTTGATGCCGAGCAGGCCATACAAATCCCAGCCTATCTTGCGCCGGCGCGATAGATACGGTTCGAAGAATTTCTCGGGGTAGTAGCGGTATTCCCCGTCGCGATGCGCACTTGTCTCCGCGCTCCGTTCGCGTGCGATTGCGCCGGAGAGCGCGCGCTTCGCCTCTCCGGCAAGTACATAGACGCGCCAGGGCTGCATGTTGGTGCCGCTCGGCGCACGCGCGGCAATGTCGAGGATATGCTCGATGAGCTCGCGCGAAACCGGTTTGCCGTCGAAGCCGCGGACGGAGCGGCGCTCCGCAATTGCCCGCTCGATCGCCGCGCGCTCGCTTTCGCTGAACGAGGTGACGGGCCTGGATGATTGCAGTTCGGTGCTCATGTGATTTCGTAGACAGCCAGCAGCACTTGCGTCGGCAATCGCGTTCCGGTGCAGACGAAGAGGCGGCGCATCATCCATTTGTAGTCCGGTGCGGCCGTTTCGAAGGTCGGCGCGGCACGGAAATAGATGAGCTTCGGATCGACGGCTTCGCCGCGCATCAGTTTTTCGACCGCATCTGCGGGCCCATGGCGCAGGCCGCGATTGACGACATAGATCAGCGCGCCATCCGCAGCTTCGAGGACGTACTTGGCCTCGAGCTCCATCACGCCATCAGGGCGCAATATCTGGAAGTCGGCGCCCGCCGGAAGGACGCGGCCGCTGAGCCGCGGGCCTGCAAGCGTACCGCCGAGGATCGGGATGACCCGGCGCAAACCCGCGCCCGTCTCGCCGATCGTGATCGGCGCACCGACATCGACGCGAATCTCGGCCACAAAGCCCAACCCGGGAGCGGGAAGGCTCATCCTGCCGCGGCCTGTCGTGTTTGCGCGTCCGCGTTCAACTTGCTTGTATCCCTTTGGTCAGACGACCGACCTATCGTTCGCGGCGGTGACGACAAGGCTGCTGCGCTCGGCGGTCGGGCGGCGATGTTGCGGCGGATGCGCGCCGGCGTCTACAAGGCCGGCATGACGACACTCTCAGCCACGCTGCGCCGCCTCTATCTCGACCCCGCCGACTACGTCGACAGCGATCATCCCGAGGTTCAGCTTTACGCAAAGACGATCATCGCCGGGAGAGACGAGCCCCACGCGATCGTGCGTGCGCTCTATCGCGCCGTGCGCGACGACATCCGCTACGATCCTTATGTCGACTATTGCGACCCCAAAACGTTTCGCGCCTCGGCGGTGCTCGCCGCCCGGCGCGGCTACTGCGTCGGCAAGGCCTCGCTCTATGCCGCGCTCTGCCGCATCGCCGGCATTCCGGCTCGGCTCGGCTTCGCCGACGTGAAGAACCATTTGGCGACGCCGAAGCTGATCGAGGCCATGGGCACCGATCTTTTCGCCTGGCATGGCTATTCCGAGGTCTGTATCGGCGGCGAGTGGCTGAAAGCGACGCCGACGTTCAACGCATCGCTCTGCGAGAAGCTCGGTGTCGCGCCGCTCGATTTCGACGGCCGCACCGATGCGCTGCTGCATCCGTTCGATGCCAATGGCCAAGCCTTCATGGCCTATGTCGAGACGCACGGCACGTTCCATGACGTGCCGGTAAAATTCCTCATGCGCGAGATGGAACGCCTATATCCCGGCATGATGCGCGATAAGCTCGCCGGTCACGACATGGAGCGCGAAGCGAGCGCGGCTTGAGGCGCTTGGCGTCACATCAAATAGGCCAGCAAATCGCGCAGGGTGAGGGCGTTGCCGGTCGCCGCCGCGCTCATCGTGTTGTCGAACATGCACCAGGCCGGCACGTCGTCGCGCGCGGCCTTTCCGAGGTTTGTTGCAAGCTCCGCCAGCGCTGCCTCGTCATACTCCGAGTAATACGTTCGCGGCGAGCCGTGCAGCCGATAGTAGACGAGTCCAGGCCAACCGCCGGGCTCGTCCGCGCCTGGCGCCCGCGACGGGTCGGCAGCGACGCGCGCGACACGCAAATCGGCGAGCGCCCGATCGGCGTCGTCCTCGAACCAAGTCGCGTGGCGTGGTTCGCAAGAGAGCGGCACGTTCGTTCGCTTCCTCAGCGCATTGAAAAAACCCCGAACGGCTGGTGCGTCAAAGGCCAAGCTCGGCGGCAATTGCGCAAGCAAGCAGGCAAGGCGGTGTCCAAGTCCGGCCACCTCGGTGAGAAAGGTGTCCATGAGGTTTTCGCATCCGACGAGCCGGCGCTCGTGCGTGATTGCCTTCGGCAGTTTTGCCGAGAAGCGAAAGTCCTCCGAGACGCTGGCCGCCCAGCGCTCATAGGTCGAGCGCCGATGCGGCCGATGGAACGACGAGTTGATCTCCGCGGCGTTCAAGGAGCCGGAATAGCGCTGCAAATGGCTGCCCCTCTCCGGGAAACGGCTGCCATAGCGGCGATCGAGGCTCCAGCCGGCAGTACCGATGAATAGTTCCGCGCCCATCCAGGCCTTTGACTGTGGGAATTCGCACCCCTGCCGCGCCCCCTTCCCGGCACACTAGACCTGACTGTCTCCGGCCGTCATCCCTCCCAAGCCTTTGCCCCGCCGGCTCCGCCTGCGGGGCTTTTTCGCAACTTATGGTGCAATCAAGCCGAGAAGTATTTGCTAATATGCTCGCATCAGCTGTAATATCCGCCCTTGTGGACAGACTCAGCATTTACAGCTCGCCTGCCGAGGGCGAGGGACTCCTCAGCGGCCAGTATTGGGGCGAGCTGCGGCTGTTTCTCGAAGTGGCCAAAGCCAAGTCATTCAACAATGCCGCAAAGCGCCTGAATTTGAGCCACCCGACGGTAGCCCGCAAGGTACGCCGTCTCCAAGATCTCATGGGCGTGCAGCTGCTGATCTCGACCGAGCGCGGCATCAAGCTGACGCCGCCCGGCGAGGAACTTGCGCGCGCTCTGGCGACATTCGATCAGTCACTCTACGCGATCACGAGTGGATTGCAGGAGGACCCCCGCCGTGCCGAAGCCACCGTTCGCGTCAGCATCACCGATGGCCTCAACGCTTTCTTCGCCGTGCCGACCATCGAAGCCTTCTCGCAGAAGAACCCGAACATTCATCTGCATATGAAGAGCACGATCAATCTCAACGACGTCCGTGAAAATCAGACCGACATGATGCTCGCCTTCGCGCCGGACTTGCGCGCCGACCTCGTGGTCAAAAGGCTCGGCAACCTGCATTTTCATCCGACTGTTTCGCGTGGATACGTCGCTAAACACGGGCTGCCGACAAAGGCGAATGTCAGCCAGCACAGATTCCTCCAATCGCACTTCTACGAGTCCAATCTTGAAGTTTGGGCCGACTGGCTCGACCTGGTCGCCAAAGGACGTGTTGCGCATTATTGCGAAGACACATTCGTCTACGGGATCATGGTCAAACTCGATCTCGGCATAGGGCTTCTGGGCACTTATACGGTGGTAGAGCCGGAGGCCGTGCCTCTCGATCTCGACGTGCTTATCTCGCTACCGCTCTACGCCATTGCATTGCGTGAGCGACTCGAATCCCGACCGGTGAAGCTCGTCTTCGATTGGCTGTGTGAAATTTTCAGCGAGAGAAACCGCTGGTTTCGACACGATTTCAAATTGGAAGACCTGCCCCCGACGCGCGAAGCGCTGAACAAGCTGTCACCCTGATCATTCGCTTCGACGTCCCCTTCTGTGCAATGCGCTGATCTCGTCGAAGAGATTTAGATATTCGTTGGCTGCGTCTTCGAGCGCTTCGCCGACGTCGAGGGGCGGCGGTTCGGCCGCGCTGCCGAGTGCCATTTCAACCTTTTTGCATGCGGCAAGAGCCTGTGCGGTGATCTCGTTGCGCAACATCTGCCAATCGGGGGTGATCGTCGTCATGATGGTCATCGTAAACCCCTATCTCGATGAGATTTCGAAGGGTGCGGGCTCGTCCCATTGACCTTCGATCCGGAAAAGTATGTTGGCGCCCGCTTCTGTCGTGATGGGATTGGGCGAGGGCTCGAGGTCCTTGTGGATCTCGTAATATGGCTCGTGTCCCTCGAAGAGGGCAGGCTCCTTC
The DNA here is from genome assembly GCA_034669505.1 of Methylobacteriaceae bacterium. Taxonomy (GTDB): domain Bacteria; phylum Pseudomonadota; class Alphaproteobacteria; order Rhizobiales; family Beijerinckiaceae; genus JAFASC01. Next base: position 58,306 of record JAXDNJ010000020.1, read on the forward strand.
CCCTCAGCATCGCGGAAGCCGAGTATCTGCTTCCACAGACGCGCGTATTTCGGGCCCGCATGCGTGATCACGCGCGTATAACCCTTGCGTCTGATATGTTCGAAGCCGAATTCGGCGAATTCCTTCAGGGTGCGGACGTCGCGATGTTCTTTTCTGAACGACGTCCGCTCGATCTTGGCGAAATCTTTGAACCATCTGATCCGGCCCGTTCCGACGGGTTCGTCGCCATCGTAGGCCAAGACGTGCGTACATTGGTAATCATTGCCGTCGAACAGCCATTTGGCCTGCGCGCCATGCTCGTCCAGGAAGCATATACTTCGTACGGCGCAGGCATGTATCCACTGTTCCGGAGTGGCGACTATCGCAAATCTGAGCGAATTATGACGGCGTCCTTTACGCTCATTTGAGACCGTCATAACCATGCTCCGCAACGCACCGACACTCCTCGATTAAGAACCGAAACCGAGACGAGTAAATTGAGCAAAACTTTCCACGGTTGTTCATCTATGTTCAAGGGAGCTGTTCATGCGCGATCGGCCCCTGACCCTGCATGAGCTCTGTCTCGAAGCAGTGCGGGAGCGCGGCACGAGCATCGAAGCGATCGAGTCGTACATACATGAACGGATCGCAGCGATGTCCAATGCGGAGAAATTGCAGTTGAAAGCGGAGATTGCTCGCGTCCTCGCCTTCCGTCCGGCGGCCCCCGGAACAGGGTCACTGCATTAGAGCAGGACATGGCGCTCATGATAGCCAGTCCTTTTGAACCGTGGTGGGAACTGCACGATAATTTGGCTCATGCTCGTCATGGCGGCATTAAAGCGGGTGAAACGGAGCGCTGCACGAACGCATCCGCACAGACACAAGCTTGACCTTGTGCACGATTTATCCGGCTCCCGAATTGGACCGTGGAACCTATCATAGGTTAATTTGTTGCCCGCCTTGGACGGGCTGCGCCGGGTAAGAGCGCTGGCCATCAGGTTTGTCGGATCACCTCAGAGTCCTGGAGGTGCCGAGTCCGATCCATTGCACTCTTGGATGCTCGGGAGCGGCCGATCGACCGCCCGTCCGCAACCAGCGTGTCTCAATACGACGGAGATCAACTGCGGCTTGGACAGGGCGGCAGCTTACGAAAAGGATGAACATGTCTGATAACAGCAACATCGAACAGGCCGAGACGGTGCGCGACTCGGTCGAGTTTGGACTGAACACCACGGTGCGGGGCTTTCAGAAAGCCGCGGACCAGTTCACTCAGGCCGTGGGCTTCGCCGGCCCGCAGGCGGAGGAGCTAGGGCGGAGGTCGTCGCAGAATATCGAGGCCGTTGCAGAGGCCAGCACGATCCTGGTCAAAGGCGCTCAGGAAATCTCGCGGGAGTGGTTCGAGGTCATGCAGGAGCGTCTTTCCAAGAACCTCGATGCCATGAGCCGCCTCGCAGGCTGCCGCTCATTACAGGACTTTGTGGCGGTCCAGAGCGACATTGCCCGGGACCGATTGGGCCACACGATCGAGAGCAGCCGTCGTCTTGCCGAGGTTTCGGCGAGGGTGGCCGGTGAAGCCGCGCAATTGATCCAAACTCAGGCCGGCCGGAACGCGGCGGCAATCCAACGGAGCGTCCCTCGCCGCGTCGCATAAGTCCAACGGGAGCCCCGCCGGGCACTTATCGGCGGGGCATTTTAGTGGGCATTTACGCCTCGTACGAGGGCCTCAGGGCGATCGTGCGCCGCTGAAGAGCTGGCGAAGCGAGGAGAACGGGCTGTGGTTCTCGTTGCTTCCATCGTAAGCCGGTGGCCCGGGAGGAGGGGCTTGCGCGGCAGCAACCTCGGCCCTGTGTCTGCTTCGTCGAGACGGCTTGGCGACGGCCGATGAACGCTTGCGCGCGTGAGAAGGCTTCGCGAAGGGGCGGCCAATCGATGATGTGTCGACCGTGCGCTCCCGAGCGCTTAGTGCCACCTCACTTTGGTTCTGAGACAGTGAGGCAACGGTCCTACGGGTTGAGGTCGCCTCATGCGCTTCAGCCTGCGCTGCGTCGGCTGGACGGTCCTGGTCGGCGCCGGCCCGGGGCGCGGGCTCGACCTCGAAGGGGGCGGTCCGAGGCGTCTCGGCAGGTGCTGGCCGCCCCGCCCCGGGCTCGAGGATCGGCACGCTTCGGACCTGACGGAACTCGATTGGAGTCGTGTCGGACGCCGTAACCGGCGCGGGAGCGGCAGCACTTTCGGACGCTTTCCGGATCGCCTCTAGCGGCGCAGACGGACTTCGGGTCGCCTGAAGCGAGAAGGCGATTCCCGAAGCGAGCAGGCTCGCCGCCGCAACACCAAGGATAAGAGTACGCATAAGCCACACCCGCTATGCTGACCCCCAGCTAGCGTTTGCCCACCACACCGAAAGAACCCGGACGAAATAAGGCCCGCGTCGTGCAAAGGGGGCGGATGGACCGGCGCTCCAGCTTGTGACGCCCTGTTCTAAGCTCCGAAAACAACTGGTGCCCAGGGGCGGAATCGAACCACCGACACTGCGATTTTCAGTCGCATGCTCTACCAACTGAGCTACCTGGGCGCGCCGAGCCATAGCCGGGCGGCGTCATATAGGGGAGAGGGCGCGGCCTTGTCCAGCCGAGGCTGGTATTGCTCGCCGAGCCGCCGATGTGGTCTGAGGGTCGCCAGAGATTAGCGGACCACGAGCCGAAATGGACAGAGTCGATTGCGTCGTGGTGGGGGCGGGCGTCGTTGGGCTGGCCGTGGCGCGCGCGCTGGCGCAGGCCGGGCGCGAGGTCATCATTCTCGAAGCGGCGGAGGCGATCGGCACCGGCATTTCCTCGCGCAACAGCGAGGTGATCCATGCCGGCATCTATTATCCGAAAGACAGTCTCATGGCGCGCTTCTGCGTTGCGGGAAAGCGCGCGCTCTATGAATTCTGCGGCGATCACGGCGTGCCGCATAAACGCTGCGGCAAGCTGATCGTCGCCACCAACGAGGCGGAAGCGGGAAAACTCGCGTCCATCGAAGCACGGGCGCGGGCGAACGGCGTCGACGATTTGCGCTTTCTCTCCGCGGCGGAGGCGCAGACGCTTGAGCCGGCGCTTGCCTGCGCCGGCGCGCTGCTGTCGCCCTCGACCGGCATCGTCGATTCGCATCATCTGATGCTGGCGCTGCTCGGCGATGCCGAGGCGGCCGGCGCGAGCCTCGCGCTCAACGCGCCGCTCCTCGCCGGGCGTGCGAGCGGCGGGGAAATCGAACTCGATATCGGTGGCGGTGAGCCGTTGACGCTGTCCTGCCGGCTCCTTGTCAATGCCGCCGGGCTGGAAGCGCCGCTCATTGCCCGAAACATCGCCGGGCTGCCGCAAGAGAGCGTCCCAACCCGCTATTTCGCCAAAGGCAATTACTTCACGCTGACAAGCCGCTCGCCGTTCTCGCACCTGATCTATCCAGTGCCGGAGCCGGGCGGTCTCGGCGTGCATCTCACAATCGATCTCGGCGGCCAGGCGAAATTCGGCCCCGACGTCGAGTGGGTCGAGACGATCGACTACAATGTCGATCCCGCCCGCGGCGAGCGCTTCTACAAAGCGATCCGCCGCTACTGGCCGAGCCTGCCGGATGGCAGCCTGCAGCCAGGCTATGCCGGGGTCAGGCCAAAAATCGTGCCGCCTTCAATCGCGGCGCAGGATTTCGTCGTGCAGACGCCGCGCGAGCATGGGGTCGCCGGGCTCATCAATCTCTTCGGCATCGAGTCGCCGGGGCTCACCTCGTCCCTTGCGCTTGCCGATCATGTCGCGGACCTCGCCGGAACGCTCCCGCATTAGCCGGGTCTCGACCCCTCGCGGCCTTGGGCATAAGAGGGGTGCGCACCCGATAGGAACCGCGATGACCCTCGACCGAAAAATTATCGACACGCTGGCGAAAATATCGACCGCAACGATCACCACGATCCTTCTGAAGAAGGGTCTGCGCAATGTGTGGATGCGCGGCACGCGGCCGCTGCGTGCGGGTCAACCGCGGCTCGTCGGTCCGGCCTTCACGCTGCGCTTCGTGCCGGCGCGCGAAGATCTGGCGACACCGGAATCCTGGGCCTCGCCGATCTCGACACGCGCCGCGATCGAGGCGATGCCGGAAGGCGTCATCACCGTCGTCGATGCGATGGGCATCACGGACGCGGGCATTTTCGGCGACATTCTCTGCGCCCGCATGAAGAAGCGCGGCGTCGCGGCTTTGATAACCGACGGCGTTGTGCGCGATGTCGCGGGCGTGCTCGGTACCGGCCTTCCGGTTTGGTGTCAGGGCGGCGCCGCGCCGCCGTCCGTCGCGGGGCTCACCTTCGTCGCCTGGCAGCAGCCGATCGGCTGCGGCGGTGTAGCGGTCTTTCCGGACGACATCGTTGTTGTTGACGACGATGGCGCGGTGCTCATCCCGGCGAAACTTCTCGACGAGGTGGTGGCCGCCGCTCCCGAGCAGGAGCGCATGGAAGAATGGATCATGGGCGAGGTCGACAAGGGCGCGGGCCTGCCGGGGCTCTACCCGATGAATGCCGAGACCAAGGCGCGTTATGAATCGTCGAAGCGCTGATGTCAGGCTTGGCGTGCTCTGCTTGAGGAAGTAGGACGCCTCTACCCGGCAATACGGCCGCAAAATCAAGGCAAATCAGGGAGGAGAGCGGGTGAGCATTCCCCATCTATTGGTGCATGGTCCAAAGGATACGTGCGGGGTTGTTGTGGTTGAAGACCTGAAAGCCGGCACGGACATGCTCGGCCTGATCACCGAGAACGACACGACGTTCCACTTGAAGGCAAAAGCCGACATTCCGATCGGTCACAAGGTCGCGCTGAAGGACATCAAGGCCGGCGACACCGTGTGGAAATATGGCGAGGACGTCGGCAAGGCGACCGCGGATGTCGGCGCCGGCGAGCATCTGCATATCCACAATATGAGAACGAAGCGCTGGTGAGGAGGCTCACGATGCAAGTCAATTCTCTGCAAGCCAATTCCGAGAAGGCGATCGTCGCCGCACGCGCGCAAGACAAAGCCGCCCTCGCATCCGGCGATTACGGCAAGCTCGCGGTCAGCGGCTGGCGGCGCGAGAACGGCCGCGTCGGCGTGCGCAACCATGTCGTCATCCTGCCGCTCGACGATCTCTCGAATTCCGCGAGCGAAGGAGTCGCGAACAACGTGAAAGGCACGCTGGCGCTGCCGCACGCTTACGGACGGCTGCAATTTGGCGCCGATCTCGACCTCTTCTTCCGTACCCTGATCGGCATCGGCTCCAATCCGAACGTGGCGGCGGTAGTAGTAATAGGCATCGAAGAAGGCTGGACGAAGCGCGTCGTCGACGGCATCGCCAAAACCGGCAAACCGGTCACCGGTTTCGGCATCGAAGGCCATGGCGACATCGCGACGATCGCGCGCGCTTCTTACGTGGCGAAAGAATATCTGCATTGGGCCTCCGAGCTGCAGCGCGAGCAATGCGCGATGTCGGAGCTCTGGGTCTCGACCAAATGCGGCGAGTCCGACACGACGACCGGGCTTTCTTCCTGCCCGACGGTCGGCAACATGTACGACAAGCTTATCCCGCTGGGCATTTACGGCGTGTTCGGCGAGACATCGGAGATCACCGGCGCCGAGCATCTCGCCAAAGCGCGCGCGGCGAGCCCGGAAATCGCCGACAAATGGTACAAGATGTGGAAGGCCTATCAGGACGATGTGATCGAGGCGCACAAAACCGACGATCTCTCCGACAGCCAGCCGACGAAGGGCAATATCGCCGGCGGTTTAACCACGATTGAAGAAAAGGCGCTCGGGAATCTCGAAAAGATCGGGCGCAAATCGAAGTTCATCGACGCGCTCGAACCGGCGGAGGCGCCGGCCAAAGGGCCGGGCCTTTATTACATGGATACGTCATCGGCCGCGGCGGAATGCGTGACGCTGATGGCGGCGGGCGGCTATGTCGTGCATACGTTCCCGACAGGGCAGGGCAACGTCGTCGGCAATCCGATCGTGCCGGTGATTAAGATCACCGGCAATCCGAAGACGATGCGCACGATGGCCGAGCATATCGACGTCGATGTCAGCGGCATCCTGCGCCGCGAGCAGACGCTGGAGACTGCCGGCGATGCGCTGATCGGCATGATCCAGCGCACTGCGAACGGCCGGCTGACGGCGGCGGAAGCGCTCGGCCACCGTGAATTCGTGATCACCAAGCTTTATCGCTCGGCATAATGCGTATCGCCTTCATCGGCTATGGTGAAGTCGGCCAGACATTCGCGCGTCAGTTCCTGGCACGCGGAGATGTCGAAGTCGCGGCTTATGACATCCTCTTCGACGCAGGCGCGCTCGCCGAGCGCGCGCGCCAAGCCGGTGTCATCGCAGCGCGAAACGCGGCCGAGTCGGCGCGGGATGCGGATGTCGTGATATCAGCCGTGACCGCGGACGCGGTGCTTGATGTCGCGCGTGAAGCGCCGACTTACCTCAAGCCCGAACAGTTTTTCTTCGACATCAATTCTGCCTCGCCGAACACCAAGAGGCGTGCCGCGGAGATCGTCAACGAAAGCGGCGCGCATTACATTGAGGGCGCCGTGATGGCGGCGGTGCTCGCGCCCGGCATCACGGTTCCGATCCTTGCCGGCGGGCCGGCTGCAGCCGATCTTGCCACGCGCATGAACGCGATCGGCATGAACGTGCGTGCCGTCGCGACGGAATATGGCCGGGCATCGGCGATGAAGCTCTGTCGCAGCATCGTTATGAAGGGTCTCGAAGTTATGACGGTCGAATGCGGCCGTGCTGCTGCGTTCTGGGATGTGGCAGACGAAGTGTTCGGCAGCCTTGAGGCGACGTATCCGGGGATGGGTTGGGCTGCGCTGGTCGAGAACTCAGCGGAGCGCGTCAGCAACCACGGACTTCGCCGCGCGGCGGAGATGCGCGAAGCAGCCGACATGATCGCCGATATGGGCCTGAACCCTGATCTCGCGCTCGCGATCGCCGATGCGCAGGAGCGGGGCGCCAACGCCCCGCAGGTCACGAAAGCGGACGCGGCTTAAAGCGGTCCTTCCGAGGAGGCGAAGCCGACCAACCAATCCATGCCATGAACTGGATTGCTTCGCTTCGCTCGCAATAACACTCGTGCTTTAGTTCCTGAAACTCGGATCGGTGCGATCGAGCTTGCGCATCAACGCCGGCCAGACCAATTGCTTTGCCGCATTGGTCAGGCCTTCGCCCTCGCTTAAAGCCATGTTCTTCTCGATCACCGACATTTCCGTCGGATAATCTTTGCCGCCGAGCGCGCGGGTGCGCACCTGCATCGTGCAGGCGCGTTCCAAGAAATACATGCGCAGGAACGCTTCGGCGCATGTCTTGCCGACCGTCAACGTGCCGTGATTGCGCAGGAGCATGACGTTCTTGTTGCCGAGGTCTTTCTGAATCCGCGGCCGCTCGTCGTGATCAAGCGCGACGCCTTCGTAATCGTGGTAGGCAAGATCGGCGACAACGAGCTGCGCGGTCTGGTTCAACGGCAGCAGCCCCTCGCTCGAGGTCGCGACGGCGGTGCCGTCCGGCGTGTGCAGATGCATGACGCAGCCGGCATCCTCGCGCACCTCGTGCACGGCCGAATGAATGGTGAAGCCGGCGGGATTTACGGGGTAGGGCTGGTTGCCGATGGGCTCGCCGTCCATCCCGATCTTCACCAGGCTCGATGCAGTTATCTCCTCGAACATCATGCCGTAGGGGTTGATGAGGAAATGATGTTCAGGCCCGGGAATGCGGGCCGAAATATGCGTGAAGATGAGATCGTCCCAGCCGTAGAGTGCAACGAGCCGGTAGCACGCGGCGAGATCGACGCGTAGCGCCTTCTCCGTTTCCGTCATGTCGTCCATGAGCCGCAGATGTGAAGCGCTCGACAGCATGGTGTCCTCCCTTGTTATCCGCGTCCTTATTCTGCCGCGGCGATCTCCTCGCGCGGGATCGTCTCCTGCGCCGCGGGTAGGCGGGCAAGCAGATCGACCAAAGCGCGGTCGTGCAAGAGCACCATACGCTCTTTACCGTTCAACCAGGCAGCGGCGTCATCGATCGTTTCCGCATCGTTGAGCTTGGCTTCGGCGAGCGCGCGCTCCGGCGTGACCTCGCCCTTGCGGCGGCGCGGCGCGGCGGGCAGGAACGCCTCGTGCGTCGCGCGGAAGTCAGGATCGGCATGCACGATCTTGAGCGCGTCGCCTTCGTCGCGCCCTTCGGCGGCGAGTGCCTCGGCAAGCCCATTGGAACGCGAAGCGATCGGCGGCGGCGTGGTCTCCTCCGGCGTCGTGAGCAGGCCGACGCGGCGCAAGGCCAAGCCGATGGAGCGCTGACCGCTCGCCCACGACAGGAAGATCGCCAGGACGAGACCGGCGATCGTCGGCGACATCCAGGCGACGAGCGATGGCGAGATTAATAAGCCGGCGATGAGGCTCAACACGCCGAGCCCGACATGCGAGCGATGCCGGCGCGCGATGGCTTTGAAGGGAATCGACCCGTCATCCCTCCGCTGCGGGTCCCAACCGGTGTCGAAACCGAAAAGGATGTTCAGAACGTGGCCGGTTTGAATGAGCATCATGATCGGCGCAAGTAGCGCCGAAAGAAATACTTCGAGCAAGGTGGATATGGTGAGCCGAATGGTGCCGCCGCATCCGCGCCGGACTTCGCTATCGATGAGCGCGATGAGATATCCGAACAGCTTCGGCGCGAGCAGGATCGACATCGTCAGCGTGAATAAATCGAGCGAGCGCTTAGCGTCGAACCGCGGCCATGTTGGAAACAGTGCAAAATCGGCGGTGAAATATTCCGGCCTGATATAACTTGCTTGGAAAACGAGCGCGATTCCGACGATCAGCTGCGCCATCCACAAAGGCGAGGCGAGATAGCCGAAAATGCCGGTCATGAAATGCTGGCGCGAGGCCAGATGCAGGGCTTTCGCCGGCACAACCCGGATGTGTTGCAGATTGCCTTGCGCCCAGCGCCTGTCACGCGTCGACACGTCGATGAGCGAGGGCGGACTTTCCTCGTAAGAGCCGCCGAGCAGAGGCAGCATATAGACTGCCCAGCCGGCGCGGTGGATCAGCGCCGCCTCGACGAAATCGTGGCTCAGGATATGGCCGCCGAACGGTGGTTTTCCGCTCAGCGTCGGCAAGCCGCAATGATCGGCAAAAGCCTCGGTGCGAATGATCGCGTTGTGGCCCCAATAATTGCCGTCGCGGCCCATCCAGCAGGCAAGCCCGGCGCCGATGACGAGACCGTAGATGCGGGCGGCGAATTGCTGAACCCGCGCGAACAGCGTGTTGCGATTGATGATCAGCGGCAGGGTCTGGATGATGCCTGAATTGGGATCGGCTTCCATCGCCGCCGCGAGGGCGACGATCGAGCGCCCGGTCATGAGGCTATCGGCGTCGAGCACGACCATGTGCGCGTAGGCGCCGCCCCAGCGGGTCACGAAATCGGCGATGTTGCCGGCCTTGCGGCTCGTGTTCTTCGGCCGGTGACGATAGAAAATACGCGAGCCGTCGGGCAGACGGGCGCGAACCGCCAGGAAAGCACGCTCTTCGGCGATCCAGATGTCGGGATTGGTCGTGTCCGACAAAAAGAACCAGTCGAAATGGGCGCCAAGCCCCGAGCGCTCGACGTCCTCGAACATCGCCTGCACGGCGGCGAAAACCCGGCTCGGCGCCTCGTTATAGATCGGCATGACCACGGCGGTGCGCGCGTTCAGCGTCTCAGGCAGGGAGGACTGGCGCCGGCGGTTGACGAGCAGCCAGAGGAAGCCGACGACGCCCGCCGTGAAGGCGACGCTGATCCAGGAGAAATTGCCGACGAAGAGAATGAGCAGCGCCCATTTGAGCGGGGTGACACCGCCGACCTCGACCACCTTGTACATCTCATGCGCGCCGTAGATCGTCAGCGCGAGGCCGCCGCCGAAGACCGCGAGCCGAGCGATCCAGGTCGAGAGCGCAAATCGCGCCTTTGGGTCCTTGTGCCGGGTCTTGCCATCGAAATTAGAGAGGCTCTGCACCGGCATGTCGAGCGGTGCTTCCGGCGGCATGTTCGAGCCCGGCGCAACGGACGCACGCGCCGCAGGCTGGGCGCCAAGGAAATCGGCGCGGGCACGCATCTCGTTCATGCTGTCCATCGATACAGCCATGTCTCGCTGACCGGCTTGCCGCCGACGTCAAGTAACAGGCGAATTTCGGAATAGGTTTCGCTGCCGGGGTCGATGTCGAACACGACCCGGCAGAGTTTGCGGTTGGAGTAGAAATAGACGCGGCTGATCGAGATCGAGCCCGGTGTGGTGCTGAGGATCGGCTTCATGCCGGCGGTGCGTTGCGGATCGGCGAAGACCTCGCCGGTGAACGCAACGATAAAGCGCCGGCGCCTCGCATTGCCGGCGCCGCGACCGCCGCGCGAGAGAGACACCGAAGCAAACGCCGGTTTAGCCGGTGGCTGCCAGCACCAGAACTGCCGATAGGCGAAGGCCGATTCCTGTGCCAACGGCTGATTTGGACGCCAGTAAGCGACCATGTTGCTGTTGATTTCGGACTCCGAGGGAATTTCGACGAGTTGAACGCTGCCCGCCCCCCAGTCGCCGATCGGCTCGATCCAAAGCGAGGGCCGCGTCTCCCATTTCTGGTCGTCGTCCTGGTAGGAATTGAAGTCCCGGTCCCGCATCAGGAACCCGAATCCTTTCGGATTATCGTCGACGAAGGACGATACCTGGAGGGTCTCGCGATTGGCGACGGGGCGCCAGATCCACTCGTCGCGCCCGGTGAGCATTTGCAGGCCATTGACCTCACAGACGGCGGGGCGCACGTCGTCGGTTCGTCGTCGGTCGATCGGGCCGAAGAGATAGGCCGCGCTCATCGCGCCCAGGCCAAAATGATCGATCGCAACGCGCGGGATGAGGGTCGCTTCGGTGTCGATGATCGTCGCTTCCCCCGGCCGAAGGGTAAAGCGGTAGGCCCCAGTGACGCTCTCCGAATCGAGCAGCCCGTAGATCACCAGCGTGTTCGAGGCGGGCGTGGGTTTTTCGATCCAAATCGCTTTGAAGGCCGGAAACTCTTCGCCGCGCGGATCGCCGGTGCGGATCGTCAGACCACGGGCCGTCGCACCAAGCGTTTGGCCGCGCGCGATCGCGCGAAAGAAACTCGCACCCTGGAAAATTGCTGCGTCGCCGAAGCCGCCACCCTCGCGCGGCTGCAGCACGCGAAATCCGGAAAAGCCGAGATTGGGCAGCATTGCCGGGACCTGTAGCGCGCCGAAATCGAACTGCGATGGGCTGTAAGTGAGTTGCCGGGGCGCGCCGCCCTCAAGGAGATAGATCTGCATCGGGGCCGAGAAGATGAACCCGCGATGCAGTGGCTCGACCGCGAACCCGACATTGTCGCCGGCCCAGATCACGGCCTCGGGGCGGGCACGGATCGCCACGTACTGATCGTAGCCAAGATTGCTGAACGGCGCGGGGAGGGCGCTGCCCGGCACTTGGAACGGCTGCTTGGCGAATGTGCGCGCAAGATCAATGACGTTGCTGAAGCCGAAGGGTGCGGCGTCCGGCGCGTTCTGCCCCTGCGCGGTGGCAGCGCCAGCGGCCGCGATCAACCCTCCCATCCCGGTTGCAAGCCCGCCTGCGGTGAACTTCAGGACATCTCGGCGTTGCAGCATCGGGCGCTTGAAAACTCAGTGGCTACGCAGATTGCGGCTCGCAAATGGCGGGCCGAAATCACTTGACCCTGTATAGCCGATCGCAATGTGCACCTGCGAGACGATTTTGCGGTTTTTTCCGGCGGGGCCTTAACGCCCATGCCACGGCTGTTTTCTCGTCCTGTTTACCCTGTGCGTATTTTGGCCGCGCTTCAGAGGCACTGAAAGTGCGATTATCAAGCGCGATTTTCGCCACAACCAGCAACCCTCGATGGACGCGGCCGTCTCGAATTCACGCCGATCACTCGCGGTGATCCTCGCCGCCGGCGAGGGCACGCGGATGAAATCTGCTGTGCCGAAAGTGCTGCACAGGATAGCCGGGCGCACCTTGCTTGCTCATGTGCTTGGCGCGGTGCGGGAGTCGGAGACCCGAGATGTCGTCGTCGTCGTCGGGCCTTGTGGCGAGGATGTCGCCGCCGAAGCGCGGCGAATCTTCCCCGGCGCATCCGTTCATGTGCAGGCCGAACGCCGCGGCACCGCGCACGCGGTGCTGGCCGCACGCGATGCCTTGGGCAGGGGCCACGACGATGTCCTCGTCCTGTTCGCCGACACGCCGCTCATCGACCCCGCCACGCTGAGGCGTTTGCGAGACGCGCTCGCGCAAGACAATGCTGTCGTCGCCCTCGGCTTCGAGGCGCAGGACCCGACCGGCTATGGCCGCCTCGTCCGAGATGCCGGCGGGGGGCTCGTCGCCATCCGCGAGCACAAGGATGCGAGCGCGGCTGAGCGGGCGCTGACCCTTTGCAATGCCGGGCTGATGGCTCTCTCCGGCCGTCAGGCGCTGGCGATACTCGAGGCAATCGGCAATGACAATGCGCAGCGCGAGTTTTACCTGCCCGATGCCGTCGCGGTCGCGCGCAAGTCCGGCCTTCAGGCCGGCACAATTCTCGCCTCAGAGGAAGAGGTGATGGGGATCAACGATCGCGTCCAACTCGCCGAGGCCGAAGCCGTGATGCAAAAGCGCCTGCGCGAAAAGGCGATGCGCAACGGCGCGACGCTGGTCGCGCCGGAAACGGTCTTCTTTGCCGCGGATACAGAAATCGGGCGGGACGTCGTGATCGAGCCTCACGTCGTGTTCGGTCCGGGCGTCGTCATCGCGGACGGTGCCGTCATCCATTCCTTCTCGCATCTCGAAGGCGCACGCATCGGCAAAGGCGTTTCGGTCGGCCCGTTTGCGCGGCTGCGCCCCGGGGCCAACCTGCAGGAAGGCTCGCGGGTCGGCAATTTCGTCGAGGTCAAGGCCGCCGATATCGGCCGCGGCGCCAAGGTGAACCATCTGAGCTACATCGGCGACGCCACTATCGGCGCGGCATCCAACATCGGCGCCGGCACGATCACCTGCAATTACGACGGCTCCGCCAAGCACCGCACCGAAATCGGCGCGAATGCTTTCGTCGGCACCAATTCGTCGCTCGTCGCGCCGGTAAAGATCGGGGCGGGTGCTTATATCGGCTCCGGCTCCGTCATCACGGAAGATGTCGCCCCCGACGCGCTCGCGCTCGGACGCGGTCGCCAGGTGGAGAAGCCGGGCTGGGCCAAGGAATTCCGGGACCGCCGCAAGGGCGTCAAGACCGGACACAAGTGAGGGCATCATGTGCGGGATCGTCGGAATTTTGGGGACCACGCCCGTCGCGGATTCGATCGTCGAGGCGCTAAAGCGGCTCGAATATCGCGGCTACGATTCAGCCGGCATCGCCACATTGGAGGGGGGCCATCTGACGCGGCGGCGCGCCGAGGGCAAACTTAAGAACCTCGAACTGCGCCTGTCCGAATCGCCCCTCGAAGGCGTGATCGGTATCGGACACACGCGTTGGGCGACGCATGGCCGCCCGAACGAAGCCAACGCCCACCCGCATGCGAGCGACCGGCTCGCCGTGGTCCACAACGGCATCATCGAAAATTTCCGCGAGCTTCGCGAGGAGCTTAGAGGCAAAGGCTACACCTTCACGACAGAGACGGACACGGAAGTCGTCGCGCATCTGGTCTCCGCGGAAATGCGCAAAGGCCTCGATCCCGTCGACGCGGTGGCCGCGTCCCTGCCGCGGCTCAAAGGCGCCTTCGCGCTCGCCTTCCTTTTCGAAGGTGTCGAGGACCTGCTGATCGGCGCCCGGCAGGGGCCGCCGCTTGCGGTCGGCTGGGGCGCGGACGAAATGTATCTCGGTTCCGACGCGCTAGCGCTCGCGCCGTTCACCGACGTCATCACCTACCTCGAAGACGGCGACTGGGTTGTGCTCCGCCCGGGCCGGGCGGAGTTCCATGACGAGCACGGCAACATCGTCGAGCGCGTGAAGCAGCGCACCGTCGCCGGCGCTTTGCTCGTCGAGCGCGGCAATCACCGCCATTTCATGGCGAAGGAAATCCACGAGCAGCCCGAAGTCGTGGCGCGCACGCTCGCCCACTACCTCGATATGTCGCAGGGCAGGGTGCACCTGCCGTTCGAATTCCCCTTCGATCCGAACGATCTCGAGCGCATCACGATCGCCGCCTGCGGCACTGCGTACTATGCCGCGATCGTCGCGAAATACTGGTTCGAGCGTTTTGCCCGGCTAGCGGTCGACGTGGATGTCGCCTCGGAATTCCGTTACCGCGAGGCGCCGCTGCCGGAGCGCGGGCTGATGATCCTCGTCTCGCAATCAGGCGAGACGGCGGACACCCGCGCCTCACTGCACTACGCGCGAAGCCAAAGGCAGCACATCCTTTCGGTCGTGAACGTACCGAGTTCGACGATCGCGCGTGAAAGCAATATCGTCGCGCCGACGCTCGCCGGGCCGGAGATCGGAGTCGCCTCGACCAAGGCGTTGACCTGTCAGCTATCGGTTCTGGCCTGCCTCGCGCTCGCACTCGGCCGCGCCCGCGGCAAAATTTCAGCGGAAGAGGAATCGCGTCTCGTCAGTGAGCTCATGGCGCTGCCGGGTCTTATGGCCGAGGTGCTGAAGCGCGAGGCGACCATCGAGACGATCGCGCATTCCTTCGCCAAGGTGCAGAGCGTGCTCTATCTCGGGCGCGGCACCAATTACCCGCTGGCGCTTGAAGGGGCGCTGAAACTCAAGGAAATCTCCTACATCCATGCCGAGGGTTATGCCGCCGGCGAATTGAAGCACGGGCCGATCGCGTTGATCGACGAGGTCATGCCCGTCGTCGTCATCGCGCCGAGTGACCGCGCGCTGGAAAAGACGGTGTCCAACGTGCAGGAGGTCGCCGCGCGCGGAGGGCGCATCATCCTGATCGGCGACGCAAAGGCGGCGGAGGCGGCTTCTGTCGATCTCGCTGGCTTTGTCGAAATGCCGGCGATGGCGCCGGATTTTGCGCCGATCGTCTATGCCCTGCCGGTGCAGCTGCTCGCCTATCACGCCGCGGTGTTCATGGGCAAAGACGTCGACCAGCCGCGTAATCTGGCGAAGAGTGTGACGGTGGAGTAGGGACCTTCAGCTGCCTTGCCTTCGCTCTCCGCGCGGCCCATGTTGCGGCGCGATAGAATGAGGGGCCGGCACCCGCCTGATGACCGACTTTTCCCCCCGCCCCGCGGCGCCTGATCCCGGCGCGCTGTTCGTTCCCGCCAGGCCGCGCGGCGCCGGGGCGCGGCTGCGCAATTACTTCCTCACCGGCCTCGTCATCGCCGGACCGCTCGCGGTCACCGCGTGGATCGTGTGGTGGTTCATCAACACGATCGACGGCTGGGTCACCCCGCTGATCCCGACGGTGCTGCGGCCGGATCGCTATCTGCCCTTCCACATGCCGGGCGTTGGCGTGATCGTGGCGCTTGTCGGGCTGACGCTGCTCGGCTTCCTCGCCGCCAATCTTGCCGGACGCACGCTGCTTCGCCTCGGCGAGGCAATCCTCAACCGCATGCCGGTCATCCGCGGCATCTACAAAAGCGCGAAACAGATTTTCGAGACCATCTTCTCACAATCCGGCACGTCGTTCCGGCGCGTCGGCCTGGTGGAGTTTCCCGCCAAAGGCAATTGGTCTGTTGTGTTCATCTCGTCGCCGCCGGCCGGCACGGTACTCGACAATTTGTCGACGGAAGAGCATCTCGGCGTTTTCCTGCCGTGCTCGCCCAACCCAACGACAGGCTTCTTCTTCTATTTGCCGGCGCATGATGTGATCGAAATCCCGATGACGCCGGACGATGCCGCGAAGCTCATCATGTCCGCGGGCCTCATCCAGCCCGAGATACAGGCAAAGCTCAGCGCGTTTGCCGAGGAGACGAAGCGGCGGCGGCTGGAAGGCGGCGAGGCGGCGTAGCACTCACCCCGAGCGCAACAGCCGCACAGCCTCGTCACGCTCGAACAAATACAAGAGCACCCGCAGCGCATGGCCGCGCGCGCTTTTCAAATCCGGATCGCTGCGCAGGATGAGCTCCGCATCGTCGCGCGCGGCGGCGAGGAGATGCGCATGCACGTCGAGCCGCGCGATGCGGAAGCCCGGCGCGCCGGATTGGCGCGTGCCGAGCACTTCGCCTTCGCCGCGGAGTTTCAGGTCCATCTCGGCGATACGGAACCCGTCCTCCGTCTCGCGTAGAGTTTCGAGCCGGGCTTTTGCCGTCTCGTTCAGCGGGCCTTTGTAGAGCAGGAGGCAGGACGAGCGCGCCTCGCCGCGTCCGACGCGCCCGCGCAATTGATGCAATTGCGCGAGGCCGAAACGCTCGGCGTGCTCGATGACCATGACCGTCGCTTCCGGCACGTCGACGCCAACTTCAATCACTGTCGTCGCCACAAGAATCGGCCTGTCGCCGAGCTGGAACGCGGCCATCGCGCGATCCTTGTCGCTGCCCTTCATGCGGCCGTGCACGAGCCCGACTTTGTCGCCGAAGATGCGCACGAGATCGGCATGGCGCTCGGTCGCGGCGGCGAGATCGCTGGTCTCGCTCTCCTCGACAAGCGGACAGACCCAGTAGATGCGGGCACCGTTCTGCATCGCGCGGCCGATTGCCTCGGTCACCTCGCCGATGCGCTCGACCGGCACGGCGCGCGTGTCGATCGGCTGCCGCCCCGCGGGCTTCTCCGTCAGCGACGACACGTCCATGTCGCCGAAATAGGTGAGCACGAGCGTGCGGGGGATCGGCGTTGCCGTCATGACGAGGACGTCGGCGGTCGCACCTTTCCCGCCGAGGGCGAGACGCTGGTGCACGCCGAAACGATGCTGCTCGTCGACGACGGCAAGCGCAAGATCACGGAAAGCCACGCCTTCTTCGATGAGCGCATGCGTGCCGACCGCGATGTCGATGTGGCCTGCGTGAAGTCCGTCAAGTGTGCGGGCGCGGTCCGCAGGTTTATCGCGTCCCGTGAGTAGCGCGATGCGCAAACCTGCGGCGTCGGCGAGCGGCGCGATGCGGGCAAAATGCTGGCGCGCCAAAATCTCGGTCGGCGCCATCATCGCCGCCTGACTTCCCGCCTCGACGACATGCGCCATCGCGAGCAGCGCGACCAGCGTTTTGCCCGATCCGACATCGCCCTGCAGCAGACGCAGCATGCGCTTGTCGGAGGAAAGATCGGCGCGGATTTCCGCGAGTGCCTGTTCTTGCGAACGCGTCAACGAAAAGGCCAGGCTCGCTTTAATCTCTCGAATAATCGTGCCATGGGCCTTGCTTGCGCGTCCGGCTGATCTGCGCATGCGCGCGCGCACCAGCCGCAAGGCAAGCTGCTGGCTCATAAGCTCGTCGTAGGCGAGCCGCGTGTAAGCGGGGTTTCCCGGTAGGATCGCGCTTGGCTCGGCGGGATGATGGATCGCGTCGAGCGCGCCGGCAAAATCGGGAAAGTTCTGCGCGGCAACAAACGAGGCATCGAGCCACTCGGGTACACCCTGCGGCATGCGCTGCAAGGCGGCATCTACCGCGCGCGCAACGCCGCGCGGCTGTAATCCTTGCGTTGCGCCATAAACCGGCTCGACGGCTGCGAGATTGTGCACCGCTTCGGCATCGAGCACGCGATCGGGATGCACGATCTGGCGATAGCCGTCGTAAAGTTCGAGCCGTCCCGACACGAAGCGCCGCGCGCCGATCGGCAGACTCTTTTCGATCCAGCTGACATTCGCCATGAAGAAGACGAGCTGCACGTCGCCCGTGTCGTCCTCGACATGCACGCGGTACGGGCCTTTGGCGTAGCGCCCGCCCGGCGGGCGGTGCTCGGTGACGCGCACATCAAGGACGACCTGCGTACCGATCTCGGCGTCAATGATTTTCGGCCGCGCCCGCCGGTCGATCGTGTCGTAGGGAAGATGAAAGAGAAGATCGACGACCCGCGCCGCGCCGCCCGTCGGCGCCAGCAGCCGGTCGAACAGGAGCGCACTCTTCGGCCCGACGCCTGAGAGGGTGGAAACGGAGGCAAACAGCGGATCAAGCAAGGACGGGCGCATTCGGCGCTATTGTGCCGATCGACGCCGGCTTGTCATGGCCGCACCCATATTGCCTCGGCCTGCCGTCGGCAACACCTTGTGCTTCCTCTATCACCTCCTGACCACCGCCCGGTGAGCGTGGCGCAGGGCTACACGCCGAGGTGGCAGATGTGGCCGATCCCGAAGCCGCGCGACCGGGTTGCCGTGCAACTCACGCCGGCTTGACGCGTAGCCGCTTGGCTCGCCCCCAAGATCGCTCTGAGAGTGGCGCATGAATGCCATTTTTTGCCCTTTCTTGGCGTTCAATCCCCGCGGTGATACAAATGAGGTGTCCTCGCGGGGCAATTTCTTCTCGGCAGGTGCCATGGGCCAGGTCCAATCTCTGCAGCTGCAGGGCAATGCAGGAGCCGCCATCCACGTCCATCCGGCGGGGATCGGTGGCATCAACCAGGACGAATTCGATTTCCGGGACTTCTTCGAGAATGGCGCTATGTCGCTCCATCTCGTTGGTCGCGACGGCACGATTCTACATGCCAACAAAGCCGAGTTGGACCTTCTTGGCTACAACGCCGAGGAGTATATTGGCCGCCCCATCGCGGAATTTCACGCCGATCCAGAGGTAATCGCCGACATCCTTGCGCGGCTCACCCGCGGCGAAAAGCTGGAAAAATATCCCGCTCGCCTGCGCGCCCGGGACGGCTCCATCAAGCACGTCGAGATCACGTCCAGCGTCCAGTTTCGCGACGGGGAGTTCATCAATACCCGTTGCTTCACCGTCGATGTGACTGAGCTCATGCGCGCCCGCGAGGAAGTCAGGCGACGGGATGACCAGCTTCGGCAAGTGCTTGAAGCCCTCCCTGCCGCGATCTACACGACCGACCCCGCGGGAAAGATCACGTATTACAATCCCGCGGCGGCCGCACTTGCTGGACGCAAGCCGGAGCTCGGCACGGATGAATGGTGCGTGACATTCCGTCTGTTTACCCCCGACGGCAAGGAGCTGCCCCACCACGCCTGCCCGATGGCTGTGGCCTTAAAAGAGAACCGCGCCATTCGCGGCGTGGAAGCGCTGGCCCAGCGCCCCGACGGCACCCTTGTTCCCTTCCTGCCCTTCCCCACTCCCATACATGATGAGAACGGCGAGTTGGTTGGCGCCGTGAACATGCTGGTCGATATCAGCGAGCGCAAGCACGCGGAAACTCACCAGCGCATGCTGCTCGATGAGCTGAACCACCGCGTCAAGAACAACATGCAGATGCTTTATGGCCTGCTTCGTTCGGCACAGCGCGAGACACAGAGTGCCGAAGCTCAGGCAGTGATCGCCGACGCAAGCCACCGCGTCGCTGCGATGGCAGCTGCGCAACAGCTTTTGTACACGGACCACAATTCCCGCAGCTTCGGCGTCAACGAATTCCTCCACGCGGTTTGCGGCAGCGCCCGGCAGGCGTTTGGCAAGCAAATCTCTGTGCGGATCGAGGCGGAAGAAGGCCAGCTCTCGAACGATGTCTCAATGCCGCTGGCCCTTATCGTCAATGAACTTCTGACCAATGCGGCCAAGCATGGGGTGAACGGGCGCGGCATGGGGGAGATTGCACTGGCATTGAAGCGGGTCGACGGTCAGATCTTGCTGACCGTTGAAGATGACGGTCCTGGATTCACGTTGCAGGAGACAGGCCGGCGTTCGTCCGGCCTTGGCCTGGTCAAGGGGTTGTGCCGGCAGCTTCGCGGGACCTTCACGGTCGAGGGTGGTAGGGGAGCGCGCTGCATGGTCCGCTTTCCAGAAAGTCACCTTCAGTAAATCGCGCGTCATGTTCCACTTAACCGCAGGCCCAGACAGGTGCCGGCCAACGCCGAGAAGCGCCTCTCCCGACGCTGAGCCTACTGAGGACGCACGTCGGCACCGCATTCTGCTCGTCGAAGACGATTATTTCGTCGCACTTGAACTCGAACATGAACTGTCCGACGCTGGATTCGAGGTGGTCGGAATCGCCGCAACAGCAGAAGAAGCTGTGAAAATCGGCAGGTCCGAGAATCCCGATCTTGCCATCATGGACATTCGCCTCGGCGGACACCGCGATGGTGTGGACGCCGCGATCGAACTGTTTACGACGGCAGGCATCCGCTCCATCTTCGCAACCGCGCATGGCGACGCCCAGACGCGCAGACGTGCGGTGCAGGCGCGCCCGCTCGGCTGGGTACAAAAACCCTACTCACCGGATTCCGTGATCGCGCTGGTGAACTCGGTGCTCGACGAGCACAAGTGATCCATCGCTTTTGGGGCTTGCGCCGATGTGAAACCCGCTCCAGCCGGGTGACGGTCGGGGCTTGGGCGTCTATATAGACGGCGCGCCGGGGAAGACCCGCGGCGAAGGGATTTCCATGACCGACAATTCTCCGGAGGTGGACCGCGAGGTCCGCCGCCGCCGCATTCGATTCCGCGCTTGGCACCGCGGCACGCGCGAGATGGACCTTCTGATGGGCGGTTTCGCTGATGCGGCGCTTGCCCATCTCAGCGATGCGGAACTCAATGAGTTCGAACATCTGCTCGATCTTCCCGACCCGCTTGTCTTCGCGTGGCTGGCGGGAATGGAGGATATCCCGGCTGAAGAAGAGACGGCGTTGCTGAAGAAAGTGGAAGCCTTCCGCGTGCACGAAGCGCCGTTCCATGTCTGATCTGAACTAAGACGAACAAACGTGACCGATCTCAAACGCGCCGTCGCTCAACTGGAGAAAGGCGGCTCCCTCACTTTGCAGCGTGTACCGGACGGCTTCGACGGTTTTGTCGCCGCCGATCTGACGCGTGGCTTGGCGCGCGCGGGCGAGGGGAGGGGCGCCGTCCTCGTCCATGTCGCGCGCGACGGCCAGCGCTCGCGCGCCTTCCGGGAAGCGTTCGCTTTCGCCGCGCCGGATATTGAAGTGCTCGACTTTCCCTCCTGGGATTGCCAGCCCTACGACCGCGTCTCGCCAAATGCCGCGATTTCGGCGCGGCGCATGACGGTGCTGGCGCGGCTGGCGCGTTCCGGCTCGTCGATCGAGCGCCCACGCATTCTCGCAACTACAGTCAACGCGCTGGTGCAGCGCGTGCCGCCGCGCGCCGGGATCGCGGCGGAAACATTCGCCGCTGCGCCCGGCAATTCGGTTGATACCGACGAGCTCCTGCGCTGGTTCGACACGAACGGATACTTGCGTTCGAGCACGGTGCGGGAGACCGGCGAATACGCGATGCGCGGCGGCATTCTCGATCTCTGGGCGCCGGGCATGCCCGCCCCAGTGCGCCTCGATTTCTTCGGCGATACGCTGGAATCGATTCGCTCTTTCGATCCGGAGACGCAGCGCTCGACCGGGCAATTGCGGGCGCTCGATCTCGTGCCGATGAGCGAAGTGCAGCTGACAACCGCCAGCATCAAGCGCTTCCGCCAGGGTTACCTCGCGACGTTCGGCGGCCAGACGCGCGGCGACACGCTGTACGAGGCCGTCAGCGAAGGCCGCCGGCATCCCGGCCTCGAACATTGGCTGCCGCTTTTCCACGAGCGGATGGATACGCTGTTCGACTATGTCGCGGATGCGCCGCTCGTTCTCGATCCGCTCGTGGAGGACGCCGCCGGCGAACGCTTGGCGCAGATCAAGGATTATTACGATGCGCGCAAGGACGCGCACGATGCCGATCCGGCGAAATCGTCCTACAAACCGCTGCGGCCGGATCTGCTTTATCTCTCGCCGAGCGAATGGCGCGAACGGCTCGATGCTCACGCGCTCGCGCGGACCGCGCCCTTCGAAGTGCCGGAGAAGACGGGCGAGATTTCGATCGATTGCGGCGGCCGCCCCGGCCGTAACTTCGCACCCGTGCGCAACGACGAGAACGCCAACGTTTTTGAGGCCGCGGCGCAGCACATCCGCGCGCTGCAGGAGAGCGGCAAAAAGGTTATCGTCGCCGGCTGGTCTGACGGTTCGCGCGAGCGCCTGGGGCACGTGCTCGCCGAGCACGGACTGAAGCGAGCCGAACTCGCCTCGACTCTGTCGCAGGCCCTCGCCGTAAAAGGCGGTGCGGTCGCGCTCGCGGTGATCGGACTCGAGCAGGGTTTTGAGACCGCCGATTACGCTGTGATCGGCGAGCAGGACATTCTCGGCGATCGTCTTGTGCGCCACCGCCGCAAGGGAAAGCGCGGCGCCGATGTGCTGACCGAAGTCGGCGCGCTGTCGGCCGGCGATCTCGTCGTGCATGTCGATCACGGCATCGGCCGCTTCGTTGGGCTCGAGGCGATCATGGCGGCGGGCGTACCGCACGATTGTCTCGAACTGCACTATGCCGGCGGCGACAAGCTGTTCCTGCCGGTCGAGAACCTCGAACTTCTGTCACGCTACGGATCGGAAGATACCGAAGCGCAGCTCGATCGGCTCGGCGGCCTAGGCTGGCAGCAGCGCAAGTCGCGGATGAAGAATCGCATCCGCGAAATCGCGCAGGGGCTGATCCGTATCGCCGCCGAACGCGCGACGCACGCCTCGCCGAAATTCGTACCGTCGGCCGGAGCGTTGGACGAATTCTCCGCCCGCTTTCCCTATGACGAGACGGAAGATCAGCTTGCCGCGATCGATGCGGTCCTGGAGGACCTCGCCGCCGGGCGTCCGATGGACCGGCTCGTTTGCGGCGATGTCGGCTTCGGCAAGACGGAAGTCGCACTGCGCGCCGCATTCGCCGTCGCGATCGAGGGCAAGCAGGTTGCGGTCGTCGTGCCGACGACATTGCTCGCGCGCCAGCATTTCAAGGTGTTCACCGGCCGCTTCGCCGGTGTGCCAGTGAAGATCGCGCAACTCTCGCGCATTGTGCCTGCGGCAGAGCAGCGAAAAGCGCGCGAAGGCGTCGCGTCTGGTGAGGTCGATATCATCATCGGCACGCATGCGGTCTTGAGCAAGCAGGTGCAGTTCAGGGATCTCGCGCTCGTCGTCATCGACGAGGAGCAGCATTTCGGCGTCAAGCACAAAGAGCGGCTGAAGGAACTGCGCACCGAAGTGCATGTGCTGACGCTCTCGGCGACACCGATCCCGCGCACGCTGCAGCTCGCCATGACGGGTGTGCGCGAATTGTCACTGATCTCAACGCCGCCTGTTGACCGCCTCGCGGTGCGCACCTTTGTTACGCCGTTTGACGAGCTGATCATGCGCGAGGCGCTGCTGCGCGAGCGCTATCGCGGCGGGCACTCGTTGTATGTGTGCCCGCGCATCGAGGAGTTGGATGAAGCCGCCGCCTTCCTGCGCACCGCAATACCGGAAGCGAAATTCGTCATCGCGCACGGGCAGATGGCCGCGACCGAACTCGAAGACAAAATGGCGGCCTTCTATGACGGTAAATACGACATCCTCGTCTCGACCGCGATCGTCGAATCCGGGTTGGATATCCCGACCGCGAACACGATGATCGTGCATCGCGCCGACATGTTCGGCTTGGCGCAGCTCTACCAGCTGCGGGGACGGGTAGGTCGTTCTAAAGCCCGCGCGTATGCGCTCTTCACCATTCCCGCGAACCGGCAGATCACGCCGCAGGCCGACAAGCGGCTCAAGGTGCTGCAATCGCTGGATACGCTCGGGGCTGGCTTCCAGCTGGCGAGCCACGATCTCGACATCCGCGGCGCCGGCAACCTGCTCGGCGACGAGCAGTCAGGGCACATCAAGGAGGTCGGCTACGAGCTTTATCAGCAGATGCTCGCCGATGCGATTGCCGCGCTCAAGGCGGGCATCACCGAGCCGGCGGAAGAGGCCTGGTCGCCATCGATCACGATCGGCGCGCCGGTGACGATCCCCGAACATTACGTGCCCGACCTGCAGCTACGCCTGCAGCTCTACCGCCGCCTCGCGACGATGGAGGAGGAGACGGAGATCGAAAGTTTCGCCGCCGAGATGATCGACCGCTTCGGTCCGCTGCCGGAGGAGGTGCAGGATCTCCTGAAGCTCGTGGCGATCAAGGCCCTCTGCCGCCGCGCCCATGTCGAGAAGGTTGAGGCGGGGCCGAAGGGGGTTATCGTCGGCTTCCGCGACGATTCCTTCACCAATCCGGCCGGGCTGGTGCGCTTCGTCGCCCAGCAGGGCGGCGACGCCAAGGTCCGCCCGGATATGCGCGTCGTCTTCATGCGCGATGCCGAGACGATCGAGGCTCGCCTCGAAGGTACGCGGCAAATTCTGCGCACCCTCGTCGGGTTGGCGGAGAAGAAGGAGAAGGCGGCCTGAGCCGCTCCCCTTGATATAGCCGGAGCAGTCCCCATCTATACTTCATCGGGACGCGGGATGCCTGCGTCTCGGCCCTTTTCGGATGCCCGCTTGTAGGCCTCTTAGTGACCACGGATGTAATGGCGCGAGCCGGCTGAAAGTGGCGTTCGATTTGAGGCGTGAGGGTCAGGACCAACCTGGCCCTTTTTTAATGGCCGCTAGGGCCGTTTGGAGGGCTGGTGCAGGTTCTGGTTCGCGACAACAATGTCGATCAGGCGCTGAAGGCGCTGAAACGCAAGCTGCAGCGCGAGGGCGTGTTTCGCGAGATGAAGCGCCGGCGCTCCTACGAGAAGCCCTCGGAGCGGCGCGTCCGCGAGAAGGCCGAGGCGATCAGGCGAATGCGCAAACTGGCGCGCAAGGAAGCCCAGCGCGAGGGTCTCATCCCCGGGCCGAAGCCGAAGGTGCGCCCCGGCGCCGATGCCCGTCGGCCCATGGGATCACGCCCTGCGTAGCGGCGCAGATGAGTTTTGTATCGGAAGTGAGGACGACATGATGCGAACGTTCAGGAAGCCCGTTGCCCGATCAGTGATGTTCCAGATCGGCTATGAGGACGGACGCACCGCCTATCTTTGGGTCGACGGCCATGGCAAGTCCGACGAGGATCATCTCGTCGGCGGCATCGCCAAGCAGCAGCAGGAGCAGGGCCTCATTCCGCCGGGCACCGTGACGACGATCCGCCGCGTGCGGTGATGGCGAGCTAATCCGCAGGCGCGGTTCGCAGCCAATTGTCCGCGGCAAGGCGGCCGCTGTCGCGCAGGCGCACGAGAAACGGCCAGTCGAGATCCGTCGCGCTTTTTTCGGCAAGGTTCTCGACGAGCTCGTCGGCCGCGATGCGGTTGATCCTGAGATTCCGGATTTTTTGGGTTGGGGCGACCTCGGCAGCGAGCTCCAGCGTATCCAAATCGCTGTTCAGCGATGAATTGAAGGTGATCTGATCGACCCGCTTGGCGATCTCGCCCGATGTCGTCGGCGGATGGGCGATCTTCACCGGCGTGATCTGCACGACAAGGATGTCCGAGGTCTCCGATTCATGCACGAGCCGCACGAGCGGCGGATTGGCGACGTACCCGCCATCCCAATAGAGCTCGCCTTCGATCTCGACGGCGCGATGCACCTGCGGCAGACAGGCGGACGCGAGCACAGCTTCGAGGCTGATATCCTCGTTGCGGAAGATGCGCAGTTTGCCGTCGCTGACGCGGGTCGCGGCGATCATCAGGTGCACGGGTGCACCGTTGCGTAGCCGCTCGAAATCCACTTCGGCCGCGAGCGCCTTGCGCAGCGGATTAAGGTCGAGCGGATTGAATTGATAAGGCGCGAGCGCCCGCGTCAGCATGCTCAAACCAGCCGGTGCGATGCCGGGAAGCTGCGCCGCGTTCGCGAGCGACATGAAGGCAGCGGCCTCGCTCATGCGCCGCCAGAAGCGCTCGAGCTTTTCTTTGGCGGTGTCGCGCCCGCCTTCGGCAAGTCCGCTTGCAACAAGAATGGCATTGACCGCACCCGCGCTCGCGCCGCTGATCGTATCGAAGTGAAGCTCACGCTCCTCAACGAGCCGGTCGAGCACGCCCCAAGTGAACGCACCGAACGAGCCGCCACCTTGCAAGGCCAGCGAGAGCTGCTGCGGCGGCCAAGTCGGCTTCGATGCGACGCGGTGTTTGATGATTTCGCGAGCTGTGTGAATCAGGTCCATGGGAACAACATATTCCCGAACCGCGACATTACAGTGCGGCATTTGTGCACTGCAGCAAATATCAGCTGTTTATGCTGCGCTTGCGCTGAATGCCCTAAACATTGGTTAATTCGCCGCTTTTATCGGCAGCGTGCTTGATCGCATTCGCGAGAACTTCTGCCGGCTGGGCACCCGGCATGCCGAATCGTCCTGCAAAAATGAAGAACGGCACGCCGTTAACTCCGAGTCGTTGGGCTGTCGCAATCTCCTCGCGTACGGCGTCTTTGTCGGCCTCGCCGTCAAATAGGCGCTGCACGACATCCCTTTCCATTCCGGCTTCGGTCGCCGCCTCAAGAAGCACGGCGCGATTGCCGATGTCTCGGCCTTCCAGAAAGAAGGCGCGGAAGAGGCGCTCGACGATTTCGTTCTGCTTGCCCACCGATTGCGACCAGCGGATCAGGCGATGCGCATCGAGCGTATTCGGCGAACGCTCGATGCGATCGAAAGCGAAGTCGATGCCTGCGCCGCGCCCGGCGGTAGCAACGCGCGTATAGATTTCATCGATGCGGTTGCCGAACTTACGTTCCAGATAAGTGCGTCGTCCAATGCCCTCGGGCGGAATCGTTGCATCCAGCTGATACGGGCGCCAGTGGATTTGCACGTCGCTCGCGGGTACCCTAGCAAGCGCAGCCTCAAGATTCCGCTTGCCGATGTAGCACCACGGGCAGACCACGTCGGACACGATGTCGATGGTCAGCGGCGCTGGATTGTGTTCGGGAGCGTCGGTCATCTCCAGCTCCGTTCGGGGTGCCGGGCCGGCAGAACCGGTGCGAGCACTTCGCCCGACAATGTAGGAGCCGCTTTCGAATTAGCCCGCGCTGCGCGTTCAACCGTGATGCCGCCTCTCTCATCAAGCGCATGCACCGAGATGAGAGGGCAATCGCAACTTGCCGGGATTGCTGCTTCGTTGGGCATGATGGCAATCGCGCTCGCAAGAACGCTGTCACGCAGCAGCGCGGCTTTCGCAAAGTCGGCGAGAATCGCTGCAGGAAGGACGCAATGGTTTCGACCAATAGTGTCAAGGACTGCGAGAAAGCTTGCCGCCTCGAACGGCCCAAACAGCGTCAGCGGCGCCCCAGACAAGAGACTCGCGACCGGCCCCGTGACGAGGCTTGCAAACGAGGCAGGCGCTAGCGTCGAGAGCAGACGCGAATCCGCGCCGATTTCGGCCTTGGCGAGAAAGTCGAGGGCCGCCGAGAGTAGCACGCTTTGTTCATGGAAAACCGGTTCTCGTCTTGCATTCAGCGTACCGATCCGCGGCCGGATGTCCGGCGTCGCTGGCGAAGACTTCGCGCTGTCGACCTGCAGACGCTCTGGTGCGAGATCGATTGCCCCATCAGCCTCGCCGGGGCCGAGCGTTGCGACAAGCCGGATTGTCTCCGAGCGCGCCGCCGTCTCGAACAGCGTCGCCTCAAGCTGGAGAGCGCCGTAAGAGGTCGGTCCGAGCACGGCGACGCATTCCGACGCCTGCGCGGCCGCAGCCGCTTCCTCGCCCCCAACACCGATCGGTAGAAGCAGCGGCTCGAGACCTGCGGCCAGCGCCGCCACTGCCGCCACAAGGCACCCGCTCCGTGCACCGGTGAAGATCAGAATTCGTTCTCTCGGCATAATGCCGAGATCGAGCAGATGTTGCGCGAGCACGCGCACTTGCCCGTCGAACGCGCCGTAATTTAACCCTTGCGGTCGCGCGCCCGGCCCCGCTTCGGCGAGCGCCAATCGCTCCGGGCGTAGCTTCGCGGCGCCTGCGGTAAGCGCATCGAGGCTAAACGCCGCGATCGGATGTTTGCGTGCGAGCGCGTCCGCCTCGCTCACGGATTCTTCCTCCACCAAGTGTCGAGCGTCACGTTGAAGAGCGGCGCCGCATAATGGGGGATGTTGGATGGGCGCGCGATTCGCGTCCAATGTGCGCTCCATTGATCCTGTGAATGGTAGAGCGGGACGATGTAGAAGCCCGACAGAAGAACGCGATCATAGGCGCGCACCGCCGTGATGAAGTCCTCGCGCGTTTTGGCCGCGAGAATACCTTGGATCATTGCATCGATCGCCGGCGATTGTGCGCCGGCAAGGTTGAACGAGGATTCTTGGGTCGCGCTGCCGGAGCCCCAGCGCATGCGCTGCTCGTTGCCGGGCGATGCCGACGCCGCCCAGGTACCGATCATCATATCGAAATCGAATTTTTGGCGCCGGCGCTGGTACTGCACCTCGTCAACAAGCCGCACCCGCGTGGTGACGCCGATCCGGGCGAGCTGGTCGGCGTAATTCAGGGCAAGCCGCTCCTGGCCGCGATCGGTGACCATGATCTCGAAAGAGAACGGCTCGCCGTCCTTCATGAGCGCGCCGTCGGCGACATGCCAGCCGGCTTGAGCGAGTAGGGCCATCGCGTTTCGCGCCTGCTTGCGGTCGCGCCCGGAGCCATCGGTCTGCGGCGGCCGCCATGTGCCCTCCATGATGTCGTCGCGCACTGCGCCAGGGAAAGGCGCGAGCAGCGCGCGCTCTGCTTCGCTTGCCGGACGGTCTGTCGAAGCAAGCTCGGAATCGTCGAAGAAACTCTTCGTGCGCGTATAAAGGCCGGAAAACAAGCTTGCGTTCAGCCACTCGAAGTCGAACATAATGCTGAGGGCTTCGCGCACCCGTATGTCCTGGAAGAGCGGGCGGCGCAGATTGAAGGCGAAGCCCTCCATCCCCTTGGGTACGCCGATCGGCAGCGCCTCCTTGACGACGCGCCCGTCACGCACGGCGGGAAAATTGTAGCCGGTGATCCAGCGTGTCGTGTTGCTCTCGTCGCGGTAATCGATCAGTCCGGCTTTAAAGGATTCAAACAGGCTGTTCGCATCGCGAAAATAGTCGACGTCGATCTCATCGAAATTGTGCAGACCCTTCTGGATCGGCAGATCGCGGCCCCAATAATTGGGGTCGCGCTTTAACACGATGCGCTCGCCGACCTTGACCTCCGCCACCTTGTAGGGGCCGGAGCCGACCGGCGGCGCCAGTGTCGACTCGCTGAAGCGCTCGATGTCGGTAGCGTGCTTCGGCAGGACCGGCATGATCGCCAGCGTCAGTGGCAATTCGCGATCGCCGATGCCGGAGAGATCGTAGCGGATCGTGTACACGTCCGGGGTTGTGACTGATCTCACCAGCGAGAACGCAGCGCGTTGCTGCGGCCGGCCCTTGTTCTTCAGAAGATCGAAGGTGAAGGCGACGTCGGCCGAGGTGACCGGCTGGCCGTCCGAGAAATGCGCACGCGGGTCGAGATGGAAGGTGACGAACGAGCGCGCATCGTCGGTCTCGATCGACTGCGCGATCAGCCCGTAGAGGGTGAACGGCTCATCAAACGAGCGCTGCATCAGGCTCTGGAAGACATTGCCGGCGAGGCCCTGCGCCGCCGACCCGGCTTTGAGATTGTAGGAATTCAGGCTGTCAAATGTGCCGGGCACGCCGACGACAAGCCGCCCGCCCTTCGGCGCGTCCGGATTGGCGTAGGGCAGGTGGTCGAAGCCGAGTGGCAGCGCCGGCTCGCCATGCATGGCGATGCCGTGAGTCGGAATCTCAACGGGTTCGGCGGCGGCGGGCAGGGCGGAGACAAGCAGCGCGCAAAGGGCTAGTGCCGCCGTGTGCGTAACCCTTGCCCGAATCGAGAGCCCGTCCATCCCGTGACCATAGCGGCAAGATGGGCGCCAGCATGACGCGACGGCGCTCAATTCAGCCGCGCCACCACAGCCAGGCGTTTGACCTCGCCCCTGAGATAGGCCTGCAGGAATGCATCGTAGTTCCGAAACGACACGCAGCCATTGGAGTCGCCGTTCGGGCCAAGCATGAAGGTGTGGGCGAGTAGACCGGCGCGACCGAAGACGTTGCTGTCGATCGGGGTGAGCCGCAGCGCCCGCACGCCGTGGAACAGGCTTTCGCGCAGCTTCAGGTCATAGGTCGCCGGCGGCGTCGCGCCGCGCATGCGCACGTTCACGTAACGGGGATCGTCGAGCATGTCGCGCAGGCCCGAATGCGCCTCGAGCTTGCTGCCGTTCGGCAGGTAGACCGTGCGCGCGCTGATGTCATAGACGGCGGTGAACTTATCGTAGGCCGGCGGCGGAGACGTGATGCTGGGCGAGGTCTTGAAAGCGCTGTCCTCGGGATTTGCATAGGCGAGGACCGGCCCCGAAGGCTGTTCGGTTTTTGTGCCGAAGAGCTTGTCGAAGATCGAGCTCGCCTCGGCCGGTGCGCTCGGCGTGGCCGACGGCTTGTTCTGCGCCAGGCGGCTTGCCGTCGGCGGGCGGCTGAGTTCGATCGGACGGCGCGCCGGCAGCGGCACATTCTCGGCGAGTTCGACGGCTGCCGGCTCGGGGACCGGCGCCGGCACGACCTTTTGCGGCTCGACCGCGGCCACCTGTACCGACGGCGGAAGCCTCTCGAACTTCGATCCACGCGGCGCGCTCTGCGCCAGCGGGAGCGGCCAAAAGTCGAGGGAGAACATGACGTCGCGCAGCGCGATGGAAATTTTTCCGTTGCCTCGAGGCGCGGCCAGTTTCACAGCGAGCGCCGGCTTCGCCACCCGCGCAGTCACCGCCACTTCCGGCGCCTTGGCGACCTGCAGGTGGCCGCCGGGGCGGGCATAGATCAGACAGGCGCCGACCACGCCGACAAAGGCGACCGAGACGCAGGCAAAACCGGCCTGGGAAAGAAGGTCCCGGAATAACGGGCGGCGCGCGAACGGGGCGGCATATCTGGGGTAACTTGCGCAGTATGTCATTCGCCCCGCTTTCCAAATGCGTGCATGTGTTCCGAATCCCCGTTGAATCGGCCGAAGCTTGGCGGGATCACTGGGGCCGCATTAGGGCGATTCTTGGTTAGCAGCGGCTTAAAAGCCTGTCCTTTCAGGGGCGTGGCGCATCCGCCATCACGCGGCCCGGACTTCGCGTGCCGCTCACCGCCGACGCCGGCCCTGCCTAAAGAAGCCATCGCACTCGGTCGCGAGGTCGTCTGGCTGCATTGTTATGGCGAACCCTTCGCCGCCGATCTTGTGCGGGTCAATCGCGCAATCCCGGGCGTTTCTTGGACTGGCTTCCTCGCCGAGTGCGAAACGGGAGCCGGCGGGCGAATCCCGTCTTGCCCCCGCCGCACCCATCTGCTACAGGCCCTGCGTGGCGCGCGACCGACCGGTCCCGCGCCGCGATTGTTTTAGCAAGCGCCGTTTCGATCGCTATCTCTAGACGTCAGCGGATCGAGCGGATCGGTCGCCGGTACTCACTCAAAACATGGTCAACCCCTTCACATTCCTGCAGGAAGTCCGCGCCGAGGCGAACAAGGTCACCTGGCCCTCGCGCCGCGAGACGCTGATCACGACCGGCCTCGTCATCGCTATGGTGCTCGCCGCGAGCCTGTTTTTCGTCGCCGTTGACCAGGCGCTCCGGCTCATCGTCGGGTTTGTCCTCAATATCGGCCACTAGCAAAGGCAAGAGCGCTCCCCATGGCCATGCGGTGGTACATCGTCCACGCTTATTCGAACTTTGAGAAAAAGGTCGCCGAATCGATCCGCGAGCAGGCGGCGCATCGCGGTCTCTCCGACAAGTTCGAGGAAATCCTGGTTCCGACCGAACAGGTCGTCGAGGTCCGCCGCGGCAGAAAATTCAACTCGGAGCGGAAGTTTTTCCCCGGCTACGTCTTGGTGAAGACCGACCTCACCGATCAGATCTACCACCTGATCAAGAACACGCCGAAGGTCACGGGGTTCTTGGGCCAGGACAACAAGCCGATGCCGATCTCGGACGCCGAAGCGGACCGGATCAAGGGGCAAGTGGCCGAGGGGGTCGACCGGCCGAAGCCGACAATCCATTTCGATATCGGCGAGACGGTGCGCGTCGCCGACGGGCCGTTCGCTTCGTTCAACGGGGTGGTTGAGGAGGTTGACGAGGGCCGCTCGCGGGTCAAGGTCGCAGTGTCGATTTTCGGCCGCGCAACGCCGGTCGATCTGGAGTTCACGCAGGTGGAGAAGGTTTAGAGGACGTAGAGCACTCCCTTACCAAGGGAGAGGTCGAGAGATCGGATGCTGCGGCATCTGATGAAGTCGTGGAAGGTAAGGTCCGGCGCCATCCGGGCGACTGCCGCACCACGGACCCGCAACCGGCTTGTCACAGGGATAAGCCAATACGGAGAATAGCTTATGGCGAAGAAGATCACGGGTTACGTCAAGCTTCAGGTGCCCGCCGGCGCGGCCAATCCGTCGCCCCCGATCGGTCCCGCGCTCGGTCAGCGCGGCCTGAACATCATGGAATTCTGCAAGGCGTTCAACGCCCGCACCGCGCAGATGGACAAGGGGACGCCGATCCCCGTCATCATCACCGCCTATCAGGACCGCTCCTTCACCTTCGAGATGAAGCAGCCGCCGGTCTCGTACTTCCTGAAGAAGGCTTCGGGCGTCACCTCGGGCGCCAAGACCACGGGCCGCGGCTTTGTCGGCAAAGTCAACCGCGATCAGATCAAAGAGATCGCCGAGAAGAAGATGCCGGACTTGAACTGCTCGAGCGTCGAGGCGGCAATGGCGATGATCGAAGGCTCCGCCCGTTCCATGGGCCTGGAAGTGGTGGGGTAAGACCATGGCACACATTGGAAAAAGGCTGAAGAAAGCGATCGAAGGAATTGAGCGCACAAAGCTTTATCCCGTCGATCAGGCGGTGAAGCTGGTCCGCGACCGCGCCACGGCAAAATTCGACGAGACGGTCGAGATCGCGATGAATCTCGGCGTCGACCCGAAGCACGCCGACCAGATGGTGCGTGGCGTCGTCAACCTCCCAAATGGTACCGGACGTACCCAGCGTGTCGCAGTCTTTGCCCGCGGCGCCAAAGCCGACGAGGCGCGCGCCGCCGGCGCCGACATCGTCGGGGCGGAGGACCTCGTCGCCACGGTGCAGGAGGGCAAGATCGACTTCGACCGCTGCATCGCAACGCCCGACATGATGGGTCTCGTCGGCCGCCTCGGCAAAGTGCTCGGACCGCGCGGCCTCATGCCGAACCCGCGCGTCGGGACCGTCACGCCCGACGTCACCGCGGCGGTGAAGGCCTCGAAAGGCGGCGCCGTCGAGTTCCGGGTCGAGAAGGCCGGCATCGTCCAGGGCACGATCGGCAAGGCGTCGTTTGAGGAAGGCAAGCTTGTCGACAATATCCGTACCTTCGTCGATGCCGTTGCCAAGGCCAAGCCGGCAGGTGCGAAAGGCACGTATATTCAGCGCGTTGCAATCTCATCCACGATGGGGCCGGGGGTGAGGGTCGATCCCGCGACCGTCGCCAGCGGGGCGAGCGCCTGACCTTGCACCTGAATTTCCGCTTGACAAATCGGCCTGCGGCGTTCCCGCCCAGTCTTTCCCTCTTGGCAGAACGCTTCAATCCGACTAAGTAGGCGCTTGGGGCCGAACGCGATTTGCGGCCCCAATCCAAATTCAGCTTCCGTGTGAGCCTACTCGCATCCCAGCGAAACGAGTGAGTTTGTGCGGTGGAATGGCCGGAGGATCCGGGCTTAGGCCCGGTGTCCTTTCCGGCTATGTCCTGTCCGAGACTGCAGGTGCCATCGCCGGTTTCCGGCGCGGGCTTAATCGAGGTCCACTCGTTCCGGTTCCCGGAAAGGTGCCTCAGCCAGCATAGACGGGGAAGACGAAATTCCGGGGCTTGGGCTCGCCTGATCCTCGAATTCGGTTGGAACCGCTGATCCGTTGCGTCCCGGTCAAGGGGTGCTCGGCGACAGGAATCGGCGCTGCGCTACGGGCAACCGGAGGCGCGGCATGTCGCAACCCGAGCGGGCTCGCCCGCTCATGGAGAGAGCAGCGTGGACAGAACGGAAAAGAAAGAGGCCGTCGCGTCGCTGAACGAAGTCTTCAAGAAGACCTCGGTCGTCGTCGTCGCTCACTATTCCGGCCTGACCGTCGCCCAGATGCAAAATCTGCGCAGGCAGATGCGGCAGGCTGGGGCCTCGGTTCAGGTGGCAAAGAACCGCCTCGCCAAGATCGCTCTCGAAGGCACCGACGTCGCCTCGATCGGCTCCCTCATGAAGGGACCGACCCTGATCGCCTATTCGGACGATCCGGTGGCGGCGCCGAAAGCCGCCGTCGCTTTTGCCAAGGACAACGACAAGCTCGTGATCCTCGGCGGCGCGATGGGCGTGACTGCTCTTAATACGGAAGGCGTGAGGTCGCTCGCGACCCTGCCTTCGCTCGACGAATTGCGCGCCAAGCTCGTGGGCCTCATCCAGGCTCCCGCGACCAAGCTCGCGCAGCTCACGACCGCGCCGGCCGCCAAGCTCGCGCGTGTATTCGGGGCCTATGCCAATCGAGACGCAGCGTGACCGGGCTCGGCAAAACTTCAGCAATCCAACCGAACGTAAGGAAGCAACTTCATGGCTAATCTGGAAAAGATCGTCGACGAGCTCTCGGGCCTGACCGTCCTTGAGGCGGCGGAACTGGCGAAGCTCCTCGAAGAAAAGTGGGGCGTCTCGGCGGCTGCCGCAGTTGCGGTTGCGGCAGGCGGTCCGGCGGGCGGCGCCGCTGCGGCTCCGGTTGAAGAGCAGACCGAGTTCACGGTCGTGCTCGCGGCTACCGGCGAGAAGAAGATCGAGGTCATCAAAGAGGTCCGCGCCATCACCGGTCTT
The DNA here is from genome assembly GCA_034669505.1 of Methylobacteriaceae bacterium. Lineage (GTDB taxonomy): Bacteria > Pseudomonadota > Alphaproteobacteria > Rhizobiales > Beijerinckiaceae > JAFASC01. The sequence goes on from JAXDNJ010000020.1 coordinate 92,946, forward strand.
GGCCTCAAGGAGGCCAAGGACCTCGTCGAAGGCGCGCCGAAGCCGGTGAAGGAGAGCGTCTCCAAGGAAGAGGCCGAGAAGATCAAAGCGCAGCTCGAGAAGGCCGGCGCCAAGGTCGAGCTTAAGTAAGTTTGTTCGCCTTAGTGTTCGCTGTTTGGCGAACCAGTTGCGAATCACGGCGGCCTCGGCTTCGGCTGGGGCCGCTGACCCTTTCCTGAAGAGCCGAGTCTTCAGCCAGTTTCGCGGGTGAACCCGCAATACGAGGGGCAAGCGCCCCGAACCGAGTTCCAGGGGGACTCGTGGCGTGAGAGCGATCAGCGCCCACGTCGAGGTCACGAGGAGCGAAAATGACGCAGACACTCACCGGTCGTAAGCGGACCCGCAAGTTCTTCGGTCACATCCGCGAGATCGCGGAAATGCCAAACCTGATCGAAGTTCAGAAGGCTTCCTACGATCAGTTCCTGCTTGTTGACGAGCCGCAGGGCGGGCGTGCCGACGAGGGGCTGCAGTCCGTCTTCAAGTCCGTGTTTCCGATTTCCGATTTCGCTTCTACCGCGCTTCTTGAATTCGTGAAGTACGAGTTCGAACCGCCGAAATACGATGTCGACGAGTGCCGCCAGCGCGGCATGACGTTCGCTGCGCCGCTGAAAGTGACGCTGCGCTTGATTGTGTTCGATGTCGATCCCGATACCGGCGCGAAGTCGGTGAAGGACATCAAAGAGCAGGACGTTTATATGGGCGACATGCCGTTCATGACGTCGAACGGCACGTTCATTGTCAACGGCACCGAGCGCGTGATCGTCTCGCAGATGCACCGCTCGCCGGGCGTGTTCTTCGACCACGACAAAGGCAAGAGCCATTCCTCCGGCAAGCTGCTCTTTGCCGCGCGCATCATTCCCTATCGCGGTTCATGGCTGGACATCGAGTTCGACGCCAAGGACATCGTCTATGCGCGTATCGACCGGCGCCGCAAGATTCCGGTGACGTCGCTGCTCCAGGCCCTCGGCATGGATGGCGAAGAGATCCTGCGCACCTTCTACAAGACGATCACCTACACCCGCTCGGGCGAAGGCTGGCGCGTGCCGTTCGACGCCGAACGGATGAAGGGTGCCAAGGCCGTCGTCGATCTCATCGACGCCGATACTGGCGAAGTCGTGCTCGAAGGCGGCAAGAAGCTGACGGTCCGGCACGCGCGCACGCTCGCCGAGAAAGGCATCAAGGCGATCAAGCAGGTCGATGAAGACCTGCACGGCCAGTATATCGCCGAGGATTTGTACAACCCGGAGACGGGCGAAATCTACGCCGAAGCCGGCGAAGAGATAACCGCGAAGTCGCTCGAAGCGCTGCTCGAAATGGGCTTCACCGAGCTGCCGGTCCTCGACATCGATCACATCAATATCGGCCCGTATATCCGCAACACGCTCGCGGTCGACAAGAACCAGTCGCGCGAAGACGCGCTGTTCGACATCTATCGCGTGATGCGTCCGGGTGAGCCGCCGACGATTGAGACGGCGGAAGCGATGTTCCATTCCCTGTTCTTCGATCCCGAGCGCTACGACCTCTCGGCGGTCGGCCGTGTCAAGATGAACATGCGCATGGACCTTGATGCGCCTGACACGATGCGCGTGCTCCGTAAAGAGGACATCGTCGCGGTCGTGCGCGCGCTCGTCGATCTGCGCGACGGCCGCGGCGAGATCGATGACATCGACCATCTCGGCAATCGCCGCGTTCGGTCGGTGGGCGAACTCATGGAAAACCAGTATCGCCTCGGCCTGCTACGCATGGAGCGCGCGATCAAGGAGCGGATGTCTTCGGTCGATATCGACACGGTGATGCCGCAGGATTTGATCAATGCGAAGCCCGCGGCTGCGGCGGTGCGGGAGTTCTTTGGCTCCTCGCAGCTCTCGCAGTTCATGGACCAGACCAATCCACTCTCGGAGATCACCCACAAGCGCCGTTTGTCCGCGCTTGGGCCGGGCGGGCTGACGCGCGAGCGCGCCGGCTTCGAAGTGCGCGACGTGCATCCGACGCATTACGGCCGCATCTGCCCGATCGAGACGCCGGAAGGTCCGAATATCGGTCTCATCAACTCGCTCGCGACTTTCGCGCGGGTGAACAAATACGGCTTCATCGAGAGCCCGTATCGGCGCGTCAAAGACGGCAAGCTGACGGACGAGGTCGCCTATCTCTCCGCGATGGAAGAGCAGAAGCACTATGTCGCGCAGGCCAATGCCGAGATCGACAAGGATAATGCGCTGACCGAGGACCTTATCGTCTGCCGTCACGGCGGCGACGTGATGATGGTGCCGCGCGAGCGCGTCGATTACATGGATGTCTCGCCGAAGCAGCTCGTCTCTGTTGCTGCCGCGCTCATCCCGTTCCTCGAAAACGATGACGCGAACCGCGCGCTGATGGGCTCCAACATGCAGCGCCAGGCGGTGCCGCTTGTGAAAGCGGACGCGCCGCTCGTCGGCACCGGCATGGAGGCGATCGTTGCGCGTGACTCGGGTGCCGCGATCGCGGCACGCCGGACGGGCGTCGTCGATCAGATCGATGCGACCCGTATTGTCGTGCGCGCGACGGAAGAATACGACGCGACCAAACCCGGCGTCGACATCTACCGCCTGATGAAGTTCCAGCGGTCGAACCAGTCGACGTGCATCAACCAGAAACCGCTGGTGCGCGTCGGCGATCAGGTGCGCAAGGGCGACATCATCGCGGATGGTCCCTCGACCGACCTTGGCGATCTCGCGCTCGGCCGCAACGTGCTCGTCGCGTTCATGCCCTGGAACGGCTACAACTTCGAGGATTCGATCCTTCTTAACGAACGCATCGTCAAGGACGACGTGTTCACGTCGATCCACATCGACGAATTCGAGGTGATGGCGCGCGACACGAAGCTCGGCCCCGAGGAAATCACGCGCGACATTCCGAACGTTTCGGAAGAGGCGCTCAAAAACCTCGACGAAGCCGGCATCGTCTATATCGGCGCCGAAGTGCAGGCGGGTGACATTCTCTGCGGCAAGATCACGCCGAAGGGCGAGAGCCCTATGACGCCGGAAGAAAAGCTTCTGCGCGCGATCTTCGGCGAGAAGGCCTCCGACGTGCGCGACACGTCGCTGCGCGTGCCGCCAGGCGTGCAGGGCACCGTCGTCGAAGTGCGGGTTTTCAACCGCCACGGCGTCGACAAGGACGAGCGCGCCCAGGCGATCGAGCGCGAGGAGATCGAGCGGCTCGCTAAGGACCGCGACGACGAGCAGGCGATCCTCGATCGCAACGTATATTCGCGTCTCGCTGACGTGCTCAACGCCAAGACGGCGATCTCCGGCCCGAAGAGCTTCAAGAAGGATACAAAGCTCAACAAGGAAGTGCTCGAAGGTTATCCGCGCTCGCAGTGGTGGACATTCGCGATCGAAGACGATGCCGTGATGGCTGAGGTCGAGGCGATGCGGAAGCAGTACGACGAGGCGAAGAAGGGGCTCGAAAGCCGCTTCCTCGACAAGGTCGAGAAGCTGCAGCGCGGTGACGAATTGCCGCCCGGCGTGATGAAGATGGTCAAAGTCTTCGTCGCGGTGAAGCGCAAGATCCAGCCCGGCGACAAGATGGCGGGACGCCACGGCAACAAGGGCGTCGTATCGAAGATCGTGCCCGGTGAAGACATGCCGTTCCTCGAAGACGGCACGCCGGTCGACATCGTGCTTAACCCACTCGGCGTGCCGAGCCGCATGAATGTCGGGCAAATTCTCGAGACGCATCTGGGCTGGGCCTGCGCGGGTCTTGGCAAGCAGGTCGGCGAGGCGGTCAACGCATATTTGCGCAACGGCTCGAAGGATACGAAGCCGCTGCGCAAGAAGCTCGGCGAGATCTACGGCAAGGACGAGACGATCGACGCCCTCGACGATCAGAACCTTGTGGAACTCGGCGAGAATCTGCGGCGTGGTGTGCCGATCGCGACGCCCGTCTTCGACGGTGCGCGCGAGAAGGACATCGTCGAAATGCTGGCGCAGGCGGGGCTCGCCTCTTCTGGCCAGGTCGTGCTTTACGATGGACGTACGGGCGAAGCCTTCGACCGTGAGGTTACCGTCGGTTACATCTATATGCTGAAGCTGCATCACCTTGTCGACGACAAGATCCACGCACGTTCGATCGGGCCTTATTCGCTGGTGACGCAGCAGCCGCTCGGTGGCAAGGCGCAGTTCGGCGGACAGCGTTTCGGCGAGATGGAAGTGTGGGCGCTCGAAGCCTACGGCGCGGCCTACACGCTGCAGGAAATGCTCACTGTGAAGTCGGACGACGTCGCCGGCCGCACCAAGGTCTACGAATCGATCGTGCGCGGCGACGATGCTTTCGAGTCGGGCATTCCCGAAAGCTTCAATGTGCTGGTGAAGGAAATGCGTTCGCTCGGTCTCAACGTCGAACTCACCTCGACGAAGAAGCCCGAGCACGATCTTCCGCCCCCGGCGCAAGCAGCGGAATGATGGCAGTCGGCATTCGGCAATAGTCAGTCGGAGAACGAACCGATTGGCTACTGTCGATTGCCTACTGCCGCTTAGAGAATTTTTCGGGCCTTACCGGCCTAGACGGAGCACCATATGAACCAAGAGGTCATGAATCTCTTCAGTCCGGTCGTCCAGCCGCAGGCGTTCGATCAGATTCAGATTGCGATCGCGAGCCCGGAGAAAATCCTCTCGTGGTCGTTTGGCGAGATCAAGAAGCCGGAGACAATCAATTACCGCACGTTCAAGCCCGAACGTGACGGCTTGTTCTGCGCGCGCATCTTCGGCCCGATCAAGGATTACGAGTGCTTGTGCGGCAAGTACAAGCGCATGAAGTACAAGGGTGTGATCTGCGAGAAGTGCGGCGTCGAAGTCACACTGTCGCGCGTGCGGCGCGACCGCATGGGCCACATCTCACTCGCGGCACCGGTTGCGCATATCTGGTTCCTGAAGTCGCTGCCTTCGCGCATCGGGCTTCTGCTCGACATGACGCTGAAGGAGCTGGAGCGCATCCTGTATTTCGAATCCTACATCGTCATCGATGCGGGATTGTCGCCGCTCAAAGAACGTCAACTCCTTTCGGAAGACGAATATCAGCGCGCGCAGGATGAGTACGGCCAGGATACGTTCAAGGCGCTGATCGGCGCGGAGGCGATCCGCGAGATCCTGAAGTCGATGAACCTCGAACAGATCGCGGCGCAACTTCGCCAGGAAATCGCCGAGGCGACGACCGAGCTGAAGCCGAAGAAGCTCGCCAAGCGCCTGAAGATCATCGAGGCTTTCCAGAATTCCGGCAATCGTCCCGAGTGGATGATCCTCACCGAGATTCCGGTGATCCCGCCGGACCTGCGTCCGCTCGTGCCGCTCGAAGGCGGGCGGTTCGCCACTTCCGATTTGAACGATCTTTATCGCCGCGTCATCAACCGGAACAACCGGTTGAAGAACCTGCTCCAACTCAAGACGCCGGACGTGATTATCCGCAACGAAAAGCGCATGCTCCAGGAAGCGGTCGATGCGTTGTTCGATAACGGCCGCCACGGCCGCGCGGTTACCGGCGCGGGCAATCGCCCGCTGAAATCGCTCAGCGACATGCTCAAGGGCAAGGGCGGACGTTTCCGCCAGAACCTGCTCGGCAAGCGCGTCGATTACTCAGGCCGTTCCGTCATCGTTATCGGTCCGGAATTGAAGCTGCACCAATGCGGTTTGCCCAAGAAGATGGCGCTCGTTCTGTTTGAGCCTTTCATTATCCGCCGGCTGAAAGACCTTGGCTATGTCCACACGGTTCGTAGCGCGAAGAAGATGATCGAGCGCCAGACGCCGGAGGTCTGGGATATTCTCGAAGAAGTGACGCGTGGACATCCCGTGCTGCGAAATCGCGCCCCGACCCTGCATCGTCTTTCCATCCAGGCTTTCGAGCCGCTCCTCATCGAAGGTGAAGCGATCCGGATTCATCCGCTCGTTTGCACCGCTTACAACGCGGACTTCGACGGCGACCAGATGGCTGTCCACGTGCCGCTCTCGGTCGAGGCGCAGATGGAAGCGCGCATGCTGATGCTCGCGCCGAACAACATCTTCTCACCCTCGAGCGGCAAGCCGATCACGACGCCGTCGCAGGACATCACGCTCGGCTGTTATTACCTGACGCAGAATCCCCGGCGCGCTGCCGGCTCGGAAAAGGAAACGCGCCTGCCGTTGTTCGCGAACGCGACGGAAGTCGAATTCGCGATGGCCGATGGCAAAGTGAAAACCCACGACCGGATTCGCTACAAGAACCCGGATGTTGGATTGGAAACCATTTACGGAAACTCGACCGATCGCGTGATGGAAACGACC
>JAXDNJ010000021.1:0-25643 GCA_034669505.1 Methylobacteriaceae bacterium
GCCCGGCAAACCGGCCTGCGGCCTTCCAGGGTTGCCGCCCTGCTGATGACACCAAGCAAAACGCGGCCCGAGAGGCCGCGTTTTTTCTTCGGAGGGTAAGGGCGGCTACCGGTTCAGCCGCGCGATGAGCGACGAGGTGTCCCAGCGTCCGCCGCCCATCGTCTGCACCTCGGAATAGAACTGATCGATGAGCGCGGCGGCGGGCAGATGCGCGTGGTTGCGGCGGGCTTCCGCGAGACAGATCGCCAGGTCCTTGCGCATCCAGTCGACGGCGAAGCCGAAATCGAACTTGCCTGCGAGCATGGTCTTGTAGCGGTTCTCCATCTGCCAGGATTGCGCCGCACCCTTCGAGATGACGTCAACGACGGCGGCGCCGTCGAGCCCAGCCTTCTCAGCGAAATGCAGCCCCTCGGAGAGGCCTTGCACGATTCCGGCGATGCAGATCTGGTTGACCATCTTGGTGAGCTGGCCGGAGCCCGGGGGCCCGAGCAGCCGGCACATCTTCGCGTAGGCGGCGATCACCGGCTCGGCCTTCTTGTAGGCCGCCTCGTCGCCGCCGCACATGACGGTCAGCGCACCGTTCTCGGCTCCGGCCTGGCCGCCGGAGACCGGTGCATCGACGAAGCCGATGCCGCTCTTTTTGCTTTCGGCGTAAAGCTCGCGTGCGACTTCGCCGGACGCGGTCGTGTGATCGACGAAGAGCGCACCGCTCTTCATGCCGGCAAATGCGCCGTCCTTGCCGAGCACGACCGAGCGCAAGTCCTCGTCGTTGCCGACGCAGGCGAAGACGATCGCTTGGGTCTCAGCTGCCTCGCGCGGCGTCGGTGCATGCTTGCCGCCGAATTCTTTCGCCCATTTCTCGGCTTTGGCGGCGGTGCGGTTGTAGACGGTGACGTTATGCCCGCCCTTTTTGGCGAGGTGGCCAGCCATCGGATAGCCCATCACGCCCAAGCCCAGAAACGCAACATTCGCCATGACAGGGTCCCTTCAGATGACAGAGGACAGACGACGGAGGACAGATGATCCGCATCCGTTCGGTCCTCCGTCCTCTGTTTTCCGTCGTCTGTCTACTGCGACTCCATGTGCAGCGCAGTCGCGCCTTTCGGCGAATAATTCGGGATGTCGGCCACGGCTGCTTTGCCCTCTGCCGAGCCCATGGCGGCCTGCATTGCCGCAGCACTTTCGAACTCGCCGACGAACATGCAGAAATGCGGCGGGTCCTTGCCGTCTAGCGTCGCGGGATAGCCGTAGGAATACGATTTCAGACCGGGGATTTTCTTGACCAGCGGCACGTGCGCTTCGCGATAATGCTTCTTGAAATGGTCGGGATCGTCCGGTTTCGGATAGAGTACGATCAGCTTGTGCATCGACATTTTCCTCCCTGGGTGATTGGCGACCTTCGTCCAGCGCGCAGGACTTTTCAAGATTGGAGCGGCGGGACTATCATGATTCCCTCGGCACACCTCGCGTGCGCCTCGCGCGGCCTGGACTGTTGAACTGAGGTTCGAGCTTTGTTGTAACGGCAGGACGCGGTGAAAGAACGAAAGTCCTGGGCGACCTCACAGGAAGATTTTATTGGAGCGCGCGGCGAAGCTGAGTGCGGCTGGCGTTCTAAGCGGCTTTCGCGGGTCCGTGCATCCGCATCCACCCTCGATATGGTGCAATATCTAGACCGGGTGTAGAATGGCATCATGAAGCGACTGGATGCTATTCGCCAATTGACAAATCGAGCGGACGCGCTGAAGGCACGCGGCGCGACGTCGCTCTTTGTGTTCGGTTCCACCGCCCGGGATCAGGCCCGTACCGATTCCGATCTCGATCTGTTCATCGACTATGATCCCAAGCGGAAGTTTTCGCTTGTGGACCTGTCGGCTTTGAAGAACTTTTTGGAGGATGAACTCGGGCTGACGGTTGATTTGACCACACGTGACAGTTTGCATCCGGCTCTGCGAGCGGAGATCGAGCGTGCGGCGCAGCGAATTTTCTGACCAATGGCTCGGAGGGTCGAAACGGCACTGAGCGAGATATTGAACGAAATCGACTGGATCAATGCAGTAACTGCAGGCAAGAAGCTCGATGACTTCGCTGGAGATCGCGCCACCAGGTACATTGTCGAACGCTCGATCGAAATCATAGCGGAAGCAAGCCGCCGCATACCGGAGGAGCTGAAAGCTCTCCGCCCGGAAATCGACTGGAGAGCCGTCGCGGGAATCGGCAACATACTTCGGCATGAATACCACGCGACTTCGAGTAAGATTGTGTGGAATGTCGTTTGCTCCGACCTTCCGGAGCTGAAGGCTGCCATCGCAGCCATTCAGACGCGGTCTCAGAATGATGGTTACGCGCTCCCTCTGCGACCCTGTTTAGAGGAGGTAGTCCTGGGGCTATTTTGACTGGCCATCACCGTGATCTTCGCCGCGATTATTGTCATTTTTTGCTGCGCAAAATTTTAAATCGTCGGCGTGTCTTTCCTGCGCATGAGCACGGAGACTCGGCTCACGCTCCTGCTCTTCACCGCTGGCCAGCGCCGGAAATGGCCATGCGCCGCGATCTTTTCTCACCGACACCACGGCGCTCGACGGGTTGCTGCCGTGTCATGCTATGTGGTGGCAATCAAGTGGCAATCGAGGGGGCGGGCTATGGCTGTCCGGGGGAGCTGTTTATGCGGAAGCGTCTGCTTTGAAGTGGACCTCCCGTTCGATCATTTCGTTAATTGCCATTGTTCCCGTTGCCGGAAGGCGACAGGAACCGCTCGTGCATCCAATGCTGTCGTTCAACCAAACGCTTTTCGCTGGCTTTCTGGAGAAGAGCTAGTCTCTCGTTACGATCTACCCGCGGCACGCAGTTTCGCCACTGCATTCTGCCGAGCTTGCGGCTCTCCTTTGCCGCATCTTACTCGCAGCGGCCGACAGATGATCATTCCGGCCGGGACATTCGACGAGCCGCTGGATACCTCGCCAGACCGGCATGTCCATTGGCGCTCACGCGCTAACTGGTATGAGCACGGGGAGAGACTTTCTACCTCCGAATAATCCCTCCCCATCAACAGCGACCGTCAATTCACCTCAAACTCGAAATACTTCGCCCGGATTTTCGCGAACGTGCCGTCCGCCATCACTTCGTCGATGGCTTTGTCGAACGCTGCGCGCAGCACCAAATCTTCCTTCCGCAACCCGACGCCTATCCCATCGCCGAAATAGGCGGGATCGCGCGGTGCGTCGGCGATGAGGCGGCAGCATTTGCCTTCGCGGCGATTCTTCAGGAAGTCGACGAGCGCGTCCTTGTCGCCGATCGCCGTGTCGATGCGTTCCTCGGCCAAGTCGAGGATCGCTTCTTCCATCGATCCGTAACGCTTGATCTCGGATTTCTTGTAGACGTCTTCGAGAAAAGCCTGTTCAGGACTGCCGTTCTCGACGCCGATCGTCTTGCCGGCAAGGGCTTCGGGACCGATGTCGTGCAATGTCGACTTGTTGTTGACGAGGAAACTCGCCGGCATACGGACATAGGGTCTGCTGAACGCGATCTTCTCGCGCCGTTCGTCGGACATCTCCATCGCCGCCATGATCGCATCGTACTGATGGTCGATGAGGCCGGGAATGAGACTATCCCAATCCTGCGCGACGAAGGTGCAGGTGACTTTCATGCGCGCGCAGAGCTCGTGGCCAAGGTCGATCTCGAAGCCCGCCAGCTCGCCATTGTCGATATAATTGTAGGGCGGCCGGGCGCCTTCGCTGGCGATGCGGATCTGATGCGGCGGCGTTTGCGCGTGCGGCAATGGCGCCGGAAGCACAATACAGGCGACGAAGATCACGAGCGCACGAAGGCGCGGCAGTTCCACCGCTCGAATCCTGTTCTGCCGCCCGTCGCGCCGCCTCGCGGCGGGACACTGCCTTATCGCCACGCCTGGAGGCAAGCGCGAGCCTATTGGTCCAATGGCGATAACGCTCGCGTCCCCATATAAGGGCGCGGCGACGCGGAGATCATTGTGGCAAGCGAAAGTGACGTGCTGAAGGCTCTCGAGGCGGTGAACGGGCCTGACGGCAAGACGCCGCTGCCGCGCTCTGGCGCCATTACCGGCCTCAGCATCCGCGGTGACAAGGCTTACCTAGCGATTGCCATCGATCCGAAGCGCTCGATGGAACTAGAGCCGATGCGCGCTGCCGCGGAAGACGCGGCGAAACGCGTCCGCGGCATTTCGAGCGCGATCGTCACGCTCACTTCCGAGCGGCCGCAAGGCGCGGCGCCGCAACCCCCACCGCCACCGGGACCGCGCGCGCAAGCCGCGCAGGCCCGCCGCGACATTCCCGGCATCCGCCGGATCATCGCCGTCGCGTCGGGCAAGGGCGGCGTCGGCAAGTCGACGCTTGCCGCCAATCTCGCGCTTGGTCTTTCCGCCGAAGGATGGCGGGTCGGGCTCCTCGACGCCGACATTTATGGACCGTCCGTGCCGCGGCTCTTCGGCATCAACCGCAAGCCCGAGGTCGAGGGCCGTATCCTGAAGCCGATCGCGGTGCACGGGCTTGCCATCATGTCGATCGGCTTCCTTGTCGAAGAGGCGACCGCAATGGTGTGGCGCGGGCCGATGGTCATGTCGGCGCTGACGCAGCTCCTGCGCGAAGTCGCCTGGGGCGAGCGCGATTGCCTCGTCGTCGACATGCCGCCCGGCACCGGCGATGCGCAGCTCACCTTGGCGCAGAACGTGCCGCTCGCCGGCGCGGTGATCGTCTCGACGCCGCAGGATTTGGCGCTGATCGATGCGCGCCGCGGCATCGCGATGTTCCAGCAAACGCACGTGCCCATTCTCGGCGTCGTCGAGAACATGAGCTACTTCCTCTGCCCGCATTGCGGGGCGCGTACCGACGTGTTCGCGCATGGCGGCGCACGCCACGAAGCCGAGCGGCTCGGCGTGCCGTTCCTCGGCGAGGTGCCGCTCGATGTCACGATCCGCGCGAGCTCGGATGGCGGACGCCCGATCGTGGCGTCGGAGCCGGACAGCCCGCAGGCGCAGGCCTTCCGCGCGATCGCGCGCAAGGTGAAGGCCTCCCTCGAAGGGGCGCCCGCGCGCGCGGCACCGCGGATCGTGGTCGAATAAGCGCGCCGGTCAGGCCTGCATCATCTTGCGCACATGGTCCTCGAGCGCATTCACCGCGAATGGCTTGGTGACGACCGCCATTCCCGGCTCGAGCTTGCCCGAGACAAGCATGGCGCTCTCGGCATAGCCGGTGATGAACATGATTTTCAAACCGGGGCGGCGCTCGCGCCCGGCATCGGCCAGCTGCCGCCCATTCATGCCGGGAAGACCGACATCGGTGATGAGCAACGCGATCGGCTCCGGCGATTGCAGGATATTCAGCCCGGACGGACCGTCTGCCGCCTCGAGAACGTTGTAGCCGAGGTCCTGCAAGACCTCGACGATGAGGGCGCGCACGATCTCTTCGTCTTCGACGACGAGAACAGTCTCGGACCCCAATTTTTCGCCTGCGGCATTTTCAGGTTCTGTAGGCGCGGCTTCTTTCTCGGCGCTTTGGTGGCGCGGCAGATAGAGTTTCACGCTTGCGCCGCGGCCGACGTCGCTGTGGATGCGGGCGTGCCCTCCGGATTGTTTGGCAAAGCCGTAGATCATCGACAGCCCGAGCCCGGTTCCCTGGCCGAGCGGCTTCGTCGTGAAGAACGGGTCGAAGACTTTGTCGAGAATGGCGGGATCAATGCCGACGCCCGTATCCGACACATTGATGCAAACGTATGGCCCGGCTTTGACCTCGCGTTCGGTCGCCGGGTCTGCTTCCACGTGCACGTTCGCTGTTTCGATACGCAGGCGCCCGCCGTCGGGCATCGCGTCGCGCGCGTTGATCACGAGATTGAGAATCGCGTTTTCTAGCTGGTTTGGATCGCACAGTGTCGCCCACAAACCGGCTTCCAAGCCGAGTTCGATCTGAACCGAAGGTCCGGTCGTGCGGCGTAAGAGCTCCTCCATCGAACCGATGAGTTCGTTGGCATTGACCGGGCGCGGTGCAAGCGGCTGGCGCCGCGAGAAGGCGAGCAGCCGATGCGTCAGCGACGCGGCGCGATTGGCTGATGTCATCGCGCCTTCGAGATAGCGTCCGAGCTCGTCGGTGCGTCCTTGCGCGATGCGCATCCGCATCAGATCGAGCGAGCCGACAATTCCGGCGAGCAGATTGTTGAAATCGTGCGCGATGCCGCCGGTGAGCTGACCGACGGCTTCCATCTTCTGCGACTGGCGCAGCGTCTCTTCCGTCTGGGCTTGCTTGGCGAGCGCCTCGGCGACCCTTTCCTCAAGCAGTTGATTCATCTGCTGCAGATCGTGCTCGGCCTGTTTCGACGTCGTGATGTCGTGCGCGATGCCGATGAAGCCGTTGCGCTCGCCATGCGGACCGAGACGTGGTTGCGAGATCGAGCGCAGCCAGCGCCACTCGCCGTCGGCGCGCTTGTACACGCATTCGAGCGTGAAGGTTTTACCGGAACTCTCGCCGGCGACCTGTTCCTTCAGAAGGCGCGGCAGGTGGTCGGGATGGATCGCGCGCCGCCAATCGAAGGTGAGCGCTTCGTCGTAGGAGACGCCGAGAAACTCTTGATAAGCGAAATTGGTGAACTCGCGCGGACCTGCCCCGGAGGTCACCCAGATCGGCACCGGCGCGCTGTTGGCAATGCTACGGAAGCGCTCTTCGCTTTCGCGTATCGCGTCGAGCGCGTCTTCCTGCTCGCTCAGCGCCTTCTCCCGCTCGGCGATGGCGCGGCGCAATTGCAGCTGTGTCATCACTTGCCGTGCGAGCACGCGAAGCGTGAACGCCTGGCCGTCTTTCAGGCCTTGCGGGCGCGGCACGTGATCGAGCACACAGACCGTGCCGAGCGGCAGGCCTTCGGGCGTGCGCAGAACCGCGCCGGCATAGAAGCGCACGTGGGGGTCGCCGGTGACGAGCGGGTTTTCGGCGAAACGCGCGTCGCGCGCGAGATCGGGGACGACCAGCAATTCCTTTTCGCGCAGCGCGCTCGCGCAGATCGAGACGCTGCGCGGCGTCTCCGGGATGCCGATGCCGAGCTCGGACTTGAACCATTGACGCTCCTTGCCGACGAGGGACACGAGCGCGATCGGCGCGTCGCAAATCTGCGCAGCGAGCTTGGCGATATCGTCGAAGGCCGGCTCGGCGGGCGTATCAAGGATGCCGTAGCTCTCGAGCGCTTCGAGCCGCTGCGCTTCCGTCCAGGTCGGGGCGAGTTCGTTCAATTCAACAATGTCCAAGCGCGCCTCGGCCGGAGCGAATTTTAGCGCAGAAGTGGGGCAGGGGTGCCAGCTTGGCTAGCGCCGGTCGATCGTGAATTTCTGGAAGCCGCGCAGCATCTGCGGCTTGCGCGACGAAAGGATCCCTGAATTGACGCCGGTCCAGCCGATCTCGCCCGACAGGCGGCCGTACTCGATCTTGGGACAGCGGTTCATGACGACCTCGACACCGCTTGCTTCCGCGCGTGCCGCCGCCTCGTCGTTGCGCACGCCGAGCTGCATCCAGATCACTTTCGGCAGCGGGTCGAGTTTGAGCGCTTCGTCGACGATGCCCGAAGCGGCGGCGGAATTGCGGAAGATTTCCACCATCTCGAGCGGCTCGGGCACATCAGCGAGTTTCGCGTAGACGCGCGTGCCCAAAACGTCCTTGCCGGCAAGCCCAGGATTGATCGGGAACAGGCGATAGCCGCGCGACAACAGATATTTGAGCACGAAATAGGACGGCCTCGCGTTGTTGTTCGACGCGCCGACGATCGCGATCGTACGCACGCTCTTCAGGATGCGCTGGATCGTCTCGTCGGAATAGGAATCGTGGTTCATACGGGAGATATAGGGATCAGCCGCCGCGCTGGATCGTGAAGGCGATCTGCCATTCGCCATTTGGAAGCTTCAGGAAGCAGACGGCCGGCGGCGTCAGCTCGTTGATGCCGACCTGATCGGTGAAGCCGAGGCCGCCTTTCGGCATCGCGATGCTGTTCCAACCCGCCGGGATGCTCATCGTCAATTCGACAACGAGCGGCAGGAGATCGCCGGGCTTTACCTCCTGGACGACGGGCGCGTCCTCGGCAGGTTTCTCCCGGAGCTGGATGTCGGCGCCGGCGACGCGCAGGTTTTCGGGGTCGATGCCTGCGGCCTTGACCGCCTTGGCCGCCTTGGTCCGATCGAATTTCGCCAGTCCGGGTAGGCAGGCGGTGCCCGGGAAATCGGGGTGCGCGCTGACGCTGTTTTCTTCGAGCACGGTGGCGAAGAAGCCGATCACGGTCTCGTCCTGATCCTGCTTCGAGACATCAAGGGGAACGTCGCCTTCGCAACAGATCGCAACCCGCAGCCGCTCGGCGGGCTTCAGCTGCGGCTTGCCGATAACCTTTGCGGCGCCCGGTGCACAGGGCGCGAGCGGGTCGATCGTGCAGGACAGCGCGGCGTACCCGCTCGAGAGCATCGCTTCGATCGGTGCGAGCGTATGATCGCTGACCGCTTGGCGTAGCGTTGCGATCCGCGCCTTCAGGGCCGGATCGTTTTCGCCGCTGCGGTCGTAAGTTGCCTGGATCGCATCATAAGGCTTGGTCTTGAGCTGCGTTTGCGCAAGCGCGGTACCGGCCGTCATGAGCGTGCAAAGACAGAGCAACGCCGGGATAAGTCTCATCCGCTGCATCGGGCGCTCAGCGATCCTGCCATTTCGGTTCGCGCTTCTCGACAAAGGCGCCGATGCCCTCTTCGGCGTCGCGGGCCAACATGTTCTGCACCATCACGTCGGCAGTGTAATCGTAAGCCTCGGCCAGCGTCATCTCGCGTTGCGCGTAGAAGGCTTTCTTGCCGATCGCGACGACGTGGGTGGATTTGGTTGCGATCCTTTGCGCGAGCGCCTCAGCCGCCGCGAGCGCCCCCCCGGCTTCGACGACGTCGTTGACGAGCCCGATCCGATACGCCGTCGCGGCGTCGGCCATCTCGCCCGTCAGGAGCATTTCCATCGCATGTTTCGGCGCGACGTTGCGCGACAGCGCGACCATGGGCGTCGAGCAGAACAGCCCGATATTGACGCCGGGCGTGGCAAAGCGCGCATTCGCCCCGGCGACGGCGAGATCGCAGGTGGCGACGATCTGGCAGCCGGCCGCGGTGGCGGTCCCTTCGACAGCTGCGACGACGGGCTGGGGCAGGGCGATGATCGCCTGCATGAGCGAGGCGCAGCGGCGCATCGTCTCGGCATAGAAGGCGCGGCCGCGGTCGGGCTCGGCGCGATGGGCGGTCAGCTCCTTGAGGTCGTGTCCGGAGGAGAAGACCGGACCGTTCGCGGTGAGCACGACGGCACGCACTTGGGCGTCCGCGCCGATCGCATCGACGTTCGCCCGCAGCGTGTCGATCATCGCCAGCGAGAGGGCATTGCGTTGCCCCGGCCGGTTCAGCGTCAGGATGGCGATACCGCCCGCATCGGCGCGGAGCACCTCGGCGTCCACCGTCTCGCCAAAGCGCGTCTCATCGTTCATGAAGGTCTCTTGCGCGAGCGGCGGCATTCCGACAAGCCAGGATTAGCAGATGGGCGAGAAGAGCAATACGTCCAATCGCCCAATCAAAGCCTATCACGCGCATGTCTATTATGAGCCCGCCACAAAGGACCGCGCCGCGAGGGTGCGCGACGAGGTCGCCGCACGCTTCCCCGATTTCCGCCTGGGGCGGTGGCACGACGTGCCGGTCGGGCCGCACACGCGGGCGATGTATCAGATTCTGTTCGGGCCGGACCGGTTCAACGATTTCCTGCCCTGGCTGATGCTGAACCGGCAGGGGCTTGCCGTGCTGGTGCATCCCGAAACGGGCAACGATTACAAAGACCATGCCGAGCATGCTCTCTGGTTAGGTGAGATGCTGCCACTGAAGCTCGACGTGCTTGAGGGCGCGAAGTGACTCCGCCCGTCATGAGCGCGGCCGAGGTCACCGCCTTCCTCGACCGCGAATTCCCGCAGCTTCTGAGCGGCCATGGCCAGTTCGTGATCGAGTCGGTCGGGCCAATGACTGCAAAAGTCCGGCTCGTCTATGACGAGCGGCATTTGCGGCCGGGCGGGACGCTCTCCGGCCCGTCGATGTTCGGGCTCTGCGACGTCTCGCTCTACATCGCCATCCTGGCGCAGATCGGCCCGGTGGCGCTGGCCGTGACGACCAACCTCAACATCAATTTTTTGCGCCGGCCGCAGGCGCGCGACCTCATCGGCGAGTGCCGGCTGATCAAGCTTGGGAAGCGGCTCGCAGTTGGGGAGGTCTGGGTGTACCCGGACGGCTCGGACGAGCCGGTCGCGCACGCAACGGGGACATATTCGATCCCGCCGCGGTGAGACCCGGTCCGTTAGAAAGCTCAAGAGTTTTGCACCGAGGGGGGTGGCTGGTGTCGACCATCTCGGACGCCGGGACGTTGCCCCACATTCCCGAACCATAGTGTGCGCTTTCGGCCACAGAGGGCCGAGATAATGGGCCGAGGCGCCGCTATCCCCGATTGATGCCGCAATCTGCATCTTTTTGGCGCTCAGCAAGACGTTTACGGGTCTCTGCCAGAGTGTTTTTTCATCGGGCGATAGAACATGCGAAACGACCAAATCATAACCATGAACGGTGGCAATGCGAGTGCTGGAGCGGTAGACGAGGCCGCTTTGCTTCCGTCCGGACTGCTTAACCGCCGCTCCTTTCTGCTCGGCTCTGCCGGTCTCGGCGTGCTCGGGCTCGCGGGTTGCGCGACAACCGACGACATGAGCGAGGCAAAGAAGATCTACGGGCCTGTTGCCGACAAGCGATTTGACATCCCCGCGGTGGACGTCAGCAAGCTAGACGCCAAATACGTTCGCCGGACAGTGCGCTACGACAGCAAGGAAGCGCCCGGCACGATCATCGTCGATCCCGGCAATTACCATGTCTACCGCATCGAAGGCGACGGAAACGCCACCCGCTATGGCGCCAATGTCGGCCGCGACGGGTTCCGCTGGAGCGGTGAGGCCTATGTCGGGCGCAAGGCCGAATGGCCCATTTGGACGCCGCCCAAGGAGATGATCGCGCGCCAGCCGGAGGCGCGCAAATATGCCGGCGGCATGGCGCCGGGTCTGGACAACCCGCTCGGCGCTCGCACGCTCTATCTCTATCAGAACGGCCGCTACACGCTCTACACGATCTACAGCACTAGCGACCCGGAGACGATCGGGAGCGGGATTACGAGCGGCTGTACCGGCCTGCTCACGCAGGACATGATGGATCTCTATTCACGGACCCCGGTCAAGACGAAGGTCGTGGTCCTGGCGGCATAGGCACGGGCGTCAGCCCCGGCCCAGACTTGTCGCGCGGTACCATACTACCGCTTCGCTTAAAGCTCAGCGAAAGCTGGGATTTCCGTCCTCGTGTTGACGCGATCCGCGTCTGCCGCTATACGGCGGCACGTAAAACGGAACTCCCCAATGTTTGGCAATACCTATTCGGCGAAAGCCGCCGAGATCGAGAAGAAGTGGGTCGTGATCGACGCCGCCGGGCTCGTCGTCGGCCGGCTCGCCTCGCTGATCGCGCTGAGACTGCGCGGCAAGCACAAGGCAGCCTTCACGCCGCATGTCGACGATGGCGACAACATCATCGTCATCAACGCTGAGAAAGTGGTCTTCACCGGCCGCAAACGCGACCAGAAGATCTATTACCACCACACCGGCTATCCCGGCGGGATCAAGGAGCGGTCGGCGAAGATGATCTTCGAGGGCAAATTCCCCGAGCGGATCGTCGAGAAGGCGGTGCAGCGCATGCTGCCGCGCGGCCCGCTCGGGCGCAAACAGCTCGGCAATCTCCGCGTCTATAAGGGCGCGAGCCATCCCCATGAAGCGCAGAATCCGACCGTCCTCGACGTCGCCGCCTTGAACCGCAAGAACAGCCGGAGCGCCTGAATTCCATGGCCGAAATTCTTTCCTCACTGCAGGACCTGAAGTCCTCCGACGCAGCGCCCGCCGCGGCGCCCGAGGCGCGGCGCTACGTACAGAAGCTCGACAAGCAGGGCCGCGCCTATGCGACGGGTAAGCGCAAGGACGCCGTCGCGCGCGTGTGGATCCGTCCGGGCACCGGCAAGATCGTCGTCAACACGCGCCCGGTTGAAGTGTATTTCGCCCGGCCCGTGCTGCGCATGATCCTGCAGCAGCCGCTCGCGATCGCGCAGCGGCATGGGCAGTATGATCTCACGGTAACGGTCGCCGGCGGCGGTCTGTCGGGGCAGGCCGGCGCGGTGCGCCACGGCCTTGCCAAGGCGCTCACCAATTTCGAGCCCGACCTCAGGCCGGCACTGAAGCGCGAGGGCTTCCTCACCCGCGACTCGCGCGTCGTCGAGCGCAAGAAGTACGGCAAGAAGAAAGCCCGTAGAAGCTTCCAGTTCTCGAAGCGCTGATCGCGCGCTTTCAGAACTGGCTTCTGCAATGCCGCCGTTTTCGGCGGCATTGTCGTTTTGTTTCTCAAAATCGGCTGCACATTGTGTGACGTGAGGAGGCGCCGTTGAGCGATCCCGGAACGATCGACAATGCTTTCACCGGTGGGTTGAAAGGCGGCGCGGAGGAGCCGACTTTTTCCGGCGCGCAATCCTTCATGCGCCGGCGTTACTCGAAGTCGCTCGCCGGCGCCGATGTCGCGATCCTCGGCATTCCGTTCGACGGCGCGACCTCGAACCGGCCCGGTGCGCGGTTCGGCCCGGCCGCGATCCGCCGCGCCTCGATGCTCTTTGACGGCGATCCGCAATACCCTTCAGGCATTGATCCCTTCGCCGATCTCGCTGTCGTCGATTACGGCGATTGCCTGCTGCCGCGCGGGCTCTCGCCGCAGGCACCGGCCGAGATCGAGCGGCAGGTGATGGCGATCGTCGCCACCGGCGTGCATCTGATCTCGCTCGGCGGCGATCATTTCATCAGCCTGCCGCTGCTTCGCGCCCATGCGGCGCGGCACGGGCCGCTCGCCATCGTGCAATTCGATGCGCATCAGGACACCTGGGACGATGGCGTGGACAGCGTCACGCATGGAAGTTTCATCAATCTCGGGGTTCAAAGCGGGCTCATCGATGCGTCGCGCTCGATCCAGATCGGCGTGCGCACCATCGCGCCGCGCGATTGCGGCATCGAAGTCATGGATGCGGAGCGCTGCGCCGAACTCACCGGCCGCGAAATCGCCGAAGAGATCATCGCGCGGGTAGGCAACGCGCCCTGCTATCTCACCTTCGATGTTGACGCGCTCGATCCCGCTTACGCGCCGGGGACGGGAACGCCGGTCGCGGGCGGGCTAACGACGGCACGCGCTCTCGCCGCGATCTGGCATGCGCGCGAACTCGATTGGCGCGGCATGGATGTGGTTGAAGTGTCGCCGCCCTTCGATCATGCCGATGTGACGGCGATCGCGGCGGCGACGATCGTGCAGCGCTACCTGCAAATTCTGGCATTGAAGCGCGCCGCGGTATAAGCCGCGCGCGAGGACGAAACGAGATGGCGGCAAAAGTTTTCATCGACGGCGAAGCGGGTACGACGGGACTCGAAATCCGCGAGAAGCTTGCCGGCCGTCGCGACGTCGAGCTCGTCAGCATTCCTGCGGAGAAGCGCAAGGACAACGATGCCAAACGCGAGCTTCTGGCGAATGTCGATGCCGTGGTCCTTTGTTTGCCGGATGATGCGGCGAAACAAGCGGCGGAGCTCGTCGACACGCTCGGCGATGCCAGGCCGAAAGTGCTGGACGCTTCAACCGCGCATCGCGTCGCGCCCGGCTGGACCTATGGTTTTCCCGAATTGACGAAAGAACAGCCCGACGCCATCGCTGGCGCAAGACGCGTCGCCAATCCCGGCTGTTATGCGACCGGCGCGATCGCGTTGCTGCGGCCGCTGATCGATGCGGGGCTCATTCCCGTCGATCATCGGCTGACGATCAACGCGGTCTCCGGCTATTCTGGCGGCGGCCGCAAGATGATCGAGCAATTCGAGAGTGACCGCTCGCCCTTATTCGAGGTCTATGGACTCGGCCTCGAGCACAAGCACATCCCCGAAATCGTCGTGCATTCGCGGCTCATCGCGCGGCCGATCTTCATTCCCTCCGTCGGCAATTTCCGGCAGGGAATGATCGTCTGCATTCCGCTGTTTGTGGACACGTTGCCCGGCCGGCCGAACGGCGCGGCATTCCGGGATGCGCTCGCCGCGCATTATGCGGACGCCGAAGACATTCACGTGGTCGAGCCGGTGCCCTCCGGCCGGGTGAGTGCGCTCACGTTCAACAAAACCAACGAGATGGAACTATCCGTCTACGAAAACGAGATTCGCGGCGAGACCGTGCTTGTCGCGCGCCTCGACAATCTCGGGAAGGGCGCATCGGGCGCAGCGGTGCAAAATCTTGAGCTGATGCTTGGCGGCTAGTTCGGTTTCGTCCAGGCGACGACCTTCGCTTTCTGCTCGCCAAGCTTATCCATCCACAGCGCGACCGTGTCGCCTTCTTTCAGGAACCGCGGCGGCTTCATGCCCATACCAACTCCCGGCGGCGTGCCGGTGATGATGACGTCGCCGGGATCGAGCACCATGAAGTGCGAGACATAGGAGACGATCTTCTTCACATCGAAGATCATCGTGCTTGTCGAGCCCTTCTGCATGCGCTCGCCGTTGACGTCGAGCCACATGTCGAGCTTCTGCACGTCGCCGACTTCGTCCGGCGTGACAAGCCAGGGCCCGAGTGGGCCGAAGGTTGGGCAGCTCTTGCCCTTCATCCAGTTGCCGAGGCGCTCGATCTGATACTCGCGCTCGGAGACGTCGTTCGCCAGACAATAGCCGGCGACGTGATCGGCGACCTCGCTCTCGTTGATGTAATTCGCGCGTTTGCCGATGACGATGCCGAGCTCGATTTCCCAGTCCATCTTTTTCGATCCGCGCGGGACGATGATGTCGTCGGTCGGACCGGAGATGCAATTCGGCGCCTTGTTGAAGAGGATCGGCTCGCTCGGGATCGGCATGCCCGCTTCTTTGGCGTGGTCGACATAATTGAGGCCGACAGCGACGAAATTGCCGGGCTGCGCGACGCAGGCGCCAAAGCGCGGATTGCCCGACAGTTTCGGCAGATCGCCGCGTGCGGCATCGGCAACGCGCTTCAGGCTCTCGCGCGAAAGATGCTCGCCTGCAAGGTCGGGGATGATGCTGCTCAAATCGCGGATCGTTCCGTCGGAATGGATCAGCCCGGGCTTCTCGCGGCCGCGTTCGCCATAGCGGACAAGCTTCATTGATGTGTTTCCTCGCTTGTTTAGAGCTGCAGCCGCTTGGGGGCGCAGGCGCGATGAAGCACGACTCGCGGAACGCGGCAAGGGCGCCGCTCGTCTTAGGCCTGCACGCGCACGTATTCACCAGGCGCGTCGCACAGAGGCTTGAGCGCCCCGCCGCCCGGCTCACGCGCTGGCACCTTTTCCGGCGCTTGCCGCGTCACCCACTCAGCCCAATCGGTCCACCAGGAGCCTGGATGCATCTCCGCCTTGGCAACCCAATCTTCGAAAGCGCCGGCCGGCCGTTCGCCGGTCCAGTATTGATATTTCGGCTTCCAGGCCGGATTCACGACGCCGGCAATATGGCCTGATCCCGCGAGCACGTAGCGCATCTCGCCGCCGAAGAATTTGGCGCCGGTGAAAACCGAACGCGCCGGCGCGATGTGATCTTCTTTTGTTGCCAAATTGTAGACGGGGACTGTCACCTTGACGAGATCGAGCTTCACGCCGCCGATCTTCATCTCGCCGCGCGTCAGATTGTTCTCGAGATAGCAGTTGCGCAGATAGAAGGCGTGATTGGCGCGCGGCATGCGCGTCGAATCCGAGTTCCACGTCAACAGATCGAAGGGCATCGGTTCTTTACCCTTCAGGTAATTGTTGACGACGTAAGACCAGACGAGATCGTTCGGGCGCAGCATGTTGAAGGCGTTCGCCATCTTCGCCCCGTCGAGATAGCCGGTCTCCGCCATCTTTTCTTCAACGGCGTGGATCATGTCGGCATCGGCAAAGACCTGCAGGTCGCCGGCATCGGTGAAGTCGACCTGCGTTGTGAGGAACGTCACGCTCTCGATGCGATCGTCGCTCTTCGCCGCCATGTAGGCGAGTGCCACGGCGAGCAGGGTGCCGCCGACGCAATAGCCGATCGTTGTCACCTTGCGTTCGCCGGTCGCTTTCTCGATCACGTCGAGCGCCGCGAAAATGCCCTCGCGCATATAATGTTCGAAGCTTTTGTCGGCGTGGCGCTCGTCCGGATTGACCCAGGAGATGACGAAGACGGTCAGTCCCTGCTCGACGGCAAAGCGGATAAAGCTTTTCTCGGGATTGAGATCGAGCACATAGAATTTGTTAATCCACGGCGGCACGATGAGGAGCGGCCGTTTGTAGACCTCCTCCGTCGTCGGCGAATACTGGATGAGCTCCATCAATTCGTTGCGCCAGACCACCTTGCCCGGCGTCATCGCCATGTTGATTCCGAGCTGGAACTTGGTGGGGTCGCTCTGGCGGATTTTGAGCGAGCCTTTGCCGGCTGCGACATCCTCGGCAAGCATTTTCATGCCGCGCGCAAGATTCTCGCCGCTCGCTTCCGCGGTGGCGTAGAGAAGCTCGGGATTGGTGCCGATGAAATTCGAGGGCGAAAGCGCGCTCGTGATCTGACGAACGTAAAAGGCGGCCTTCTTGCGCGTGTTCGGGTCGAGATTGTCGGTCTTGTCGACGATCTCCTCGGCCCAGTCGCTCGACAACTTGTAGGCCTGCCGCAGGAAATCGAAGAACGGCAGTTCCTGCCAGCGCGGATCGGCAAAGCGCTTGTCTGATAGATCGGGCGAGACGACCGGCTCGGCCTCTTCGCCGGTCATCCGCTTCAGCGTGCGACCCCACAGATCGATGAAGCTTGATGTCAGCTGCGTCTGCGCGGCAATCGCGCGGCTCGGATCGTTAAGCCAATGCCGCGCGATCTGGCCGAGCGTATTGACGCAATCGGCGACCTGAGTGGCGACCTCGCTCTGCGTCTCGCCCGCCTCGAACGGCTTCATGTAGGCGGCGAGCGCCTTCTGACCCTCCTCGGTGGCGCGCGCCAGGTTGAGCGAGAGCTTTTCGAAGTCGGGCAGGGGGATGTTGCTGATCGTGCTCGGCAGAGGGGCGGGAACCGCTGGCTTGGTCGGCAGCGCGGCGATCGCTTGAGGGGCAGGCGCTTGCCGCGCGGCCTCGGCCTTGGGTGGATTGGGCGTTGGGCGTGACCGCGGGCTTTTGCGCAGTTCGACCGAGCGGTCGCGCATCCGTTTCACACCCATGAACTCCTCCCCGCGGCTTCTTAACCGAAGCTCGATCCCGTTTCCGACATAATAGGGCGCTAGCCGAGAAGCGCATCCGGTGCCCGCGAATGCAATCGTTGCGCCGGTTTCGAGATAGGCGCGGATTGTAGATCATGCGAGTGTCACACGCACGTGTCTCACGCCGAATGCGAGGTGCGCAGGCGATCCTGCTCGCGCTCACGGCGTTCGGGTGCTTGGGCGGACCCTCGGCTGCCGCCGAGAAGCATCAGAGCCCGCTGACGACGATCTTGAATACCAGGTTTTATGCCGACCCCGGCCGCGCGGCGGATTTTGTCGAGAAATCACGGCCGGCGACGGACTCCGCCTACATCCCGCTGCGGACGCCCGAGGCTGCGCGCGACGTGAAGCCCAAGACGCCGGCCGAGTTGAAGGCGATGGAGATGGACCTCGAAGCCGCTGGCGCCGCCAACCGCCGCCGCGCCGGAGGGTCTGCCGCGGACGCCCCGGCGAAAAGATCGGGCAAGGTTTCGACGGTACGGTCAGGTTCCGCGGCGCCGATTCACTGAGCCGCCGAACACTGCTATGAGCCACGGAAGAGCGGCCAGTTGGTTTCACGGGCGGCTCGCAGCCAAGGTGCTTTGAGATGCAAACGGAGTTCCACCGCGTGCGGCGCCTGCCGCCCTACGTCTTCGAAGAGGTGAACCGTCTCAAGGCGAAGGCGCGCAACGCCGGTGCTGACATCATCGACCTTGGCATGGGCAATCCGGATTTGCCGGCGCCGAAACACGTCATCGACAAACTCATTGAGACCGCCGGCAAGCCGCGCACCGACCGCTATTCCGCCTCGAAGGGCATTGCCGGCCTCCGCCGCGCCCAAGCCGGCTATTACGCGCGCCGCTTCGGCGTGAAGCTCGACCCCGACCGCCAGGTCGTTGCGACGCTTGGCTCGAAAGAGGGCTTCGCCAATATCGCCCAGGCGATCACCGCGCCGGGCGATGTGGTCGTTGTGCCCAATCCGTCGTACCCGATCCACGCCTTCGGCTTCCTGATGGCAGGCGGGGCGATCCGCTCAATTCCGGCGGACCCGAACCCGCAGTTTTTTCAGGCGCTCGAGCGCGCGCTGCTCCATTCGATCCCGAAGCCGATCGCGGTCGTCGTCTGTTACCCCTCGAACCCGACGGCGATCGTCGCCTCGCTCGATTTCTATAAAGACCTCGTGCATTTCGCCCGCAAGCACGAGATTTTCATCCTCTCCGACCTCGCCTATGCCGAGGTGTTCTTCGACGACAATCCGCCGCCCTCCGTCCTGCAGGTGCCGGGCGCGATGGAAGTCACGGCCGAGT
Source organism: Methylobacteriaceae bacterium (assembly GCA_034669505.1). Lineage (GTDB taxonomy): Bacteria > Pseudomonadota > Alphaproteobacteria > Rhizobiales > Beijerinckiaceae > JAFASC01. The sequence goes on from JAXDNJ010000021.1 coordinate 18,619, forward strand.
TCACCTCAATGTCGAAGACCTATTCGATGCCCGGCTGGCGCATCGGCTTTGCCGTCGGCAACGAGCGGCTGATGGCGGCTTTGTCGCGGGTGAAAAGTTATCTCGATTACGGTGCCTACACGCCGATCCAGGTCGCGGCGACCGCCGCGCTCAATGGCCCGGACGATTGCATCCGCGAAATGCGTTCGATCTACAAAAAGCGCCGCGATGTGCTGGTCGAGAGCTTCGGCCAGGCGGGATGGCAGGTGCCGGCGCCCGTCGCCTCGATGTTTGCCTGGGTGCCGATCCCGGAGCGCTTCCGCAGCCTCGGTTCGCTCGAATTCTCCAAGCTGCTCATCGAGAAGGCGGATGTCGCGGTCGCGCCGGGCATTGGCTTCGGCGAGCACGGCGACGGCCACGTGCGTCTCGCGCTGGTCGAGAACGAGCAGCGCATCCGCCAAGCCGCGCGTGGGGTCAGGCGTTTCTTCGATTCCGCCGATCAGCTTCTGCACAATGTCGTGCCGCTGAAGGCGATGGGATAATTCTTCCAGACCTGCCTACCGCGGCTGCATCCTGATCGCCCCATCGAGCCGGATCGTCTCGCCGTTGAGCATCGGGTTCTCGACGATATGCACCGCGAGCGCGGCGAATTCACTCGGGTCGCCTAACCGGGACGGGAACGGCACCTGCTTGCCCAGGCTCTCCTGCGCTTCCGGCGGCAGGCTCTCGAGGAGCGGCGTCAGGAACAGGCCCGGCGCGATCGTGTTCACGCGAATGCGGTACTGCGCGAGATCGCGCGCGACCGGCAGCGTCATGCCGACGATGCCGCCCTTCGAGGCGGAATAGGCGGCCTGGCCGATCTGGCCCTCGAAGGCGGCGACACTCGCCGTGTTGATGAAAACGCCGCGCTCCTCCTCCTGCATCTCCTGCTCCCAGAGCCGCGCGGCGACGAGGCGGATCATGTTGAACGTGCCGATCAGGTTCACGTTGACGACGCGGGAGAACATTTCGAGCGGGAAGGCGCCCTTCTTGCTGATCGTGCGCGCCGCGCTGCCGATGCCGGCGCAATTCATCAAGATGCGCGCCACCCCGTGCTTGTCCTCGGCCTTGGCGATCGCCGCCTGAGCCTCGCTCTCGTTCGCGACGTCGGCTTTCAACCCGATGCCGCCGATCTCGGCCGCCACCTTCTCGGCGCCCTCCAGGTTGACATCGAGGCAGGCGACCTTGGCGCCGCGCTGCGCCAGCGCCCGCGCCGTCTCCGCGCCGAGGCCCGAGCCGCCGCCGGTCACGATGGCCGCCACGTTGCCGAGCTTCATGTTGCCTCCCGACTATCTTTGCCAAGTATCTTTGCCAGGCATCGTGCCATGTGTCTTGTCGTGCCGGCTTCGGATACGCTAGCCGGGACACACTAGGCAATCCTTCGGCAGAGACGTGGCAGCTCGTTCCTTCTTCAATCCTTACGCCCACGGTTTCGTGCGCGCCGCCGTCGCCGCGCCGCTGAGCCGCGTCGCCGACCCGGACTTCAACGTCGCGCACACGATTGAGATGTTCGAGCGCGCCGACGAACGCCGGGCCGCGCTCGTGCTCTTCCCCGAGCTCGGCGTCAGCTCCTACGCGATCGACGATCTCCTGCTGCAATCCGCGCTTCTCGATGCCTCCGAGGCAGCGCTGGCGAAGCTGATCAAAGCGAGCATCGAGCGCCTGCCCTTGGCGATCGTCGGTGCCCCGCTGCGCCACAATGGCCGGCTGTTCAATTGCGCCATCGCCGTGCATCGCGGCCGCGTGCTCGCCGTCGTGCCGAAGACCTACATCCCGAATTACCGCGAGTTCTACGAAGAGCGCTATTTCGCCTCCGGCGCGCCGGTGCAGAAGGGCGAGATCAATGTCGCCGGGCAAAAGGCGCCGTTCGGCACCGATATTCTCATCCGCGCCACCGATGTTCCGGACTTCGTCGTCGGCATCGAGGTGTGCGAGGACGTTTGGACGCCGCTGCCGCCCTCGACTTACGCGGCCCTTGCCGGCGCCACCGTACTCGTCAATCTCTCCGCCAGCAACGTGACGATCGGCAAGTCGGACTGGCGCCACGCGCTCTGCAAGGCGCAATCGGGACGCTGCATCTCCGCCTATCTCTATTCGGCCGCGGGACCCGGCGAATCGACGACCGATCTCGCCTGGGACGGGCAGGCGATGATCTACGAGACCGGCGCGCTTCTCGTCGAGGCGCCGCGCTTCGACGAGCATCCCGACATCGTTGTCGCCGATATCGATCTCGAGCTGATCCAGCAGGAGCGCATGCGCCAGAACACGTTCGGCGATTGCGTCGAGATCAATAGCGGGGCGCTCGATTTCCGCACAATCGACTTCACGCTCGATCCGCCACTTAAAAAGGAGCTTCCCCTGGAGCGTACGGTGGCGCGCTATCCCTTCGTGCCCGCGGAGAATGCCCGCCTCGCCGAACTTTGTTTCGAGGCGTTCAACATCCAGGCGCACGGCCTGCGTCAGCGCCTCGCCGCAACGGGAATCGAGAAGATCGTCATCGGCGTCTCCGGCGGCTTGGATTCGACACAGGCCCTGCTCGTCGCCGTGACCGCCTTCGATCAGCTGAAACTGCCGCGGAAGAACATCCTCGCCTACACGCTGCCGGCCTTTGCGACGACCGAGCGCACCAAAGGCAATGCGTGGCGGCTCATGCGCGCGCTCGGCGTCAGCGCCGAGGAGATCGATCTCACGCCCGCGTGCCGGCAGATGCTCGTCGACATCAAGCATCCCTTCGCCAAGGGCGAGCCGGTCTACGACGTCACGTTTGAAAACGTGCAGGCCGGTGCGCGCACATCCGTGCTGTTCCGGCTCGCCAACCAGCATCGCGGCATCGTGCTTGGCACCGGCGATCTCTCGGAACTGGCGCTTGGCTGGTGCACCTACGGTGTCGGCGATCAGATGTCGCATTACAACGTCAATGCGAGCGTGCCGAAGACACTGATCCAGCATCTGATCCGCTGGGGCGCCGCGGATGTGCGCTTCGGGCACGACTCGGTTGAAGTGCTCATCGACATTCTCGCGACCGAAATTTCGCCCGAGCTCATCCCGGGCGGCGAAGACAAGAAAGAGCAGAAGACCGAGGATTTCGTCGGCCCCTACAATCTGCAGGACTTCAACCTGTTCTACACGACGCGCTACGGCTTCCGGCCGTCGAAGATCGCCTATCTCGCGCATCACGCCTGGAGCGATGCGACGCGCGGCGCGTGGCCGCCGAACGTCCCGGCGGAAAAGCAGGTCGCCTACGACATCGACGAAATCAAGCGCTGGCTCGGCGTGTTCCTTAAGCGCTTCTTCGAGACGAGCCAGTTCAAGCGCTCGGCAATGCCCAACGGACCGAAGGTCAGCTCCGGCGGCTCGCTGTCGCCGCGGGGCGATTGGCGCGCGCCGAGCGATTCCTCCGCGGCGGCGTGGCTGGCGGATTTGGAGAAGGTGCCGTAAGGCTTTGCATCCCCGCTGCCGTGTCGAACGTCTGGATGAATGTGCAGAACGACAGCTGGCTTGAGATTTACTGCAATACGAACGGCCGGGCCGCGGCCCTCAACACGGGATTCTTCCCCTAACGGCGAGTACCGGCCGCACGTTTGAGGTGAAGCACTCTACACACGTACTATCTATTGCAATCTCATCGAGCACAAACAATGCGCTTGTTAACGGAGGCATACTAAGCCGCGGACAAATTCAGCGCGTCAGCTATAGAAAGCCGCTTTAATATTTTGGCTCTATTTCGTGCTCCACTCCGGCCCCTTTGCTAAATCAAGCCAGCGTTCGGCGTTGTTCAATTTCATGGCATAAATTTCCTGTTCATCCTTCTCTCGTTTTAGCTCTCGATCCTTTCGGTTCGCGACCCGATCTGCGATGCCATTTACAAATAGCCTCATTCGTTCCAGCACTTTGCCCGCACCGTGTAATGCGCAGCGAGACTTGCCGGGCCGTCGGTGCGCACGACACCGCGCCCGACGAGATCTTCGAGGTGCGCAAGCACCGACAGCGCGGCGGCGCCTTTGAGCCTTGCGTCGAGTCCTTCATAAATCCGTTCCACCATCGCGGAGATCCGCGTATCGCCGGCTTTGATGCGCGTGAGGATCGCGGCCTCGCGCTGATGGCGGTGGTGGATGAGCGCACGCACATAACGCTGCGGCTCGCGTACCGGACCGCCATGGCCCGGCCAGTAGATGGTTTCAGAGCGCTCGCGAAGCTTTTCCAGCGAAGCCATGTAATCGCTCATCGAACCGTCCGGCGGTGCGACGATCGAAGTCGACCATCCCATGACATGATCGCCGGAAAAGAGTGCATTCTCTTGCTTGAGGGCGAACGCGAGATGGTTTGAAGCATGTCCTGGTGTCGCGACGGCTTCGAGCGTGAAGCCGGGCCCTTCCAACGTCTCGCCCTCGCCGACAATGCGGGAAGGGCGATACTCGGGATCATGGGCGGAATCCAGGCCTGAGGCTTGCGCGTTGGCGTGGCGTGGCTCGTATGGCCGGCAGCCGACTATTGGGGCGCCGGTCGCCGCCTGCAAAGCACGCGACGCCGGGACGTGATCGCGATGGGTATGAGTGATGACGATATGCGCGACGCGCTCGCCTTTTGTTGCCTGAACCAGCGCGGCGACATGCGCGGCGTTATCAGGCCCGGGATCGATGATCGCGACCTCGCCGCGGCCCACGATGTACGTACAGGTGCCGGTGAAAGTGAACGGGCCGGGATTCGGCGCAAGTACGCGCCGCACGAGTGGGGAAATTTGTTGCACTTCGTCCGGCTTCGGATCGAAATTGCGCTCGAAGGGAATGTCGTCGTCAGCCATGTCTGCTCCGGTGGCGGGAAGATAGAGAGCGATAATGCAAATGCAACGACCTGATCCTGAGGAGCGCTGCGCAGCAGCGCGTCTCGAAGGAACGGCAAAGAGACTGCGTCTGCACTACCCGGCGAGACGCCGCTTCGCGGCTCCTCAGGATGAGGGTGTGTGCGTCAATGAAAATTGCGGCCCTTCGGCAGCATCTCTCTCATCTCGGATTGCATCTCAGATTGCACGAGCCGCTGTGCATGCGCCGCGATGTCGGCTTTGATGCGCAGATTCTGCGGGCGCTTCACTTCATCGGCACGTGCCAGCGCCGAGAGGCCGGACCCGCGGCCTGACAACAGACCGAGTAAAGGTGTCAGATCTTCCATTTGATCGGCGATGACGTGGATGACGCCGGATTCGTTCTGCAGCCGGCCGGTGACAGAAACGAAACGCGCGCCGATTACCAGCGCGCGCAGGCGCTCGTAAACTTTCGGCCAAACGATGATGTTGGCAACGCCGGTCTCGTCTTCGAGCGTCATGAAGATGACGCCGCTGGCCGAGCCCGGGCGCTGGCGCACCAGCACCAATCCGCCGACAATGATGCGCGGACGCTTTGATGTGTCGATCGCGGCGAGTGCGGAGGCCGGCATGATGTTGCGCGCCGCAAGATGCTGGCGCACGAATGAGACGGGATGGGCTTTCAACGACAGCGTCAAATGCCGGTAATCCTCGACCACTTCCTCGCCGGGCGGCATCGGCGGCAGATGAGCGTCGGGTTCGAGCGGCGTGAAGGCGAGTTCACGCAAAAGCGGCAGGTCGTCCTTATCGCCGGCGCGGTTCAGGCCGCGTACCGCCCACAGCGCGTCGCGGCGCGAAAGACCAAGCGAGGCGAAAGCGTCGGCTTCCGCCAAGCGTTCGAGCACGCTCGGCGAGAGGCCGGTGCGCAGCCAAAGATCGCGGACGGAATCATAGCCGCGATTGCGTGAGCTCACCAAAAGCTCCATGTCGGTCTGTTCCAGCCCCTTGATCTGGCGGAAACCGAGGCGCACCGCGTAAATCGAGCGGATGTCGTTCCGCATTGAGACGTGGCGGGGATGCAGCACGCTCTTTGAGCCGCCGTCCGCAAATGATTCCAGCCGGTGATCCCATTCGGATTCGTTGATGTCGACCTCACGCATTTCGATGCCGTGGTCGCGCGCATCGCGCACGAGCTGCGCCGGCGCGTAAAAGCCCATCGGCTGGGAATTGAGGATCGCCGCGGCGAACACGTCGGGATAACGGCATTTCATCCAGGCCGAGGCATAGACGAGATTGGCGAAGGACGCGGCATGGCTTTCCGGGAAGCCATATGTGCCGAAGCCTTCGATCTGCTGAAAGCAGCGCTCCGCAAATTCGCGCGGATAATTTTTGGCGACCATGCCTTCGATCATCTTGGTCTTGAGCTTGCCGATCGTGCCGGCGCGTTTGAATGTCGCCATGGCTCGGCGCAATTCGTCGGCTTCACTTGGTGTAAAGCCCGCCGCAACGATAGCAATCCGCATCGCCTGCTCCTGAAAGAGAGGAACTCCGAGGGTATTTTTGAGCACGTCCTCAAGCTCCTTCGACGGATATTCAGGCTTCTCCTTGCCTTCACGCCGGCGCAGATAGGGGTGCACCATGTCGCCCTGGATCGGACCGGGCCGCACGATCGCGACTTCGATGACGAGATCGTAGAACGTCCGCGGTTTCAGCCGCGGCAGCATGTTCATCTGTGCACGGCTCTCGACCTGAAAGACGCCGAGCGATTCGCCCCGGCAGAGCATGTCGTAGACCGGCTTTTCATCCTGCGGAATCGTGGCAAGTTCATAGCGCTCGCCCTTGTGATCGGCGATCAGATCAAAACATTTGCGGATGCAGGTCAGCATGCCCAGCGCCAGCACATCGACCTTCATCATGTTCAGCGCGTCGACATCGTCCTTGTCCCATTCGATGAAGGTGCGATCGTCCATCGCGGCATTGCCGATCGGCACATAGGTGTCGAGCCGGTCCTGCGTCAGCACATAACCGCCGACATGCTGCGACAGATGCCGCGGAAATTCGATCAGTTCGCCGGCGAGTTCGACGGCCAATTCGACCATCGAATTGCCGGGATCGAGACCCGCCTGCTTGACCTGCATGTCATCGAGGCCCTTGCCCCAGCTTCCCCATACGGTGTCGGCTAACGCCGCAGTTACATCCTCCGTCAATC
>JAXDNJ010000022.1:0-145725 GCA_034669505.1 Methylobacteriaceae bacterium
TCCCTGGGTGACGCGCGGCCTCTTGCGAAAGCCCCTCCGGGTCCGAGGTGGGTAGCCTCGAGCGCGGAGCGCCGATCCCCGCCGCGTTTCAAGACCGCTCTAGAGACGCCCTCTTGGGGCGGGGACGCCGGGGTATGTAGGATTATATTCAGACGGAGTCAATAGGCTTTTTCGCCCGCGAACCCCGCAGCGTCATTGCGAGCGAAGCGAAGCAATCCAGGAGCACCCGCACGACGCTTGAATTACTTAACTTACTTAATCGCTGCGGTCCTCGTGATGATAATCGGGTCGTCGTAGCGAAGGGAACAACCGACAAATTCGTGGTGCGGCCCCTGGATTGCTTCGTCGCTCACGCTCCTCGCAATAACGGCGGCGGAAAACCTGATGAGAACGCCTTGCGTGTACATGATGGGGAATGAGCGTAACGGAACGATCTATACCGGCGTGACCTCCGATCTGTCACGGCGAGCCTATGAGCACCGCCAGAAGCTCGTCCGGGGCTTTACCTCCCGCTACGGCTGCACGCGCTTGCTCTGGTACGAATATTACGAACGAATGCAGGATGCGATCGCGCGCGAGAAGCAGATCAAGGCGGGGCCGCGCAAACAAAAGCTTGAGCTGATCGAAGCGTTAAATCCGCAGTGGCGTGATCTGTATGAGGAACTCGCGCGGTGAGCGTCATTGCGAGCGAAGCGAAGCAATCCAGGGGCAACCGCACGACGCCCGAATTACTTGATCGCTGCTCTCCGCGCGATGACAATCGCGTGATCGACAATTCGTGGTGCGGCCCCTGGATTGCTTCGTCGCTGCGCTCCTCGCAATGACGGCGGCGGATTCACCGCTTCACTTCCCAGGTCGTCGTGCCGTCTTTGTTGTCCTTGAGCGCGATGCCCATGGCGGCGAGCTCGTCACGAATGCGATCGGATTCTTGCCAGTTTTTTGCGGCGCGGGCAGCGAGGCGAACTTGGATTAGCTCCTCAACGCTTTGGTCACTCGCTGATCCCTCGTACGTCAAGGCCACTGCCCCGCCCGGTAGTATCTCTAATTTCACGCCCATCTGACTTAGATTCGCGCGACTCGTTTCAATCATCTGAACGTCGTTATTTGCCGCAAACGCTTTAACCCTAAACCCTTCGGTCGTGACCTTCGCAGCAAGAGACGCAGGAACGTGGCTGAAGTGGCTCATTGAGATTGCGCCTTGATGGGCTCGTAACGTTTCGTTTGTGAGCAGGCCCAGAAGATTACTGTCTGCGAGAATCCGCGCTCTCGTCTCATCGTCGCCATCCTGCAAAATGCGCAGATTACGTTTCAATACCGATAATGCTTCCGGCGTGTTTAAGTCATCCGCCAGTGCTTCGATCAGTTCGCCACTGGGAGGGCTCGTCCAAGCACGTCGAAAGAGCTCCCGGTCACGAAAATTAAGTGGGTCACATTCCTGAGCAATCCAAGCCAACTCGGCAAGCGCCTGCTCGAGCCTGTCATATGTGAAGTCGATCGGTTGCCTGTACTGTGTTTCAAGCAGCGCGAGGCGAGCAACCCGGCCAGGCCAAGCACGACCTTTCCAGCCGTGCAGCAATTCGTGAATCGTCACGAAATTGCCTGTTGATTTCGACATTTTCTCGCCTTCGACCTGCAGATGGCCGTTATGCACCCAATAGTTCGCCATCACGTCGTGGCCGAAAGCCGAGCAGGTCTGGGCGATCTCGTTCTCGTGGTGGGGAAAGACGAGATCGATGCCGCCGCCATGGATGTCGAAGATTTCGCCGAGATGTTTCCAGCTCATCGCCGAGCATTCGAGATGCCAGCCGGGACGGCCCCTGCCCCACGGACTATCCCACGCCGGCTCGCCCGGGCCTGAGGGTTTCCACAACACGAAATCAGTCGGCGAGCGCTTGTAGGGCGCGACCTCGACGCGCGCGCCGGCGATCATCTCGTCGAGCGGGCGCCGCGACAGCTTGCCGTAATCGGCGTCGGAGGGAACGTCGAACAGCACGTGGCCTTCCGCCGCATAGGCGTGGCCGCGCGCGATCAGCCTGCCGATGATCTCGAGCATCGGCGCGATGTGATCGGTGGCGCGCGGCTCGAGCGTCGGCGCGAGGCAGCCGAGCGCTTTCGCATCGGCATGAAAGATTGCGATCATCTCGTCGGTGAGCGCACGTATATCGATGCCGCGCTCGGCGGCACGCTCGTTTATCTTGTCGTCAACGTCGGTGATGTTGCGGACATAGGTGACGTGGTCCGGCCCGTAGAGATGGCGCAACAGCCGGAACAGCACGTCGAAGACGACGAGCATGCGGCCGTTGCCGATATGCAAATGATCGTAGACGGTCGGGCCGCAGGCATAGACGCGCACGTTCTCACGGTCGATCGGCTCGAACCGCTCCTTCTTGCGTGTCAGCGTGTTGTAGAGCCGCAGCTCCGGCGAAGACGACATGAATTCCCCTTGTGCCGCACCGGCCGGAGAATCCCTTCAGTCGTTTTGAGGAATCGACGGCCCGAGCCGGCTTGAAACTAGCCGATCTTTGTTGCCGTCCGACAATGATGAGCGGCGCGCGCCATGCCGCGATATGCGGGGACGCGCGCCGCTTCGTCAAGCCGCTGTCGCGGCCTAAGCTAGATCAGCGAGTATACGTGCTGGTCTGGTTGTAGCCGCCACGCGAGTTGGTGATGCCGCCGTAGGCATCCTGGGCATAGGCCGCAAAGCTGGTCGACAGGAGGCCGAGGCCGAGGAAGGTAGCGAGCGTTAGTGCGAGGGGGAACTTCATGATCCGGCTCCTTTTGATTAGTGGGTCGCGAGTGAAGATGGTCCTATTGCAGTGCGGGAGAAGCTTCGCATGCGCGAAGCACCCATGCGCTGGGCGCGTAGCCGCACATTGTCGCGGGGAGCAGACGAGAGGAGTTGCGACAAAGGTGCAAACTCCCGTTATGTATGATTCGCATGACGAACCCTGATCCCGAGACGCAGCGCCGTGACGCCTTCCGCCAGCAGGCGCAATGGTGCGACAAGCTCGGCTCGCCGTTCACTGCCCTGCTCTGCCGCACTCTGGCAGACCGGCTCGATCACATGAGCGGGTTTGGTCACACTGTGTTGACCTGGCCGCTCATGACGCTGCGCGGCGACCTTGTCGCGCTGCGCTGCTGCGGCGCCCTGCACTATGACGTGCGCTGCGAGCCGCAGTCGGGGCTCGCCAAGGTCTATCCGCCCAATCCGACACCTGAGGCGGACACGCTCTGGGAGGCGGTCTCCGCAACGATCAAGGCGCATGACGAAAAGCTGACGAAGTTCTTGGAGACGCCGCCGCAGACCAACGAAGTCTCGCGCGCTAGCGTCCTGCTCGGCGGTTTGCTGCAAGTCGCGGCACGCTGGCGCCTGCCGCTGTCGCTGATCGAGATCGGCGCCAGCGCCGGGCTCAACCTGAATTTCGATCGCTTCGCATATGAACTCGGGAATGATCGCCGCTGGGGCGATCCGCAATCCGCAGTGCGCATCAAGACGGACTGGCGCGGACACGCCCCGCCGCTCGAGGCGCCGCTGCAAATCGCCGCGCGCATCGGCAATGATCAATATCCGCTGAGCGCCGCGCGCGAAGACGACCGGCGCCGGCTCATCGCCTATGTCTGGCCGGATCAGAGCGACCGGTTGCAGCGGCTCGAAGCGGCGCTCGACATCGCCGCCAAGCACCCGGTCGAAATCGTCAAGGAAGACGCGGCGAAGTTTCTCGCCTCGTGCCTTACGCGGAAGGCGCGCGACGGCGTCGCGCGCGTCGTGTTCCACACGATCGTGCTGCAATACGCATCGGCGGAAACGCGCGCCGCGATCAAGGAAACGCTCGCGGCCGCCGGCGCACGCGCAACCGCGACTGCGCCGCTGGCGCGCTTCTCGATGGAGCACGAGAAGCCGGACGCGCCGGCAACGGTGCGCCTGACGCTGTGGCCCGGCGGCGAGGAGCGCATCGTCGGCCAATGCGACTCGCACGGCGCGTGGGTCGAGTGGATGAATCTTTAAGCAAATCTGAACCCGATTAATAAGATTTTCACGGGTTCGGGCCGAAGCTCACCGCTCCAGGACTTCGTTTGTCTCGCGAGCGTTTCATGAGCTTCGGCCGTTCAAAGCACCGCATGGTCTTGCGCGCTGGCCTGCCGGCGCTCGCCTTCTGCGCGCTTGCCGCAGGATTGAGCCGGGTGCCTGTGCGGGCGGAATCGGCGACGACTTTCGTCATCCCCGCGAATGACGGCTACGGCCTCGGCGAATGCCTGACCGGCGGCAAACCCTGCGGCCGTATCGTTGCAGACGCCTGGTGCGAGGCGCACGGCCAAGGCCCCGCGCGCGCTTTCGGCCGCGCCGAGGACATGACCGCCTCCATCGCGAGCGTCTCGACGAAGGACGCTGCGACCCCAGGCTCGATCGTCGTCTCCTGCGGCGAGTGACAGCCGGGCTCAGCCCTTCAGGAAATCCCCGCATTTCGGTGCCTCGCCGGAAGCGCCCCACGGCATGACCGGTACAGTCGACGTCGAGTTCTTCGGCGAGCCTTCGATCAATTTGTCGGTATAGACCATGTAGACGAGCACGTTGCGCTTGGCATCGCAGCCGCGCACGATCTGCATCTTCTTGAAGATCAGCGAACGGCGCTCGCGGAAGACCACGTCGCCCTGCTCGAACTTTTCCTTGAACTTGATCGGGCCGTATTGCCGGCAGGCGAGGGAAATGTCGGAGACTTCTTCGGCGACGCCGAACATCCCGGCAACGCCGCCCTTCTCCGGCACGGTGTAATGGCAGGCGACGCCCTCCACGACTGAATCGTCGATGCCATAGGTTGCGAGCTTATCGTTCGGCGTGAGCAGCTTAAAGACCGTGGATTTCTTGAAGATGAGGTCCGGTCCCTCGTCCGCGGCAATTGCCGGGGCGGCGAGGATCGCGAGAGCGGTCGTCGCGGCGGCGAAGATCGAAAGCAGGCGCATGAAAGCCTCCAGGGGAGCGTTGCTGATATGGGAAGCGGCGGCTGCGGCGGAAGAGCCCTGCGCCCTCCCAGCCACACAAGCGGCCATATTGCCGACGCGAGACCGCGGAATAGTCGACGGCTACGCGGGTTGAATGATATTTCACCATTCGGGGCGAGCATCCGGTCAGTGCAAGATTCGGTAACCATACCGGGCGGCCGTAAGCCCGCCCGCCGAGGGTCGATGGGTTCTCTTCCGTATATCCGCGCGCTTGTCGGCGCTGTAGGCCTGGCTGCGACTCTGACGGGCGGCCCCGCGGCCCTCGCGCAGTCGCTCGACTGCAACCGCCTGCAAATGCAGATCGCGCAGGCGAGCACGCCCGATGCGTCCGCTTCCGCGCGGTTCGGCGCGGCGGCGCAGAAGCAGCGCTCCGAGCTCGACCGCACCGTCGCCTACGCCCATTCGATCGGCTGCGACCGCTCCGGCTTCGTGTTCTTCGGCCCGCAGGCGCCGCCGCAATGCCCAGGGATCAACGGGCAGATCCAGCGCATGCGCGCCAATCTCGACCAGATGCAGGGGCAGATGCGCGGCGGCGCGCGCGAGACGCTCGTTGCCCAGTACAACGCCTATTGCCGCGGCGGCGTGCAGGTCGCGCGAACCGAGCCGCGAGGCTTTTTCGAGACGCTGTTTGGCGGCCGGCCAAACCTGCAGCAGCCTGACATCATGGTGCCGCCGCTCGAGGACGAGACGCCGCGCGGCGGCTCGATGGCGGTGTGCGTAAAATCCTGTGACGGTAGCTTCTTCCCGGTGAGCTATTCCGCCCATCGCGGCAATCTCGATGAGCTGAACGATCTCTGCCGAGCGCTTTGCCCGAACGCGGAGGTGACGCTCTATACCCGCTCGCTGTCGCGCGACATGAAGAGCGCCATCTCGATCGGCGGCGAGCCGTATCGGGACACGGCCAACGCCTTTAAGTTCGAGAAGAGCGTCGAGCCGTCCTGCGCCTGCAAGGCGCCCGGCCAGACGTGGGTGCAGGCGCTGGCCGATGCCGAGCGCGTCCTCGGCAGCCAGCGCCGCGGCGACATGATCGTGACGCCGGAACAGGCCGAGGCCCTGTCGCGGCCGCAAGAGGCGAAAACCCGGGGCGCCAAGGCGAACGGGATTGCCAAGAAACCGGTGGAGGACCTGACCGCAATCGAAGGTCAGGCCGCGGCGCAGGCGCCGACAGCGAGCGGCGAGTCCGCCGGCATCTCGCCGGGCACGATCCGGGGCGGCAAATCCTACGGCGTGGGCGAGGGCGAGCTTCGCGAGGTGATCGGCCCCGACGGTGTCAAGCGGCAAGTCCGCGTAGTCGGCCCGACGCTTTAACGCTCCCGATCAGCGGGAGTAGCTTCGCCAGCTCCGGGCCCGTCTCGCGGCCGGTCAAGGCCAGCCGCAACGGATGGAAGAGGGCTCTGCCCTTGCGGCCGGCCACCTCCGCCACACGGCTCGTCCAGGCCTTCCAGGTCGTCTCGTCCCACGGCTCTTCCGGCAGGTGTTCGCAAGCCGCCTCGAGAAACGCGTCGTCCTCGATGACCGGCTCGATCTCACCCTGGACCACCCGCCACCAGTCCGCAACATCGCGGAAACTCTCGAGGTTGCCGCGGACAGCCAGCCAGAAGGGCTCGGCCTTGAACCCGATGATATCATAGGCCGCAATCCGCTCGCGCACCGATTCGAAGTCGAGCTGATGCAAGGTGCGCTGCGACAGCGCTTGCAGCTCGGCCGGATCGAACCGCGCCGGCGTACGCGAGATGTGGGCGAGATCGAAGCCTTCGCTGAGTTCCGCCAGCGAGACCACGGGATGAACCTCGTGCGAGGAGCCGGTCAGGACGGCGAGCGCGGCCACCGCCAGCGCCTCGATGCCGCTGTCGCGCAGGCTGCCGATCGACAGCGCGCCGGTGCGCTTCGACAGCCCCTCGCCGCCGGCCGTGACGAGCAGATTGTGATGGCCGAAGGCCGGTACGTCCCTGTCGGATAGCGCCTGGAAAAGCTGGATCTGAACCGCCGTGTTGGTGACATGGTCCTCGCCGCGAATGACATGCGTGATCGTCAGATCGATGTCGTCGACGACCGAGGGAAGCGTATAGAGATAGCTCCCGTCCTCGCGCACCAGCACCGGATCGGAGAGCGAGGCGCAGTCGATGTGGCTGTCGCCGCGCACGAGGTCGTGCCAGCGGACGGTCTCGTGCTTCAGTTCGAAGCGCCAATGGGGGCGCCGTCCCTCGGCTTCGAGCTTCGTCCGGTCTGCGAGAGTCAGCTTCTTTGCCGCCCGATCGTAAATCGGAGGTAGTCCGCGGCCCTGCTGCAGCCTGCGGCGGCGTTCGAGTTCGCCCGCCGTCTCATAGCAGGGATAGAGGCGGCCGCTTTCCTTCAGGCGCTCCGCCGCGGCGGCATAAAGCGCCTCGCGCGCCGATTGGCGCACCGTCACGTCGGAGCGGATGCCGAGCCATTCAAGATCGACCTCGATCGCCTGGACGAACTCCTCGCGCGAGCGCTCGCGATCCGTGTCGTCGAAGCGCAGCACGAATCCGCCACCTTGCGAGCGGGCGAAGATGTAGTTGAGCAACGCCGTTCGCGCGTTGCCTATGTGAATGCGGCCGGTTGGCGAGGGTGCGAAGCGAACGAGCGGGGGCGGCATTGATCTTTCGGAAGCGGAACCAGATTGCGAGAGCGGAGATATCCGCCTGGGCGGCCCATGTGGCAAGCCGGACGAACAATGTTAAGCATGTGACGTTTTCTGGTTTGAAGGATTAGCCCTTATGCCGATTGGCCAAGGCACACGATGATCCTTGCTTTCGTTGCCGTCCTCGGAATTGTGATCTTCACCCTTCAATTGGCGAGCATATTAGCCGCCACATGGCGCTGCCGGGCCCGTCCGCGCACGCTGGCCGTTCCCGATGATGCGCCTGCGGTCAGTCTCGTGCGCCCGCTCTGCGGCATCGAGGCGTTCAGCGAAGAGACGCTGCGCTCGACCTTCGGCCTTAATTATCCCGATTACGAAATCATCTTCTGCGTCCAGCGTGGCACCGATGCTATTGTCCCGCTGCTCGAGCGAATTATCGCCGAGCACCCCGATCAACCCGCACGCCTGCTGATCGGCGATGATCCGATCAGCTCCAATCCCAAACTCAACAATTGCGTGAAGGGCTGGAATGCCGCCCGGCACGACTGGATCATTTTCGCCGATTCGAACGTGCTCCTGCCGAAGGATTACGTCCAGACGCTGCTGAAGGCTTGGGACGAGAAGACCGGCCTTGTCATCTCGATGCCGATCGGCTCGCGGCCGCAAGGCTTTTGGGCGGAGGTCGAGTGCGCCATCCTCAACACGTTCGAGGCGCGCTGGATGTTTGCCGGTGAGATTCTGGGTCTCGGCTTCGCGCAAGGCAAGAACATGCTGTGGCGCCGCGATCTCCTCGAACGGGCGGGCGGGATCGGGGCGCTCGCCGCCGAGATCGCCGAGGACGCAGCTGCGACCAAAATCGTCGCTGCCGCCGGCCTGAAGATTCGCTTCGCCGACATGCCGTTCGAGCAGCCGCTTGGGCCTCGCAAGGCTTTGGACATCTGGTCGCGCCAAGTCCGTTGGGCGCGGCTGCGGCGTGTGACCTTTCCGGGTTATTTTGCGCCGGAACCGATCGCTGGTGCTTTCGTCCCGCTCCTCCTCATCGGCATCGCCACATACGGCTACGATTTGAATCCGGTCCCGATCGTCGCTGCATTTGCCGCGCTCCTTTACGGCGCGGAGCTCATTCTGGCGCGTATCGCCGGTTGGTTCGTCAATTGGGCAAGCCCGATCGCATATATCGTGCGCGACCTCGCCTTCCCCATGATGTGGGTGAACGCCTGCTTGTTCAATGATTTCACCTGGCACGGCAAGGAAATGAACGTGAAAGAGCCGGTGCCGCGCTCAGGCTGATGTCCTCGGACGTCTGGACCGGGTGACATCCCCGGCGCATCATGAGCCCAACCGATGCGGCGCAAAGACCGCGATCTCAGGGAGGACGCTCATGCAGAACATGCCGCAGCTCGACGCTTTGTTTCAGGCAGCCGCCAAGCGCCAACAGATTCCCGGTGTCGTTGCGATCGCCGCGAGCGACAGCGAAATCATCTACGAAGGCGCCTTCGGCAAACGCGATCTCGGCAAGCCGGAGGCCATGACACTCGACTCGGTCGTCTGGATCGCCTCGATGACAAAGGCCATTACGGCTGCCGGTGCGATGCAGCTGGTCGAACAGGGCAAGCTGCAGCTCGACGAACCGGTTGGCCCTCTCATCCCCGAGCTTGCATCGTTGCAGGTGCTCGATGGTTTCGATGAGAACGGCACACCGAAACTACGGCCGGCAAAGAAGCCGGTGACGCTGCGGCATTTGATGACGCACACATCCGGCTTCTGTTACGACATGTGGAACGCCGACATGTCGCGCTACATCGAAGCGGCCGGGCTGCCACGCGTCATCTCATGCGAGAAGAAGGCGCTCACCGCGCCGCTCGCGAGCGAGCCGGGCACGCGCTGGGAATACGGCATCGGCATCGATTTTGTCGGACAAGCTGTCGAAGCCGCAAGCGGCAAGCGGCTCGACGCATATCTGCGCGACAACATTTTCGCGCCGCTCGGCATGAGCGATACGGGATTCAAGCTCGGCGAGGACCAGCGCCGGCGTCTCGTCGGCATGCATGCGCGCCAGCCTGACGGCACACTTACGCCGATGCCGTTCGAATTGCCGCAAGACCCGGAATTCCACATGGGCGGCGGCGGGCTTTACGGCACCGCGCACGATTATGTCAGGTTCATCCGCATGCTGCTGAACAAGGGCACGCTCGATGGCAATCGTGTGCTTAAAGCCGAGACGGTCGCGACGATGGGAGAGAACCATATCGGCGATCTCAATATGGGAAAGATGAATGCGGCGATCCCGCAAGTGACGAACGACGTCGATCTCTATCCCGACCAGGACAAGAAATGGGGATTGAGCTTCATGATCAACACGCAGCGCACGGCAGAGGGGCGCAGCGCCGGAAGTCTCGCCTGGGCCGGACTCGCCAATACCTATTATTGGCTAGACCCGACACGCAATGTCGGCGGCGTAATCCTGACGCAGCTGTTCCCGTTCGCGGATACGAAGGTACTTGAATTGTTCAGCGGCTTCGAGCGTGCGGTCTACGACAAGCTCGATGGACTGAAGCGCGCGGCGTGAGAGGCCGCGCCGACCCGCCGCAGATGCACGGTCGCGGCGATCAGCACCAGCATGGCAAGCGCCTGGTGAATGAGTGCCACTGAGATCGGCACGACGAGCAGCAGCGTCGTGATGCCGGCGATCACCTGAAGCAAGACAAGGCCGAAGAGGATGTGCGCGCGCCGGTATGCCGGCCCGCGGCCGATTGCCCGCTTCACCGCGATCACCTGCAGTATCGCGAGCGCGAGCACGCAATACGCCGTCATGCGATGGGCGAACTGCACGGCGGTGATGTTGTCGAACAGGTTCGACCACCACGGGGATAGCTTCAGCAGATGATCGAGCGGCGGAACGAAGCGCCCATCCATCAGCGGCCAGGTGTTGTAGGTGAGCCCCGCGCGGAGCCCCGCGACGAGACCGCCGAGCCCGATCTGCACGATGACCAATGCAAGCAGCGCGGCAGCGAGCACGCCGAGCCGGCGGGGAGCTGCCCCTTTAGCTCGTGTCTCGTGTTGCAGCCCCGCCGCAATCCAGACGATCGCGGCAAGTGTCAGCGAGGCGAGCAGCAGATGAATGGCGAGCCGCTCCTGCGCGACCTCGACACGGCCGGATAGGCCTGACGCCACCATCCACCAGCCGACAGCCCCTTGCAGCGCGCCGAGGCCGAGAACGGCGAGGAGTTTCGGCTTCGATCCCACCGGCAAGCGTCCCGCCACCCAGAAAAACGCGAGCGGGATCGCGAAGGCGAAGCCGATCAGCCGCCCAAGCAGACGATGGCTCCATTCCCAGGCGTAGATCGCCTGGAACCAGCCGAGATCCATGCCCGGAAAGAGCTCGCGATATTGCGGGATCTGCTTGTATTTCTCGAACTCGGCGAGCCATGCGGCATGCGAGAGCGGCGGTAGGATGCCAGTGATCGGCTTCCATTCCGTGATGGACAAGCCCGACTCGGTGAGCCGCACCGCGCCCCCGACGATTACCATCAGGAGGACCAGGCCCGCGACGGCCCAGAGCCAAAGGCGCACCGCACGCGGATCGTCGCGCTCATCGGCGCGAACGGCCGGCAGCGGCGTCGAAAGGGTGAGGCGGTCCGTCACGGGCAAAATGTTTGCGGATACGAGGGCGGCAGACATAAGACTTGACGCCGAGCGCGTCCATCGGCGCTCTGTCGCAGTCAGAGGAACTCGTGCAGCAGCGCACCCGGAAATTCATTGGCGCCGTCGCGATACTTGCCTTCGTGATTGTCTATGCGCTTGTCGCGATGGTGCTCGCCCAGGCGCGCCCGACGCAGGAAGCGCCGGTGCTTTTGCAGACGTTGATCTACGCAGTGCTCGGGCTTGCCTGGATTTTGCCGCTGATGCCGCTCATCCGCTGGATGGAGCATGGGCGGCGGCGCTAGGCGGCGTTGACGCGGCGGCCGCGATTCCACAGCGCGAACGGCGCGCCGGAAAGCAGGATGTCCAGCATTGCAAGGCTTTGGAAGCGTCCGTTGACGCTGAGCCGCGGCAGCGCCGTCAGGTGTGGGGCATGTTCCGGGAAGAGCATGCCGGGCCGGGTCGTCACGGCGCTGACGAAGCCGAGTTCGCACGCGATCGCGAATTCGCGGCCGGCCGCGGAGGCGGGATCGCCGACGGGATAGGCGAGATGGCGCGCCGGCTTGCCGGTCGCCTGCTCGATGCGGGCGCGGCTTTCGGCGAGCTCGTGCCGGACGAATGGCTCTTTGTGTTTGGCAAGCATCGGATGCGTTACGGTGTGCACGCCGATCGTCGCCAGCGGATGCCGCGACAGCTGCTCGATGCCCGGCCAATCGAGGCAGAGCGCCGCGGGAATGCCCGAGGGATCTATCCCGGCCTGCTCGCAGAGCCGGGCGCAAACATCCAGCAATTGCTCTTCCGGTCCGGAGCGGAGCGTCCGGTAGAGGATCGCATGCGCACGCTCTTTCTGCGCCGGGGTAGCCGTTGCGAATTCGAGCCCCTGCCCCACCGCGACTCGGTCCAGCCAGCGGATCGCCTCTTCCAGTTCGATCCACCACAGCCGCGCCGTGCGATCGGCAAAACCCGACGTCACGAACACCGTAAACGGCGCGCCGTGCTTTTCCAGCACCGGCAGCGCGTGCTCGACATTGTCGGCGTAACCGTCATCGAAGGTGAGAACGACGAACGGCCGCTGGCTCCGACTGGCGATGCGCTCGATCGCGGCATCGAGATTGACTATGGCGAATCCGCGCGCCTTGAGGAGCCCGAGCCCAGCGTCGAGAAATTCCGGCGTGATCTCCAGAAGCCGGTTCGGGGCGAAGTCCCGATCGAGCCAAGGCCGGACGTGGTGGAACATGAGGATCGCGCCAAGCCCGCGCGTCAGCGGCGCGGCGAGCCGGTGGATGCCGGTCGCGCCGAAGGCGGCAAAGCCCGCCGAGATCAGTTTTTCGCGCAAACCCGCCATTCCCCCAAAACCTAGGCGATGACTTAGCAAGCCGGCATTGACCTTTTCTTGCTAGGTCGGCGGCAACGGCACCAGACAAGCGGGCGGATGAGCCAAACTGTTACATTTGCCGCAGGCGACGTCCCGCGGCAGGCCACTTCCGCGCCCGCGCTGCCATTCGCCCGCGTCGACGTGTACACCGACCCGCGCGCCGCGCTCGACGCCTGGACCGAGCTCGAGGCGATCGCGCCGGTCACGGGTTACCAGACCCGGCGTTTTCTCCTTCCCTGGCTCGACACGCTTGGCGAACGCCGCGGCTTCTCCGCGTTGATCAGCGTCGCGCGCGATGCCGCCGGACGACCCGTCGCGCTGCTGCCGCTCGGGCTGGCCCGGCGCGGTCCCTTCCAGGTTGCGCTGTTCCTCGGCGACCGTCAGTCCAACTTCAATCTGCCGCTGGTACGTCCGGGCGTCGTCTTCGACCGCGCCGCCTGCGAGGCGTTGCTGCTTGAAACCGCGCGCAAGGCGCCGCGACGGCCGGATGTTTTTCTTCTCCTGAATCAGCCGCTTGCATGGAACGGTGCGGCCAATCCGTTGGCATCCCTTCCGCGACGGGAAAGCCCGAGCTTCGGGCATGCAGCGCGGTTGGTAAGCGAGGCGAATATATCGAGGGGAACTCGCCGCAAACTGAAGAAGAAGGAGAAGCGGCTCGCGGCGTTTGGCGAGATCGCTTACGAGCGCGCTGCGACACCGGAACGCGCTCGGGTGATGCTCGACGCGTTTCTCGAACAAAAGAAATCGCGCTTTTCACGCGCCGGCCTCGATCCGGAATTCGCGCGTCCGCAGATGCGTGGCTTTCTCGACCGCGCCGCCACCCGCGGACTTTCGGAAGACCGTGCCGCCTTCGAACTGCACGCGCTCTCGTCCGGCGGGAGGATCATCGCGACCTACGGCATGATCCGTCACGGCGCGAGCCTGCATGCTATGTTCAATTCTTTTGACCAGAACGCCGAAATCGCACGATGCAGCCCCGGCGATCTCCTGCTGCATCATCTGCTTGACGATGCCCGCTGCCGCGGGATCACGTCATTCGATCTCGGCATCGGCGAAGCCCGCTACAAGACGAGCGTCTGCGACGAGATCGTGCCGCTTTTCGACTGCATCGTTGCGATGACGCCGCTCGGCCGCCTCGCCGGCCTGCTTGCGGGCGTGCGCCTGAGCGCCAAGCGCCGCATCAAGCGTTCGCCGCGCATCTGGAATCTCGTCCGAAGAACCCGTTTCGTCCGCGCCGGCTGACGATCAGGCTGCCGTTTGTTCGGCACCTGCGTCGCGCCCGACGAGAAGAACGTCGCGCGCCCCCGCCTCGACGAGATCGCCGTAGGCTTTCGCCGCCGTCTCGGTTGACGAGCCCCCGGCGGTCGCCAGCATGACGCTGTCGACTTGTGAGGCCAATCTGATCGCGTCCGAATGCTCGGCAGGTTCGCCGGTCGCCAGCACGATGAAATCGTAGGTGTGGCAAACGGCATCGAGCACGAGATCGAATCCGTCAAGGCCATGATAAGATGCACGGCCCGCCGGAATGAAGTGCAGGCTCGAACCTGCATCGCGATGAATGACTTCAGCGAATGAAGCTTCGCCAATCAGCAGGTCCGTCAGGCCAAGACGCGTGTCCCCGGCTTCCGCCCCCGGCAGGCCGGTAAGATCGTGCCCGAGCGCCACCAGAATCGCGCGCCCCTTCTCCGAGAGAGTTCGCGCGGTTTCGATGGCAACCTCCGACGCATTCGCATCGTCCGCCGTGCCTGTGACGAGCACCCGGACCGCACGGCCCGGCTCGTGCGTTTCCTGCAGGCGCGCGACAAGGTCTGCCGGCACGAGGTGCGCCGTTGCTGCTTCCGCGTCCTTTGGCGTGAACGTTTGCGCGAAGGCCTGCTCTTCCGCTTCGCTGACGTCATCGGCAGGTGCGTTGACGACCAGCTCCCGCGCTTCCGGCACCGGCGCCGTGGCCTGCACTTCGCGCGCTCGCAAGGCGGGTGCATTCGCGATTCGCGCCGGAACATGCTCGCGTCCGACATAAACGCGTCCGGAGAGCAGTTCGCGCGCGACGAGGAACCCCATCGAGAGAACGAGTGCGGCAAGTGTAGCGAAGACGATGATGGGCGTTTTGCGCGGGAATGTCGGCAATTGCGGCGCAACCGCCCGCGAGACGATGCGTGCGTCGGCAGGCGCGGCCTTGCCGCTCTCGCGGGCCACTGCTTCCTGATATTTCGTCGTGTCGGATTCGACCTGATCGCGCAGCAGACGCACCGTGCGCTCATAATCGCGCAGCTGCACCTCGTCGGCGCTTTGCGAGCCGGCGATCTTCTTCTGCTGCTCCACATATTGCTGCAGATTGTCGACGCGCCCGCCGGCGATCCGGGCGTCGTTCTCGAGCGTGCGGACCGTCTTCTCGGCCGCCTTGCGCAGCTCCGATTCGAGATCGTTGAGCTGCGCATGCAGCTCTTTCATGCGCGGATGACCCGGCAGCAGCGTACGCGACTCCAGCGCGATCTGCGCACGAAGATTGACGCGCTGCTCCGAGACGCGGCGGATGAGTTCGTTGTTCGCGACATCGGGCACGTCGCCGATGCGGCCCTGTCGGATCATATCGCGAATGATCCGCGCCTTGGCTTGCGCATCTGCCTGCGCGGTGCGCGCGGCCGAGAGCTGCGTGTTTATTTCGCCGAGTTGCTGTGTCGTCATCGACGCGTTGTTGGCGCCGACATAGAGACCGGTTTTTGCGCGGAAGGCTTCGGCGCGGGATTCCGCATCTGCCAGCCGCACTTTCAGTTCCGCCAGCCGATTTGCCAGAGCCGTCGCGGCAACGCGCGCGGTCTCGCGCTTCGCGCCTGCCTGGGCGTCGAGGTAGAGATCGGCGATTGCGTTGGCGGCATGTGCGGCTAGATCAGGGTCGCGCGATTGGAATTCGATCGAAAGAACGCGCGTCTTCGTCGGCGAGTAGACGGTGAGGCGATCGAAATAGTTTTCGAGGATGCGCTCTTCCGGACTCAGCAGCGTCGGATCCTTCTGCAGACCGAGAAGGATGAGCACACGCGACAAGGCGCCCAGGCCGTTCGCGACGGGATCGAATTCCGGATTGCCCTGCAGCCCGATCGCCCGGATCGCCTTGCGCGCCAAGTCGCGCGAGGTGATCAGCTGAACTTGGCTTTGCACCGCCTCGGCATCGGGAAGCGGGATTTGCTCGGTCGTCTGCTTTTCCGGGCGGGTGAAGTAGCTTTCCTGGTTTTCCAGAAGCACCCGCGCCTCGGCCGTATACCGGGGCTTCACCACGTTGACGCCGATCGCGGCGATCGCAAACGCCGCAAGCGTCGGTCCGATCACCCACCATCGCTTGTTGGATATGACGCGCCCCAAACCGGCGACATCGATATCACCCGATGTGCCGACGTTTGTGCGCTCGATCGCCATGACGCTCATTACCGACCTCATACACCGCCCCGAATAAAAGCATCGTATGGTTGATACCCGGTTAATCGGGACCGCGGTTTTGCCTCAGCTTTTTGTTAACCATGACGACGTAAAGATTGTGCTCGTCCTCGCGTCCTTGCGCGGCGAATCCGGTGCAGATCATGCGGCGTTCGTTGATTGTCTTATGCGTTCTTATGACCGCGCTGCTCGGCGGCTGCGGAATGCGGCCCTACGGCGTCGATTATCTCTCGGCGAGCGCGAGTCTCCCCTACGCGCTCGGCTCCGGCGACCGGTTGCGGATCATCGTCTTCGGGCAGGATGCCCTTTCCAACACCTATTCGGTCGATGCCTCCGGGCACATCTCGATGCCGCTCATCGGCATCGTCTCGGCCGCCGGCATGACGACGGCGGCGTTGGAAAAATCGATCGAGACGAAGCTCAAGGGCGGCTTCCTGCGCGAGCCAAAGGTCTCGGTCGAGGTCGAGGCCTTCCGGCCCTTCTTCATCCTCGGCGAAGTGGTCCTGGCGGGACAATACCCTTATGTCAGCGGCATGACCGTGCAGAATGCGGTTGCCATCGCCGGCGGTTTCACGCCGCGCGGCTTTCAGAGCAAGGCGGACATCACCCGCACGATCGACGGCAAGGCGTATACGGCTTCGGTTCCGGTCACCCAAACTGTCCAACCCGGCGATACGATCGTTATTCGTGAACGGTTTTTTTGAGGTTTGAGCCCACTCTCGCGGATCGCGAGAAGGATTGGGCAAGCACAATGCTGGAGAAAGATGGACGGCCGCTGCGGATCGTTCATGTGCTGCGGGCTCCGCTCGGCGGCCTCTTCCGTCACGTCCTCGACGTCACGCGCGAGCAGATTGCCCGCGGGCACAAGGTCGGCATCATCGCGGATGCGCTGACCGGCGGGTCCCAGGCCGACCGCATCCTGGCGGAGATCGCGCCGCAGCTGGCGCTCGGGCTGTTCCGCCTCAGGATCCGGCGATTGCCGCATCCAAGCGACATTTCCGCGCTCCTGCAAATCCATGCGCATGTGCGGGCACTGCGGCCGGACGTGATCCACGGCCATGGATCGAAGGGCGGCACCTTTGCGCGGCTTCCCGGACTGCTGCCCTTCCAGGGCGGCGTGATCCGCGCTTACACGCCGCATGGCGGCAGCTTCAACTACAAGCCCGGCTCGGTCTCCAACCGGGCCTACATGTTTGCCGAGCGCCTGCTCGAGCGCGGCACCGACCTGTTTTTGTTTGAGAGCGCCTATATCGCCCGCCGCTTCCGCGAAGATGTCGGCGCGACGACGAAGTTCACTCGCATCGTCCTCAACGGCATCAGCGAGGCCGAACTGGTGCCGGTTCGGCCGAACGAGAATGCCGCCGATTTCGTCTATGTCGGGGAATGGCGCTCGGCCAAGGGCATCGACACTCTGATCGATGCGCTCGCGCTTGTGAACAAGCGGCATGGTATTGTCGCAAGCCTCGTTCTCGTCGGCTCCGGCCCCGACGAGGCGATCCTCTACGATCGCGCGTCCGCGCGCCGCGTGCGCGAGCAGATCCGCTTCGTGCCGCCGATGCGGGCGCGCGAGGCATTCACGCTCGGGCGTGCGATGGTCGTGCCAAGCCGCGCCGAGTCGCTCCCCTATGTCGTGCTCGAGGCCGCCGGCGCGCGTATTCCGATGGTCGCGACCAATGTCGGCGGCATCCCCGAGATTTTCGGCCCTTATCGCGATCGGCTGATCCAGCCGAACGATCCCGAAGCGTTGGCCGACGCACTGTTTCGCATCGCCAGCGCTCCACGCGACGAGTTGCGGGCGCAAGCCGATCGGCTTGCCGCCTTCGTCGCGACGCGCTTCTCGCTCCCTGGAATGGCAGATGGGGTCATCGCCGCCTATCGCGAGGCGCTCGCGATGCAATCACAAAACTCCGGACCCTTTCGTGCGCCCTTCGCGCTGCCATCTGACCTGAGATAGAGACATGTCCGCCTTCACCGCACAGGATTTGCGAAGCGTCGAGGCGCAGACCTCGGCCGCCTCGCGCCGCGGTTCGTCCAATGAACGCGCGCGGCTGAACGCGCTTGCCGAGACGCTCGCCCGTCATCCCGCTCGACGGGCTTTCTCGCCGATCGTAATTGCCGGCCTCACTCGGATCGTCGAAGTGATTCTGATCGCGACCAGCGGCGTGCTGGTCCATTCGTTTTACGTGGCGCCCGTCTGGGGTTACGAGCCCGGCTATTACGTCGCGGTTTTCGGAATGACGATTCTTGCGCTTCTCGTTTTCGAGGCGCTCGACATCAATCACGTCGGCGCGTTCCGCGCGCCGCTCTACCAAGGCTTCCGTCTTGCCGGCGGATGGACCTTCGTCTTCCTCGTCGCGCTCGCCGCGATCTTCTTCCTGAAGCTCCAGGACATATTTTCGCGCGTCTGGCTCCTCTCCTGGTATCTCGGGGGGCTGGCGATGTTGCTGCTTGTGCGCGGCATCGTCTCGGGAATCGTGCACTATCTCACCAGCATCGGCAGTCTCGACCGGCGCACGGTGATCGTCGGCGGCGGTGCCTCGGCAGAACAGGTGCTCAAGGATCTGATGGCGCAAAAGCGCACGGATTTGCGCATCTGCGGCTTCTTCGACGATCGGATCGATGACCGCTCGCCCGACGTGATCTGCGGATTTCCGAAACTCGGCACCGTGGACGATCTCGTCGAGTTCGCGCGCCACACGCGCCTTGATCTCGTGATCTTCACCTTGCCGATCACGGCGGAGCAGCGGCTCCTGCAGATGCTGCGCAAGCTGTGGGTGCTGCCGATCGACATCCGCCTCGCCGCGCATACAAACAAGCTGCGCTTCCGGCCGCGCTCGTATTCCTACATCGGCAACGTGCCGGTGCTCGACGTCTTCGACAAACCGATCGCCGATTGGGACGTCGTTCTAAAAATCTGCTTCGACAAGATTTTTGGCACGCTGGCGCTTATTGCCCTATCCCCGATCATGGCGGCGGTCGCGATCGCGGTGAAACTCGATTCACCCGGCCCCGTGCTCTTCAGGCAGCGGCGCTATGGCTTCAACAACGAGCTGATCGAGGTCTACAAATTTCGCTCCATGTATGTCGATCAGCTCGACCACGGCGCGAAGAAGCTCGTGACCCGCGACGATCCCCGTGTGACGCGCGTCGGCCGCTTCATCCGCAAGGCTTCGCTCGACGAATTGCCGCAACTTTTCAATGTCGTGTTCAAGGGCAATCTGTCGCTTGTCGGTCCGCGCCCGCATGCAATTACGGCGCGGGCGGCGGATCACCTCTACGACGAGGTCGTCGACGGCTATTTCGCGCGTCATCGGGTCCGCCCGGGCATCACCGGCTGGGCACAGATCCACGGCTGGCGCGGCGAGACCGATACATCCGAGAAAATCCAAAGGCGCGTCGAGCACGATCTCTACTACATCGAGAACTGGTCGATCCTGCTCGATCTCTACATCATCGCGGTGACGCCCTTCGCGCTGGCGAAATCCGAAAATGCGTATTGAGGAACCGGTCGGCTCGGCCAGGCGCGCCCGCATCCTCAGTCTGCGCACGCGACTCTATTGCCGCTCCTGGCTACGCGAAGGCGTCTCGTCGGCACTCGTGCTCGCCGGTATCTGGCTGGCGCCGTTCGATCGCGCGCAGGCTCTCGAGAGCGGCCTGCATATCGCGCTGCAAGGCAAGCCCGAGCTGGTCTACGACCCGAAGCGCGATGCATGCGCGCCGAACGACATTCCCGATGTGAACGCCCGCGCCTTTCGCGCTGCGGACGGCAGCGTGACGCTCACGGCACTGCATTTCGTGAACCGCGCGTTGCGCGGGCCGGACCTCGATCATCTGAGCATCGATTGCAATGTCGTGCTTAATTCGAGGCAGTCGCCTGATCCGGCGGCATACGACGGCCGCCGTTTCATCACGTCGCTATGGACCAAGGACGGCGTGAAGATCGCGGCGCTCATTCACAATGAGTATCACGCCGACCATTTTGCGGGCCGCTGTGCGTTCAAGGACGATCTTCCCTGCTGGTATAATACGATCCTCTCCTTCCGTTCCGATGATTCCGGCCGAAGCTTCACGACGAGCACGCCGCTCGTCGTCGCTGCCGCACCCTTCAAGCAGGAGACCGAGCAAGGTAGGCACCGCGGCTTCTTCAATCCGTCGAACATCGTCGCGCACGGCCCGTTTAAATACGCTTTTATCTCCACCACCGGCTGGAACGGCCAACCCTACGGCGCCTGCCTCTTTCGCAACGGCGATCCGCTGAACAGCGCCGGCTGGCGCGCCTACGATGGCAAAGATTTCTCGGTCCGCTACGCTAATCCCTATTCGGGCAAGGAAAGTACGCCGCGCGCGTGCGCACCGATCGCTTCCTTCGGATTTCCCGTCGGGGCGATCGTGCGGCATCGCGCGAGCGGGACGTTTATCGCGATCTGGGACGCGCCGGAGAACCAATCCGGCCGCCCGGTCGACGGCTTCTATGTTTCAACATCACGCAACCTCCTCGACTGGAGCGCGCCGCTTCTGCTCCTCGCCGCCAGGACGATGATGGGCGGTGCGTGCGCGCCCGACAGAGGCGGGCGCGATGATTCCGTTATCGCCTATCCCTCGCTTCTCGACTCCAATGCCGAGGGGCGCAATTTCGACAATGTGGGTGACGAGGCGTGGCTCTATTACGCGGCAATTAAGGTCGAGGGCTGCACGCCCGGAGCAAACCGCGTTCTACTGCGTCAGAAAATCAGCATCGACCTCATCACGAAGGGCGCGGCGAGGGAGCGCCGCTCATGAGCATCGCGACTCTTTCGGCGGAGCGCCGGCCGCTTACCTTCGACTATCAGCGCCTCGTCAATGCGGTGGTAGCGGCCTTCGTCTTCAGCGGCATCATCTCGGTCGTCGAGCCGTCGCCCTACGATTTCATGGCGCTTTTGGCAATTCCGATCTGGTTCATCGGCGGCTTTCGTTTGCACGCGTCGCTGATACCAATCCTGTTCTTGTACACGCTGTTTGAGATTGCCGGCTTCACTGCGCTTATCCCATACTGGAGCGAGCATGATCCGGTGCTCTTTCAGTTGCAGTCTTTGTATCTTTATGTGACGGCGGTTTTCTTCTCGATCTTCTTCTCGGAGCGCACGCTTGTGCGTGCCGAGCTTTGCCTGAAGGCCTATGCAATCGGCGCTGTCGTCTGCTCGGTTTTCGGCCTCCTTTCTTACTTCGACGTCGCCGGCATGTACGACAAGTTCGTCACCGTCGAGGGCCGCGTCAACGGCACGTTCAAAGACCCGAACGTCTACGGCTCTTACATGGTGCTCGCCGCCGCCTATCTCATGCACGCCACCATCCTTGGCGATAAGCGGCGGCTGCTCTGGACTATTCCGGGGCTGGCCGCCGTCTGCATCGGCGTATTCCTTTCCTTCTCACGCGGCTCATGGGGGGCCGCCCTCTTTGCGATGCTGGTCGTCACGATCGCGGCTTATGTGACGAGCGATAATCCGCGCACCCGGCGGCGCATTGCATGGATGTCGGCAATTGCGATCGGGGTCGGGATTATCGGCATTCTCGCAGTGCTCGCGGACGATGATGCGCGCAAGTTTTTCCTGATGCGGGCGACGCTCACACAGGAATATGACGAAGGCGTCACCGGACGCTTCGGCAACCAGCTGCGCTCCTTGCCGATGCTGCCGAACCTACCATTCGGTTTCGGACCCTTACGTTTCCGCCTCGCCTTCGATCTCGATCCGCACAATTCCTACATCGGCGCATTCGCCAACGAGGGATGGCTCGGCGGATTGGCTTGGATCATGATGATCGTGGGGACAACCTTTGTCGGCTTTCGCTTGATGGTGAGTCCGTCACCCTACCGGCGCTTGGCGCAGATCTTTTTCCCGGCCACTTTGGCGACGGTGCTACAGGGATTTCAGATCGATATCGATCATTGGCGCCAGCTCTACATCATGTTCGGCGCGGTATGGGGGCTTGAGGCGGCGCGACAACGCTGGCTCGGCGAGCAGGTCACGCTCGCATCGCCGCGCGGCGAATAGGGATGCGCCGACGTCTGTTCGTCCTCGCCGCTTGCGCGGGTCTCCTCGGCGCCGCGGGGGTCGCGGCGGCCGCCGCGGCGGCTCACATCGGCGGCGGCCAGCTCCTCGAGACGGCCGCGACCTTCCTGATGATCCATTCGGCTACGGTGCTCGGCATCGTTGCGCTTGCACTGCGAGTCCCGCCGCGCAGCGCTGTTGCCTTCGGGCTCGGCGCGCTGCTCCTCATCGCCGGCATGATCCTGTTCTGCGGCGACTTTGCCATGCGGGCGCTCGCCGGCCATTCCCTCTTCCCGATGGCCGCGCCAACAGGTGGCCTCCTGCTCATTGCTGGTTGGATCGCTGTTGCAATTGCTGCCGCGTTTGCGGCCGGATTCAAGCGCCGGGACGGTTGATAAAAGCAAGGGCCGCCGCTAGCTTGACAATAAGCAGCCGACCTGCCTTTGTTCTCATACTTTCGTGGTCGGTAGAGTTCCGAGAAGCCCGGAGAGTGAGATGGCGCTGCCCGGGGATCGGGCCGAAAAGGGCGGACGAATCCTCATCGTCGAGGACGAACCGTTTATTGCCTTGACCCTGGAAGACATGCTGGCGGAGCTTGGCTTCACCGTCGCCGGCACCGTTGCGCAAGTCCCCGAGGCACTGGCTTTCCTCGCAGCCGAAAACCAAATCGACGCCGCTCTTCTCGATGTGAACATCGGCTCGCAGAAGATCGATCCCGTCGCCGATTTGCTCGCTGCGCGCGCCTGTCCCTTTGTCTTCACGACGGGTTACGGCCGCTCGGGCGTGCCTGCCGCCCACAACACGCGCGCGGTCGTGCAGAAGCCGTTTAGGTTGGAGGAGATCGCCGCGGCGCTGCAATCCGAGATGGACGCGGCGCGTGAGCGGCGCGCTTGACTGTACGCTATCTCGGCGCCGATGTTTCCATGTAACTGATAAATTCGAGCAGCGATCCGTCCGGATCGCGGAAGTAAACGCTCGTGCCCTGCCCTTGCGCGCCATGACGTCTTACGGGCCCAAGTTCAATTGGGACCCGCTGCTCGTTTAAATGCGCAATCGCAGCTTCGATCGGACCAGGCCAGACGAAACAAAGATCGCTGTTCCCGGGCTGCACCGGCAAGCGCGCCACTGGAATCGCCTCCACGCCGGGCCCATGACAGTTCAATTGGTTCTTTCCAAACCGATAGGCGTACCCCTTGCCACGCGCGACGACTTCCGCATGCAGTACACGCGCGTAGAAATCGTTCGATGTCTTCCAGTCGGAAACGTGGATCACGCAATGGTCGAGAGTGATCGGTGCTGCCGCCATTAGGCCACGCTCAGCCCCTCTCGCGCATCAGCCGGCCCTTTTCGCGCGCCCAATCGCGCTTCTTTTCGGTCTCCCGCTTGTCATGCATCTGCTTGCCTTTGGCGAGCGCGATCTCGATTTTCGCGCGGCCGCGCGCATTGAAATATAAGCGTAGCGGCACCACCGTCATGCCTTCGCGCTCGACGCCTTGCGCAAGCTTGGAAATCTCGCGCGACTTCAATAGAAGCTTGCGCGGCCGTTTTGGCTCGTGATTGAAGCGGTTGCCAGCGATATATTCCGGGATGTTGGCGTTGTAGAGCCACATCTCACCGCCGCGATCGACGCCGGCATAACTCTCGGCAATCGTCGCCTTGCCCGTGCGCAGCGACTTCACCTCGGTGCCGGTCAGCGCGATGCCTGCCTCGAATTTTTCGCCGATCTCGTAATTGTAACGAGCACGGCGATTGTCGGCGACGATCTTGAAATTGGGTTCGGGTTTTGGCGCCACGGATTATGCGTTGAGAATGCCCGCATGCACCATCGCATCGCGGATCGCGACGCGGGTCGGCTCCGTGAGCGAAACCATGGGCAGCCGCACCTTCTCGCTCATCCGGCCGAGGACGGAGAGCGCATATTTCGGCCCGGCGGGATTGGGTTCGAAGAACAAAGCCGCGTGCAACGGCGTCAACCGATCCTGCACTTTCAACGCGGCTCGATAGTCCCCGCCGAGACAGGCCTCCTGCATTTCAGCGCATTCGCGCGGCGCGACATTGGACGTCACAGAGATGCATCCATCACCGCCATGCGCCATGACGGCAAGCGCCGTCATGTCCTCGCCGGAGAGCTGGATGAAATCCGTCCCGAGGTGATGACGCTGGAGAGCGGTGCGCGCGACATTGCCGGTCGCGTCCTTCACGCCGGCAATATTCTTCAATTCGAATAGCCGCTGCATCGTCTCAATGGAAATGTCGACGACGGAGCGGGGCGGGATATTGTAGACGATGATCGGGATGCCGGTTGCGTCGTTCACCGCCTTGAAGTGCTGGTAAAGACCTTCCTGGCTGGGCTTGTTGTAATAAGGCGCGACGACGAGCACGCCGTCGGCGCCCGAGCGTTCGGCATGCTTGGCGAGCTCGATCGCCTCATGCGTGTTGTTGGAGCCGGCCCCGGCAATCACCGGCACCCGACCGTTTGCCTGGCCGACGCAAATGTCGACCACGCGGCGGTGCTCTTCGTGAGTGAGCGTCGGATTCTCGCCTGTCGTTCCGACGGGAACGAGGCCGTGTGTGCCGCTCTCGATTTGCCAGTCGATGAAGCCGCGGAACGCGTCTTCGTCGATTCCGCCGTTCTTGAAGGGCGTGACGAGCGCCGTCAGCGAGCCTTTAAATGAGGCCTTCCTGCCCATATCGACCTCTTCTCCGACCGATTGGCGCCCAATCGACGCCGAAATTGCTCGGCTTCCTGTCACCGCAAAGACATAGCCGCCGCGGCCAGTCCGGGAAGGGGTCCTGCCCCGGCACCGATCAGGACGTGGAGACACAATGTCTGATCCCGGCCGCTAAGGCCAGGAAAATGAGGTTCAGGCTTCCTAAACGAAGCAGCGACAAGCTGAAGCGATTGGAGCGGTCGAAACGATGGATTTTGTACGTACGTCTTTGAAGGTCTCCGCCGCCGCATTACTCACCGCTCCCGTTCTACTGACGCCGTTAGCTACGACGAATCATTACGCCTCGCTGGCGCATCGTCTGGCCCAGTACCGCTCGCCGATGATCGCGACCCACGCCCTCGATCATGCGATGGGCGCGCTGATCGCGCAGTTCGGCAGCCCGAAGGGGACCGCGACCGCCGTTCTCGCTTCCGTTCTGCCGACCCGCCCGCTTCTGAAGGAGCCGGGCGAAACTGTCCCTGCCGCGATTCTGGCGCCAGCCGCTGCCGAGAGCGCGCCGGCTCCCCTCGTGGCACCCAGTCCGACGAACGCGCTCTCGGCGATCGCCTCACTCGGCGGCCTAAGCCGCGACGAGACGCAGCCGGCCGAAGCTACCGCCTACGCCCCGCAGCCCGAGCTTCTCGCCACTTCCAATGCTGCCAATCTCCCCGATCCCGCGGCCCAACTCGGCGTGAACCTTACTGGACTCAGAGAGGCGCTCGCGTTCTACAGGAAGGGCGAGCTTGCCGATGGCGACCGCGTCGCTGCGGGCGCACCCGATCCGCTGGTCCGCACCACGCTTGAATGGGTGGCCCTGCGCACCAATCAGCGCGAAACCGGGTTCAAGCGGATTGCTAAATTCCTCGATGCGCATCCGGGCTGGCCGTCTGGCCCTTGGCTGCGGAAGCGCGCGGAGGAAGCGCTTTATACGGACAATCCCTCGCCGGCGCGGGTCAAGGAGTACTTCGCTGGCGCAAAGCCCCAAACCGTCCCGGGCAAGCTGGCGCTTGCCCGTGTGCTCCTCGCGGAAGGGCAGAAATCGCAGGCCGCCGACCTCGTCCGCAGCGCCTGGCGCGATGGTGACCTCAGCCAGTGGCAGGAAGGCTCAATCAAGAAGGCCTTCGGCGACCTCCTCGAGAAAGCCGATTACAAGTACCGCGCCGACCGCCTCCTTTACAAAGAAGAGACCTCGGCCTCTCTGCGCAGCGCGCAGAGCGCCGGACCCGACGTCGCTCTCCTGGCGAAGGCCCGTATCGCCGTCATCAACGAAGGTGCCTCCGACAAGGAAATGGCGGCGGTTCCCGCGGCGCTGCAAAACGATCCCGGCTACCTCTTCTCGAAGATTCAGAAGCTGCGGCGCGCCGACAAGATAGATGAGGCGGCCCAGATCATGCTCGCCTCGCCGCGCGATCCGGCGCTGCTGATCAACCCGGACGAGTGGTGGACGGAGCGGCGCCTGATCTCGCGCAAGCTGCTCGACAAGGGAGATGCCAAGACCGCCTACCGGATGTGCGACGAGCATAGCGCGCAGAAGTCCGAATCGCGGATTGAAGCGGAGTTCCATGCCGGCTGGATCGCCTTGCGTTTCCTCAACGATCCGGAAGCGGCTTCGCGCCATTTCGCCATCGCCGGGATCGTTGCGGAGACGCCGATGTCCGTTGCCCGTGTCGCCTATTGGCGGGGCCGGGCAGCGGAAGCTGCCGAGAAGTCGGCTGAAGCGGCGGAATTCTACCGCAAGGCGGCGAATCATTCCGCCGCCTATTATGGCCAGCTCGCGCGCGCCAAGCTCGGGCTCCCGGCAAGTCAGGTGCGAGCGGCGCCAGCCGCCGCCGAAGGCAATCAGCGCGACGAAGCGGTTCGGGCGGTCGAGCTTCTTTATGCGATCGGCGAAAAGGAAATCGCGCTGCCGCTCATCAGCGAATCGGCGCAGCGCCTCGAGGGCGGTGCGCAGATGGCGGCCCTCGCTCGTGTCCTGTCGAAAGACAAGGACGCAAAGGTCTCCCTCGCCTTCGGCAAGCTCGCCGCTCAGCGCGGCATGCCGCTCGATGATCTCGCCTATCCCGTCTACGGCATCCCGGGCTACCAGCCGCTCGGCAATTCCGCCGCGCGTTCCGTCGTCTACGCCATCGCGCGGCAGGAGAGCGCCTTCGATTCGCGCGCCCGTTCAAGCGCCGGCGCCAAGGGACTCATGCAGATGATCGCTTCGACCGCGAAGCGGACCGCGAGCCATATGGGCATCGGCTTCAACGAGCAGCGCCTTCTCGACGACGCGGCGTTCAACGCCCAGCTCGGCGCCGCCCATCTCGGCGAGCTTCTTGCCGAGCAACGCGGCTCCTATGTGCTGACGTTTGCGGCATACAATGCCGGCGGCAAGCGGGTGAAGGAGTGGATCGATGCCTATGGCGATCCGCGCAGCGCCAGCGTCGATCCGGTGGACTGGATCGAGCGGATCCCGTTCACCGAGACGCGCAATTACGTGCAGCGGGTGATGGAAAACCTCACCGTCTATCGCGCCCGCTTCGAGGAGGCCGGTCCCGCGCCGTTGCAGACGGATCTCCGCCAGGTAGCCGCGAAACTCTGATCTCGTCGCTTGCTTCCGTCGAAGCACAAAGAAAAACCCCGGCGCTGAGCGCCGGGGTTTCGTTTTGTTGTGACCGTCTGATCGGAGATCAGAAGGCGCGCTGAACGCGCAGGCGGCCTTCGTAGACGTTCGACGTCGAGCTGAAGGTCGGGAGACCCTGCAGCGTCAGGAAGATGTCGTTCGCCATGCCGAACGGCTTGTCGGTGATGCCGCGGGTATACATGAACTCGGCGCCGATATCGAAGCCGGTGACCGGGGTCCACACAAGGTTCGCGCCTGCACGAAGTTCCTTGTAGTTCGGAACGCCGAGCACGTTGCCGAGCGTCGGGGTGTTGACGTCGGCGTTGTAGCGCACCGCCATCAGCGAACCGTAGAAGCCGGAGCTCCAGGTCGGCAGCCAGTAGTGCTTGAACGCCGCCACGAGTGCGCCGCCCTGTTGCTTCTCGCACCTGTTGAGAAGCGTCCAGACGCAATCGCTGAAGGTTGCTTCCGCCCACTTGTTCGTCGACGGCGTGGCCGCAAGGCCGTTGCCGTAGTTGAGCGAAGAGGCCCAGAAGCCGCCCGTGTAAGCCAGCGTGTTACCGGTGATGTACCCGATAGCACCGTGCTCGTATGTGGCTTGCACATAGAACACGTCGCCGGGTGCGATCCAAGGCGCGTTGACCTTGATGCCGCCCTGCACCGCGAAGCCCCAGTCGTCCTGGGTCTGCGTCGGGTTCGCAACACCGGTGAAAGCCGGGCCCGCGAAGGTGAAGGCCGCAGCGCCGGTGCCGGCGAGTGCGTTACAGGCTACGCCGCCTGCACCCGCGATACCGACGAGGCCGGCTGCGGTGATACCGCAAATGGCGCCGGCGGCCGGAAAGATGCTCGTGCGCAGCTGATGGGCCGCACCCGACAACTGAGCCGAACCCCAGGGCTGGTCGACACGAACGTTGGCAACGAGATCGGGGATCTGCTGTCCGGCCTGGCTGGCCGCGAAAGCACCACCACCGGCGCCGATGCCGAAGGCCGCGAGCGGAATGCCCGTGCCGGCGACCGTGCCGAAGCTCAACACGCTGGCGATCTGCTCGCGACGGCTGACACCGTCTTCGGCTGAGATCGTCGCCGACAGGCCGGTGAACGGACCGCCGAACGTGTAGGTGTAGGCCAGCAAGGCCGGGCTGGCGTTCGAGCCACGCAGCGCTTCGTAGTTGTAAGCGTCGGCGTAGAAGTCGAACATCGACTGGGCGCGACCGGCGGTGAGGCCGGCGAACTGGACGAACGCCTTGTTGATGATCGTCTGTTCCTTGGCCGGGAACGGACCAGCGGTGACGTTATAGAGCTGGTTGAGCGCACCCGTCTGCGAGGTCGAGCTCGAACCATAGGACGAGTCGATACGGATGAAGGCGCGGAGCGTGCCGTAGCCGGTCGCCGTACGCGCATCGAGTTCAACGCGGCCGAGAGCGCCGAGGCCGTAATTGTCGCGCTCGCGAGCGTTACGATAGGCCGTCGACAACGTCGTGCCGCCGCCCGGCGTGATGAACGGGATCGGACCCAGGCCCGCCGCCAGTGCACCCGGCGCCGAGGCGCTGAGGAAGCCGGCGCCGATGCTGTAGGGGGTGTTGAAGACACGCGCTTCGAAGAGGGCGAGACCGCCGACTTTCAAGCAGGTATCCGTACCCGGAATGTAGAAGAAGCCCGCACCGTATGCGTCGCAGATGCGGACGTAGGCGACTGGGGCAGCTTTCCTTGTGGGGAGATCTGCCGCCTGCGCGCCAGCAACGGTCAAGAGACCGGCTGCCGACCCGAGAAGAAGGCTCTTTACGACCTTCATGATGATACCTCCAGTTTGGTTAACCCGTTCGGGATTGGTTTTGCATCTCGGACCGACGACCTGACCTTTCGGTCTTGTCGATATCTGCCCTTAAAAGCGCGGCCTTTATCCCCTCCTGTTGAGGACCCAGGCGTTTTGCCCTGAAGCCCACCACGAGAGGGGTTACGGCCCTACTCGCAAACTGGACCATACAATTGCTAAGTCGCCCGGAAAACGGGATTCTGCGCTAATGTCGCACTCTGCTGAATGGTGTGGCGCGGCAGCAACGATTTCGGCAGCCCTGACGGTAAAAGAAGCCAAAAGTAGCTCGGATACATAAAAAACTGCAGCTCGCAGCAGGTGCGAGGGCGGCTCGTTCGGCCTACCAGCTCCGGAATTCTGCATTGGCCGGAGAATCGCGATGCGGGTTGCGACTCGCTTAACCCGGTGCTTGCCAAGAGCCGCGGGGCTGTCGCATATGCCGATGGGCGGCGACATCGCCGCGTTGGAGACGTGGCCGAGAGGCTGAAGGCGGCGGTTTGCTAAACCGTTATAGGGTCTCAAGCCCTATCGAGGGTTCGAATCCCTCCGTCTCCGCCATTTGCTCGCGTTGTCCGCCCGAGATTCTTGTGGGCTGTCCCATCTGCCGAGTCCCGGTCGCGTGCGCCTTTCGCTGCCTTTTCGCCCAAGGAACCGATCAGCTGAGCCGGCGTTTAGGAACCGTGCTCATCCCAATGCTTTCCTTCCTGCTTTCGACGGCGATCCCCGCCGCAGCAATCACAAGTCTTCTGTGGACCGTGGTGACGGCTGTGGAGCGCACGGAGCCAGCCTCGGCCGACCGTCGCTAGCCATCGGGCATTCAGGCGTCGGCGTGGAGCACCCGTCCGCGCGTTTCGGGCAGTGCATAGGCGGCAATGAAAAATACCCCATAAGCAACGACGGCGAAAATCGCGATCGCGTTGGCAAGCGTCATGTGCGCCGAGATGACGCCCACCAATGTCGGGAACAAAGCCCCGATGCCGCGCCCGAAATTATAGCAGAAGCCCTGCCCCGAACCGCGCAGCCGCGTCGGATAGAGTTCGGTCAAGAAGGCGCCCATGCCGGAGAAATAGCCGGAGGCGAAGAAGCCGAGCGGGAAACCGAGCAGCCAGAGGATGCCGTTTGAGAGCGGCAGCTGCGTGTAAGCGATGACGATCGCGATGGCACCGAGCGAGAAGATCAGAAACAGCTTGCGTCGCCCGATGCGGTCGGCGAGCCAGGCACCGACGAGATAGCCGGTGAACGAGCCGATTATCAGCGCGGCAAGATAGCCGGTCGACGAAACGATCGAGAGATGACGCTCGGTGGTGAGGAAACGCGGGACCCATGCAGTGATCGCGTAATAGCCGCCCTGCATTCCGGTTGCGACGAGGGAAGCGAGGATCGTCGTCCTGAGAATTGGCCCCGAGAAAATCTCCCAGATCGCAGGTCGCTTTCCGGTCGTTGCTTGGTGGCGCCGCGTCTCGGCCGAAATCTCCGGCTCTGTGACGTAGCGGCGCAGGTAAAACACAAGCAGCGCCGGCAACGCGCCGATCACGAACATCCAGCGCCACGCCTGTTCCGGCGGAAGCAGCGAAAAAAGAATCGCCTGCGAGAGGACGGCAAGACCCCAGCCGACCGCCCACCCCGATTGAACCGAACCGACCGCGCGGCCGCGATATTGCGGCCGGATGGCTTCGCCCATCAGCACCGCGCCGGCCGCCCATTCGCCGCCGAAACCGAGACCGAGGACGGTGCGCGCAATCAAAAGCTGACTGAAATCCTGGGCAAACGCGCAGATCAGCGAAAAGACCGAAAACCACAGGATCGTAATCTGCAGCGTGAGCACGCGGCCGATGCGATCCGCGAGATAGCCTCCGAGCCATCCACCGATCGCGGAGGCAAGCAGCGTCGCGGTAACTGCAGCACCTGCAGACCCGGCATCGACGTGCCACAGGCTGATGATTGTGCCAATCACCAGCGGATAGATCATGAAGTCCATGCCATCGAGTGCCCAGCCCATCGCACACGACCAGAATGTGCGCCGCTCCGGGAGAGTCATGTCTTTGTAGAAAGCGGTGAGACTCGTGTCCTCGATCGCCACGACCGCGTCGGAGGGTGCTGCGTTCAAGCGGCTTGTCGTGTCTGCTGCCATTGCTTCGCCTCCGAACGATAGCGGCATTACCACCAGCCCAATCATCTTCTCTTCTCGGCCACGACGCAACAATCGGCCAGCAAGAGTATAGAAGGGGCGTGAGCGCCTCTCGGCGCGCTAAGAACTGAGATGAGGGCACTACAATGCCAAGCTCTGTAACCCGACGTGCTCCGGATTTTCAGGCCTCCCAGACCTCGTGGTCACGATGCTCGGAATGCATGTGAGGACTTGGTTCGGCATCCGGACGCTGATCGGATTTGGAAAGCCGATCGAGTTCGCTGGCGCCGCTCGCTCGGACGGTCTGTTGCATTACGAGAACAATATCGTCTTCAGTCTCGCCCCGATGCGTTTGCGACCACACGCAAGCTGCCTCGCTTGGCGGATATAGACCGGATCCAAGACGCCGGAACGTCCCGAGAGCGCCGGAATTGAGGTGCAGGAAGCCGGCGCATGGCGACGCAATGGCGAGGAATGATCAAGTGCGGCGCAGAGCCGGGCCGTTCAAACACACCCGGTGCGCCATCAAATGGGCGGCGGTGGCCTTGTTCGTTTGCGTGATCGAATGTTCTGCGGCGGCCCCAACTCAAACGAGCCCACCAACACCCGTGCCGCCAAGGCGCCCTGCGGAACCAGCCGACCAGACCAATACCACTTCTTCGCCTGCGTCCCGCGGCAGGGAGGTTCAAACGCCGCCCCGTGCGCCGGATTCTGCGAGTCCCTCAAGTCTGCAAAATCGCCCGCCAGCAAAGGATGGCACGACCCACGGAAACCGATCTGCACCGGACAGCGCGCCGAACACATCATCGCCGTCGCTC
The DNA here is from genome assembly GCA_034669505.1 of Methylobacteriaceae bacterium. Classification (GTDB taxonomy): domain Bacteria; phylum Pseudomonadota; class Alphaproteobacteria; order Rhizobiales; family Beijerinckiaceae; genus JAFASC01. The sequence continues at coordinate 32,148 of JAXDNJ010000022.1, forward strand.
GCGGAGCCCACCTTTCCCTCCTTGCCCGCCGCTTCTCGGACGCGCATGCGCGAGTGTGGGCGAGAGTGGCAGGAGATGAAAAGAACCGGCGAAGCGAAACAACTTACGTGGCGGGACTTCGCGACGCAGTGCCTGACCCGGTGAGCTGGAGCGAACGAACAGCCCGAGTAGTGGAAACGGTCTATAAGAAAGCCGTCCCTCGTGTGAAGAGGGACGGCGAGGTCGTTTAAGCGATTGGGCCGGTGTCGAGATCGACTCGACCGCCGGCCCGTTCAGTTCGACGGCGCTATGACTGCTCCGAGCCGTTCGAGCTGGGCGTGGATTCAGGGCTGCTACCGCCGCCGCGCCGGCCTCTTCCACCGCCCTTGCGAGCTGCGCCCTTGCGAGCTGCGCCTTTGCGTGCGCCTTTGCGAGCGCCCTTACGGGCGCCCTTGCGTGCACCCTTCTTCGCTGCGCCCTTACGAGCGCCCTTGCGTGCACCCTTCTTCGCAGCACCCTTGCGAGCGCCCGTCCGCTTCGTTGCGGATTTCTTCGTACCCGCTCTCTTGTAGGTGCCCTTACGCGCACCCTTACGCGCACCCTTCTTTCCCGCCGATTTCTTCGCGGTCGATCTACGCTTCGTTGTTGCTCTCGCCATCTTTGGTCCCCATTCGGAAGCGCCGGTAAAATGTAACCGGCAAGAGGCATGATTAGCGTAACGCGGTTAAGCACTCGTGCAAGTGGCGTGTGCGTCGATGAGTGTTGTTTCTTCGCTGTCGCGCACGAATCTCACATCGCATGACCCTATTCACGTCCCTTTGCTTCGCGCTTGACCCGCTGTTCTTGCGATGCTGTGCAACTCCAAACGGGCCTTCATCCATATTGCGTCGACGGGTTCGAGCCGGGTGATGGGGAGAGACAACAGCCGGCAGGGGACGGACCGCGGAACATCTCGCAAGAAGCGAGGGACATCTTCAGAAAAGTCAGCAAACTCTAAGCAAAAACTCTCGACGAGTGCTTCTGCGGAGCGGGTGGCGCGACGGAGCGGCTGGCTTGCTCCTCGCTGTATCGCTCGGTTGATCGCGCCTAGCTCCCCGGCGACTTTTGGCCCGCGGCTTGGGTTAGTTCGAAGCCATCGAACCGTGCTTTCGGCGCTGCACGAATGAGCCGTGGAGGACGGCAAAAAAAACCAGTGCATGACTTCCGATTTTGCAAAAAAAAACGCTTGGCGCGCGCCGGCCGCGCCGCCGATCGCGCGAATCGGGCGTCGCCGATTCGCGGATCGCGCTGCTTCAGATGCCGAGTTTCGCTTTCAACAGCGCGTTGACGGCTTGCGGATTGGCCTTGCCGGCCGTGGCTTTCATCGCCTGACCGACGAACCATCCGAGCATCGTCGGCTTCTGTTTGGCTTGTGCGACCTTGTCCGGATTGGCGGCGATGATCTGATCGATCGCCGCTTCGATCGCTCCGGTGTCGGTCACCTGTTTCATGCCGCGGCTCTCGACGAGCGCGCGCGGATCGCCGCCTTCGCTCCAGACAACCTCGAACAGATCCTTGGCGATCTTTCCGGAAATCGTGCGGTCGGAGATGAGATCGACGATCGCAGCGAGCTGCGCAGACGAGACGGGCGAGCTGTCGATGGCCTTCCCTTCTTTGTTCAGACGACCGAACAGTTCGTTGATCACCCAATTGGCCGCGAGTTTGGCGTCGCGCCCCTTGGCGACCGCCTCGAAGAAGTCGGCCGACTCGCGATCGGCGACGAGCACGCCGGCATCGTAGGGCGGCAGGCCATATGCGCTGATGAAGCGCGCGCGCTTCTCATCCGGCAGCTCCGGCAGATCCGCCGCAAGCGCGTCGACATAGGCTTGATCGAATTGCAGGGGCAGCAAATCGGGATCGGGGAAGTAGCGGTAATCGTGAGCCTCTTCCTTTGACCGCATCGAGCGGGTTTCGCCGCGCGTTGGATCGAAGAGGCGCGTCTCCTGCTCGATTGCGCCGCCATCTTCGATGATGCCGATCTGGCGGCGCGCTTCCGCTTCGATCGCCTGGCCGATGAAGCGGATCGAGTTGACGTTCTTGATCTCGCAACGCGTGCCGAGCGGCTCGCCCGGACGGCGCACTGACACGTTCACGTCGGCGCGTAGCGAGCCCTGCTCCATGTTGCCATCGCAGGTGCCGAGATAGCGCATGATCGTGCGCAGCTTCGAGACATAGGCCCGCGCTTCATCAGCCGAGCGCAGGTCCGGTTTCGAGACGATCTCCATCAGCGCGACACCAGAACGGTTGAGATCGACGAAGCTCTCGGTCGCAGACTGGTCGTGCAGCGACTTGCCGGCATCCTGTTCGAGATGCAGCCGCTCGATTCCGACGGGGATCTGTTCGGTCGGGGAGATGTCGACGGTCACCTCGCCCTCGCCGACGATCGGGCTCTTATATTGGGAAATCTGATAGCCCTGCGGCAGGTCGGGATAGAAGTAGTTTTTACGATCGAAGACCGAGGTGAGATTGATCTTCGCCTTGAGCCCGAGGCCGGTGCGCACCGCTTGAGCGATGCATTCCGCATTGATCACCGGCAACATGCCGGGCATGGCGGCGTCGACAAGCGATACGTGCGAGTTCGGCTCCCCGCCGAATTCGGTCGAAGCTCCCGAGAACAGCTTGGCTCGCGAGGTGACCTGCGCATGCACCTCCATGCCGACGATGATTTCCCAATCGCCGGTCGCGCCCTTGATGAGCTTTGCGGGTTTGACGTGCGTGTTCATGGGCGTCTCGTTTCGTGGGGCGGCCAATCTTCAGGGGGAAGCGGTCTCTATGGGCCTGCTCCACTTCTCTATATAATAGGAGAGCAGGACCCGCCAGGAAGCTTCCGATGAACGTCCGCACCGACGTCCGCATGGACAAGGCTCAGTTCTTTGACTGGCTCGAGCACCAGGAGCGCAAGCATGAGCTCGCGGATGGGAGAGTGGTCATGCTGCCCTATGTGACGCGCCCGCATTCTCTAATCTGCACAAATGTGATTCTCGCCTTGGGAGCGCGGCTCGACCGTACAAAGTTTGGCATCCATGGTGGTGAGTTTGCGATCGAGACCGGCGAGACGAGCGTCCGGTTTGCCGACATCATGGTGGAACCATTCACCGAGGGAAACGCCCGCTCGACGGCCAACGCACTTCTCCTCGTCGAAGTCCTCTCGCCCTCGACCATGCACGTCGATTTTCACGAGAAGCTGGACGAGTACAAAGGCCTTGCGGCACTCGGCTCGTACGTGATCTGCGCACAGGATGAATCACGCGTATGGGTGTGGACGCGGAGCCAAGGCGCGTGGCCCGACGCGCCCGAGGTGCTCGAGGGATTGAACGCCGCTGTCCAGGTGCCAATTCTCGGCATCACTCTGGCGCTTGTGGACATCTATCGCGACATCAGCGCTCGAGGTTAGCGCCCCAGTCGGGATCCGCTGGATCGGTAAGATCGGCTCCCGGCGCGACTTGGACAGTCCCTTTCATGAAGCCGAAGAGCGGATGAGGTTTGTCTTGCGCCCGCCACCAGCGCTCCGGCCATGCCGCCTTTGGCGCGGCGTCCTCGACCACCTGCGCCAGCGCGAACAGCATCTCCTCGTCGAAAGGACGCCCGATCAGCTGAAGCCCAAGCGGCAGGCCGTCCTTGTCGAGACCTCCGGGAACGGCGATGCCCGGCAGGCCGGCCATGTTCACGGTCACCGTGAAGATATCGTTCAGATACATCTCGACGGGATCGGCCGAACCTTTTTCGCCGATCGCGAACGCCGGTGACGGCGTCGCCGGTGTCAGGATCGCATCGACGCCTTGGTCGAACGCCTCCTCGAAATCGCGCTTGATCAGCGTGCGGACCTTCTGCGCCCGCACGTAATACGCATCGTAGTAGCCGGCAGAGAGGACGTAAGTGCCGATCATGATGCGTCGGCGCACCTCGCGCCCAAAGCCTTCGGCACGCGTCTTCTCGTACATCTCAAGCACGTCCTTGCCCGGCACGCGCAGGCCGTAGCGCACGCCGTCATAGCGCGCGAGGTTCGACGAGGCCTCTGCCGGCGCGACAATATAATAGGCGGGCAGCGCGTGCTTCGTGTGCGGCAGCGAGATGTCGACGATCTCGGCGCCGGCATCGTGCAGCCAGGCGATGCCGCTCTGCCAGAGCGCTTCGATCTCGCTCGACATACCGTCAAGCCGGTACTCCTTGGGAATGCCGATCTTCTTGCCTTTGATCGAATGCCCGACCGCGGCTTCGTAGTCGGGCACCGCTCGATCAACGGACGTCGAGTCCTTCGGATCATGTCCCGCCATCGAGCGCAGCATAATCGCCGCGTCCCGTACATTGCGCGCGATCGGTCCCGCCTGATCCAGCGACGAGGCGAACGCAACAATGCCCCAGCGCGAGCAGCGCCCGTATGTCGGCTTGATGCCGACCGTGCCGGTGAAGGCTGCCGGCTGCCGGATCGAACCGCCGGTGTCGGTTGCAGTGGCGCCGAGACAAAGCCGCGCCGCAACCGCCGCAGCCGAACCGCCGGACGAACCGCCGGGAACGAGCTTCGCGTCCGATCCCTTGCGGCGCCACGGCGACACGACCGGCCCGAAGGCGCTCGTCTCGTTGGACGAGCCCATCGCGAATTCGTCGAGATTGAGCTTGCCGAGCATCACCGCGCCATCGCGCCAGAGCTGCGAAGTCACGGTCGATTCATACGGCGGCACGAAGCCATCGAGGATGCGGCTCGCAGCCGTCGTCTCGATGCCTTCAGTGCAATAGAGATCCTTAATGCCGAGCGGCAGGCCTTCGAGCGGCCGCCTCTCGCCACGCGCAAGGCGCTCGTCGGACGCCTTCGCCATGGCCAGCGCGCGATCCGGCATTTCCTTCAGGAATGCATTCAGCGGCCGCGCCGCTTCGATCGCCGCGAGGTGCGCCTCAGTGAGCTCGGTGGCGCAAAATTTCCGCGCCTTCAGCCCGTCGCGGGCTTCGGCGAGCGTGAGATTGGTGAGATCGCTCATATCGGCAGCCGTCACTCGACGACTTTTGGCACGACGAAGAAGTGGTCCTCGCGCCGCGGCGCGTTGGCGATGATCTCGTCGGCGATGAAGCCGTCGGTCACCTCGTCCGCGCGCTTCTTCAGCTGCATCGGCGTGACCGACGTCATCGGCTCGATGTTCTCGACGTCGACGCCACGCAATTGCTCGACAAAGGCGAGGATGGCGTTCAGCTCCGACTGAAGATGCGCCACTTCTTCATCCTGGACGGAAATGCGCGAGAGGTGCGCGATGCGCCGGACGGTCGCGGTATCAACCGACATGTCGTCTCCGGGGGTAAGAGGCGGTGGGCCGCGTCAGACTTCGACGCTCTCGCCGATCTTCGGCACATGAACGCGCGTCTGCGATCCCGCCATCGCCGCGACGAATGCGCTCGCGTCCGGCGCAAGCACGTCGAAGGTGCCGTAGTGGCAGGGAAAGACCGCGTCGAAATGGAAGAAGCGCTTCAGAGCGAACGCCGCGCTATGTCCGCCCATCGTGAAGCGGTCGCCGACCGGCACCATGCCGATCTTCGGCTGATGGATTTCGTCGATCAGCGCCATATCGCCGAACATACCGGTGTCACCCATGTGATAGACGACCGGCGTGCCCTGGAACTTGATGACGAGCCCGTTGGGATTGCCGAGATAGATCGACTTACCGTCCTTCACCGTGCCGGAGGAATGCAGCGCCTGCGTGAACGTCACTGTAAACGAGCCGCACGAGACCGTGCCGCCGGTATTGCCGGGATTGATGTTCTTCACGCCCTGCTCGGCGAGGAACATGCAGACTTCGAAATTGGACACCACCTGCGCATTGGTCTTCGTCGCGATGGCGACCGTGTCGCCGATGTGGTCGTCGTGGCCATGCGTGAGCAGAATGTGCGTCACGCCGGCCGACGCCTCCTCCACCCTGCCCTTGAACTTCGCGTTGCCGCTCAGGAACGGATCGATGAGAACGACCGTCTTGCCCTCGTCCAGGCGGAAAGCGGAATGGCCGAGCCACGTGATCTTCATGGGGGCAGCGCTCCTTTTCGAGTGAGCGCAGATAAACCACGCGGCGCGCGCCTGCAATCTTCGCCGCTTGCGCGGCGGCTTGCGCCCCCGCGCCCCGGCTCATGCTAGGCGTCGCAGATGGGCGCTCAGGTCCTCACGCTGGAAGAACTTGCGCCGGGTCTCTTCCGTTTCGACCGGTTGATGGGGCTCGACATCGGCACGAAAACGATCGGTCTCGCGCTGTCGGACGTCGAGCGCCGTCTGGCCTCGCCGCTCGACACGATCCGCCGCACCCGTTTTTCGCAAGATGCCGCGATCCTGCTGAAGCGCGCCGCGGAATTCCAGGTGACCGCACTTGTGGTCGGCCTGCCGCTGAACATGGACGGCAGCGAGGGGCCGCGCGTGCAGTCGACGCGCGCCTTCGTGCGCAATTTGCCCGCCTCCGTCTCCGTCTCCTACTGGGACGAGCGGCTGTCGACCGCGGCGGTGACGCGCGAGTTGATCGCGCAGGACGCCTCGCGGCAGAAGCGCGCGGCGGTCGTCGACCGCATGGCCGCCGCCTACATCCTGCAGGGCGCGCTCGACCGGCTGGCCAACATCGTCGCGCAGAAGTGAGAAGGGGCTCCGCTGGGAGCCCCTTCGAGTGTGCCTCAGTAGGGATATCCGTAGCCGTAGCCACCGTAGGCGGGATAGCCGTAGCCGCCGCCGTAGCCATAGGCGGGGTAGCCATAGCCGCCGCCATAATAGGGGGCCGCGGTAGCTGCTGCCGCGGCAGCGCCGAGGACGCCAAGGCCGACCGCTGCGCCGAGCGCCGGGCCGCCCCAGCCGCGGCGGTAGCCGCGATTATAGCCATAGCGGCGATAGCGATACTGCACGTCGGTCAGCTGCGAGGGCGTATCCACCGTCGCCTTGGGCGCGATTCCCATCGGAGCGGCGGAGGCCGACCCGGCCCCAATTTCAAACGCGGCCAGAGCAAGTGCCCCTGCCAGCGGAACGATGATCTTCCTGTTCATCTTTGACTCCATTCACATTGCCCTCGCGCGGACGCGAGAGATTGCTCCGTGAAAGCGCGCGGCTAGGCCATTCGTTCCGGGGGCGCGGCGTTAAATTCCCTGTAAGGTGAACGCTCTGGCGCCCGGGATCAGTCGGGGACGAGCGCGACGAGATCGCCGCCATAGCGGGCGAGGCGGCCGGCGACTTCGAGCTCGAACAGCAGCGCCCGTACCTCCGATGCCGGACATTCCATCGCGCGGACGAGATCGTCGACATTGACCGGCGCCGGACCGAGCAGCGCGACAAGCCGGGCGCGGGCGTCCCCGGCCGGCCGTGGTGCGCGGCCATTGCCGCCGGGCGCCGGCGATGACGCCGCGGCCGGCCCCTCCTCCTCGGCGCTCCAGGCGAGCGGCCCCGGCGCGTCCGCCTGCCCCTCCTCGCCGAAGAGATCGAGCTCGTCCCAGAGCCGCTCCTTGCTCTCGGGCGCCGGCTCCGCCTCGGTGAAAAGATCGTCCGGCTTGCGCCCCAGGAGCGGCGCCAGCGCCGCCTCGACGTCCTCGACCCGGGTGCAGAGCGTCGCGCCCTCGCGCAGGAGATCGTTGGTGCCCTCCGCGCGCGGATCGAGCGGCGACCCCGGCACGGCGAAGACCTCGCGCCCCTGCTCGCTCGCGAACCGCGCCGTGATCAGCGAGCCGGAGCGGCGCGCCGCCTCGACCACCACCGTGCCGAGCGCCAGGCCGGAGACGATGCGGTTGCGGCGCGGAAAATCGCGGCCGCGCGGCTCCCAGGTGAGCGGCATTTCCGAGACGATCGCGCCTTTGTCGGCGATGTCGTCGATGAGCGGCGCGTGCTCGGCCGGATAGGGCCGCGCATGGCCACCGGCGAGCACCGCGACCGTGCCGGTCGCCAGACTGCCGCGATGGGCGGCAAGATCGATCCCGCGCGCGAGCCCCGAGACGATGACGAAGCCGGCCCGGCCGAGTCCGCGCGCGAGGCGATCGGTGAAGGCGAGGCCCGCCGCCGAGGCGTTGCGCGAGCCGACGATCGCCACCGCCGGCTCGGCCAGCGCGCTCCCCTGCCCGCGCATGGCGATGAGCGGCGGCGCCGCGTCGATGGCGCGGAGCGCGGCGGGATAGTCCGCCTCGCCAAGGGCGATGAAGCGGACGCCGATCGCGGTCGCGGCGGCCATTTCGGCTTCGGCCTCAGTGCGCGTGGCGAGCTTGATCGCGCGGCCCGACGCGTTGCGCTTGATGAGGCCGGGCAGCGCCTCCAGCGCCGCGCCGGCGCCGCCGAAGCGGTTCAGGAGCGTTCGGAACGTGCGCGGCCCGACATTCTCGCAGCGTATGAGCTGCAGCCAATCGAGCCGCTGTTCATCGGTGAGGCGCGGCATTGCGTGCGCAGGCTAATGGCAAGCGCGCGTTGGCGCTACTGAGGCGGGTTCACTCGGCCGCGCTCGCCGAAGGCAGCGCAATCGTCTCGACCTTCGACAGATCGAGCTTGTCCGAGGCGTGATCGATGTCGAAGCCGACGACGTCACCCTTGTCATCGAGATCGACGTTGAGGCCTTCGACGATCTCCCGCGTCCGCGTTCCCGGCGTGCTTTTCAGTTCGATATAGAGGCTGTCCGTTTCGGGATAATAATGCAGCTTCATCGTTCGTCCTCGCGGAAATCACGGTCGGCCGCGCCAATGCGCACCTTAGCGCGTCATGGCCGCGCTCGGCCCGGCCATCCACGACAGTCCCGTGGATCGGCGGCTTTGCCTTCGTGGATACCCGGCCCAAGGCCGGGCATGACGGACCCCAACGTGTGCGCCGCTGCTCCGCAAGGGGGAAGGGTTCGCCAACGATTCCGCGCGACGCGCTCTCACCCAATCATCGCGTCGGCGCGCCGCGCCCTGCACGCGACGGAACGATCTGCGCAAAGTCAAGGCCGCACAGATTTATCTGCGCGCCGGCTTTGAAAAAGCCCGGCATGAGGCAAGCCTCATGGCCTTGACCGAAAAAGAGAGGTGGGGGCCGTCTAAATGCCTCTACTCAAGCTCGCGCCAACAATGCTAAAAGGAGTGACAGGCGAGCTGGCCGAGACGGCAGTTGAGAAGAGACAATGAAGCTGGGGGTAGTCGACGTATTTTGCGGCATAGGCGGTTTGAGCTACGGGTTTAAAGGTGAGGGCTTTGATGTAATCGCAGGGATAGATTCCGACGAATCCTGCAGATATGCATATGAAAGCAACCTGAAGGCTAACTTCATCTCGTCTGGCATTGAAGAGATAGCGGGCTCAGATATTTCCGAACTCTTTAGTCGTAAACGACAGGACTTTCGGGTTTTGATAGGATGTGCACCATGCACTCCTTATTCGATCTATACCGGCCGTTATCGAAAGCAGCGTCAAGTAGACGAACGTTGGCAGTTGCTTCGCGAGTTTTCGCGACTAGTAAGGTCGACTAGACCGGACGTTGTCTCGATGGAGAACGTGCCGCGACTTACTCGCCACGCGATATTCTACGATTTCGTTCGCGAGCTTGAGGAAGCCGGTTACACCATTACTTTTAGCACGGTGAGAGCCGAGCATTATGGTGTTCCCCAACGTCGTGCCCGCCTTGTATTGTTTGCGTCTCTATGGGGTATGGTCACTCTACCTCCGCCGAGTCACAAAGGTTGTCCCAGGACAGTACGAGACGCAATCGGAAAACTTCCCAGGATAAGGGCGGGACAAGCCTGCAGCACTGACCGTCTGCACTTGAGTCGTGGTCTCTCGGTGCGAAATTTAGCTCGAATAAGGGCTACAGGCGAAGGCGGTAGCTGGAGTGACTGGGATCACTCGCTCCAATTGGCCTGCCACAAGAAGAAGCAGGGAAAATCATTCCGCAGCGTTTATGGAAGAATGACCTGGGATGCTCCGTCTCCGGTAATCACCACTCAATGTCTCGGTATTGGAAATGGAAGGTTTGGCCATCCCAGTCAGGATCGGGCAATTTCAATCCGCGAGGCCGCTCTGCTCCAGTCGTTTCCAAAGACCTTCCGTTTTATCGAGCCAAAAGCCAGAATCAATGGGCATCGCCTAGCACGGCAGATCGGAAATGCGGTTCCTGTGCGACTAGCTCGCATGATTGCACGCGCTATCAAGCTACATCTTCTTGAGGTTTCAGCTTCGCCCGACGGGCCAAAACCCGCTGCGAAACGATCGCAGCAGCTCCATTAACATCGCGCAAGACGTCCTTTTCCCACAATCGTAAGACGGCCCACCCGTGTCGGCGTAAGAGACGACTCTGGCGCGCGTCGCGATCGACATTACGTGCAATCTTCAGCACCCAGAAGGCTCTAGCATCATTACGAAATGTGCGCTTGAGCCCCTGCATCCCCTTTTCTAAAAGGATTCGTCCATGCCAGAAATCACCATCAACAAAGACCAGTACCTTCGCCCTCGAAAAAACGATGTCCGGCGTGCAGCCGAATAACGGCACATGAGTCATGAAGCGCATTCTCCGACTCCCGAGAGCTGCGGCCAGTTCCAATTCTGCTTTCGTATTTCGTCTGCGAACTGCTCGCATGCGAGCAGTTATGTCTGGATGAACTGCGACGACTTTTCCGGAGCGGCTCACAGTGGATTGATCACGTAGCTTGAGGCGCCTGGCGGAAGGACGAGGGTGGGGTACCATCCCCGGGGCCTTTCCGGTTCGCCAGAATACAACAAGGCCAGGGACGGAACTCCTGGTGCTGCTGTTCGAATAAACCTGATTTCTGGCCCACCAAGGCGCCCACGGGTCCACCCCTCCAAAGGAATTACCTCCCGCTGAAGTCGACGAACGTAAACGTGGCATCGGCCATTATACTGATTTTGATAAGAGTCTATAATGGCCGAAACAATCGCCGGATTCCAATGCCCAGGATCATCATCTCTAATAGGAACAAGATTTACCAGCTCGAATGCCAGGTTTAAAGGAATTGGTGTCGCACGGTCGGCGCGCTCCTCTCCTGGAGCAATAGGCACTTCGGCCTGCAGCAGCAACTGTCGGATTCGGAGCGCAACGGTCTCCTCCTCCTCAAGATAAAATGGAAATACCTGCTGTCGGGTACCCGAAACAAGTTGTACCGCTGCCGCCTCTATCGCGTTTGGTCGAGTGGCGCGAGTACCGGGGGCAAGGCGAATCGGAATCACTTCTCCCGCAGCTTCGGACCGAAGGACGTCTCGGAGCTCCTCTTCGGATACGTGTATGCTCCTAAACATACTAGCTACTCGTTGGGGCAGGTACACGCGAGTGAAAGGCATCAACGGTTGACGATAGCCGTACATACGAGCATGTTGCCAAACCGTGTCCATTTGCGAGACTTGAGCTTCGCGCACATAGTATGTGACAAGTAGGTCGTTTATGGTGAGACCACGACCGAGAATATTTCCACCGATTAGGAAATTCAGCCTTGGTCCATAGCGAGGCACATCTGTTTCCGTATTTGCTCTGATGTACTCTGCTTGTCTGAGCGCTTCCATAACGCCGGTAAGAAGCGTGTCCAAGTCAGGTGCGTTTGGTAGAGTCCGGAGAAATTCGCGGTAAGCTACGTCAAAACGCTCTCGCCCCGCTGACGGATTCTCCCGAAGTAGTCGGCGCAGTTCGGACACATGACGCTCGATGTGCGTGGCGACTACGCTATGCTGATTTATCCGAGGGCTCGGATGAGACATATGCTTGAAGCCTTCAGCCGGCCATTCTTCATCCTCCAATGCTTTGGCTGTCGCGGACAGTAAAAAGAACTCGATGGAAGCGGCCAGTCCAGCAGGAACTCTTCGCCGATTCAGCGCCTGTCCCTCAGTGTCGGGGACTAACACGATAGGAGGCGCGGGCGGCCTCACACGGGAATTGAATTGCCCGAAGAAGACTTCGCCGCCACAGTATCCTTCCCCGGGTTCGAGCAGAAAGGTGATATTTGGCCGAATAGCCGAGTCGGCACGCTGAAGGAACAGCACGTACGGCGTCGCAGTCACCTGAACGAAAACGCTGTGAGGGAAAACTTCCCGGATCGACTCACCTTCCTCCCCCGGGGCTTGGTTCTCAATCACTCGCCGATTTATAGTGCTGGCGTACGGAGGCGCGCTGCGTCGCCCAGAGGTACGCGCGGCGATAGTTGTATCTGGAGTGGCAGCATCCGCTTCATCATCGAACACCAAAGCGGGATAGGATGGTGCCTCGATTTGTTGAAGGAACCGGATGAAGGCGGGCAAATGGAAGGCCGACTTCGCACATACTATTACAAGTCCGTCAGTAGGAATATCTTGCCGGAGCTCGTCTTCTTGCCCCATCCAATCGTAGGTCTCGTCCGTCGATGAAAACACCCGAGGCCCATCGAGAGCTTTGAATCGGTCTGCAGTCTGTTGGACCAACGCCACGTTGTCGGCTGTCAGGACGATGATAATGCGGAAGCCATTGTCTAGTGCCAGCGCGGACGTCAAAATCATTGCGGCAGTTTTTCCGCTTTGGATGCGGCCGTACATCAAAGCTGTGGGGGGTCGATTCGATGTAATCGGATCTTCCGAAGCACGCCCGCTTCCTCCCTGACCCACCTCTCCCGCAGCGATTTGGCTGGAGTAAGTGTCTACAAGGCTTTCAGTGAATCGGAACGCTTGATCTAACGCGGCGTCCGCCGCCTCGGGTAACATAGCCGTCGCGCGTAGGCCTTGGATCAGATTGTGGCGCGTGCCTTGAGTGACCTGTCCATTTCGGTTGATTGGCATATGCACCGGGGGAGCAAGAACGATGAAGGGGAATGTCTATTAGACTTAGATGCTCAGCTGATCTAGCGGTCAGCGAGCCGCCGGCGACCACGTAAATCAAATCGCGGCGGGGACCGGCACCCGCCCCTGGAGGTAAACCTTCTCCTTGCGCCGGGGGTTTCGCTAGTGCCGCGCGCTCCCGTAGACGCGCGCCAGCGCGCCCCCTCATGCTGAGGAGGTCCGAAGGACCGTCTCGAAGCATGGGCAAACGCAGGTCCTTTGCCACCCTTCGAGACGCCGCTTCGCGGCTCCTCAGGGCGAGGGGCCGGGGCGCTTGCCACCCTTCGAGACGCGTGCTGCGCACGCCCCTCAGGGTGTGGTCCCCCATAAACTCGCCCTTAACCCCCACCCGCGACACTCCCCCCTGGCATTCTGCGCGGAAGAACGCGGACACTTCATGCAGTTCGGCAGGCCGACCAATTTCGCCGAGCGCCGGCGGCTCTATAGGCTCGGCGAGCCGGAGGCGGCGACGCTCGCGAAGCTGTGGCCGGTGATCGAGCCGGCGATCGAGCGCGGGCTCGACGCCTTCGTCGCCGCCGAGCGGCTGATGCCGACGGTCGCCAAATCGTTCGAGGCGCACGGCACCTTCATCCATCAGACCGAGAAGGCGCATCTCGCGCGGCTGCTCTGCGGCCGCTTCGACGAGACCTACGCGCAATCCTGCCAGGACATCTGCCGCGTCGAATTCGAGATCGGCCTCAGCGTCCGCACCCGCATGATCGGCGGCGCGCTGATCATCGAGGCGGTGATGGCGGCGCTGGCCAAGCGCTATCGCTGGTCGCCGGAGCGCATCGCCGAGATGGGGGCGCTGGTGACGCGCGCCATCACCTTCGATCTCGCCATCACGCAGACGCTCTATCAGGACGCCTTCGCGGCGGCGAGCGCGGCGCGCCACGACACGATCGACGCGGCGATCGCCGGTTTCGAGCAGCAGATCGGCGCCCTCGTGCTCGACCTCAAAGGCGCCTCGGACTCGCTGTTCTCGCAGGCCGAGGCGATGCGGACGGGGGCTGAGGAGACGACGAGCCGCACCAAGGTTGCCGCGACCGCCTCCGCCGAGATGGCGCGCAGCGTCGCGCTGACGCTCGGCGCCACCGACGAACTCGAGAAATCGATCGCCGAGATCGACCGGCAAAGCGGCAACAGCATGCAGCTCTCGCACGCCTCCTCGCACGACGCCGAGACCTCGATGACCGCCTTGCGCGATCTCGGTCAGGCGGCCGAGCAGATCGGCTCGGTCGTCGAGATGATTTCGAAAATCGCGCGCCAGACCAATCTCTTGGCGCTGAACGCGACGATCGAGGCGGCGCGCGCCGGCGAGGCCGGCCGCGGCTTCGGGGTGGTCGCGGCGGAAGTGAAGGCGCTCGCCGACCAGACGGCGCGGGCGACGAAGGACATTTCGCTGCAGATCGCCGCCGTGCAAAAAGCCGCCGAGCGCTCGACCGGGCAAATCCGCGAAATCGTCGAGCGCATGAAGGACATGTCGTCCTTCACCTCGGCGATCGCCGTCTCGGTCGAGCAGCAGGTCTCGGCGACGCGCTCCATCTCGGACGCCGTGCGGGTGGTCGCCGACCAGTCGGCGCGCGCCAAGGACGGCGTCGGCGAGATCGAGCGCATCGCCCGGCAGAACGTCGCAACCGCGGCCGAGATCATCGATTGGACGAGCCGGCTGTCGATCGGCGCCAACGACACGGAGCGCCAGATCGGCGAGTTCTTCGCGCAGGTCCGCAGCGCCTGATGGGTCGGCGCGGGCCTTTGCAAGGCGGCCCCGCCGGGGCTAACAAAGTAGGCCGCCGGGCTCGCCGATTCGCTTGCCGGGTTGCGGTTGTCGCGTCGGATTCACTTCGTGCTCTAAGTCCTTGACGTAACACACCATCGGATAACCCCGCATGACCGAATTTGCCTTGGACTCCCTCGATCTCGCCGCCCTGCTCTGCTCGCGCGTCTGCCACGACGTGATCTCGCCGGTCGGTGCGATCGTGAACGGCCTCGAAGTGCTCGAAGACGAGCAGGACGCCGAGATGCGCACCTTCGCGCTCGAACTCATCAAGAAGAGCGCCCGCACGGCGTCGGCCCGGCTGCAATTCTGCCGGCTCGCGTTCGGTGCCGCCGGCTCCGCCGGGGCGGCAATCGACACCGGCGATGCCGAGCAGGTCGCGCGCGGCCTTCTCGTCGACGAGCGCACCAAGCTCGAATGGCATGCCGCGCGCGTGCTGATGCCGAAGAACAAGGTGAAGCTCGCGTTAAATCTTTGCTTGATCGCGGCGGCAGCGATTCCGCGTGGCGGGGTGATCCGCGTCACCGTCTCCGGCGAGGGCGAGGCGACGGCAATCACCGTCGAGGCAAGCGGCGCCAATGCGCGCGTGGCGAGCCATGTCCCCGCCTTGCTCGCCGGCAAGCCGGACACGGGCTCCGTCGATGCGCACGGCATTCAGGCCTACTATGCCGGCCTCGTTGCCCGCGCCTGCGCGATGAAGCTCGCGCTGACGAGCTCGCCCGAAGGGATGCGCATCGTCGCCGAGCCGGCGCATGCCGCGGCGGTGCTCGAGCCGACGCTCGCTTAAAGCCCTGAGTTTCAAGGCTCCTTAACTCCTCGGGAGCATGATCTCGCCGTTCCTCGTGCGTTTCGACGCGTCCGGGTCGGCATGGACGAACTGCTCAAAGATTTCCTGACTGAGACCGCCGAACAGATCGAGTCGGTCGGGACCCAGCTTGTCCTGCTCGAGCGCGATCCGTCCGACGCGGCGATGATCGCCAGCATTTTCCGGCTGGTTCACACGATCAAAGGGACTTGCGGCTTTCTCGGCCTGACCCGGCTTGGCCAGCTCGCCCATGCGGCCGAGACGCTGATCGGGCGCATCCGCGACGGCGCGACACCGACGCCGGATGCGGTCACGGTCATTCTCGCCGCGATCGACCGCATCAAGATCGTGCTCGCAGCGCTCGAATGCACGGCTCAGGAACCGGACGGCGATGATTCGGATCTGGTCCAGGCGCTGGAACTGCAGAGTGCGGCCGCGGACGCGGCGAAGGACCAAATGCCGGCGCCGGCTGCCACGCCCCCAAAGACGGCGAACGCCGAAGCCCCTCCTCAAGTCCGCGGGGGAGAAGAAGCGACCCTGCAGGTCCGGCGGCCCGAGACAATCCGCGTGGCGGTTGGCGCGCTCGAACGCATCATGCTGCTCGTTTCCGAGCTGGTGCTCACCCGCAACCAGCTCCTCGAACTGACGCGCAAGGAAACCGAGGAGACGCTAAAGGCGCCCCTGCAGCGCCTGTCGGGACTGACCTCCGACCTGCAAGACGCTGCGATGCGGGCGCGAATGCAGCCGGTCGGACGGCTGTTCGGCAACCTGCCGCGCCTGGTGCGCGAACTTGCGGGCGAAGTCGGCAAGAAAATCGCGCTGGTGACGGAAGGCGCGGAAACGGAACTCGACCGCCAGCTGATCGAGCTCATCCGCGATCCGCTGACGCACATGATCCGCAATTGCGCGGCGCACGGGATCGAAACGCCTGCGGAAAGACTTGCCGCGGGCAAGCCCGAGAGCGGAACCATCCGCATCAGCGCGTCGCACGAAGCCGGCCAGATTACGATCGATGTCGTCGATGACGGTCGCGGGCTCGATATCTCGCGCATCCGGCAGAAGGCGATCGCACTCGGCCTCGCCAATGAGGCCGAAGTCGCGCGCATGAGCAACGATGACATCTGCCGTTTCATCTTCGCGCCGGGCTTTTCGACCGCCGGCGCGGTGACGAGCCTCTCCGGCCGCGGCGTCGGCATGGACGTCGTGCGCGAGAACATCGAGGCGATCGGCGGCTCAATCTCGCTATCCTCCATGCTTGGCCAAGGCACGTGCTTCTCGATCAAGATCCCGCTGACGTTGGCGATCGCACCCGCGCTGATCGTGCAGGCCGGAGGACACCGCTTCGCGCTGCCGCAAGTGAGCGTCGTTGAAGCGGTTGGAGTTGGCCCAGGGTCGGCGCACACGCTGGAGCGCGTACAGGGTGCGAAAGTCTTGCGCTTGCGGCAAGAGGTGCTGCCAGTCGCCGACCTTTGCGATCTTTTTGGGCTCACACATCAGGCAGACGAGGCTGACGCGCGTCTCGTCGTCGTGATGCGGGTCGGCACGTTGTCATTCGGCATTCTCGTCAGCGCCGTCGCGGACGTCCAGGAAATCGTGGTGAAGCCGCTCGGCGCCTCGCTCGCTCATCTCAAAGTTTTCTCCGGCCACACGATTCTTGGGGATGGCTCCGTTGTTCTTATCCTAGATCCGGCGGGCCTAGCGGGAAGCCTCGGGCTGCAGCGATCGAGCGATTACGCAATCGTCGCGCCTACGGAGCCCCCCACTCCGCCGCGTGAGAGTACAAGGCTTATCCTGTTTCGCGCGGGTTCCGGAGCCCTCAAAGCGCTTCCTCTTTCACTCGTCTCGCGCATCGAAAGCGTGCCGAGCGATCGCCTGACCCAATCGGATGGAACGCTCATCACCATGCATCAGGGCCGCTTGATGCCGATCGTGCCGGCTTCGGCCACCATCGTGCGCGCAAACGCCATTCACCCGGTTCTTGTGATCTCGCTTGGCGGCGAATTCATGGGAATCCTGGTGGAGGAAATCATCGACATTGTCGAAGAGCCGCTCGACATCCAGATCGCCGGCGGCGCCGAAGATATCGTCGGAACGGCGGAAATCCGCGGCGATGCAGTCAATATCCTCGATATCATGCACTTCATTCAGCAGGCACGTCCAAATGCGCCGCTTCGAAGCATTGCGCGGCGCTTCAAAGTCGTGCTTGTCGACGACAAGCTGTTCTTCCGCGACATGCTCGCCCCCGTTCTCACGTCCGGCGGGTATGAAGTCACGACCTGCGCGTCCGCTGCCGAGGCGCTGGCGCTTATTGAACGCGGCATAAGCTTCGACGCCATCGTCACGGACACCGATATGCCGGAAATGAACGGCTATCATTTCGCTGAGGCGGTTCATTCGCATCCGCGTTGTGGCGACTTGCCGATCATCGCTCTCGCCGCACACGCCACGAATCCCGTGCTTGCCGCGGCGCGCGCATCCGGAATCACTGCCGTCGCGGGCAAGTTCGATCGCCGCGGCCTTCTCGAAACCCTTCGTGCGTGCCTCAATCGCGACGACCTCACAAACACGGAACTCGAACAGCGCGTTTTAACGGAGAAGGCGGCGTGAGCGCGCTTGGCGTTCAACACTCCGAGCGGCCGGCATTCGTGTCCGGTTCGGGAACGCAGCGGCGCTGCTTTACCGTGATCGACGGTGACGAAATGTTCGGTTTGCCGGTGGAAAGCGTTCAGACGATCTTCAGGATCGAAGGCGTGACTCCGGTTCCGCTTGGGCCCCCCGAGGTCGAGGGCCTCGTCAATCTGCGCGGGCGCATCGTCACGGCAGTGTCGCTGAAGCGACGGCTATCGAAAACGCCGTTGCAAGCGGCGCGAGGCGCCCTGGCGATCGGCATCGAGCATAATGCCGAAAATTTCGCACTGATCGTCGACGAGGTCGGCGATGTCATCACCTGCGAAGCGAGCGCCCAAATCGCGCCGCCGCCGCACATCGATTCGCAGCGCGCCAAGCTGACTAACGACTATTACCGCATGGACGGCCGAATCCTGCCAATCCTGGACATGAATGCGATTTTCGACTTCACGGAACGCAACCGCGGCAACGGATCAGCACATCTCAACCCGACCATCATCAGGAGCGATCAATGACACAAGTTTTAGTCGTCGACGATTCGGCTGTCATTCGTAAGGTCGCCAGACGCATCTTGGAGGGCTTGCGCTTCGAAACGTCGGAGGCCGAAGACGGCAAAGTTGCCCTTGAAGCTTGTGCCGCCTCGATGCCGGACGCGATCCTGCTCGACTGGAATATGCCGGTCATGGACGGCTTCGAATTTTTGCGCGAATTGCGCAAAATGCCGGAGGGTGCGCGGCCGAAAGTGGTGTTCTGCACGACCGAAAACGACGTCGCTCATATCGCCCGCGCCATGCATGCCGGCGCAGACGAATACATCATGAAGCCGTTCGACAAGCAGATCGTGCAGTCGAAATTCGAAGAAATCGGTTTGGCCTGACGCAACAGCACTGATGAAATAGCAGTTCCGGTTTTCGAGTAGCGGCGACGCGTGTAATGACCGAACCATGGGACGAGAGGCCGCAACCGGCCAGCCCAGCGCCTCCTCGGCCGCGCGCGCTGCTGACCACGCCGCGCATCATTGCGATCGGCGCCTCGACCGGTGGGCCGCAGGCCTTAAGCTCGCTGCTCCATGGATTGTCGCCGCACCTCGACAACATCCCCGTTATCGTCGTGCTGCACATGCCGCCCGACTTCACCGACGTGGTCAGCGCCCACATCGAGCGCGCGACGGGCCGCGTGACGCGAGCTGCCCGCAACGGCGAGGAAATTCAGCCGGGAAGAATTTATTTTGCGCCCGGCCATTGCCATCTCAAGGTCGTCAAACTCGGCACCAAACAAATCCTGCTCCACTGCGAGTCTGCGCCGGAGAACTTCTGCCGTCCCGCCGTGAACGTGCTCTTCCGTTCCGTGGCGCAGGTCTATGGACCCGGCGCACTGGCGATCGTGCTCACCGGAATGGGCACGGACGGGCTCGACGGTGCACGCGCGCTGGTCGAGGCCGGCGGCGCTGTCATCGCGCAGGATCAAGCCTCCAGCGTGGTGTGGGGAATGCCCGGCGCGATTGCCCAGCAGGGCTTGGCCTCGGCGATTCTCCCGATCGATGCGATGGCGGTCCAAGTCGCCGGATTGCTACGCAAGCGTACTGCAGGAGTTGCCGCGTGACCCTAGCGTTCGAAGCTCTGCGGCGGTTCCTCTACGAACGTTCGGGTCTCTCGCTCGAAGGCGACAAGCTTTATCTCGTGGAGAGCCGGCTTCTGCCGATCGCGCGTGAGGCGGGGCTCATCGATCTCGCCGGCCTCGTGAAGCGCCTGCAGGCGGGCGACCGGGATCTCGCGCAATCCGTCATCGACGCAATGACGACCAACGAGACCTTCTTCTTCCGCGATCGGGTTCCGTTCGCGAAATTCCGCAATGTGATGCTGCCGCACCTTCTGGAGAAGCGCGCGGCGGAACGGCGGCTGCGCATCTGGTGCGCGGCCTGTTCCACCGGCCAGGAACCCTATTCGCTGGCGATGTTGCTGGACGAAGAGGCGCGGCGGCTCACCGGCTGGAACGTCGAGATTTTGGCGACCGATCTCTCCCGCCGCGTCATCGAGAGCGCCCGGCAGGGGCTTTACAGCCAGTTCGAGGTGCAGCGCGGCCTGCCGATCACCATGCTGCTGCGCTATTTTCAGCGCGCAGGCGACCGGTGGCAGGTAAACGAGTTTCTGCGCTCGCGCGTCACTTTTCGCGAATTCAATCTGATGTCGGACTTTCGCCCCCTCGGCACGTTCGACGCGATTTTCTGCCGCAACGTGCTGCTCTACTTCGACGTGCCGACCAAGCGCGACATTCTGGCGCGCCTGTCGAAGGTTCTCACGCGGGACGGCTTCCTGTTGATGGGCTCGGCGGAGACGGTCATCGGCCTTTCCGATGCCTTCACCCCTCACGATGACCATCCGACGTTGTTCGTGCACAAGGCGACGCAGCGGCAGCGGCCGGAGCTGATGCTGGTCGCAAACTGAGTGCCGCTTCTTTTGAACTAGTCAAATATAAAAACAGAGTTGTTGCCACCTCCTCAGGTGCATTGTATGCGACCGGTGAGTATGACGCGGCGTGAAGGCCTGCGTGACACTTCCGCCGGGAAATCAATGATCGTCTGCTCCTGCAACGTGCTTTCCGACAATGATGTGAGGGCCTGCCTGAACCCGGGGCCCGGCTGTCCGCGTACCCCGGCTCAGGTCTACCAGTGCCTTGGTTGCAGCCCGGATTGCGGCAGGTGCGCGCGCACGCTGCGCGCGATCATCTCGGACGCCCTCGGAGCCGCGGCGGCGGCGCCCCTCTGCGAGCGGGGCTGCTGCAGCGCAAGCCATATGGCGGATGCTCTGGCGGCTGCCGAGGCTTAGCGACTTGCCCCACCTTAGCGGCGATCTAACATAGCCGAACCAGACGATCAGCGGGGGGAGACCGGCATGCGCGGCGACGCCAAGGTTATCGAATATCTGAACCGCGGCCTGCGCAGCGAATTGACCGCGGTCAACCAATATTGGCTACACTACCGCATCCTCGACAATTGGGGCTACAAGGACCTCGCCAAGAAATGGCGCAAGGAATCGATCGAGGAGATGCAGCATGCCGATCGCTTCGTCGATCGCATCCTCTTCCTCGACGGTTTCCCCAATATGCAGGTGCTCGATCCCTTGCGGATCGGCCAGAACATTGAAGAAATTCTGAGCTGCGATCTCGCCGCCGAGGTCGAGGCCCGTGCGCTCTATCTCGAAGCCGCTGCGTATTGTGACTCGATCAATGACCGGGTGACGAAGCTGTTGTTCGAAGAGCTCGCGGCCGACGAAGAGGGACACATCGATTTCCTCGAGACCCAGCAGGAGCTCGTCAAGCAACTCGGCGTGCAGCTCTACGCGCAGCACCATATCGGCGAACTCGACAGCCCCAATCCGGGATCGGTTTAGCGCGCCAACCGTTCTGGTATAGCTTCGCGCGATCGACTGGGACTGCTCCGGTCGCGTGACCGGAGCTTCCTGCCGCATGCCGCTGCATTCCGTTGTCATTGCTGGTGCTGGTCAGGCGGGCTTTCAAGCCGCCGCCTCGCTGCGTCAGGACGGATTCGACGGCCGCATCATCATGATCGGCGATGAGCCCGGTCTGCCCTACCAGCGCCCGCCTCTGTCCAAGGCCTATCTCATGGGCAAGACGAATGCGGAGGCGTTGAACTTTCGCCCGCAAAAATTTTTCGTTGATAACAGGATTGAGATTGTTCCGCAGACTCGCGTGACCGCGATCGATCGCACGAACAAGCGAGTCGCGTTGTCGAGCGGCGGCGCCATCGAATACGACCACCTCGTGCTGGCGCTCGGCGCGCATAATCGCACACTGCCGGTTCCCGGCGCGGATCTCGCCGGCGTCTTCGGTCTGCGCACGCTCGCCGATGCGGACGCGATCGGCGCGATGCTCGCCGAGGCGAGCGAGGTCCTGGTTGCGGGCGCCGGCTTCATCGGGCTCGAATTTGCCGCCGTTGCGAGCGCGCTCGGCAAATCGGTGCATGTTCTAGAGCTTGCCGAGCGCACGATGGCGCGCGCCGTCTCGCCCGCCATGTCGCAGCTCTTTGCCGACGCGCATCAATCCTGGGGCGTTAGAATCGAGTTCGGCCAGGGTCTCGCCCGCATAGAGGGCGAAGACGGTCGCGTCGCGAGTGTCGAGACGACCGGCGGGCTTAGACTTTCGGCCGATATCGTCGTTTTCGGCATCGGCGTTCTGCCGAACGTCGCGATCGCGGCGGAAGCCGGCCTCGATATCGAGAACGGGATCAAGGTCGGCGCAGAGCTTCTCACATCCGATCCGGCGATTTCGGCGATCGGCGATTGCGCGTCATTTCCGAGTTCCTTTGCGGAAGGCCACATCAGGCTCGAATCCGTGCAGAACGCCGCCGACCAGGGCCGCGCGGTCGCGGCACGGCTCATGGGCAAGCCCGCGCCTTACGTCGCGGTGCCGTGGTTTTGGAGCGATCAGCGCGATCTCAAACTGCAGATCGCCGGACTGTCGATCGGTTGCGATCGCACGGTCGTTGTTGGTGATGCCGGCGAGCGGCGGATGTCGGTACTGTGCTTCAAACGCGATAAGCTGATCGCGGTCGAATCGGTGAACCGCGGTTCCGACCACGTCGCGGCACGCAAATTATTCGGCCGCGGCACGCCGGCGCTGACATCAGCCGAGGCGAGCACCCCCGGCTTCGACCTGAAGGCATGGGAAGCGGCAAGGCGTTAGCGCGTCATGAGCCGGCAGCATGGCTGATCTGATTGCTCGAAATCTAAAGATTTGATTCACACTCCGGTCGCTAACTGACGCCCTGTCGTTCTCGGGTGCGTCTATGTCCCGGCTCAAAGTGCCGTCGCTATCGACGAGTTTCATGCTCGTGCTCACCGCCATTTCGATGTTCACGATCGG
This sequence comes from Methylobacteriaceae bacterium, assembly GCA_034669505.1. GTDB lineage: Bacteria > Pseudomonadota > Alphaproteobacteria > Rhizobiales > Beijerinckiaceae > JAFASC01. Next base: position 55,000 of record JAXDNJ010000022.1, read on the forward strand.
CCGCGCGCCCGGGCCGCCGCGGCTGCGCATTCGCGATCTCGAGATCCAGATCACGCTGAACGGCCACAGCATCGAGGCCGACGCCTAGCTAAACCCGCGTGATCTTGCCCTTGGCCGCAGCAAGAGCGCCGTCCCGCAATTCGCAGCACAGAAGCCGCTCGGGATCGACGGGTCCCGGCATGATCAGCTGCCGCGGTGGCACTGGCTTGAAGCCGGCGCGCGCGTAGTACGGCGCGTCGCCGACCAGCAGCACGAGGCTGTGGCCGGCTTTGCGCGCCGCCTCGAGCGACTTCATCACCAGCGCCTCGCCGAGACCGCGCGAGCGGAATGCCGGTTCGACCGTCAAGGGCCCGAGAAGAAGCGCCGGTTCACCGCCGCAGAGAATCGGGGTGATGCGGTTTGCACCGACGACCAGCGTGCCGATCCGCGCGACAAAGGAGAGGTTCCATTCCGGCTCGACCCCCTCGCGCAGCCGATAGGCGCTCTTGGCGAAACGTCCCGGCCCGAAGGCGCGCGCGTCGAGCCGGCCGATCGCGATAAGATCGTCGGGCGTCAGCGGCGCGAAGTCGAACGGGATGTCTGCCATTGCCGGGAAACTGGAGCGCGGGAGGCCGCGCCTCTAACACGCGTCCCAAGACCGCGCAAAAGTTACCAGATGAACGACTCCTCAGTGCCTCCGAGACGCGCCCGCGTCGATGGGGTCGTCCCCTCCGGCAGAGCGTGGACGGGAAAGAGGCGCGCTTCCACGATCTCATGGTCAGCAAGCTTCGGCGAAGTTTGCTCAAACTGCGTCACTTCAAACAAAGCGACATGATCGCTGCCGGCGCGCGGATTGAAATAGATCGCGAGAAGCCGCGGCGGACCGATGATCCGGACATTCGCTTCTTCCAGAAGCTCCCGCGTAAGCGCGTCGCCGACGCTCTCGCCGGGATCGACGGCGCCGCCCGGCAGATACCAGCCCGGCACGTAAGTGTGGCGCACGAGGAGCACCCGGCCCTCGCCGTCGCGTACGATCGCGCGGACGCCGAGCGTCACGGGCCGCCGCACGCTATTGATGAGCCCGCCGAGGCGCGCGACGATCCGCGCACGAAGACTCATCGCGCAAGACACTTGCAAAGCTTGACGCCCCGGCGTCCGCGCCCCAGGGAATTTAGGTGAGCTTTCTCCTCGCCCATCTTTCCGACGCCCATATCGGTCCCCTGCCCCGCCCGCATCGGCGCGAGCTCCTCGGCAAGCGCATCACCGGCTACATGAATTGGCAGCGCGGGCGATCGCTCACCCACAATATGGACGTTCTCGCCGCGGTCGTCGCCGACATTCATGCGCAGAGACCCGATCATATCGCCATGACCGGGGATATTCTGAACATTGGCCTCAAAGCGGAATTCCCGTTCGCGGCCGCCTGGCTCGACACGCTCGGGCCGCCGGACAAGGTAAGCTTCGTACCCGGCAATCATGACGCTTATACGCGTGGGTCGATGCCGCATCTCGCCAGCACGTTTGCCAAATGGACGACGAGCGACGCGACCGGCGCGAGCGGCTTTCCGTATCTGCGGGTGCGCCGCGGTATTGCGCTGATCGGCCTCTCATCGGGAGTGCCGACCGCCCCTTTTCTCGCGTCGGGGCGGCTCGGCTCGAAACAGCGGGCGCGCTTCGACGCGCTGCTTGCCGCGCTCGCCCGCGAAAACGTGCCGCGCGTCGTCATGGTGCATCATCCGCCGAACCGCGGCGGCGGGGGCGCGGGGCGAAGCCTGACCGATCGGCGCGAGTTCGAGGAGATCGTCTCGCAGCATGGCGCCCATCTGGTCATCCACGGGCACAATCATCGCATGACGATCAGCTTTATCGAACGTAACGGCGCGCGTATTCCGGTGGTGGGGGTGCAATCGGCGTCCGCGACCGGCGGCACGCGCATGCATCGGGCGGGCTACAATCTGTTTCGGATCGAATGCGAAAAGGACGGGGTGAAGATCACCGCCCGGGCGCGCGGGCTGTCGGCGGGAACCAGTACGATGGCGGATTTGGGCGAGTATAGATTGTGAACGCCTCGGATGCCCGGCCGTAAGTCAAGCATGTGGATATTCATTTGAGGACCGGCGGAATTACCCGTTCCTTCTTGCGCCGCCTCTCCGAAGTTCAGTTCCCAGAACGTGAGCCGAGAGTCACTTCTTTTATTAGCGTCTTGATCACTGAGATATCAACCACCATTCGTCGTTCGAAATCACGCGAGCCGATCGGCGCAGCAAGGACTTCGATTCGGTATGATAGGTTGAACCCTGCCAAACCAAGTGAAAAGGGCTTATCTAGCACTTGCGTGAGAGTAGAGGGGACTTTTTTATACTTGTCGCCCAAGAAGGTCCTAAACTGGCCGACATTGATTGGAACACTTACGCCCCTGATGCCCACTGTGATGGGTATTGTAGTCGTCAGAATTTCATTCCGCACCGACACCTCCGTCTGGAGCGACCGCCGGAGAAAATTGACAAAGTTCTGTAAAGCCACGTCTAAGTCATTGGTCAGGTAAGCCTCGGCCCCTCTGCCTGATAAATCTTCGAGCACTGATAGATATGTCCTGCATTCATCGATAAAAGTAACTGATTCTGGAACGGGCCAGGCTTCGACTTCAAAATCGATTTTGGACCTCAAGTTGTCATACGAATTCCAGAGCTTGGATGTTGCGACAGCAAGTGGAATATAAACTTCTTCCGAAACCTTTCGTGCATTCTCAAGGTATCCGGATCTTAATTGCTGTTCGTATGTCAGTTTTACTTCTCGGATTCGTAGATGGGCAGCTAATGCATTCGCGCCGGCCGCCAATAGAGCGCCTACAATTCCGGCGCCAATGCCTACAACAATTTTCACCCAAGTCTCGTCCATAAATCAATCGCTCATGCCCAATATCTGAAACGTATGTGCCAGCTCTTCGGACATCGGGATGTTCAGCCGCTCGCCGGTCGGCAGCCGCTTCAAGAACCATTTTTCGTAAAGCCAGCGCAATTCGCGCGCTTCGGCCAGCCGCGCGAATGTCTTCTGCACCAGCATTGACAGCGCCGGATCGTTCTTGCGGAACATGATGCCGTAAGGCTCATACGACAGGTTCTCTGGCAGCACGGTGTAGTCGCTGCCCTTCGGCCCCTCGGCGGCGATCAGCCCATAGAGCAGCACGTCATCGAGGGCCAACGCATCGGCCTTGCCGCTCTTTACAAAGCCGAAGGATTCGGCGTGATCGCGGCCGGTGACTATCTCCGCCGGGATTTTCAATTGCTCGAACACACGGTGGATGGCCTCGGCATTGGTCGTGCCGGCGGTCACCGCGACCTTCTTGCCGCGCAGATCGCGATAAGAGCGGATCAGCGAGTCACGACGCACCAGGAGCTTCGTCGCACTGACATAATAGGTGGGGGAGAAATCGACCTGCTTGCGCCGTTCGAGATTGTCGGTCGTCGAACCGCATTCGAGATCGATCGTGCCTGACGTGACCGCCTCGAAGCGCGTCGCCGAGGTCACCGGCTTATAGTCGATCTTCAGATCGTCACGGCCGAGTTCATGCGCCATGTCGTCAACGATCTCCTGACAGAGATCGATGGCATACCCGATCGGCTGCTTCAGCGCGTTCACGTAAGAGAACGGCAACGAGCTCTCGCGGTAGCCCATGGCAACCCTGCCGGAATCGTTGGCTTTCTTGAGAGTGCCGGTGAGCTCGCCTTCGGCATGTGCGAGTGAAATGCCGAAGAACGCCGCTACGACAGCGGCACACAGCGCGGCCGGCAAGCCCTTCATCGACATCACTCCGCCGGCAGCGGCGTCGTACCAATTCCCCTGTCGAGGCTCTGATCCTCCAGCGTGAGCTGGCCTTCCCATTTCGCCACCGCCGCCGTCGCGATGCTGTTGCCGAGAACGTTCGTCGCAGAGCGGCCCATATCCAAGAACTGATCGATGCCGATGATGAGCAGCAACCCGGCTTCCGGAATGTTGAACGTCGACAACGTCGCCGAGATCACGACGAGGGAGGCGCGCGGCACGCCGGCCATGCCTTTCGACGTCACCATGAGAAGCAACAGCATCGTGAACTGCTGCCCGAGCGTCAGCGGAATGTTGTAGGCCTGCGCGATGAAGATTGCCGCGAAGGTGCAATACATCATCGAGCCGTCAAGATTGAACGAGTAGCCCATCGGCAGGACGAAGCTGGTGATGCGGTTCGGCACGCCGAACACTTCGAGCTGGCGCAGCGTCTTCGGATACGCCGCTTCGCTCGACGCGGTGGAGAACGCCAGTATGAACGGCTCCCTGATTAGGCTGAGCATCCGCGTCATCTGCCTGCCCATCAATGCGTAGCCGGCAAGCGCCAGCACGCACCAGAGAATGGCGAGGCTGATGTAGAACTCGAGCATGAACTTGCCGTAGGTGACAAGAATGCCGAGGCCCTGCGTCGTGATGATCGCCGCCATCGCGGCGAAGACCGCGATCGGGGCGAAATTCATGATGTAGCCGGTAATACGCAGCATCACGTCGGCGACCTGCTCAAAACCTTCGGCGAGAAGCTTGCCTTTCGCGCCAAGCGAGGCGAGCGCAACACCGAAGAAGATCGAGAAGACGACAATCTGCAGGATCTCGTTATTCGCCATCGCTTCGATCGCGCTTTTCGGCACGAGATGCGTGACGAACTCCTTCAGCGACAGCGACGCTGCCTTGAGGTTCGTCGAGGCGCCCGCATCCGGCAGCGGAAGATTGAGCGACTCGCCCGGGCGCAGGAGGTTGACCATCACCAAGCCGATGAGCAGCGAGACGAAGGAAGCGCCGACAAACCAAAGCAGCGCTTTCCCGCCGATGCGCCCAACAGAGGCGGTATCGCCCATATGCGCGATGCCGACGACCAGCGTCGAGAAAACGAGCGGCGCGATGATCATCTTGATCAGGCGCAGGAAAATGTCGGTGATCAGGCCGATATAGCCGGAGATCGTCTTTGCGGTCTGCGGGTCGGGCCACGTGATACTGCAGAGATAGCCGACGATGATGCCGAGGATCATGCCGATAAGGATGAACGTCGTCAGTCTCGATCGCATGATGCCGCCCCCGATTGGCCCGGTCGCAAACGCCTTCACGAGCAGGATGCGTGCCACTCAATGGCGAGGCTAACCCTTGTTTAGGGGTGCTGTCACGCGGCCATCACGAAGCCCCGTGGCTTATCCAGGGACCTGGAGCTTGTAGGCATACCATGCGGCGGCGGCGAGGAGAGCGGAGAGCACCGCCATCCCCAAGAGATCGACCAGGAAAATAAAGAACCGAACGAAAAACCGGCGCCGCCGAGGCGGGGACGCCGGTGCGGGCGGTTCCGACAATGCAACCGATGCGCCGTCGCGCGGTGGTGTCCGGACACCGGCATCGGCGGCAAGCGCCCGCTCGCGCTCGATCAGCCGCTGCGCAATATAATTGGTGACCGCCTCCACCATTTTGTCGAGCTGTTCGGTCTCGCACAGGGTCACGCGTCCATGCCGCGTGTCTTGCAGGAAGCGATAGAGCCGCCGGTCGCGCCCCATTTCGATGAAGCCAATCATATCGATGAACAGGCGCGGGTGTTCCGCTGGCACGAGCGCCACATCGAAGAGATCGCAATCGGCAGGCACTTGCGCGAGAACCGGCGCGAGCTGTTCCTGCAGCATTTCCAATCGCGCGACCTCCGCGCCGCGAAGCTCGGCGATCACGTCGGAGCGCTCGGCATTCTCAACGCGCGCGCGGCGAAGCGCAGTGTTTAACTCGCCGCGCGGCTTCACGCCGCCGACAAGATTGAGATGCGCCTCTCTAGATGTGTCGCGTGCGGCGCCACGATCCGTGTCGTCCACGTTTACGTACCCCGCTGCGGGAAGTTCGCCCGCCATGCATTGATTGATGCAGAATATAGTGGAATGCACCCTTTCAAGAAGGCGGGCCTACCCGCCCTTGAGCCGGCGCACCGTCATTTCCACCAGATTGGTCGTCCCCTGCAGAAGCACCGCGGCAGGATCGCAGCCTTTCGACGCGGCGAGATGGCCCGACACGGCAAGCATGGCAACGCCATGTGAATAGGCCCAGATCTGGAAGGCGAGGTCGCGCGCGGCACTCTCCGGCGCGCCGTGGCTGCGCAATAATGCGACGGAAGCGCGCCGCAACGTGTCGAGCGCAGCATCGGCCGCCGCACCGGGCTCGGGCGCAGCAAGCGTCTGCACATTGCCGAACATCGCGGCGTATAGCCCAGGTTCTTCCTGCGCGAATGTAAGGTACGCCGCGCCCATTCGCCGAAATGCTTCGAGAACGTTGGGACGCCCGTCATCCCATGCGCGCGCCAGCCGCTCGCCGAACAATTGGAAGCCGCGGCTGGCAAGCTCTCCCATAAGTTCGTTGCGATCGCTGAAATGCCGATACGGCGCAGCTGCAGTGACACCGACGCGCTTTGCCGCTTCAGCCAGAGTGAAACCGGCCGGACCGCGCTCCGTCACAAGTGTGCGCGCAGCCTCGACTAAGGCATCGCGCAGCCGGCCATGATGATAGCCGCGGCGGCCACCGCCGAAGAAATTTTGTTTCGGGTCCATGCCTAACCTTAGAACGCCCGCTGCCCGATTGGAAAGCAAGCGCAGCGCTAGTGATTCGTGCGGTGCAGCAAGGTTGCACGAAAATTGCGAGTGCACCTGCGTAGTCGCGTATGTGAGGGAAAATTCCGGCTCCGTGCCTTTTAGGAGTGCGAAATGACCAAAACCTTGGACTATCTTGCTATGCTTGCAGCACTTGCGACCATCGGCGCGGTTTGCGTCGGGATGCGTTGAGCCGTACGCGTAAACCTCTTTCCTGAACAAAATAAGTGCAGCTCCTCTTGGCGAATATGGTGGTTTGCCACCATATTCGCCTCGTCCGCGCGGTTTGGCGCGGGTGAGGAGGACGCAATGTCCAGGAAGTTTTTGGTTGCGGCAGCCGCGCTGATGCTTGCCGCTACGCTGAGTGTCGGCGACGCCTATGCCCGTGCGGGCGGGGGTGGATCGTTCGGCAGCCGCGGCTCGCGCAGTTTTTCCATGCCATCGGCGACCCCAACCGCCCCGCGGGTATCTCCCTTCGAGCGGGCGCCCGGCGCCTCGGCGCTGAACCCGGGTCTGCAGCGGCCGGGCTTCAACCGCCCCGGCTTCTTCGGCGGCGGCTTCGGCCGCGGCTTCATGGGTGGTCTGATCGGTGCGGGCCTGCTCGGGCTCCTGTTCGGTCATGGCCTGTTCGGCGGGCTTGGCGGCATTGTCTCGATGCTTGGCCTCCTGCTGCAGATCGGTCTCATCGTGCTCTTGGCGAGCTTGGCGATTGGCTGGTTCCGGCGCCGCCAACACCCGCAGCCGGCCTATGCCGGCATGCCCTACGGGGCCGCGCCGCCTGAGGAGGCGCCGGCCTACCGCACCGCCGCGGCGCCGCTCGGCGGCGGGTCCGGCCCGACGACGACGAGCCCGCTCAATATCGATAAAGCGGACTACGACGCTTTCGAGCAGCGCTTGAGCGAAATCCAAGACGCCTATGGAGGCGGCGATGTGGCGACGCTTCGCCGCCTGACGACGCCGGAGATGGCGGAAAGCTTTGTCGAGGAACTGGCGGCGAATACCCGGCGAGGTGTCGTCGATAAGGTGTCCGGGGCCAAGCTCATCCAGGGCGACCTGTCTGAAGCCTGGCAGGAGCCGGAGGCTGACTATGCGAGCGTCGCGATGCGCTATTCGGTCCTGAACCCGATCCTCGACCAGACGAGCGGCCGCTTGATCTCGGGTAGCGCCAGCGTGCCGGAAGAGGTGACCGAGGTGTGGACTTTCCAGCGCCCCAGAGGCGGCACGGCGCGGGATTGGCAGCTTTCGGCGATCCAGCAAGCACGCTGATTTCACAAGCGAATCCCGGAAAAGCGGGCGGCTATGCCCGCTTTTTTTATGCGTGGTGTGCGTTTCCGCACCTGGACAAATCGCACATGTGAATGTATTTTACATTTACATGAGCCGCTCGAAAGGCGCTCGTGCAATCTTGGAGCTCACAAATGAGTGCCTATACGAATACCGTCGACACCGGCCCCTGGAATCAGCATCAGGGCTCGCGTCGATGCAGCCGCTGGCATCCGCTGGAACTGGCGGCGATGATCGTCGGCTTTGTCGTCTTTTGGCCGATCGGCCTGGCGATCCTCTTCCTGAAAATCGCGCAGAAGAAGGAAGGCTATCCAGGCGACCTCTTCTCCTATGCGAGGGACAAGGTCACGGCCAAATTCCAGGGCGCCAGCGGCGCCTCGCAGACCTGGTGCGGCGGCTGGTCCGGCTCCTGGCAGAAAAGCGGCTCCGGCATGCGAGCGACCGGCAACAGCGCCTTCGATGATTGGCGCAACACCGAACTTGCGCGCCTTGAAGAAGAGCGCCGGAAACTCGTCCAGGCCGAACGCGAATTCTCCGAGCATCTCGACCGGCTGCGCCGTGCCCGCGATCGCGAAGAGTTCGATCGCTTCATGAACGAACGCCGCAACGCGCAGAGCAATAGCGGCACGAGCGACCCTCCGCGTAAGGCTCGCGTATGAGCCTCGCGCCTCTGCTGGGAGCGTCGGCGATCGTGCAATGGCACGTCGCCGCCGCTCTCGGCGCGTTAGGACTTGGCACCGCCGTCCTTTTCCTGCGCAAAGGCACTCCGGTGCACCGCCGCATCGGCTGGCTCTGGGTCGGCGCGATGCTTACGGTGGCCGTCACGTCTTTCTGGATCACGGGCCTGAGACCGGGTCAGTTCAGCCCGATCCATCTCCTCTCGCTTCTGACGCTGGCGACGCTACCCTACGCCATCTGGGCGCGCCGCGTCGGCCGCATCCGCGCACACCGCGCCGCGATGATCAGCCTCTATGTTTCCCTCGTCGCGGCGGGAGCCTTCACCCTCATTCCAAACCGCCTCATCGGCCGAATGGTGTTCGGCGGGTAGGCGACTTTCCGCTTCGTTAACCCAAAAGCTTCAATTCGACTTAACCGGCGTGGCGCAAATGTTTTTGCATGACGCGTCGCGTTTTTGTCACTGTCGTTTCGCTCGCAATCGTCGGCAGCGTCGCCGGCTGCGGCGTCTACGAGCGGGCGCAGCGTCCCGCCTGGCGCACACAGGCGGAAAATACTTGCCTCGCCCAGCACAGGATCACGCAGAGCGAATATATCCAGCCGGCAAATGAAATGTCCGGTCCCGGCATTTGCGGACTGACGCGGCCCTTCAAGGTCACCGCGCTGCAGAACGGCGCCGTCGCGTTCAATTCAACCGCGACCCTCGATTGCTCGATGATCGCCGAACTCGACCAGTGGCTCACCGACATCGTGCAGCCGGCGGCGCAAGCCCGTTTCGGCGTGCCCGTCACGCAGATCAACTCGATGGGCTCGTATTCCTGCCGCGGCATGAACAACCAATATGGCGCGCAGCTCTCGGAACATTCCTTCGGCAACGCGCTCGATATCGGCGGCTTCGTCCTGGCGGATGGGCGCAGCATTGCGATCGTGCGCGACTGGACGCGCGGCGACGAGCAGACGCAGGCCTTTTTGCGCGACGTGCATGGCGGTGCGTGCGATCTTTTCACGACCGTGCTCGGGCCGGGCTCGAACGCATTCCACTATAATCACATCCACGTCGATCTCGCGATGCACGGCAACACGTCGAGCGGCCCGCGCCGTATCTGCAAGCCGGTGCCGAAGACGACAATCCCCGCGCCACGCCGCGACGATCTCCCGGATGCGCCCGACATCGATGAGGATATCGATATGGCATCGGCGCGCCCGTCTTCGTCCGCGATGTATGCCATGCACAGCTCGCCTTCGGCCGCGGTGCCGCAACAAGAACGGCAGCTGCAGGCCTTCAATTCGGATGAGATTTCGAAACTGATTGCGCGCTCGGGCACGCCGCTCGACATGCAGCATCCGACCGCGAGCGCCTATGCGCCGCGCCCGCCGCCGCGCCCGATCCGCGCCGGAGCGATGGGAGCGGACGGCGTCTTCGTGCCTGAAGGCGCGCCCGGGGATTGGGACGTCACCTCGAAAATCCGGACGCGGTAAGCTCCTTCGAGACCTTCGGAGCCTCGGGAACGTGAAGCCTTGCGTCCCGACCACGCCTAGCCTTTACTGCGGCAAAATGGCCATCCGGCATTAAGCCTGCGCGCTTCCCCCGAGCGCAGCATGAGAGGCCGAACCCCTCGGAGGATAAACATGCTCAAACGCATTGCGCCGGTCCTTGCCGGCTCGGCCCTGATGGCCGCCGCGCTGGCGCTCCCAGCCCGCGCGGAGGACAAACCGATCCTGCTCGGCATCAACACGGCGCTGCAATTGCAAGTCGGCCGCGACACGATCGACGGCGTGCGCATGGCGGTCGAGGAGATCAACGCCAAGGGCGGCGTCATTGGCCGCAAGCTCGAAGTGGTCACGGCGGATGAAGGCGAAAGCCCGAAAGAAGGGGTTGCTGCCGTCAATAAGCTCACCGGCGACAACAATGTGAACGTGCTGATCGGCGGCTACGACAGTGGCGTCACCCTTGCGGAACTGCCGCATATTTCGCGTGCGCAGACAATCTTCCTCGGAACGGGCTCGGCCTCGCCGGCGATCCAGCAGAAGGTCAAGGACGATTACGCCAATTACAAATATCTCTTCCGCGTGAACCCTATCAATTCCGCCAAACAGGCGGCGAGCCTGCTCGACTTCATCAAGGGCAAGCTCAAGGGCGAGCTCGGCTACAGCAAAATCTCCATCCTCGGCGAAAACGCCAAATGGGTTCAGGACATGGTGCCGTTCCTGAAGAAGAACGCGACCGAGGCCGGCCTCGAAGTGCCGCTCGCCGAGTTTTTCGATCCGCAGACCGCCGACTTCTCGCCGATCTTCGCCAAGGTGAAGGATTCCGGCTCGCAATACCTGCTCATCATCCTGTCGCATGCCGCGTCCGATGTTTTCGTCAAGCAATGGTACGATGCAAAGGTGCCGGTCGCGATCGGCGGCATCGATGTGAAGAGCCAGGACGCCGATTTCTTCAAGCGCGTCGGCGGCAAGGCGCTCTCCGAAGTCACGACGAATTTCGTGCTGCGGAAGCCCATTACGGAGAAATCGATTCCGTGGTGGGATGCGTTCGTGCAGAAGTACAATCGCGCGCCGGTCTATACGGCAACGGGCGCGTATGACGCGGTCTACCTGTATGCCGAGGCCGTCGCACGGGCCAAGACGACAGATACCGATGCGGTGATCAAGGAACTCGAGAAGACTGATTTCCTCAGCGCCCGCGGCCGCGTCAAGTTCGATGCCCTGCACGAGGTGCAGGACGGGCCAGGCAACGTCAACGTCATCTACGTGCAATGGCAGAACGAGGGCGAGCGCGCGGTCGTGTGGCCGAAGGAAGTCGCAACGGCCAAGATGATCGATCCGCCCTGGATGATGAAGAATTGATCTAAGGCGCACCGCCTTGCTCGACATATTGATATACGGCGCTGTGATCAGCGCCGTATATGCGCTACTCGCGGTCGGCTTTACGCTGATCTTCGGCGTCGCCCGCATCCTCAATCTGGCGCACGGCGCGTTCTATGCGCTCGGCGCGTATTGCGTGTACACGCTGACCTCCAATCTTCACGTGCCGCTTATTATTGCCGCTATTATCGCGGTGCTGCTTGTCGCGCTGTTCGGCATCGCGATGGAGCGCGTGCTGGTGCGCCCGCTGCGCCGGCTGCCGCCGCTCGCCGTCCTGATGATGACGCTCGCCGTCGGCCTCATGGTCGAGCAGATCCTGCTCCTCATCTTCGGCTCGGAGGCGCGCAACGTGCCCTCGCTTGTCGAAAGCAGCTTCAATTTCGGCGGCGTGCTCTTGAGCGGGCAGCGGCTGCTCGCCTTCTTCTGCTCGGTCGCGATTCTCGGCGGCCTCTGGCTGTTCATGCAGCACACGCGGCTCGGTGCCGCGATCCTCGCCGTGTCGCAGGACCCCGAAGGCGCGCGCTACATGGGCATCCCGTCGGACCGCATCTTCTCGATCGTCATGGGTCTCTCCGCCGCGATTGCGGCGGCGGCCGGCGTCCTCGTCGCGCCGTTCCAATCGGTCATTCCCGGGATGGGCCTGCTGCCGCTCGTCAAAGCCTTCGCGATCGTGATCGTCGGCGGATTGGGTTCCATTCCGGGCAGCATCGTCGGCGCGCTGCTGCTTGGATACACCGAGACGATCGTCGCCTTCAAAGCCTCGATTGAATGGTCGCAGATAGTGTCGGTTGCGGCAGTTCTCATCGTCCTCATCATCCGGCCGGCCGGTTTCTTCGGCAAGCGCGCGGCGTTCTAGAGGGACGCGCGATGCTCGCCTGGGGCAGCCTGTCGAAAACGGATGTGATCGGCGCAATTATTGTAATCGCGCTGTTGGCCACGGTGCCTTTCGTTGGCAGCCGTTACATCGTCGGCATCATGACGGTGGCGCTCTGCTATGCGATCTGGGCGACGAGCTGGGACTTCATGTCGGGCCTGACCGGCCGCGAGAATTTTGGCCACGCGCTGTTCATCGGCACCGGCGCTTACACCGCCGGCTTTCTCAATGTGTCATTTGGACTAAATCCATGGTGGGGATTCCCCGCCGCGGCAATCGTGGCGGTGCTGTTCAGTCTTGTCATCGGCATTCCGACGCTGCGGCTCCGAGGCCCTTACTTCGCGCTCGCCATGCTGTCCGGCGCCGTCGTGATGCAGAAGCTCTCGATCATCTTCTCGGAGACGACCGGTGGTCAGGACGGGTTGAATGGCCTCTCGCCGATGCTGCGCTCGCAAGTGTCGGCTTATTACTTCACGCTCGCCGCGCTGGTCGTCACAGTAGTGATCCTGAAGCTGATCGCGCTGTCGCCTTGGGGGACGATCCTGCGCGCCATCCGCGGCGACGAAGCGACGTGCCAGGCCGCCGGCATCAACGTGAATTTCTACAAAATTTCCGCGCTGATGATCAGCGCCGCTTTCGCCGGCTTCGGCGGCGCGCTTTATGCGAATTATCAGCTGCAGGTCGGGCCAGATCTTTTCGATGTCGCGCTGTCGATCAACATCATCATCATGGTCTATGTCGGCGGCATGGGTTCGATCTACGGACCTGTCGGCGGCGCGCTTCTGCTCATCGGATTGACCGAAGGCCTTCGCAGCTTCAGCGAATATCGGCTGTGGGTCTATACGCTCGTCCTTATCCTGATCCTGTTTTTCATCCCGAGTGGGGTCATCGCACCCGTGTGGGTGCGCGTACGCAGCTGGATCAAAAGCCGCAGCGCTATATTCAGCCGCAGCGCCGGCGCATGAGTGCGCTGCTCGAAGTCGAGGGCCTGACCAAGCGCTTCGGCGGCCTGACCGCCGTCAAGAACGTCTCCTTTGCGCTGCAGCCCGGCGAAATCACCGGCATTCTCGGACCGAACGGCGCCGGCAAGACCACGCTATTCAACGTGCTCACCGGCTTCATGCGGCCGGAACGCGGGACGATTCAATTCGACGGCGCGCCGCTGATCGGCGTGGCGCCGCATCGCATCGTCAATCGCGGGCTGGCGCGAACGTTCCAGCTGACGCGCCCGTTCGTCGGTATGACCGTCGTCGAGAACGTTGTCGTCGGCTGTCTTGCGCCGCGCGTGCGCGCCGAAGGACATACCGAAGCGCGCGCCCGCAACATGCTCGATCGTGTCGGACTTGGTCCAAAGGCCGACCTCATGGTCGACGCGCTCTCCTACGGCGATCTTCGTCGCCTTGAAATCGCGCGCGAACTCGTGACGCGCCCGAAACTTTTGCTGCTCGACGAGCCTTTCGCCGGTCTCGGCACGAGCGAGATCGAGCCGCTCGCCGCGCTGATCCGTGAGCTGCATAAGGTCGAAGGCCTGACGATCCTGATTATCGAGCATCGCCTGCGCGAATTCATGCAGCTCGTGCGCCGCGTCATTGCTATGGATTTCGGCGAGATCATCGCGACCGGGACACCCGGCGAGATCGTGCGGCATCCCCGTGTCGTCGAAGCCTATATCGGCCGCGGCGGCGACGATCTTGAGGCGCGGCTTGGCGTCGCGACGGAGAGCGTGCGTGGCACTGCTTGAGCTTTCGCACCTCACTGTTCATTACGGCAAGGCGCTCGCGCTCGAAGGCATTGACCTTGAAGTGCGCGAGGGCGAACTCGTCGCGGTGCTCGGCTCGAACGGCGCCGGCAAGACGACGCTCTTGAAAGCCATTTCGCGGGCTTTGCCGAGCCGCGGTGAGATGCGGTTCGGCGGCAGCGACATCGGCGAATTGCCGATGCATCGGGTGGTCGCACGCGGCATCTGTCACTGCCCGGAAGGGCGCCGTCTGTTTCCGGAATTGACGGTGCTGAAAAACCTGCAGCTCGGCGCCTATCTCCGCGACGACCGCGCCGAAATCGCCGCCGATCTCGAACGCGTCTACGCGCTGTTCGGCGTGCTGCGCGAGCGGGCGCGCCAGCAGGCGAGCACGCTGTCGGGCGGCGAGCAGCAGATGGTGGCGATCGGCCGCGCGCTGATGGGACGCCCCCGTCTGCTTCTGCTCGACGAGCCGTCGGTTGGCATCGCGCATCGGCTGAAAATGCAGATTTTCGATTCAATCCGGGCCATTCAGCAATCCGGCACGGCGGTGCTGCTGGTCGAGCAGGACGCGCGCTCCGCGCTCGGTATTGCCGATCGCGTCTATGTCATGGAGCACGGGCACATCGTGCGCGCCGGCACGAGTGCTGAGGTCGCCGCCGACGATTCCGTCCGGCAGGCCTATCTCGGGGTGTGATTAGTCGTGAACGAACGAAATTCGAATTCTAGTTCCGCTTTTAAAGCCATTCGGGCGATCGATTATACGGTTGTTTTCGTGCGCGACATGGCAGTCATGCGCCGCTTCTACGAAAACGTCCTCGGTTTTCCACTGTCACGGGAGCTTTCGCCCGGTTGGGTCGAATATCAGGTTGGCGACAATACGTTGGCCTTGGCCACCCCAAGCCGAACGTCAGCAGATGCTCCAATCCCGAACGGTAGCGCCTCGCTCCAGCTGGCATTCAAGGTTTCAGCATCCGAAGTTGATCAATGTGCCGGCGAACTCGTGCGGCAGGGCGTAAATCTGCTCTCACCGCCGACTGATCAGGTCTTTGGGCATCGTACACTGTTCTTCCGCGATCCCGATGGAAATCTGCTGGAGGTCTTTGCGGAGATTTAGTTGTCAAGACAGCCGTTTCGCCGGATTGGTCAGCGCCAGCAACCCCGCACCCGCTGTAAACGCCGCGATTGTGAGGAAAGCGGCGCGGAACGCTTGCGCGATATCCGCTTGCATCATCGCACGCCGATCTGCCGGCAAGCTATCCAATGCCGAGGCGCCCTGCTCGATCATCGTGATGAAAACGTGCGCGCCGTCCGGATCCCTGATCGCCAGCGTCACGAACAGGATCATGCCGATGGCGGCGGTGCCGAATGACGCACCGACTGAGCGCGATAGCTGCACCGACGCGGCGGCTGCACCGAGCCTTTCCCTTCCCGCGGCGTTCTGCACGGTGACCTGCACCACGCCCATGACGCTGCCCATGAACAAGGCGGTGATCCCCCATAAGGCGGTGAGCTCGAGCGCGCTCATGTAGGCGGCGAACGCCGCCTGGATCAGCAGCAGAAACGTCACGACCGCGAGCCCGATCGTCGATACGATCATCGTACGTCCGGTGCGGCTGACGATCTGGCCGGTGATCATGGAGCCGAAACCGATGCCCGCGGTGAGGGGCAGCAGCAGGAGCCCGGTTTGCGTCGCCGAGGTCCCATGCACGACGCGCAAATAGATCGGCAGGAAGGTGATCAGGGACACGAGTGCGGCGCCATGCAGTGCAGCCATCCCATCGCTGTGCCAAATCTCCGGACGCTTGATGAGATCGACGGGAAACAGTGGATTGGGCGTACGGCTTTCATGCCGAAGCAGAAATAGGAGCGAGACAATGCCGATCGCAGCGGCAATCGTCGAGACAGCGATCGCGCTCCGGTCGAATGTCTGCAGGCGCTCCAATCCGACGAGCAGCGGGACGGCGAAACAGATGAACAGGACGAGCCCGCCGATGTCGAATCGAGGCCGCTCGCGCATGCCTTTCTTCGACGGCAGCCGGCGCGCAAGCAATAGCGCAATCGCACCGAGCGGAACGTTGACGAAAAAGACCGATCGCCAACCGAAGGCCTGGGTAAGCACGCCGCCCGCCACGGGGCCAAACGTGCTTGAACAAACCACGACGGCTGCGAGGTAGCCCTGGTAGCGCGCGCGTTCCCGCGGCGGCACGGTTTCGCCGATCAGCGCTTGCGACAGAGTCATGAGCCCGCCGCCGCCGAGTCCCTGCGCGACGCGTGCAAGAATGAGCATCGGGATCGACTGCGCCGCCGCGCACAAGCACGACGCGATGATGAAGACGGCGAGCGCCATGAACATGACCTTCCGGCGCCCGTAGAGATCGCCGTAATAGCCGTAGACCGGCGCGGCGATCGTTCCCGAAATCAAATAGGCGATAACGATCCAGGAGATGCGCTCCACGTCCCCAAGCGAGGCAGCAATGCTGGGCAGCGCCGTCGCAACGATCGTCTGATCGACGATCGCCAGGAACATCGGCAGCATGATCGAGGGAAAGATCGCAAAGAACAGGCTGCGCGGCGACGGCGGTGGCGGCTCCTCGGCCTGGCTTCCCTCCCGCGGCGCCGCAGCGCCTTCATTCAGCATGCGAGCAGGACGGGGAGGTTTGCCTCCGCGAGGATGTGCCGCGTCTGCCCGCCGAAAATCATCTGCCGTAGCCGGCTTTGGGTATAGGCCCCTTTGACAAGGAAATCCGCGCCGAGGGAGCCGGCAGTCGCCAGGATGACCTCGCCGGCACTGCGGTGACGGTCGGTCACGTGCTTGTGCTCGACCGAGAGACCCGCCGTGGCGAGCGCCTGCGCCAGCTGCGGTCCGGAAGGCCCGGGCACCATGCCGCCCTCGACACTGACCACCGTGATCCGCTTGGCCTTCTCGAGGATCGGCATCGCGAGGGCGACCGTCCGCGCGGTCTCGGTCGATCCATTCCAGGCGATCACGACATTGTCGCCGAGCGTTTGGCTGACGCGCTGCGGCACGACAAGCACCGGCCGGCCGCTTTCGAAGAGCGCCGCCTCGAATGTCGCCATACGCGGCGCGTTCGGCGCCGAACCTGGGCGCCCGAGCACGATGATGTCGAAGACGCGGCCATAACTCCCAAGACTGAGATCGCCGACGAGCTTTTGCGCCGACCACGCGAAGGCGCCGGAGCGTTGTGCGCCTGCACGCGGCAGGTGCGCGCTCATGAAGGCTTCGAATTGCTCGCGCGCCTGCTCGGCAAGATCCCGCCACATCGTCTCGTCCGGCATCGGCCCGCCCATGGGAATCTCGAAGCCGGCTAGCCCGGACAGATCGGGCCCGATCGCGAGCCCCTCGACATACGAGTCGAAGCGCCGCGCCAGCATCAGCGCCGCTTCGAAGACCGCATCGGTGTGCGCGTGATCGGCGACAGGAACGAGGATGCTCCTCATGCCCGGCTCCCCTGTGAGTTCGTTGCGGCGCTTCCAGGCGCCGTTCTGCGAAGGTATCAGAGCATCGGCGCCGACCGAATGCAATAATTGGCGCTTGCGCGAACGCGGCGCGCAATTAAGCTCGGCCGCCTGAAAATGGAGCTAAAGTTCAATGAGATACGTATCGCATCTGGCGATCGCCGCCTTCACCCTTTCCGCCTCCCTCGCCGGAAATGCCAACGCGGCTGACCCGATCAAGGTCGGCGTGACGGTGACGCAGTCGCCACCGGGATCCGTGGTGCAGGGCACGCAGGTCAAGGACGGGCTCGAGGTCGTCGCCAAGATGCTGAACGACCAAGGCGGTGTGAACGGGCGGCCGATCGAGCTCGTGATCGAAGACACGCAAGGCTTGCCCGAGAAGGCGCGGGCCGGGGTGGAGAAGCTGATCACGCGCGATAAGGTTGTCGCAATCGTCGGCGAACACCAATCCTCCAATGTGCTCGCCGGGATGGAAGTCGCGCACCGCTACCACATCCCCTACATCAACACGAACGGCTGGGCGGACGCGATCCGGGAGAAGGGTTACCCGGAGATGTTCAATCCCAACAACTACAATCGCCGCGTCGCGATGGCGGCCGCCGACAGCATCAAGAAGCTCGGTGCAAAGAAGGTCGTGGCGTTCGCGGAGAACACCGACTACGGCATCGGGCTTGCGAAAGGCATCGGCGAGCAGTTGAAAGCTGTCGCGCCCGAAATTTCATACAGGTTCGACACGCTCGATCGCGCGGCGAAGGATTATCTGCCCGCAATTCTGCCGCTGCGCGCCGATCCCCCGGACGTGGTCGTCGATGTGATGCTGCCGCCGGCTGCCTACATCATGATGAATCAGGTGTATGAGCAGGGGATCGCGCCGTCGGCGAAGACGTGGTTCTACGATGCGTCGGGCCTCGCCGATTATCCGGACTTCTGGCAGAACGTGAAGGAAGCAGGCAAAGGCCTGCTCGTCTTCGGCCTCTATCACCCCAAAATGCAGGCGCCGGCGCTGGCGAAGACTGTGGGCGATGCCTACACGGCCAAGACCGGAGCGCAACCCAACCGGCTTCTCTATCAGGCCGCGGATTCGCTGCTCGTGCTCGCCGACGCGCTGAAGCGCGCGAATTCGACCGATCCCGGTGCACTCGTGAAAGCGCTTGAGGAGACGAAATATACCGGCACGCGCGGTGAAATCACATTCTCGAAAGAGGCCGGCTATAAAAATCACCAGTGGCTCGATATCCCTTACGTCACCTTCCAGGTAACGGAGATCGGGCAGAAGGTTGCCGATACGCCGCTTGTGGAACAGCCCGGGCAGCCGCTCGATCCGTCGAAACTGGCGCGGCCATAAAGAGCGCTGACATTTGCTGACCGGCGCGCTCGCGGCCGATCTTGCCGTCAACGGACTCGTTACCGGCCTGTTCTATGGCCTGATGGCGATCGGCCTCGCATTGATCTTCGGCGTGCTGCGGATCGTCAATTTCGCGCACGGCGAATTCTACATGGTCGGCGCTTATGCCTACACGATCGTCGCGGCACGCCTCGGCGTGCCGCTCGTCGTCGCGCTGCCGTTCGCCTTTCTCTTCGGCGCGGCGCTCGGCTGGGTGGTCGAGCGCACGCTGATGCGGCCGCTCTACGCCAATATCGGCTCGTGGGGATTGATGCGTGACGAGTATGCGGTGATCGTCACGTTCGGTTTGTCGCTGCTTCTCGTCAATCTCGTCGATAAGGCGATTGGACCGTATGCATTTCGCGCGCCGGCGCTGGTCAGCGCGAGCCGCATTGTCGTCGGCCCGGCACTGATGAGCGGACAGAAGGTTGCCGCCGCAGGCGTGACGCTTGCCGTGCTGGCGCTGATCGCGCTGTTCCTGCGTTTCTCCTATTGGGGCCGCGCGGTCCGTGCGGTGTCGCAGAACCGGCTCGGCGCGTCGCTTGCAGGAATCGACGCGACGGCCGTGTCGTCGCTGGTTTTCTCGCTCGCCGGCGGGCTTGCGGCGCTTGCCGGCGCGCTGCTCTCGCCGATCATCAACGCCTCGCCCGATGTCGGCGCATTTCCGGCGATCAAGTCCTACGTGATCGTTGTGCTCGGTGGGATGGGTTCGATTCCCGGCGCCTTTATCGCGAGCCTGCTGCTTGGACTTGTCGAAAGCTTTGGCGCGGTGCTCGTCTCCTATCAGTATCGCGACACCTTCGGCCTCGTTCTCCTGATCCTGTTCCTTCTGTTCCGCCCGCAAGGTCTGTTCGGCGAACGCGGACGCGAGGTCTGATGAGCGGCGACATCAGACTGATGCGCGAGTTCATCGCAACCGCCGTGCTGCTTCTTCTCTTGGCGCTGCTGCCGCTTCTGACGCGGGACGTCTATTGGCTTGGCGTGCTCGTCGTCTCCGCCTATTTCGCGATCCTCGCGTCATCATGGAATCTTCTCGCCGGCTTCACCGGCCAGTTCTCGCTTGCACCCGCCGCCTTCGCGATGATCGGTGCCTATGGGGCGGCGCTGTCCTCCGCCTACTACAACGTACCGCCAATCGCCGGCCTCATCATCGGCAGCGGTGTCGCGGGACTCATCGGGCTCGTGCTCGGCCGCATCGTGATGCGGCTCAAGGGGCCATATCTCGCGCTCACAACGCTGAGCTTCGCCGAAATCGCGCGCCTGGTCGCTTCGAACTCGATCAATATCACCCGCGGCGATCTCGGTCTGCCGCTGGAGCCTTGGTTCAATGATCGCGTGGTCTGGTTCTATGTTTTTCTTGGAGCGCTCGCGTTCATCATCGGCGGGCTCTACCTGCTTTTGCGCTCGAAGGCGGGTTTGTTTCTCGAGGCCATCCGCGACGACGAGATCGCCGCCGCGCGCTCCGGCGTGCGCATCGTCTTCTGGAAGACGGCGGCTTTCGCGATCTCGTCCGCCGCCGCAGGTTTTGCCGGCGCGCTTTACGCCTATTTCGCCTCGCTGGTGACGCCGGAACTTGGTCTCGTGCAGCAGACTGGACTCGTCGTTTCGATGACCGTCATAGGCGGCATGGGCTCGCTGATCGGGCCGGTTGTTGGCGCGTTTCTCGTCTACGTCACATCGGAATGGCTGCGCGATGTCGGCGGCTGGCAATTGGTCATCTTTGCCGCGCTTGTCATCGTGTTCGCGCGCCTCTTCCGTACGGGATTGTGGGGCCTTGTCACGGCCGCACTCGCAACGCGGCGGCAGAGGCCCGCATGAGCCCCATGCTCTCCGTGCAAGGCGTGACCAAAAGGTTCGGCGGCCTCGTCGCGGTTGCCGATGTAAGTTTTGACGTCGAGCCCGGCGAACTCGTCGGCCTCATCGGACCGAACGGATCGGGCAAGACGACGCTCCTCAACATCATGTCCGGCCATCTCTCCGGCGATCAGGGCGCGATCCATCTCGACGGCGAGCCTTGCACCGGCCTGAAGCCGCAGAGGCTTGCGCGCCGCGGGCTCATGCGCATGTTCCAGCTCACACGCATCTTTCCGCGCATGAACGTGCTCGACAACCTGCTGGTCGGCGGACGTGCGCTGGGGCTTGCCGCCGACGAGGCGCGTGCGCGCGCCAATTTTCTTCTTGCGCAATTGCAGCTCACGCATGTCCGTCATCTCGATGCCGGCCAATTGTCGGGCGGGCAGATGAAGCTGCTCGAGTTCGGTTGCTGCTTCATGCGCAAGCCCCGGCTCGCGCTGCTCGACGAGCCCTTCGCGGCGATTCACCCGACGATGAAGGAGATCATGAGCACGTTCATCCGCGCACGGCACGCCGAGGGGCAGACGTTCGTGCTTGTCAGCCACGACATGCCGGTCATCGTCGAGCTCTGCCCGCGTTCAATTTGCATGAATGCTGGACGCGTGCTTTCTGATGGCAAGACCTCGGACGTGCTCGCGGCCCCTGCGGTAATCGAGGCTTATCTCGGCGGGGCCGCGGCATGAGCGCGATCCTGCGCATGGAGAAAGTCACCGCCGGCTATATCGGCGACATCGAGGTCCTACGCGACGTCGATCTCTCCGTTGAGGCAGGGACAATCACCGGGCTGATCGGCCTTAACGGTGCCGGCAAATCCACGATCATGAAAACAATCTGCGGCTTTCTCCGGCCGAAAGCCGGCGCCATCCAGTATGGCGACACAGACATCACAGGTATGCCGCCGCATCGCCTGCTCGAGCAGGGCATTTTCTACATCCCGCAGGAATCGAGCCTGTTCCGTCATATGAGCGTCGCCGACAATCTGCGTTTGCCCCTGGAGACGCTCGCGCGGCGCGCCAAAGGCAACGACAAATTCAGCATCCCTGACCGGCTGACCGAACTCGATCGGCATTTCCCGGCGCTTAAGGAGAAGATGTCTTCCCCTGCAGGCGACCTCTCAGGCGGGCAGCAAAAACTGGTCGAGTTTGCCAAGGCGCTGGCGATGAAGCCGCGGCTCTGCCTAATCGACGAACCGTCGATCGGCCTCTCGCCCAAAATGGTTGAGGACGTGTTCGGCCATATCCGGCTGTTCGCGAGCCTCGGTATTGCCATCCTCCTCGTCGATCATAATGTCCGGCGGGTTGTCGGGATGTCGTCGCGTATTTATGTCTTGAGCCTCGGCGCGATAACAGCTTCCGGTACGCCGGAGGATTTTGCTGGCGATCTGCACGAGCAGGTCAAAGGCTGGCTCGGCATTAATTTTTAGAAAGCGCATGTCAGAAGCCGAACATTTCGATGTACTGATCGTCGGCGCAGGGCTGTCGGGCATTGCTGCCGGCTACCACCTGCAAACGAAATGTCCCGGCAAGAGCTATGTGATTCTCGAAGGCCGCGAAGGCATCGGCGGAACATGGGACCTGTTCCGCTATCCCGGCATCCGCTCCGATTCCGACATGTATACGCTCGGCTACAATTTCCGGCCCTGGCCCGGGGCAAAAGCGATCGCCGACGGTCCCTCGATTCTGAAATATGTGCAGGACACCGCGCAGGAAAACGGCATCGACAAACACGTCCGGTTCCACCATCGCGCGATGCGCGCCGAATGGTCGTCGCGCGATGCGCGCTGGATTGTCGAGGCGCAGCGCAGTGGGCAAACCGTGCGCTTCTCCTGCAATTTTCTGTTCATGTGCAGCGGCTATTACGATTATGCGGCGGGCTACACGCCGGACTTTCCCGAATCTGACAGTTTCGGCGGCCGGCTCATCCACCCGCAGCATTGGCCGAAAGAGCTCGACTATGCCGGTAAGCGCGTTGTCGTGATCGGCAGCGGCGCAACCGCCGTCACGCTCGTTCCTGCGATGGCAGAAAAGGCCGCGCATGTGACCATGCTGCAGCGCTCGCCGACTTACGTTGTCTCGCGGCCGTCAGAAGATTCGATTGCCCATTCGTTACGCCGCAAACTGCCGGCCATGCTGGCTTATCAGCTCGTGCGCTGGAAAAACGTGCTGCTCGGCATGTGGTTTTTCCGGCTGGCACGGCGCAAGCCGGAAAAGGTGAAAGCCGGCATCATCGCGCTTGCACGCCAGCAACTCGGGCCGGATTACGACGTCGCGACGCACTTCACGCCGCGCTACAATCCATGGGACCAGCGGCTTTGTCTGGTCCCGGACGGCGATCTCTTCCGGGAGATCAAGGCCGGACGAGTGTCGGTCGTCACCGATAACATCGACCGCTTCACCAAGGGCGGAATAAGACTCAAGTCGGGTCAGGAGCTCGCCGCCGACATCATCGTGACCGCGACAGGACTCAAGATGAAGCTGTTTAGCGGCCTTGACGTGCTTGTCGACGGCATACGCGTCGATCTTGCGAACACGATGAGCTACAAGGGCATGATGTTCAGCGGCGTGCCGAATTTCGCCGCCGCGTTCGGCTATACCAACGCATCCTGGACGCTGAAGGCCGACCTCACCTGCGAATATGTCTGCCGGCTTCTGCGCTACATGGACCGGCGCGGCTATCGCCAATGCATGCCGAAGCGCGATGCGTCAGTCGCGGAAGTGCCGTGGCTCGATTTCACCTCAGGCTATGTGCAGCGCGCGCTCGATCAGCTGCCGCGCCAGGGCGCGAAGAAGCCGTGGAAGCTCTATCAGAACTACGCGCGCGATCTTATGGCGCTCAGGTTCGGCAGCATTAACGACAGCGCGATGCAATTCTCAAAGTGAGGGAGACGGAGGCGCTCCCGAGGCTTCGGTATAGGACCCGTCGCTCCAGCCGATCTTCTTATGCGTGCCGTCGCAGAACGGCTTGGTGTTGGATGCGCCGCAGCGGCAGAGCCAAAACGGATTGCCCGGCGCGTCGATCACCTTGCCGGCATTGTCCTTGATGACGACGTCGCCGGTTACCCGGGTCGAGCCGTTCTTGCTGATCACCATCTCGACTTCCGCCATCATTACCTCCTGCGCCTGAGCCGACGGCTCGTTAAGCTACATTGACGAAATTCCTGGACGCCCCGCAACCCTTTTTCTATGTGCACCTTTTACCGGAGCCGCAGGACGCGAGCGAGTAAGTTCCAGCGCGAGTACATCCCATGCGTTCCCTCAGGAAAAGCCTCATTATTTCTTCGATTGCCTGCCTGACGGTCGGCCTCGCGGCATCGGCCTATGCAAAGGCGCCGGTGCGACATCATCTCCGACCCGTACACGCGCGGGCCCACCTGAAAGCTCCGGCGCCGCCTTACGCCTACGGCTATGTGCCGGATTATGCCTACTACGTACCGACGCGCGTGTTCCGCTGTTACCCGGCACGGCAGATGGTGGAGGATCAGGTCGGTCTCGTCGCCGGCTACGTGCCGCTCGGAACCTGCGGCTGATCCGCATTACAAGCGCAGGCGCTCGGGCAGTTGCGTGAGGCTCTCGGGCGACAGATTGCCGAAGGAGACGCGTAAATGCTGCTCCTGCCCCGGCCCGAAATAGCTGCCGGGGATCAGCAGAAGCCCGTTCTCGACCGCAAGCCGCATCGCGACCTGCTCCGCCGGTAGCCTATCAAAGGGATGGCGCACGTACGCGAAGAAAGCGCCGAGCGAGTCGATCGTCCAATCCTGAACCTGCGTCAGCGCAGACCGGAAATCCCGCGCTTGTTGCGCGAAGCGCCTGCGATTGTCGCGCCGCCAATCGTCGAGTGCACCCAAACCCCAGGCGACTGCGACCTGACCCGCCCGCGCCGGACAGATTTGTACGCAGTCTTGGATTTTGACGACATCCCTTGCGAGATTCTGCGGATAGAC
This sequence comes from Methylobacteriaceae bacterium, assembly GCA_034669505.1. GTDB lineage: Bacteria > Pseudomonadota > Alphaproteobacteria > Rhizobiales > Beijerinckiaceae > JAFASC01. The sequence goes on from JAXDNJ010000022.1 coordinate 79,702, forward strand.
GATCGCGCCGAGACGGTGGCCGGGCAGAGCGAAGGATTTCGAGAAGCTGTAAAGGCCGATCACGTTTTCGGTGAGCGCGTTGTCCTGAAAAAGCGCATGCGGACGCGTGGCGTCCTCCGGCAGGAAGTCGCGATAGGTCTCATCGAGGATGAGCCAGAGCCCTTTGTCGCGGCAGAGGCGCGCGAACGCCTCTATGACGGAGGGCGGGTAAATCGCACCGGTCGGGTTGTTCGGCGTGACCAGCACGATGGCGCGCACCTTCTCGTCGACAAATGCCGCGAATCGTTGCGGATCGGGAACAAAACCGTCTTCGGCCAGACACGGCAGGACGCGCGTGTCCACCCCCAGCATGTCGAGCGTCATTTTGTGATTGAAGTACCAAGGTGAAGGCAGGACGATCGCGTCACCCGCCTGCGCGATCAGCATTGTCGCGATAACGAAGGCCTGGTTGCACCCTGCGGTGATCGAGACCTGCTGCGGGGCGATTTCCGCGCCGTAAAGTTCCGACACGTGAGCCGCATAGGCGCAGCGCAGATCGTATTCGCCCGGCACCGGACCATAGAGCGCGGTTGCAGGCGACTGTGCCGCCGCGCCGAGCCGCGCCAGCAATTCGGGCGGCGGTGCGTAGGGCGGTGCGGCCTGCGAGAGGTCGATGGCCGGACCCTTGCTGCCATCGTAAGCTGCAAGCCAGGCGCGCGATTCGAGGATGGCAGGGCCCGCTGTTGCGCTCACGAGCGGATTTGTTGGCGGAACCATCCGTTCCCCATCTTGCGGCGGAACCCGGAGCCGAGCCGGAAGCTTCCGGCATAGGCGGTCTATTTCGGGAGTAATATGCGGTTTCTTGCGATCGGCGATACCTGCGACATGGCCTCAATGTATGTCCGTTTGACGGAACAGGGGCATGAGGTCCGCATTTTCGTGTCCGAGCCCGGTTGCCACGACGTCCTTGCCGGCATGGTGCCTCGAACGCCCGACTGGAAGCAGGAGCTCGATTGGATCCGCGCGGCGCGCGACGACGGCATCATCTTCTTCGAGAACGTCTCCCACAATCGCGGCTCGCTGCAGGAGTCGCTGCGCCGTGACGGCTATCGTGTGGTCGGCGGTAGCGCTTATGGCGACCGGCTCGAGAACGATCGGGGTTTCGCGCAAAAGACGCTTGCTGATCTCGGCTTTCCGATCTGCCGGATTGATGAGTTCGATACGCCCGAAAGCGGCCAACACTTCATTTCGCAGAACCCGGGACGCTATGTTCTCAAGTTCAACGGGCATGGCTTCGCCTCCGCCGACAATTACGTCGGCCGGATGGAAGACGGCCGCGACGTGAAGGCGGTCATCGCCGCCCGCTTCCGGCAGTTCGACGGCGCCGACGCGAGTTACGTGCTGATGCAGCATGTGAGTGGAATCGAAATGGGCGTCGGCGCCTATTTCGATGGAGACAAGTTTCTGACGCCCGCCTGTCTGGATTGGGAGCACAAACGATTCTTTCCCGGCGATCTCGGCGAACTCACCGGCGAAATGGGAACCGTCGTGACGTATACCGGGACGGACGGTTTTTTCCACAGGACGTTGCGGCGCATGGAGCCGCTCCTGCGGCAAAACAAGCATTGCGGCTATATCAATCTGAACACGATCGTCAACGACGACGGCATCTGGCCGCTTGAATTCACCTGCCGTTTCGGCTGTCCGGGTTATGCTATTCTCGAGCCGCTGCAAGAGACGCCATGGGCCGAACTATTCAAGACAATGGTTACACGCTCCGGAACGCGGCTCAAAACAAAGCCGGGATATTGCGTGGGCGTTGTACTTACCACCAGGCCGTTTCCGTATAATCGGAAACGTGTGCCGTCCGAACCTGCAGGCTTACCGATTCTTTTTGACGGTGAGATTACGGAGAGCGAGCGGTGCCACCTGCATTTCGCCGAACTCGGCAAGCAGGACGGAGAGCTTGTCACGGCCGGAATGCATGGTTGGTCGATGATCGTGACCGGCACCGGAGCGAGTATCGGGGCCGCTCGGGAGGCCGCCTACGCGCTCGCCGACCGCGTCATTATTCCGAATGTGCGTTATCGCCGCGACATCGGCGTCAAGCTCGAGACTCAGGAACTCGCGCGGCTGAAGCAGCTCGGACATTTCGGCGGTGCTGAATGACAATACCCCTGACCAAGACGCGCAAGCTACGTAAGCTGCGATCTTCAGTGTCCGGTCCCCTCGCCGATCTCGAAGCGCAGGTGTCGCCGCTTTGGTGGGAGGAGATTTTCGACGAGCTTTATTTGAAAACCGACGGAGACGTCGTCGAGAACGCGGACCTGACACGACGGGAGATCGATCTCTTTCTCGAGCTCATGCCGATCGCGAAAGACGCGCATATTCTTGACGTGTGCTGCGGGCAAGGCCGGCACACCTTGGAACTCGGCCGACGCGGCTTCAACAATGTCGCCGGCGTCGATCGCAGCGCGTTTCTCCTTGAAGAGGCGCGCTCTCGCGGCGAAATCGCCGGGCTCCTCGTCATGTTTCATGAAGGCGACGCCCGCAGCATTCCGGTCGCCAGCGAGAGCGTCGATGTCGTTCTCGTGCTCGGCAACAGTTTCGGTTATTTCGACAGCCCAAGCGACGACGAGGCGATGCTGCGCGAAATACGCCGCGTGCTGCGCCGTGACGGGAATCTCCTGCTGGACGTGAGCGATGGGTGTCACCTCAGGCAGAATTTCGAACCGCGCTCCTGGGAATGGATCGCCAATGACATGTTCACCTGCCGTGAACGCACTCTTTCGGCGGCTGGCGATCAGCTGATTTCACGGGAACTAACAACACATGTGGAACGCGGCGTCGTCGCCGACCGCTTTTATGCAGAGCGCCTCTACGGGGAAGATGAGATGAACGCGCTGCTGACGCGCGCTGGCTTTGTCGTGCGCCGCTGTCCGGCGCAACTGGCGTCTACGTCAACACGCAATCAGGATCTCGGGATGATGGCGCAGCGCCTGGTTTTTGTTGCGCAGAAGCGATGAGACGGAGGTGCCAAGCTCGACCAGATGCACCGATGCCTTCCTTCTTACCAAGGTTTGTGGCCGGGCTTGCACAATCAGCGCATGTTCAAGCCCGGCCACTGGAACCGCTACGGAGTTAAATCCGCGTCCAGCCGCCGCACTCGGATGTCGCACCCGCATTCACTGATATCTCATGCGCCCAGGTTTTACCCTTGGCGACGAGACAGGCGATTAACGCCGCCTGGAAAGCCGGCGCCGCCCCGGCGCCATGCAGCAAAATCGCGGCGATGACAGCGGCCAATGCAGCGCTAACCACGCATTGAGTGATGTCTTGTAGTGCGCCTGCTACGCTGGGGTAATGAACATCGACGTAGACGACCACGTGGCAAGTTCTGCGGTAAAAGACCGGAACATTGATGCAGATTTTGTGCCCGAATATTGTCTTACACTGCAATTCCCATTCCGTCTTTACCTCCGGCCATCCATTGAGTGTCGCCAGAATAAAACGATGGGTTTGCTGGCCTGCGGCCGCAGCTGCTCTGGTAGCGGGAGGCACGCCGGTCGGGGCCGGGACAGGAGGCTCAACGGTGAATTTTGGGATCGGGACTTCAACCGGCTTGGCATCCGGCTGTGTAACAGCCCTTCCCGCGGCCGCCTTGGCATCAAACTCGATAGGAAAATCTGCCATTTTCGCTCTCCCTAAATTTTCAGCGAAGCTACTGCCTCGCCTCTCTTTAGGGTTGTAGTTGTATACTATTTCTACCCAACCACAACATGTTTTATACAAACTGAAGACTTTTCGGAGCGCGCTGGCGGCGGCGAGCAGAGATTGGCTGCTCGTTGGAGGTTCTGACCGAGGGAACTGAAGGAAGTGAAGTGGCGCGCCTCGCAGGATTCGAACCCGCGACCTCCGGGTTCGAAGCCCGGCGCTCTATCCAGCTGAGCTAGAGGCGCATTCCGTCAGGAGTCATGCCAGCATAGCTGGCCGCGTCCGCAGTTGGAAGCCGCTCACCGGTTCGCCGCGAGTTCCAGCATCGGCGGTTTGAACGACGGCGGCAGAATGCGCGTCGCGCCGGCCGCCATAACCGATGCCGTCACCGTTTGCGTGCGGCCGCAACCGAGCGGGCGCGCGGAGAACAGCAAATCCGTCGCGTCGATGGAGCGGATCGGCAGCGCGATGCACGCGTCCTTTCCGGCGGGCTCCGGCGGCACGAGCGGTTTGGCTGTGGCAGCAACCTCCATCTTCTTCTTGCGCGCGGGGATCACCGTGATCTCTTCACCGGCGAAGGCCAGCGCCTCGGGCCGGCTGACGTCGCCAAGGTTGGCGCCCTGCTTCAGGAGCGCCGCGAAGGCCGGATGCTGGCCACCATCCGAATAGGTCGTGCGGATTGCGGCACTGCCATCGCCGATCAGCGATGCGATTCGTGCTTCCTGCTGGACGTGAAAGGCTTTGGCCGCCGTTTCTTTGGCGGGATCGCGCGACGCAGCAAACGCATATCGGCCGGCGACCACGCTCACGAGGGGCTCTTCGCCCGTCGCCTCGAATCGATCCGAGCCCTCCTTCAGCTGCCGCCAGAAATCAATGTTCTTGTCGGTGCGGTATTTCGCCATGTTCTGCGCGCTCATGCGGAACGGAAAAGCCTGGAACTGAAAGGCCTGCTGACCGCCGGCAAAAGCTTCGCGCGCGATCGCGAAAATCTCGCCGATCTGCTTGTCGGTCATCGCGTAGCAGCCGGCCGAGGAACAGGTGCCGTGCACCATGAGATAGGCACCCGACGCGCCGTGCGCTTTGTCATAGGCGTTGGGGAAGCCGGTGTCGAACGACAGATAATAGTGCGAGTTCGGGTTCATCTGCCGCCGCGTGATCGAATAGAAGCCTTCCGGCGCTTGGCGGTCGCCTTGCGTTTGTTTGGGTCCAAGCTGACCCGACCAGCGGCAGATCGGAAATGTCTTGATATGGACGTAGCGCCCGTCCTTCGCGAGCTTCCAGACTTCGAGCTCGGCTTCTTTCTTGTAACTGCGAATGAGGACCGGCGCCGACGGGCTTGTGTTCTTCGCCGTCATCAGCGCCAGGATCGAGGCTGGGATCGGCGCGCTCGCCTTGTCGTTCTCAGCGCGCGCAGGTGCGCCCGACGTCGTGAGCATCGCGGCGACTATTGCCGATGCGCCCCACGCTGTGACCCGAGACTTCCAGAGCATCCGCTGTCCGCGCCCAAACCGTTCGAAAGCAACGCACCATGGCGAGAGATGGTAAGCGATGTGTTGCATCGCGATTGGGGCGGAAACAGGGTTCGGGCTGCCCATAATCCGGGGCGCCGGCACACGGAAGGTTAACCCGAAACGCGCAAAATGAGGCGATCCGAGCTCTCCCGCCTCAGGTCCGGCCGTGCAGTTGCGTCACCTTGCCAATCGCTCGCCCGCGAGCGCCCTCACGCCGGCGCGTTCAGGCCCTCCCGCGCAGCGTCCCGGCCCCGATCCGAAGGCGATCCTGAATTCAATCGGGGAAGTGGTCTATGACTGGGACCTCGGGAGCGACCGCCTAACCTGGGGTCCGAACGTCGCCGATGTGCTCGTATTCGCCTCGGCCGAAGACCTGGCAACGGGGCGCGGTTATGGCAACCTGCTCAGTGGGCTTACCCAGGAATCGCGCTACGAAGCCATTGCGCGTTCGCATGATGTCGACCGGGGAAGCGGGGTCCCCTATCACGTCTGTTACGCCCTCGCCGCCACAAACCCGGAGGGTGGCCGGGCGCCGGTCTGGATCGAGGACACCGGCCGCTGGTTTGCCGATGCGAGCGGCCGGCCCGCGCGTGCTCATGGGCTCATCCGTGTCGTGACCGCACGTCACCAGGCAGACGAAAACCTGCAGAAGCGCTCGCGCCTCGACCCGATGAGCGGGGCGCTCAACCGCGCCAGTCTGGCGGACCATGTGGAGCAGCTGCTGGAAGGCGCCCACAGCCGCAACGAAACCTTTGTCGTGCTGCTTGCGGCCATCGAGAACCTCTTTGCGTTCAATCGTACCTACGGCTACGACATCGCAGATCAGGTCATCGTCAGTACCGTGGCCCGCTTGCGCGCCGAGATGCGCGGCAGCGATATCATAGCGCGGTACGCAGGCAATAAGTTCGGGCTCATCCTCGCCGGCTGTGACTGCGAGCAGATGCAAGTCGCGGCGCGTCGCTTTATCGGAGCGATAGCAACTGCACCTTTTCAGACCGATGCCGGACCGGTCCACGCGGCTCTGCGCATCGGCGGCGTTCTCGCGCCACGTCATGGCCGTTCGGCTCAGGTTCTGTTCCAGCATGCTGAGGAAGCACTCGATCTGGCACGCCAATCCGGGACGCGCCGCTTCGCCGCCTTCCAGCCCTCGTTGACGGCGGCGGATGCCCGTATGCGCTCGCTGCGCACGGCCGACGACATTGTGGGCGGCCTGAACCAAGGCCGGATCAGCCTTGCCCTGCAACCTATCGTGCGACTTGTCTCGCACGCCACGGCTTTCGAGGAGGCGCTGCTTCGGCTCGTCTTGCCGGATGGGTCGATCGCGGGTCCAGCTGGCCTCCTAGCCGTCGCCGAGAAGGCCGGGCTGATCGCACTGCTTGATGGCCGCGTTTTGGACCTGGCCCTCGCCCGTCTTCAGCAGGACCCAATGGCGCATCTTTCCGTTAACGTCTCGGCCGCCACCCTCCACGATCCGGATTGGCCGGATCGCCTGCGTAATGCCGCGCGCCTCGCACCCGGCGCTGCCGAGCGGCTTATTATCGAGATCACGGAGACCTGTGCGCTTACCGATATCGAGGCGACGTCGGCCGCGATCGCCACGATGAAATCGCTAGGCATTCGAATGGCAATGGACGACTTCGGCGCCGGGCATACGTCGTTTAAAAATCTGCGGCGGCTCGGCTTCGATCTCATCAAGATCGACGGCGCGTTTATCCAAAATCTGGCGCGGTCGCCGGACGATCGCTTTTTCGTGCGCACCCTCCTCGAGCTTTGCCGCCATCTCAATATCGAGACGGTCGCCGAATGGGTTGAAGATGCCGAGACGGCGCGCCTGCTCGCCGAATGGGGAGTGGATTACGCGCAGGGCAATTTCTTCGGCGAGGCACGACTCGCCTGGGCTCGGGCCCCCTCAGCTGCCGCCTAGGGCCGCCAATTCAGGCTTTCTTCACGATGCCGTCGAGGCGTTGGCGCATTTCTTCGAGTTGCCGCTTCATCTCATCGAGATCGGAAGGGCTGTTCTTCAAGGAGCCCGGTGCGGGCTCTGACGGCGAGGCGGCCGAGCCTCCGAGCGCAAACGGATTGAACATGGACAGAGCCTGCCGGAACATCTGCATGTTCTTGCGGGTCTGATCTTCCAGGGACTGAAAAACCTGACGCGTCGGCTCAGCCAGAGGGCCGCCGAACGCGGTGGTAATCTGGTCGCGGAACTTCTGCTGCTCGCTGGTGAGCTTGTCGATTGAAAATTCGAGATAGCTTGGCACCAGCATCTGCATGCTGTCGCCGTAGAAGCGGATCAGCTGCCGCAGGAAGGTGATCGGCAGCATGCTTTGGCCGACCTTGCTCTCCTGCTCGAAAATGATCTGGGTCAGGACTGAGCGGGTAATATCCTCGCCGCTTTTGGCATCTTGAACGAGGAAGTCCTCGCCCCGCTTTACCATGTGAGAGAGGTCCTCGAGGGTTACGTAAGCGCTCGTGCCGGTATTGTAGAGGCGCCGGTTCGCGTACTTCTTTATGGTTGTGGGTTGCGGGGTGTTTGTCACTACTTGCTCTAGAGCCATGTCCTGCCTCGACCAGTCGCGAGAGCCTCCCTTCCCGCACCTGCGAAGATAGGCACTTTATCGCGCCGCGGGAAAGACTTTTCTTCAAAGCGCGCCGAGGCTTGCCGCACCTGCGCACCCCGCAACGCTGCGCTGCGCAGCCGAAGATTTGCTTGACGCGTCCGGCAGCGTGGTCATCTATCCGACTACAGGTTTTGAGGAGAGCAAGATGACGGATGTGGTGATCGTTTCCGCCGCGCGCACGGCAGTCGGCTCGTTCAACGGCGGCTTCGCCAACACGCCCGCGCATGATCTCGGCGCTGCCGCGATCAAAGCCGCGATCGAGCGCGCGAAGATCGAGGCGGGCGAGGTCGACGAGGTCATCCTGGGCCAGATTCTCACCGCCGGTCAGGGCCAGAACCCCGCGCGCCAGGCCGCCATGAAGGCCGGAATCCCGCAGGAAAAGACCGCCTGGAACCTGAACCAGCTTTGCGGATCGGGACTTCGCGCCGTGGCGCTCGGCATGCAGCAGATCGCCAATGGCGATGCCGACATCATCGTCGCCGGCGGCCAGGAATCGATGTCGCAAGCCCCGCACGCCGCTTATCTCCGCGGCGGCACCAAGATGGGTGACGTGAAATTCACCGACACGATGCTGAAGGACGGGCTCATCGACGCCTTCCACGGTTACCACATGGGCAACACAGCCGAGAACGTCTCCTCAAAGTGGCAGATCAACCGCGAAGAGATGGATAAATTCGCCGTCGCCTCGCAGAACAAGGCGGAAGCCGCCCAGAAGGCCGGCCGGTTCAGGGACGAGATCGTTCCGTTCACTGTGCCGGGCAAGAAGGGCGACATCGTCGTTGATCAGGACGAATATATCCGCGCTGGCGCGACGGTCGAAGCAATGGCCAAGCTCCGCCCAGCTTTCTCCAAGGAAGGCGGCGTGACGGCCGGCAACGCGTCCGGCATCAATGACGGCGCCGCGGCGCTGGTCCTGATGACCGCTAAAGAAGCCGACAAGCGCGGCTTGAAGCCGCTCGCACGCATCGTGTCCTGGGCGACGGCTGGGGTCGATCCCGCAATCATGGGCACGGGCCCGATCCCCTCCTCGCGCAAAGCGCTCGAAAAAGCCGGATGGAAGGTGAAGGATCTCGAGATCGTCGAGGCCAACGAAGCCTTCGCGGCGCAGGCGCTCGCCGTCAACAAGGACATGGGCTGGGATCCCTCGATCGTGAACGTCAATGGCGGCGCGATCGCCATTGGCCACCCGATCGGCGCCTCAGGGGCACGCGTACTGACGACGCTCCTGCACGAGATGCAGAAGCGCGACGTGCATAGGGGCCTTGCGACGCTCTGCATCGGCGGCGGCATGGGAATCGCGATGACGGTCGAACGCTAAACGCGCATCGGCGTTAGAAAACAGTGCGGTGGGAAGCACCGCACTGGCGCACTTCCGCTAAGGGAGGCGCCTTGGGAAGAAACATAAGGGGACGGCAATGGCACGCACGGCGGTAGTCACCGGCGGCACGCGCGGCATCGGCGCGGCGATCAGCAAGGCGCTCAAGCAAGCCGGCTACAACGTCGCCGCCAATTACGGCGGCAACGATGAGGCTGCCGCAAAATTCAAGCAGGAGACCGGCATTCCCGTCTTCAAATGGGACGTCTCGAGCTACGAAGCCTGCACCGAAGGGCTGAAGAAGGTTGAGAGCGAAGTCGGTCCCATCGACGTTCTCGTCAACAATGCCGGCATCACGCGCGATACGATGTTCCACCGCATGAAGCCGGAGCAGTGGTATCAGGTGATCAACACCAATCTGAATTCGCTCTTCAATATGTGCCGGCCGGTGATCGACGGCATGCGCGAGCGCAATTTCGGCCGCATCATCAATATATCTTCGATCAACGGGCAAAAGGGCCAGATGGGCCAGACGAATTATTCCGCGGCCAAGGCCGGCGATATTGGTTTCACCAAGGCGCTCGCCCAGGAGAATGCCGCCAAGGGGATTACGGTGAATGTTATTGCGCCGGGTTACATCGCGACCGAAATGGTCATGGCAGTGCCGAAGGACGTGCTTGAGAAAAACATCATCCCTCAGATTCCGGTACGCCGGCTCGGTCAGCCGGAAGAGATTGCGCGCGTGGTCGTGTTTCTCGCCTCCGACGACGCGGGCTTCATCACCGGTTCCACCATCGCGGCGAATGGCGGGCAATACATGGTGTGAGCTGGACCGGGGTTAAGCACCAGGGAGTCGCGCGTCCCGATTGTCAGACGCGATGATACGGATGCCCTGATAAGATCGTCGTCGCGCGATAGATTTGCTCAAGTAAAAGCCCGCGCACTAATTGATGCGGGAGCGTCATCGCGCCGAAGGCGATGAGGCGATTGGCACGCTGGCGTAAGCTTTCATCGAGTCCATCGGCGCCGCCAATGGCGAAGGCCAATGCAGACGTCCCGTCCTCGCGTAGCTTCGCGAGTTCCCGCGCGAAATCTTCGCTGGTTAGACTCGTACCCTTCTCATCGAGCGCCCAAAGGGCGGAGCCTTCCGAGACAAGCGCCGCAAGGCACAACGCCTCATCTATTTTACGATCGTTCGGGCGCCGAGCGCCGCTTTCGGCGATTTCGCGCACGTCGATTGGACCGAGCCCGACGGAACGTCCTGCCGGCCCGATGCGCTCGCTGTAGCGCGCGGCAAGCTGCCGTTCAGGGCCGGCTTTCAGCCGGCCGACGCAGAGAACTTGAAGTCGCACAACCTATGGCGCGTCAGACGACGCGCCGCTCGCCCGGGCGATCGACGCCCCACATCTTCTCGAGATTGTAGAATTGGCGAACCTCGGGGCGGAAGATGTGAACAATCACGTCGTTGGCGTCGACGAGCACCCAATCGCAATGCGGCAAGCCTTCGACGCGCGGCGCCGGCAGGCCGGCTTCCTTGCATGATTTGATCACACGATCGGCGATCGCTCCGACGTGAACGTTGGAGCGCCCGCTTGCGATGACCATCATGTCCGCGAGGGTGGTTTTGCCGTGCAGGTCGATGGAGACGACGTCTTCGGCTTTCGAATCGTCGAGACTGGCCAGGACATTCCGCACGAGTAATCCGGTGTCGAATCCTCTGAACTCGCCAACCGGTGGAAGGGGGACGATACCCGCTTCGGAGAGAACCGCAGGTTCCAGTGCTTGCATCCTCTTGACGCGGGCACGCCGCCCGCACCCGTGAACATGAGATCGATTCTCCCGCTTTTCAACCGGCTACCGGCCGCCGCCGCAAAACGGCCTTAACATTCGCGAGGCGTGTGGCCCGCCTGCCGCAACAGCGTCGAGGAAATGTCCACCCGCGGCCCGTGCAGGAAGACGAAGGCCGGCGGCTCGGTTTGCGGCAGCAGCGCCGCCTCGGCTTCGGACACCCGATGGGCGGCGAGCCAATGCGCGGCCGGGGTGCCGAGCGCCCGCCAGGCTGGACCGGGCCGGTCGATCACCGCGAACGGAACAAGCTCCGCTATTTGCCGCCAGCGCTGCCAAAGGTGAAGCTGGGCGAGAATGTCCGCCCCCATGATCCAGACGAAGCGCACGCCCGGGCAGCGCTCTCTGAGGTAGGCGACAGTGTCGTGGGTGTAGCGGGTGCCGATCTCCCCCTCGAGGCCCGTGACGATGATCCGCGGATCGCGGACGATGGCGCGGGCCGAAGCGATACGCGCGGCAAGCGGCGCCAGGCCGTGCGTTTCCTTGAGCGGATTGCCCGGGCTGACGAGCCACCAGACGCGGTCGAGGCCGATCCGCTTCAGCGCCAGCTCGCTCGCATGGACGTGGCCGCGGTGCGGCGGATTGAACGATCCGCCGAACAGGCCCACCCGAAGCCCTGGACTATGCGGAGGAAGACGGGCGATCGGCATCGGCACTCGCTCAACTGGCTGCCGCAAGTTCTGCGAGGCGCAGGAGCGAAGTCAACGAATAGCTCGGCGGTTTGCCGAATTCCTAGTGCGCGCGCGTCATCGCCGCCGCACGCCAAGGCGCCCTTTTCGTCCAGCACCGGTATTCATTCCACGCCGAAGGTCGATATCCTGCCGCGAGCCTTCTGGTGTACCGGTCGTCCAATCCGCCCCTACCGGGCACGTGGCCTGCCATGCCGAAATCCACCGTTTTGTGGCAGCTATCGTGCCTGCGCCGGCCAAGAAACCTCAAGCTCTCGGCGTCGATCTTTTCGGCGTACGATAGTTCGTTGCAAAGCTTCTCGATGAAATGCCTGTTCGCTTTCCGCATTTTTGTAAATCGCTGTCATGGCGTTCGCCGCGTCCGACCACGTCGTCTCCTTGGCCGGACTATTGCCGCACTGATCTTCTCAAAAATAGCTGCTCGCCTCCGGCCATATTTCGCAATCTCCGCACGCACGAATTCCTTTTCTGGTCCCCTTCCGTACGCCGTTTAAGAGCGGCGGATCATCATGTCAGTCTTTCGGCAGATCGAGGCCGAACTCCACGGCCGTTAGTCGCGAAACCGGCGTTAGAGAGTCTAATGCATGCAGCACTATTGAGCGGCGTGTTCGATGTGCAGATAGTCGGGCTCAAACATTCCCGCGTCCTGCAGCGCCCGCAAGTTTAGAATCCTGCAGGTGCCGCGCTCCCATTCGATCAGGCCTTTGCCGCGCAATTCCTGAACGCTGCGGTTCACGTGAACCGTAGATAAGCCGGTCGCATCGGCAACCTCGGTCTGCGTGATGGGGCAGCTGAAGGAATTGCCTTTCGTCAATCCGACCGCCTGCAGCTTCCAGAACAGCTCGCAAAGCAGATGAGCGATCCGGCTATAGGCGTCGCGGCTACCGGTATTGACGATCCACTCGCGGAATATGGCGGCATCGATCAGCGTCTCGCGCCACAGGATGCAGGCAATCCTGAAATGCTGTTCGAGAAGCTCGTTCAGCGCGTCATGCGAGATGAACGCGACGCGGCTTGGGCTGATCGTCGCCAGCGAGTGGTCCATCTTCTGGAGAAAAAGGCTCTGCAGGTCGGGTATCTCACCGGCTATGTGGAACGACATGATCTGCCGCTCGCCGTCCGGCAGCATCTTATAGCGGCAGAGGAAACCCTCGATGAGCAGGCAGGACTGCGCCGGCCGGTCGCCTTGGCGCACGATGTCCTGGTGGGCGCGGATATCGCGAAGCGAGAGCGGCAGGCGCATGACCGCCTCCTTCTCCTTCTCCTCCAGCGGCGTTCCTTCCGCCTCCAGCTTGCGGATCAGCGGGCTCAACGGCGACTCAGACATTCCCCTACCTTGCTCCGCCGCCTCAGACCTGCTTTCGCGCGGCATTTTGCGCCCGCTGACCAGAACCGCCACCCAGCGCTATGGTTGCGCTTATGTTGTGGACATCCGAGGCGGGTGGGCAGAGATCGTCGGCCCGCGAGCACGCTCCGAGACGCGCTCGCGCCCGTCTATAACATTCGGTACATGCAGGGCGCCGCTCACGGCTTTTTTGGGTTCACCGGGCTCGTATGCGGGCGGGTCCGCCGGTCTGCCTGGCTGAATTGTGGCGGCGCTTGTGTTTTCGCCGCTTCACGCAGCTTCTCCGCCGTCGAGTCCAAGCCCGATTTGATCGCGGATGAAGTGACGTTCATCATGCGTGTCAAGAAATACGGGGTCATTGAGCTGACTTATACGATCCCGGCGGGCGAAATAGTAAGCTAAGTATAGGTACTGGCTGCGACTCTCCCCTGTTCAGCTCCACGCAGGAATTGTTAACAACGGGACGAACCTTTGTGATAGGGTGCATGCATCATCGGTCGAAACATTCCGGCGCCGATGGCTGAGAGACCCGATTGCGCTCCCGCCCTGATGGGGAGCTTCGCATGTCTCACATTCTCAATCCTCTGCTTCGAAAACTCGAGAGCCTCGCCCCTCTCTCCAGTGAGGAAAAGGCAGCAATTCTCGGTCTTCCCGTCACGATCCGGCAAATGCGAGCGGATCACGATCTCGTCCGCGAGAGGGATAAACCTAGTCAGTGCTGCCTCGTACTGGATGGCTGGCTTTGCCGCTATAAAATATTGGAAACCGGCGCGCGCCAGATCTTTTCCTTTCATATCGGCGGCGATATTCCCGACCTGCAGAGCCTGCATCTCAAAACGATGGATCACAATCTCGGCACTCTGGTGCAGAGCACCGTCGCCTTTATTCCACACGACAGCGTCCGAAATCTTGCCAGGAATTTTCCTCGCCTCGGCGATATCTTGTGGCGCGACACTCTCATCGATGCCGCCATCTTTCGCCAATGGATGGTCGGAATGGGGCGCCGCGACGCTCCGTCTCGCATCGCGCATCTGTTCTGCGAAATGTTCGTGAAAATGCGCGCCGTCGGGCTCACAAACGGAATGAGCTGCGATTTCCCGATCACGCAGTCCGTCATTGGCGATGCACTCGGACTCTCTACCGTCCATGTGAACCGTAGTCTGATGGAGTTGCGCGGCCGCGGCCTTGTCTCGCTCGAGAAGCACAGGCTTGCCATCCTGAAATGGGAGGAGCTGCAAGAAGAGGGCGGCTTCGATCCGCTCTATCTCCACCTCGATGTGATGGCGGAGGCGGCGTGAATCGCAGGCCTTAGCCCGCCTCGACGATTGTCATTCCGCGGCGCGCTTCAGGCGCGAAGGTAGGCCCGGCCGCAGAGAGAGATCATCCTAAAAGCGTCGTCACGAGCATGAGCGTTCCGTAAAGCAAAATGACGAGCAGGTACAAGGCGAGAGCCAGGACGGCCAATTGGAAGCGGTTGTGCTTGATGCGCCGGATCGCATGCAGCTTCAGCACCTGCTCGGCATATGACGTCAGCAGATCCGCGCGTTGCAGCGCGTTGCGGTAGCTCTGCGGATCGTATTTCGACGCGTCCTTGAGGAAGAACACGTCCTCGTGCTCCTCGCCACGCAATTTGGAGGAGACCGGCCCCAAGACGCGCAGGAACAAGAGCAGGACGGTGACAAACAGACAAAACACAATACCGATGCGCACATTCACCGCGGCGGAGGTGTCGATTTGCCTTATCGCGATGAAGATCGGATTGAACGAGAACGCCGTAGACGCAAGCACGATCTGGGATTTCGTGTCGTAGGCCCGCACCGTAGCTTGCGCGTCGGCGAAATTGGCCCGTAAAAACTCCAGTTCATGCATCGCGCGGCGCGCCGTCCGCGTTCAGGGCTTTTTTCTTCATGTGATCGTGTGTTCTTGCCATTCAGTGGCGGAGGTGGCGTCGAGGGAGCTGATTTCCTTCAAAGCGTCGACATTGAATACGAAGTAGCCGCTCTCCGCCTTGAGCAAACCCTCGTCGCGCCAATGCGACAGCGTCTTGTTCACCTTCGAGCGGCTCGCGACGATGAGAGCGGCGAGTTCCGCCTGGGTGATGTTTGCCGGGAGCCGTGCAATCGGCCCGGCCTCCCCGCTAGCGTTGATCAGCTGAAGAAACAAGCGGGCAAGCCGTGTCTCCAACGGAAAAAGCGCGATCGCTTCGACCTGGTCTGTCAGGACACGCAGCCGCGCACAAAGCGCGCCGAGAAGCGCCTGTGCCAATTTCGGCTGCTGCTCCATCGTCTCGATGAAATGCGTGCGGGAGATTCGAACGAGGGTTGTCGAGTCGAGCGCCATGGCGTCCGCTGAGCGCGCCCGCCCGTCGAGCATGGCGATTTCTCCGAGAATGGTGCCCGGTCCCTGGTGCCGCAACGTCATTTCGCGGCCGTCGCTGACGCCGAGAACGATGCGCACGCGGCCCGCGACAACGACATAGAAGCAATCGCCCTTGTCGCCCCTCAGGAAGATCGTCTCGCCTGCGATATAGTGCCGTTCATGGGCGCTCGAGGCGAGTTTGGCGATGCTGTCTTCGTCGAAACCTGCGAGTAGGTCGATCGTTTTGAGGCGATTGGCGATTTCACGAACGGATAGCATCGGCCCCGAGCCGCTTTGGACTTGCAAAGTCTCTATCACGGGAGCTTAACAGCCGACAGGCCCGTGGCAGAGCCCGGTGGGGACAAATGCCGGGGCCCATGCTCCATGTGTCCGGGGGAACAGACAAAAGTAGCCGGCGCCCCCCAGAATGAAGTACCGTCGGTGCTATTACCGTTCGGTGGAAAACGGAGAACTCCGATGAACACGCTTAAGCTGGCTCTGGTCGCCGCCGGTCTCCTGGCGAGCGCGTCCGCCTTCGCCCAGACCGCGGGCGGGACCTCCAATACCGGTCCGCAGGGCACCGGCAATTTCGTCGCCGGCAAGCCGGAAGGCTCTGGCAATTTCGTCGCCGGCAAGCCGGAAGGCAGCGGCAATTTCGTCGCTGGCAAGCCGGAAGGCACTGGCAATCCGGTTGCCGGCAAGCCGGCCACGCCGCCGACGCCCGCCAAGTAGGCCTAAACAGAAGACGAGACGGTAGCGGGGCGCTCAGCCCCGCTACCCGGAAAGCGAGACCTTCATGCCCGATTGGCGCGTCCTGATCATCGCTCTGGCCGCCATCTTCTTCCTGATGCCGCCGGCCCCGGCGCCGCCCGAACAGGAAGGCTTCGCGGCGCTGGTCAAGCGCGTGTTGCCGAGCGTCGTCAACATCTCGATCAAGGGAAAAGGCCAGGCCTCGAATACCGGCGAGACCGGCGAAAGCGTCTCCTACGCACCTCACATCGTCGACATCGTCGGTTCCGGCTCGATCGTCGATTCAACCGGTATTATCGTTACCAATCGGCACGTCATCGAGAATGCGTACGAGATCATCGTCACGCTTCAGGATGGCACGACCGCCAATGCGCGCCTCCTCGGCAAGGGATTGAGCTTCGATCTCGCGGTGCTGAAGATCGACGTCGGCCGCTCGCTTCCGGCGATCATGGTCGGTAACAGCGACGACGTTCATGTCGGTGATCGCGTGCTTGCGATCGGCAATCCGCTCGGCCTTCAGGGCACGGTGACTTCGGGCATCGTGAGTGCCCTGCATCGCGACCTGAACGGCCCTTATGATGAATTCATCCAGACCGATGCCGCGATCAACCACGGCAATTCCGGCGGCCCCCTGTTCAACACGAAGGGCGAGGTCATCGGCATCAACAATCAGATCTTTTCGGATTCTCCTACCAGCGGCTCGATAGGGCTAGGCTTCGCAATCCCCTCGAACGATGTGCAATTCCTGCTGCAGCAGATCCGCCGCTATGGACGGCCGCATATAGGCTGGCTTGGATTGCGGGTTCAAGCAGTCACGCCCGAAATCGGCGATACGCTCGGCGTTCCCAAACGCAAGGGCGCTATCGTCGCCGAAGTGATGTCCGGGAGTCCCGCCGCCGCAGTGGGCATTCAGGTCGGCGATGTCGTGCAGGGTTTCGCGCATGAAGCGGTCAGCGATTATCGCGAGTTCAATCGCGCCGTCATGATGTCCGTCGGCAAGACGATGAAAGTCCGCATCTGGCGCAAGGGCCAGACGCAGGTTGTTTCGATGCTGGTCAGGGAATGGCCGCAGGAGGTCTGGGAATCATACAAGAGCGGCACGTTCAACCAGTCGCTGTTCACCAAGCTTTCCGATTATGGGTTCGAAATTGCGGATCTGAACGATGACCTGAAGGGGAAGTTTAAGCTCGCATCGGAAACGGCTGGTCCGGTCATCACAAGTGTCGTGGAGGACACGGCTGCGAGCGGAGCCAAGCTTAAGCCGGGCGACGTGATCCTGACGGTTCAAATGGAAGAGGTGCACTCGCGTGCCGATTTCGAGACCAGGCTGATCCGTTTGTGCGGCGACGGGCAGCGCAACGCGCTTCTCTTTATCAAGGGCGCGACCGGGACGCGCTGGGTCACGTTGCCGTTGCGACTTTAAAGCAAAAATATTAGAAACTGGTTTGAGACGCTTTGTACTTGTGGAGTTTTAGACCGGCATTCTGGACGTGAACAATTTCATTAGCTGCGATAATGGGAGCCTTCTATGTTACATGCACCAGTCCAGCCGGAGCGGAATATCAGGGGGATGCAAGCCAGCGATTTCACTCCCGTCGAACCGGACGCTGCCGCGTCCGCCAATCTGCGGCGCGACGCGAGCCGGGCGGTCGAGACTTTGGGGAAAATCGAGCTCTTCCGTTCGCTCACGCCCGAGCAAATCAAGACCTTGGATTCGCGCTGCATTTGGCGGCGCGCCAAGGCACGCGAATGGATCCTCGATTACCAGGAGGAAAGTACGGAAGTCT
This sequence comes from Methylobacteriaceae bacterium, assembly GCA_034669505.1. Classification (GTDB taxonomy): domain Bacteria; phylum Pseudomonadota; class Alphaproteobacteria; order Rhizobiales; family Beijerinckiaceae; genus JAFASC01. Next base: position 97,616 of record JAXDNJ010000022.1, read on the forward strand.
TCTTCCTCACCTCCGGCATCGTGCGCGTGCTGATCCAGACGGAGGAAGGCCGCGAAACGATCCTGCGCGACATCCAGGCAGGCTCCTCCTTCGGCGAGCTTGCAGCGATCGACAGCCACAAGCGATCCGCCAGCATTCTGGCGCTCACCGACGCGACGATCGCGCGGATGACCTCCTCGACTTACGTCGAGACGGTTACAAGTCACCCCGAAGTCGCCAAGCAAGCTCTGATCATGATGACGCGCCACATCCGATCGCTCACCGATCGGGTGCGTGAGTTCACTACGCTTGGCATTCACGACCGGCTCACCCGGGAACTCGTGCGCATGTCGCGACCGGACCGCACGGGGGAGAAGCGCGCGATCATCACGCCGCCGCCAACGCACGCGCATTTGGCCGGCCTGATCGGCACCCGCCGTGAAACGGTGACCAAGGAATTGCGAGCAATGGTCAAGGCAGGGCTGCTCGAGACCCGGCGCGGCGCGATCGTCCTCATCGATGTGCAGAAGCTGGTGCAGAACCTTGAGGCCGGAAGGTAAAGGCTCGCCAGCCCGTGTGAAAACCCACCACTCCCCGTTTTGGGCTGCTCTATACCCTGTTCAGTGCAGTCATACCGTATCGGGAGCAAGACAATGTTACTGATCGTTCCGGCCACTTTCGGGACCTCGCCCCTCGCTTCCGTCCCGCAGCACAATTTTCTTTCGGGTGAGCCGGCCTTGCCTGCGGGCGCGCAAGACGCATCAAGGCTGGCTTCCACGATCGCGAAGCTTCTGCTGGCAACGGCGTTTCTAGTCGGCCTCGTCAGCACGATCGCCGCCAGCACCTGATCGCACCGGCTCTCCAGTCGAGCCTTAAGCCGCGGGGCGCCCACTGGGCGCCCTTGACGCATCTTCGCATGGTCGCCGATTGTCACCGGAAACGGGTCCGGAGAGGTGCATGGCGGCGACAGCGAAACTATCGGAGAGCCGCGGCGCGGATTGGGCGAACGCTGTCTTCGACATCCTCAGCGACCTCGATGTTCGCCAAGTTGCGATTGTCCCGGATGCCGGCCACTCCAGGCTGATTCGCCTCTGTGAGGACGATCCGAGAAAGACGGTCGTGACCCTTACGACGGAAGAAGAAGGCGTCGCCTTGCTCGCCGGCGCTTGGCTCGGCGGGCAAAAAGGCGTGCTTCTCCTCCAGAGCAGCGGCGTCGGAAATTGCATCAACATGCTGTCGCTGATGCAAACCTGTCAGCTGCCGCTTCTGATGCTGGTAACGATGCGTGGTGAATGGGGCGAGTTCAATCCGTGGCAGGTGCCGATGGGGCAAGGCACGCAGCCCGCGCTCGAGGCGATGGGCGTGATCGTGCGCCGCGCGGATGAGCCGCATCTCGTCGCGCCGGCGGTGCTCGGCGCCGCCAACCTGGCCTTCAACACCTCCCGCCCGGTCGCCGTCCTCATCGGCCAGAGCGTGCTTGGTGCCAAAAACTTCAAAGAGCTGGCGAAGCCGCGATGATCTCCAAAAACGGGCTCCTGCACCGGCGCACGGTTGTCGCCGAGCTTCTCCGCGACCGCGGCGATCTCCTTGTCATCGCCGGCCTCGGCGCCCCGAATTGGGATGTGACCGCGGCCGGCGATCATCCGAACAATTTCCCCTTATGGGGTGCGATGGGGAGCGCCGCGATGATTGGCCTCGGCCTGGCGCTCGCACAGCCGAAGCGCCGCGTGCTGGTCATCACCGGCGACGGCGAGATGCTGATGGCTCTTGGCGCGCTCGCCACGATCGCGGTGCAGAAGCCGGGCAATCTTACAATCTGCGTGGTCGACAACGAGCGCTTCGGCGAGACCGGCATGCAGAAAACCCACACCGCGCACGGCGTCGATCTCGCCGGCATCGCGAGCGCGGCGGGCTTTCCGGTGAGCCTGCTGGTGCGCAAGCCGGAGGAGGTGAAGCAGCTGCGCGACCTCGCGCATTCCGGCGTGGGGCCGATCTTCGCGCAGGTGAAGATCGACCCGGAGGCCCTGCCCTTCGTGCTGCCGCCGGCCGAAGGCGGCATTCTGAAGAACCGCTTCCGCGCCTCGGTGCTCGGCGAGGACGCGCTCTACAACTAAGCGCGCGCCTTCAGCCGCTTGAGTACATCGGGATTGGCGACGTTCGCCGGCTCGATCTCTCCGCCGGTCAGCACCGCAATGATGTTCTCGGCCGTCGTCGCGCCGGTACGTTGCATCGCGCCGGTGCTGAGCCCGGCGATGTGCGGCGTCAGAATCAAATTCGGCGCCGCGAGCAGCGGATTGTCGCTCGACGGCGGCTCTTCGCTCAGCGTGTCGAGCGCCGCGCCGGCGATGTGCCCGCTCGTCAGCGCCTGCGCTAGCGCCGCCTCATCGACCAGCGCACCGCGCCCAGTGTTGATCAGAAGCGCGCCGGGCCGCATCGCGGCAATAGCCTCTCGACTGATCAAACCGCGCGTCGTCGCCTCGAGCGGGCAATGAAGGCTGACGTAATCTGCTTCGCGCAGCAGGGCCTCGAGGCTTTCCGTCGCTTCCGCCAGATCGGGCGTCACCTTCGCCGGCGTACGCGTGAAGACGATCACGCGCATGCCGAAGCTACGCGCAAGTTCGGCCACCCGGCGCCCAATGCGACCAAATCCGACAAGACCGAGCGTGCGCCCGCTGAGTTCGGACGAATTGTAATCGTCGCGATGCCAGTTTCCGCCCCTGGTGCGGCGATCGAGCCGGATAATGTCGCGGCCGAGCGCCAGCATGAAGCCGATCGTGATCTCGGCCACCGCGGGAGCATTTCCGTGACCCGCCGTCATGATCGGGATACCGTGCTCCGTCGCCGCTGCGAGATCGACCGAGTCCACGCCCGCACCGGGCTTGGCAATCACGCGCAGATGCGGCGCCGCTGCGTCCAGTACGGCGCGGGTGATCGGCGGATTGCCGCGCATGACGATCGCCTGCGTCGGCTTTGCCAGCGCCTCGATGAGACGAGCCTCGGTCACCTTGCCGGCCATCGTGTCGATCGAGGCGCCGATCCGCCCGAGCATGTCGCCCGCGTTCGGGATCAGCTCGTTGGAGGTGACGAGAACGCGAAATCGGGCATCATTCACGCCGGTCTTCCCTTAGTTGGGCCACGCGGATGATGCTCTAGCCGAGCTTTGCCGTGTTCGCCAGTTGCTTGCGCAGATGCGGCACTTGGCCGAAACTGCGTGAAACCGGGTCAAGACAGGGCGGAACGCATGCTGCACGAACGAAACATCCAGGCCGAGATTCCCTCGATGCAGGGAAAGGTGACGCCGGAGGAATGGCAGGCGCGCGTCGACCTCGCCGCCTGCTACAGGCTGGTCGCGCTCTACGAGATGTCGGACATGGTCGCAAACCACATATCGATGCGCGTGCCCGGCGAAGACAGCGCGTTCCTGATCAATGCCTACGGCATGCTTTACGAGGAAATCACCGCATCGAGCCTGATCAAGATCGATCACGACGGCAACATTCTGGCGCAGCCCGAATTCGGCGATCTCGGCTACAGCATCAACCGTGCCGGCTTCGTCATCCACAGCGCGGTGCACGAAGCAAAGCCCGACATCGCCTGCGTCATCCACACGCACACTTGGGCCGGCATGGCCATCGCGTCGCTCGAAGTCGGGCTGTTGCCGCTGACGCAGACGGCGATGCGCTTCGCCAAGATCGCTTACCATGATTATCACGGCGTCGTGCTCGACCTCACCGAGAAGGAAGAGCTCGTCAAAAACCTCGGCGACAACAACGCGATGATCCTGCGCAACCACGGACTGCTGACCGTCGGCCGCACGATCGCCGAAGCCTTTAATGCGATGCACCGGCTGGAAATGTCATGCAAATCGCAGCTCGCCGCGATGGCCAGCGGTGTCAGGCTGAATACCGTGCCCGAGGATATCGTCGAGAAGACTTACATGAATTATCAGCCGCAGGTGCGCCGCCCCTTTGGCGTGATGGAATGGCCGGCCTTGTTGCGCAAGTTGGATAAGATCGATCCGAGCTATAGGAATTAGGGTTTCCGCCACCTCACTCTGAGGAGCGCCGCGGGGCGCGCCTCGTCAGGATGAGGAGGGAGGGGCCCATCGATGCGCTTCACGCTGTACGGCAGCCCGCACTCTCTCCCGACCTACAAGGTGGCGCTGATGCTGCGTTTATCGGGCGAACCGTTCTCGTTCCGCTACGTGAGCTTTCAGAAGGCGATGCACAAGGCACCCGAGTTCCGGGCGCTTTCGCGCTGGGGGCAAGTGCCGGTTCTGCTCGACCGCGAGCGCGTTCATGTCCAATCGTCGGCCATCATCGAGCATCTGGCCGAAGCGCTTGGGCAATTCCGGGGGCCGGATCCGGCGGCCCGACAGGCGGTGCGGGAATGGCTCTATTGGGGTGTAGACGCACTGTTTCCACCGATCTGGAATTGCTATGGCGTTCGGCTCGGCCAACGAAAGCTGCTGCCGATTAGCGTCGAGCCTGCCATCGCCGCTTATCATCGCCGACGCGCCGAGACGGCGCTAGCGGTATTGGATTCCCACCTTGCTCATCGCGGCTATCTCTGTGCTTCCGAGCCGACCATCGCGGATATATCCTGCTACGCAGACGTCGCCTTTGCGGAGATTTGCGAGTTTGACGTCAAGCGCTGGCCGAATGTTGTAAGCTGGGCCGAAAAGATGAAGGCATTGCCCGGCTTCAAGGCACCATTCGACTTGCTTCAGATGCAAGACGCCGAGCTGTCCTAGACCGATGCTCTAGTTACTCGCGGCGTCCGCCGCCACCACCCCATACAAATGGCACGCCGCCTCGTGCCCCGGCGCGACTTCGCGGAACGCCGGCACGACCGTCCTGCACGGCTCGAATGCGTGCGGGCAGCGCGTGTGGAAGGGACAGCCCGGCGGTGGATTCATCGGGCTCGGCACGTCGCCTTGCAAGATGCGCTTCTGCCGTTTGACCCTGGGATTCGGCAAAGGGACGGCTGAGAGCAGCGCCTGCGTGTACGGATGCAGCGGATTGGCGAAGACTTTGCGTTTCGCGGCCAGTTCGACGATCTTGCCGAGGTACATGACGGCGACGCGATGGCTGATATGCTCGACGACCGCGAGATCGTGCGCGACAAACAGATAGGAGAGCCCGCGCTCCTGCTGCAGGTCCATCAACAGGTTAATCACCTGCGCTTGGATGGAAACATCGAGGGCGGAAACCGGCTCGTCGGCGATAATCAGTTTCGGGCTCAATGCAAGCGCACGCGCGATGCTGATACGCTGGCGTTGTCCGCCTGAGAATTGATGCGGATAGAGCTGCATTTGCGCCGGCCGCAATCCGACCTGCTCGAACAATTCTGCGACGCGCGTCTGCTTCTCTTTTCCGTGGCTGAGGCCATGCACTTTCAGGGGCTCGGCGACGATATCGGCGGCTTTCATGCGCGGGTTGAGCGAGGAGAATGGATCTTGAAAGATCATCTGCAATTCGCGCCGGTAGGGCTGCATCTCACGCCGAGAGAGACGCGTGACATCCTGGCCTTCGAGGCGGATCGTGCCGCTGGTCGGTTCGATCAGGCGCATCGCCGTGCGTGCCAACGTCGACTTCCCGCAGCCGCTCTCGCCGACAAGGCTCAATGTCTCGCCTTGCGCGACTTTGAAGCTGACGCCATCGACGGCGAAAACAGTTCCGGCGCTGCGCCGAAGCAAGCCGCGGCGCACCGGAAAATGCTTCTTCAATGCAGTGACTTCCAGGACCGGCGGCGCGCTCATGCGGCGGCCCCACGCACCCGGTCCGAATGCCAGCACGCCGCGAAGTGGCCCGGCCCTTTCTCCTCATAAGGAGGAAACTGCCCGCGGCAGATGTCCGTCGCAAAAGCGCAGCGCGGCGCGAACGTGCAGCCCACGGGCAAATCGACGAGCGACGGCACGGAGCCGGGAATCTCCTGCAGCCGTGCCCGACTGTCGGCCGCTCCCGCGAGCGACAGCCGCGGCACGGAGCCCATAAGCCCAAGCGTGTAGGGATGCATCGGCGCTTCGAAGAGCGAGTCGACACGCGCCTCTTCGACCTTCCTGCCGGCATACATGACGACGACTCGATGCGCCGTCTCCGCGACGACGCCGAGATCGTGCGTGATCAGTACGATTGACGTGCCAAGCTTCTCCTGCATCGCGAGCATGAGATCGAGGATTTGCGCCTGGATCGTCACGTCGAGTGCGGTCGTCGGCTCATCCGCAATCAGCACTTTCGGATTGCAGGAAAGCGCCATGGCAATCATCGCCCGCTGCCGCATGCCGCCGGATAGCTGGTGCGGATATTCACGCGCGCGCTGCGCCGGCTCAGGTATTTTGACAAGCCGCAACATGTCCACTGCTTTTTCCGCCGCGGCGGATTTCGAGATGTCCTCATGCAGGCGCACCGCCTCGCCGATCTGGCGCCCGATCGTCATGACGGGATTGAGCGAGGTCATCGGCTCCTGGAAGATCATAGATATGTCATTGCCGCGCACGCGGCGCATCTCGCGTTCGCTAAGCTGCATGAGGTCGCGATTGCCCAGCATGACGCGTCCCCCGGCGATGCGGCCGGGTGGTTCGGGGACGAGACGCATGACGGATAGCGCGGTCATGCTCTTGCCGCAGCCGGATTCGCCGACGATCGCGAGCACTTCGCGGGATTTGACGTTGAACGAAACGCCGTCGACGGCTCTGATCAGACCGCGTCCGGTGAAAAACACAGTGCGCAGATCGGCGACGGCAAGAACCGGCGCAGTGTCCGCTTTTATTCCCTGCAGCTCGCTCACCTCCGCCAAGCCCATCAGCTGCGCTGCCTCGGATCCAGGATATCTCGCAAGGCGTCGCCGAGAAGATTGGTGCCGAACACCGTGAGGCTGATCGCGGCGCCGGGAAAGATCACAAGCCAGGGCGCAGTGCGCACATATTCCGCCGCCGACTCCGACAGCATGCGTCCCCAGGAGGGGTAAGGCTCAGGAATGCCGAGGCCGAGGAATGAGAGCGATGCTTCGGTCAGGATCGCTGCGCCGAGCTGCGCCGTCGCTAGCACGATCACGGGAGCCAGGGTGTTCGGCAAGACGTGGCGGACGGCGATGCGGAACTCGCTCATGCCGATTGCGCGCGCGGCTTCGACAAACGGCAGCTCGCGTAAGGCAAGTGTATTGGAGCGGATCACGCGGGCTACGGACGGCACGAGCGGAATTGCGATCGCGATGATCGTGTTTTTGAGCGAGGGGCCGAGTGCCGCCGCCATAACCAGCGCGAGTACGAGCAAAGGAAGCGCTTGCAGGATGTCGATGATACGCTGCGCAAGGAGATCGACCCAGCCGCCGAGATAGCCGGAACTCAAGCCGATGACCACGCCGAACGTGCAGCCGAGCAGCGTGGAGCCGATGCCGACCGCGAGCGAGATGCGTGCGCCGTAGACAATGCGGCTGTAGATGTCGCGGCCCATGAAGTCCGCGCCCATCAAGTGCGCGCCTGTCGGAGGTGCGAGGGAAAGCGCGGGCTCCGTATGCAAGGGATCGTAGAGCGTGATGAGGTCCGCAAAGAGCGCGCCGAGCACGAACACGGCCATGATGATGGCGCCGGCTGCGCCGAGCGGATGGTGCAAGACGAAATGACGGATGCCGCCGCGTATTCCGCTTGACCCGGCCCCTGCCCGCTTCAGGTCGGCCGCGTAAGGGTCAACGATCTCGATTCCGGAGTCGCTTACCGTCATGGGCGCGTCACCCTGCATATTTGATGCGCGGGTCGAGCGCCGCGTAAGTAAGATCAACGAGGAAATTCGTCACGACAACAACAATGGCAATGAACATGACGAGGTTTTGGACGATCGGGTAATCGCGGGCGCGGATTGCCTCGACCAGAAATCGCGCCACGCCTGGAATGTTGAACACCGTCTCGGTGACGATAAGCCCGCCGATCAGGAACGCCGCCTCGATGCCGATGATGGTGACGACGGGAAGCAGCGCATTGCGCAGCGCGTGATTGTAATTGACTGCCTGCGCCGAGGCGCCTTTGGCGCGTGCCGTGCGGATATAATCCTGACGCAATACTTCGAGCATCGACGAGCGCGTCAGCCGCATGATCAGTGCCGAGGAGCGGAAGCCGACGGCGGCGGCCGGAACGCTGTAGAGAAGAAGCTCATCCCAAAGGCTTTTGGCGGGCTCTGTATAAATCGGAATCGTGCCGAAACCGGCAACAAAGGCCATCAGAATGAGAAGGCCGAGCCAAAAGGCGGGCACCGACAGTCCTGTGAGACTGAGGACGCGCAGAAAGTAATCGACGCCGGAGTTCTGCTTGACCGCGCTGATCACGCCGAGGGGAATCCCGATCGCGATGGAAAAGATGAGCGCCATAAGGGCGAGTTTCGCCGTCACGGGAATGCGCGGAAGAATCTCATCAAGAGCCGGCTTTTCCGACACGTAGGAATAACCAAGATCGCCGCGCGCGATACCACCAATCCAGGTGAGATATTGGACGGGGATTGGCTTGTCGAGCCCGAGTTCCTGTTCGATCTTCACCTTCTCCGCCGGGTTCACCATACCGGCCGAGTCGAAGAGAATGTCGACGATATTGCCAGGCACGACCCGCAGCAGGAAGAAGATGATAATCGATATCCCAAACAGGGTCACGAGCATTAGCATCAGCCGCCGCGTCAGGTAGGAAGCCACGCTCTTGCGCCCTCACTCGCCTGCTGCGCGTTCCGTCATTTGTCGAGCCAAACGTCTTCGAAGCGAAAGCCGTTATAGGAACTATTCACCATCGCGGTGTAGTTCTTCACGGCGGGGCGCCAGCAGGTCCCCTGCCGCGGATGCATGATGATCGGCCGCGCGACATCTTCTACAAGCTTCCTCTCGATGTCCCAGACGATTTTGCGGCGCGCGGCGACATTGGTTTCCTGAGATTGCTTGTCGAACAGCGCGTCAAGTTCCTTGTTGCAATATCCCGTGAAATTCCGCTCCGAGCCGCAGGCGAAGTTCTCATAAAAGTTCTGGTCGGGATCGTCGACCGCATTGCCGGTGAGATTCAGGCCGATGATGTAATCCTTGCGGCTGGCCTTGGCGTGCCACACCGACGTCTCGACCACCTCAAGCTCGGCATCGATGTAGATGTCCTTCAGCTGATCGATGAGAATGACGGCCGGATCGCGATACGTCGCTATGTTGCGCGTCGAGACTTTCAATGCCAGGTGTTTCTGTGGGCCGTAGCCGAGTTTCTCCATGATCTTGCGGGCTTCGGCGCGATTGGCCTTGATGTCAGGTCCGTAACCGGGAAGCGTTGCGAGCACGTCGGGCGGCATGCCCCAGACGCCTTCCGGCGGCGGCAACATGGATGCGCCGATGTCGCCCTGCCCTTCCGCAAGAATATCGATGAACGCCTTGCGATCGAGCGCGTAGGCGAGAGCCAGGCGCAGGTCCGCATTGTCGAACGGCGCCACGTCGCGGTTGACGATCAAATTCGTGCTGACATTGATCGGCGTAACTTTACAGACTGCATCCGGCGCCTGCGCCTTGATGTCCTTGAGCAACGGGATCACGACCTCCGTCGGGAAAGTCATGTCGAATTTGCCGGCGATGAAAGCGAGGATCGCCGTCGAGCGATTCGGGATGATCGTGAATTCGATACCGTCGAGATAGGGCAGTCCCTTCTTCCAATAATCTGGATTGCGGGTGAGCTTGATCGACTCGTTCTGCTTGAACTCCACGAACTTAAACGGGCCGGTGCCGATCGGCTTCACGCGCATGTCGCGCGACGCCACATGGCAGGGATAGATCGGCGAATAGCCCGACGCGAGCAGCGCGATCAGCGAGGGTTGCGGGCGCTTAAGGTTGAAGGTCGCTTCGGTGTCACCGTTGGTCGTGACGTCGACGACATTGTTGTACCAGGATTGCCGCGGATTCTTGCGGAACTTATCCTTGCTCTTCTCCATCAATAGATCGAAGGTGCATTTAACGTCGGCGGCCGTGAACGGCTTGCCGTCATGCCATTTCACCCCGGAGCGCAGCTTGAAGATCAGCTTGGTCTGATCCTCGCTCCACGACCAGCTCTCCGCGAGATCGGGAATGATCGTGTCGACCGAGTTCTGCGGCTTGTGCTGATCGTACACCACGAGGTTGTTGAAGAGCCCCATGAACGGTACGTTCGTCGAGAACGTCGACTCCTCGTGAATCGAAGCGCTCGCCGGACTGTCGCGATGGTAGATGCGCAAGATGCCACCGTGTTTCGCCTCACCTGCGTCGGCAGGCGCCGAAAGCATCATGCCGGCGACAAACAGGCCGGCCATTCCAAATGCGTACCGCGCATTGCGCATCGCACCCTCCCTTTGCGGCTCTTGTGGCGCGAGGCGCCCTGGCCTGGTGTGGAGGTTAGCACAACCTCTCGCCCCGTTCCTACTTTCCCTGAGCCGGCTTCTCGTTCTTTAGGGGCATAGACCGTTCTACTCGCGGCTTAAGACCATCCTTAGTTTTGTTGCCAAGTCTTCGCGCCTGTAAGGCTTGTTCAAGATCGGCATGTCGTTGGGAAGTCCGGAGCTGCCCAGAACGGCACCGGTGTAGCCGGAGCTTAGAAGCACCTTCAAATCCGGCCGCAGCCGCTTCGCCTCGACGCTCAGCTGTACGCCGTTCATGCCTCCGGGCATGACGACGTCGGAAAACAGCATGTCGATGCGCGCGCTGGAGCGTAGAATCCGCAACGCCGATTGCGCATCCGCCGCGGTGAGCGTCCGATATCCCAAGTCCGTGAGGCTCTCGACGGCCATCTCGAGCACGGCCGGCTCGTCCTCGACGACAAGGATGACTTCGCCGTCGGCGGCTCGGCGCAGCGGCAAGATCAAGCCGCCGGAATTGCGATCGGGCCGATCGTGCGAGCGCGGCAGATACATCTCGACATTCGTGCCATGCCCGACGCTGCTCGTTATCCGGGCGAAGCCGTCCGTCTGTCGGCAGAAGCCGTAGACCTGGCTCAGGCCCAATCCGGTTCCGCTGCCAACATCTTTTGTCGTGAAGAACGGCTCGAAGGCGCGCGAGAGCGTACCCTCTTCCATGCCGGTGCCGGTGTCCGCGATGCTGACGACCACGTAGGCGCCGGGCCGGGCATCGGGATAGCCGGCACTCTCCTCGCTTATTCTGACATTGCGTGTGCTGATCTTGAGCTTGCCGCCTTGCGGCATGGCGTCCCTCGCATTGACGCAAAGATTTAGAACGGCGCTTTGGAACTGCGCCGGATCGAGCCGCACCGGATCGAGGGTCACATCGAGTTCAATCGCGAGATCGATCGTTTCGCCGACCGCGCGCTGCAGCAAGTCGCGAAAATCCGTGAGGAGATGGTTCGGGTTGACGGTTTCAGGTTCAACGACTTGCTTGCGGGCAAAGGCGAGTAGTTTCTGGGTGAGTTCGCCGCCCCGACTGGCGGCTTGCAGCGCCGAGCGCGCCAACCGCTCGACCCGCCCTGCATTGCCCGGCGCGCGCGAAATCATATCTAGATTGCCGACGATGGCCGTCAGCAGATTGTTGAAATCGTGCGCCACGCCGCCCGTGAGCTGTCCGATCGCTTCCATCTTTTGCGCTTGGCTCAGGCGCTCTTCGACCTCGCGACGGTCCGTCACGTCCATGATCACGCCGCTCATGAAGCGGCGTCCCTGCTCATCGGGGTAAGCGCGCCCTCGCAGGACAATCCACCGCACAGCATTGTCGGTCGCCCGCTTGATGCGGCACCGCAGTTCAAGCAACCCGCTCGCCCGGGCTCTCGCAAACGCGGCCTCGACCTCGGGCATGTCCGCCGGCAACAAGTGCTTGAAAAACGTTTCCCTGGTGAATTCCGGAAGCAGTTTTTCGTAGCCGTAAATCCTGTCGTGCTGTTCGCTTCGCTGTATAACCCCGCTTTTCAGATCCATCCGCCACTCGGCCATTTCAGCCGCTTGCAACGCGTTGGCGAGATTATCGCGCGCCTGCTGCAACTCGACGCCGCGTTGCTGGGCGTCCGTGGCCATGCCGCGAACGCGATTCAAGAGCCGCTCCACTTCACGCGCGTACACCGCCAGAATGACGAAGCTCGCCGCCAAAGCCTCAAGCCGGCCGACGAACCATCCGAGTGTTCCGCGAGCGGAGCCCTCAAGCGTGATGACGATGTCGAAAAGTAGCAGCGCGAGAGAAACCGCGAGCCAAAGCTGAAAGATTGTATGCAATCGCGTTCTGACGCAGAGCAGAAGAAGCACGCCGGCGACAAGCGCGCCTGTTGCGGGTCCAACTCCAGTCCGCACAAGCAGGCTATAATCGTCGCCTTCGGCCAGCTTCGGCAAAAGCGCGGCATGTTCGGTAAGGACATACGTGATCAGCACCACAAGCAAGGCGCTAAGTGCGGCGGTGAGCTTGCCCACTCGCCAGGCGTTCTCCGTCCTTGCCGCCGGACGAAGCCCATCACCAGCAAACCAAGCCGGCGCTAGCGCAAACAGCGGCGGCCCGAGATGCCAGAAAACCCAGAGCCAGATTGTCGTATCCGGTCCTGAGCCGATTATGGGTTCATTCGAAAAGATGTTCGGAAACGAAAGAAGCTGCGCAAGTGCGATCGCCGCTGCGTAAAATGTACCTGTCGCAAAGGACAGGACGGGTATCGATCCCGTGCGACGGAACTGGCCGAAGAAAATGCGTGCCGTAAGGACATAGGAAAAAATAAGAGCGGTTTGATAACTCGCGACAAAACCGGGCATCGGCCGGAGGGGTGCAGTCGCATGCGGCAGCGCCGCGATCATCATTAGGAGAAAGATCGCGCAGAGCGCGGTGGCTAACCGTTTTTGGGAGCCGCTCGCCGGGTTGGTGCCGAGATTGGGTGCTTCGGTCGCTGGAGCCGCCATCCGATTCTCGCCGCAAGCCGCAACCGAATCGTAGCGAGTATATTCCCACGAAACAACGCCAAGCTTTCCGCTCAGCCGCTGCGCAACCACTCGGCCTTATCCTCGAGGAGGCGCTGGAATTGCAGCAGCACTTCGGCCGAGCGTTTCTGCTGATCAGCCGGTTGTTCGAAAACCTTGCGGCTCGGGTGAGGCCGTCTCCTCGTACACGAGACCGGGTTTCCTGATCCAGTCGTGCTCCGCTTTGAATTGCCTGGCCACATGCTTACATGCGGCAGGACCCGTCGAGCTTCCCGTTGCCGAACCTTTCCGACCTGATCTTCGAAACCGGCATTGCCGCGCGTAGCTTTACCGATTTCATCACCGGCTCGGGACTGCGGCTCGGGGTCACCGGGCTTTCTCGCGCCGGCAAGACGGTCTTCATCACCGCGCTTGTCCATCATCTGACGCGCGCTGCGAAAGTAGCGGCAGAAGGCCGCCGCAACCCGCTCCCCGTGTTCCGGCTCATCACGGAAACGCGGTTCACGGCCGGGCGTCTCGAACCCCAGCCCAACGACGCCGTGCCGCGGTTCGCTTACGAGGACCATCTGGCGGCGCTCACCGCCGGTGATCGGCATTGGCCCGACTCGACCCGCCGCATCTCGGAATTGCGGCTCACGCTGGCATTCGAGCGCAAGGCCGGCTGGCGTTCGGGACCGACCTCGCTCAGCATCGACATCGTCGATTATCCCGGCGAGTGGCTCCTCGACCTGCCGCTGCTCGGCAAGAGCTACGCGCAATGGTCGGGGGAGACGCTGGAGGCGAGCGCCGGGGCAGCGCGGGCGCCACTCGCCGCAGCCTGGCGAGGCGCGACGCTCGCCCTCGATCCGAAAGCCATCGCCTCAGAGGATGAGGCCCGGCGCTTGGCCGAACTATTCACCGGCTACCTGAGAGCCGCGCGCGCCGAGCGCTATGCGCTCTCGACTCTTCCGCCAGGGCGATTCCTCATGCCCGGCGACCTCGAGGGCTCGCCGGCGCTCACCTTCGCGCCATTGCCGGTTGAAGAGGCCGATGCCGAGATCACGAGCAGCCTCGCGGCGATGATGGCGCGCCGCTACGAGGCCTATAAGACGCATGTGGTGCGGCCCTTCTTCCGCGATCATTTCGCCCGGCTCGACCGGCAGATCGTGCTTGTCGATGCGCTGGCGGCGCTGAATTCCGGGCCCGCGGCCGTGCGCGACCTCGAGACTGCCTTGTCGGATGTACTCACCGCGTTCCGGGCCGGGCGCTCGAACCTGCTCACGTCGATTTTCCGGCCGCGGATCGACAAGATTCTTTTTGCCGCGACGAAAGCCGATCATCTCCATCACACCAGCCACGACCGGCTGGAGGCGATCCTGCGCCATCTCGTCGGCCGGGCGATTTCGCGCGCGGAGAATGTCGGAGCGGCGGTCGACGTTGTCGCGATGGCGGCCGTCCGCGCCACGCGCGAGGCGGCGGTGCAGCAAGGCCGAAAGAGGACCGGCGACCGGCAGACGCTCGACGCGATCATCGGCACCCCTCTTGTCGGCGAGGAGATCGCCGGCGAAGTCTTCGACGGCACGAGCGAAGTGGCGATCTTCCCCGGCGAACTGCCGGCCGATCCGCGCGCGGTGTTCCGCGGCGAGACACTGGCCGTCCCCCCCGGCGAGGCGGATTACCGCTTCATACGTTTCCGGCCGCCGATCGCGGAACTCGGGACCGACGGGCTCCCGCTGCCCCTCCCGCACATCCGGCTTGATCGCGCGTTGGAGTTCCTCATCGGAGACAAGGTGCGATGAGCACGAGTGATGACCGCCCGCGCCCACGCGCATTCCGCTTGGATGACGCCAACGTACACCTCTCGGACGAGACTGCGGACACGTTCCGCAGGCAAGGCGGCACGATCGTTGAGCCGCAGCCGGATGCTTTCCTGGTGGGCGCCGAGCCCGCGCTTCCCGCAGTGCTCGATCCCGAGGAGGGAGCAATCGAGGTCGCGCAGAAACGCGGCCTCTTGCGGCGGACGCTCTTCTCGTGGGGCGGTCTGTTCTGGTCGGCGGCGGGCGGCCTCGCCGCCCTTGGTCTGGGACTCTGGTTTGACCGCCTGATCCGCGATCTGTTCGATCGCTCGACCACTCTCGGGACGATCGGGCTCGTCCTCGCAGGCTTTGCTCTCGTCGCGCTGCTTGTCTTGCTAGCGCGCGAACTCACCGCGATCTACCGGCAAGCTCACATTGCCCGGCTGCATATCGCCCTTGCCGAGGCCCGCGCCGCCGACGATCGCGACGCTGCGCGTACCCGCATCCGCGAGCTCGTGGCGCTTTATACAAGCCGTCCCGAGACCGCCACGCCGCGCGCGCTCCTCGAGGACCTCGTCGGCGAGATCGTTGACGGCCGCGACCTCATCGACATCGCCGAACGCAATCTCATGCTGCCGCTCGACGAGGAGGCGCGTCGAGAAATCGCCGCCGCCGCAAAGCGTGTCTCGGTCGTCACTGCGATAAGCCCGCGGGCACTTCTGGATGTGCTGTTCGTTGTCGCGCAGGCGCTGCACCTGATGCGGCGTATCGCCGAAATCTATGGCGGGCGCCCGGGTTTCTTGGGCGCTATCAAGCTCGCGCGATCGGTCGGTTCCCACCTCGCGATCACCGGCGGCATGGCGGTCGGCGACAGCCTCGTTCAGCAGGTCCTCGGGCATGGTATCGCGGCCAAGCTGTCGGCTCGACTGGGCGAAGGCGTCCTCAACGGCCTCCTGACCGCCCGTGTTGGGCTTTCTGCGATGGCGGTTTGCCGGCCTATGCCGTTTGCGTCCGAGCGTCCCCCGGGCGTGCGCGACGTCGCGCCCTTCCTCTTCAGCGAGAAAAAGAAGGACTGAATAGCGCCTCGTTGATTTTCAGTTAAGCGCCTTGCTGCATACAAGGGATCAGTGCCTCCAACTGAGTCGTCACGCATTGCGGCGCGTTTTTGCCGGGGAAACGACCGGGAGCTCCGGATGAACGCGCTCACTGCGAGCCCATTGGTTCTGCCGGCGATGCGACGCCGGGTGGTGATTGCTTCGGTCATCGGCAACGCGCTCGAATGGTTTGACTTCATCGTCTACGGCGTTCTGGCGGCCACCATCGCGCGCGTCTTCTTCCCCGCGAGCGCAAGCGAAACCCGATTGCTGGCCGCTCTCGCGCTTTTCGGGATCGGATTCATCATGCGGCCGCTCGGGGCGGTCTTCTTCGGCGTCTATGCCGATCGCTACGGACGGCGCGCCGCGCTCAGCCTCGTGATTCTCTTGATGGCGATCGGAACAGCCCTGCTCGCCGCGGCTCCGAGTTACGCGGCCATTGGTATCGGTGCACCGCTGCTCGTTCTCACCGCACGGATGATCCAGGGCTTTTCCGTCGGAGGCGAGTTCGGCACCGCCACGACCATGCTGATCGAATACGCGCCGCGCAATCGGCGGGGGCTGTATGGCAGCTTCCAGATGAGCTCACAGGCCCTGTCGTTTGTCCTCGGCGGACTTGCGGCATTCCTGATCACCACGAACCTTCCCGCGGAGGCCGTGGAAAGCTGGGGATGGCGGCTGCCCTTCATCTTCGGTGCGCTCGTCGGTCCGGTCGGCGTTTATCTCCGGCGCAGAGTCGATGAATCGCCGGAATTCTCGCAACTGCAAACGAAGCATAAGCGGGTTTCGACGCCTCTCCGGAGCGTATTCGCCTCGCATATGCGGGAGCTGATCGCGGCATTCAGCATCATCGTTGCCGGCACCAGCACGCTATACGTCCTATCGATCTATCTGCCGCTCTTTGCGACGGAGTCGCTCGGCATTCCGGCGCGGCAAGCGCAGATCGGACTTGTCTGCGCCAATCTGCTCATCGCCATTCTCGTTCCGTTCGCCGGTCTCCTGTCCGATAAAGTAGGACGGCGCGCCGTCATGCTGCCGGCGCTCGTCATCTTCTGCGGCCTCCTCGTCCTGATGATGCACCGGCTCGTCGATGAGCCCACCCCGGCTCATCTCTTCCAGACCCAGATGCTGGCGGTCCTCATCGCCTTCATCTTCGGACCCGCGCCGGCGCTGGTCGCCGAGATTTTCCCCGTGGCCGTGCGCTCCACCGGGGTGTCGATTTCCTACAACGTAGCGGTCGCTCTCTTTGGCGGCTTCGCGCCGTTCCTCAACGTTTGGCTGGTCGAGCGCACCGGCAATAAGATGGCACCGGTCTACTATGTTCTCGCCTGCGCGATCATTGGCATTGCCGGGCTTTTCATGGTTCGGGAGCCGGCGCCGCCCCGAGCCGAAGCGTGACCAACAAGCCGCCTGCCGGTCTGACTGCAGCCGATTACGACACGATCGAGGCGGCGGTCATGGAAACCGCGCGCGGTCGCTGGTTCCTCATCGAATATGACCGGCGCCGCCGCGCGGCCGAGACGGCGCAGTTGCTGGAGGCGGTCACCCGGCTCGAACGTGCTGTCGGCAGCAGCGGGCCGGCTGCCCTGGAGCCGCCGAGACAGGCGGCGATCGCCGGACCCGTCGCAGAGCCCCGGCCCCATGTCTCCGCCATCGGCGAGCGGCTGCAGGATATCGCCTGGAACATGCGCGAGCGCGGCTTCGACGATGCGATTTGCGGCGCAATCGAAGACCAGGCGCGTCTTGTGCTCGGCTTGGGTGAGCCTGCGTCGACGAGAGCCCCCGCTTTGGCGCCAGCGTCTGCGCCCGACCCGCGGCTCGAAGCGCTGGCGCGGATCGACCGCATGCCGCTCGCGGAGAAGCTTGCGCTTTTCATCTGAGCTGATGCCTATAAGAACAGCGTGGTCGGCCACGCTCGCGCACGAGCGCGGCCGAGGAATTCGGAGGCTCTGTACATGGATCTCGGCATCAAGGGCCGCAAAGCGGTGGTCTGCGCTTCGAGCAAAGGTCTAGGCAAAGCCTGCGCAACGGCCCTGGCGGAAGCAGGATGCGAAGTCGTGATCAACGGCCGCGACGAGCGCGCGCTCGAGGCCGCCGCCAAGGAGATCGTGCGGGAGACTGGCGCGAAGGTGACCACCGTCGCCGCCGATGTCGGCACCAAAGAGGGGCGCGCCGCACTTCTTGCGGCCTGTCCGGCGCCCGACATCCTCGTCAACAACAATGCCGGGCCGCCGTTCAAGAATTTCCGCGAACTCGATCATGAGGCGCTCATCAAAGGCGTCGAAGCCAACATGATCACGCCGATCGAACTCGTTCAGGCGGTGATCGACGGCATGGTCGAGCGCAAATTCGGCCGGATCATCAACATCACGTCAGGGTCGGTGAAGATGCCGCTTGCCGGACTTGATCTTTCGTCCGGCGCGCGCGCCGGCCTCACCGCGTTTCTCGCCGGTGTTGCGCGCGAAGTCGCCGCGTCGAACGTGACGATCAACCACATCCTGCCGGGCGCCTTCGATACCGACCGATTGCGCTCCAATGTGAAGGTGGCGTCTGAGCGACAGGGCACCGAGTTCGACAAGCTTTGGAAGCAGCGTGCCGAAGGCATTCCGGCCAGGCGCTACGGCAATCCGGAAGAGTTTGGGGAATTATGCGCGTTCATCGCCAGCACGCATGCAAGCTACATCACCGGTCAGAATTTTCTCATCGACGGCGGCATGTTCCAGGGCGCGTTTTAGGACGGTTGCAATGATCCCCAACATAGCGCCCGCCTTCAATTTCGACCTCGGCGAAACCGCCGAGATGATCCGAACGACGGCGCGCGATTTTGCGCAGGACGAGATCGCGCCGCGCGCCGCCGAGATCGACCGCACGAACCAGTTTCCGCGCGATCTCTGGCCGAAGATGGGCGCGATCGGCCTGCATGGGATCACCGTCGAGGAAGAGTTCGGCGGCTCCGGGCTCGGTTATCTCGAACATTGCATTGCGCTCGAGGAAGTCTCGCGCGCCTCGGCGTCCGTGGGCCTGAGCTATGGGGCGCACTCAAATCTGTGCGTCAACCAGATCCGCCGCAACGGCTCGTTCGAGCAGAAACGGAAATATCTGCCGAAGCTGATTTCCGGCGAGCATGTCGGCGCGCTCGCTATGTCCGAGCCGGAAGCTGGCTCCGACGTAGTGTCGATGAAGACTCGCGCCGAGAAGAAGGGCGATCGATACGTCCTCAACGGCTCGAAAATGTGGATCACCAACGGGCCGGTGGCGGAGACGCTCGTCGTCTATGCCAAGACCGATCCGAATGGAGGCACGCGGGGCATCACCGCGTTTTTGGTCGAGACCGGCATGAAAGGTTTCAAGCCAGCGCAAAAGCTCGACAAGCTCGGCATGCGCGGCTCCGATACGAGCGAGCTCGTCTTCGAGGATTGCGAAGTGCCGGAAGAAAATGTGCTCGGCCAAGTCGGACGCGGCGCCAACGTGCTGATGTCGGGCCTCGACTATGAGCGTGTCGTGCTGGCCGCCGGCCCGCTCGGCATCATGCAGGCGGCGCTCGACGTGGTGATCCCCTATGTGCACGACCGCAAGCAGTTCGGTCAGCCGATCGGCACGTTCCAGCTCGTGCAGGGCAAGCTCGCCGACATGTATGTGATGATGAATGCGTGCAAGTCTTACGTTTATCAGGTGGCGAAAGCCTGCGATCGCGGCGAGACGACGCGCGAGGATGCCGCCGGCGCAATCCTGCTCTCAGCCGAACAGGCGACGAAGATCGCGCTCGACGCGATCCAACTCCTCGGCGGCAACGGCTATATCAACGATTACGCGACGGGGCGCCTGCTGCGTGACGCAAAACTCTACGAGATCGGCGCCGGCACGAGCGAGATCAGACGGATGCTGATCGGCCGGGAGCTGTTTGCGAAGACAGCGTGAGCGCGCGGGACGCTCAGGACTGCGCACCGCGCAGCAGCCAGTCGCGATATTGCTGCAAAAAGTCCTGAATGAGTGGTCGGCCCTGATCCCCAGCAATGGCTGCCGCGATCGGGGCGCTTAAGCCGCCAAGCAAAATCTTGCTCGAATAATCTCCTGTATAGAAGAGAACGGACAGTCCCGTTTTTGCATCCCGCAAATCGACCTCGGCGTCGAAGACGGCAGGGCCGCCGAGGAACATGCGCCGGGCCACGGAGGGCACATCGAACTTTTTGATATGCACGAAGGCCCGCACTGGCCTCTGACCCGCAAAGATCGGGCGGAGCTGCGAGTCGAATTCCGCTTTGAAGATAGCCTTCAACTCGCCTGCTATAAACGCCTGAACCGCAGGAAAATCGCTGACAAGAGATGTCTGCAGGCGCGGCACGATTGCTGGATCGGCACTTGGCGACCTTGCATATGCCTCCTCACCTGCCGGCCAGGAGCGGATGACTTCGGCGCCGGAAATTTCAACATCGACCACCTTTAAATCGTGAATACTGGTCTGAGAAAGCGTGTGCGGCGCCACGGTGGCGCAAGCGGCAAGGAGAAACGCTGGCGCGCAGGCGATAACGCCTTGAAGGAATCTCATCACGGTCGAACTCTGTGTTAAGATAAAAGAGAACGCGCCCACTTTAAAATGCAATTAAGGCGAGCATGTGCCAGCTTGACTGGCAGGACTTGGGCGAGTGCCCATATCGAGCGTCTCTTAGCGTGCACGAGCACTGACGAGCCAAACGCCGGCTCCCATTTTCACCGCCCCGTCCGTTTCAAACTCCTGCAGCGTGTCGCGGAGCGTTTCCATGACAGGGTCGACCGCGCTCGGATTTTCATTCAGCAGTCGGCTCAATGCACCGACGCGGGCGCAGTGTTCGACCGCATCTTGAAGCCCACCGAGCTCGACCTTCTGATCGTGCGGCACGATCGAAATATCGCCAAACCCGGCTTCGGTGAGGATGCCTTTGACCCGCTCCGCATCGGCGAACGCGAAAGGGCCGGGCGCAATCGGATCGGGCCGCAATTGTGGCGGCAGGAGCGGCATCGCCGCTGCCATCGGTGCCGCCATCCATTCGTTCTCGGCGAGCTTGCGCCAGCAGACGAAGCCGAGCCTGCCAGACCCGGGTTTCAGCGCGGCGAACAAATTCTTGAACGCTGCGACCGGATCGACGAAGAACATCACGCCGAAGCGCGAGAACACCGCATCGAATGAGTTCGCATCGAATGGGTAAGTCTGCGCGTCGGCTTCGATGAATTCGATATTTTTCGCGTGAGCCAAGCCTGCTTGCTGACGCGCGACTTCCAGCATTGGTTTGGAAATGTCGATGGCGATGACTTTGCCGGATGGCGCGACGCGCCGCGCAAGCTCGACGGTCGTGTGGCCGCAGCCGCACCCGACATCAAGGACGCTCTCGCCTGCTTTTGGCGCTAATCGCTCCAGCGCTTTCTCGCCCAGAGGGCCTATCTGCACGTCGAGGCGCTTTTGCAGTGCGACCCAAGTGTCACCCGCCCTTGCATTCCAGTAAGTGATCTGATCGGCATTCGCCGCCGCGTTCGTCCCATTCTCCAATTTAGCTCTCCAGGTGCGTTGTCTGAACTCAGGCAGGAAATCACGTGCGGTCAAGGCGCGGCAAATAGCGCATCGGCTTTGCCCGTGAGCCGATAGCCGACGAGCCCGATCCATTCATGCACCGCTGTATCGAGGTTGCGCATCGCGCGGCTCGCATCGAGCGATGGCAAGAAATCGCGCGCGTCGCCCAGCGTGCGATAATCTGTGGGATACGCGATCACTTGAAACCCCACCTTGCGGAAAATCCCGATCGATCGCGGCATGTGCATTGCCGAGGTGACAAGCAGCCAGGTCTCGCCCGCTTTCGGTTGAACGAGATCGCGGGTGAAGATCGCGTTCTCATAGGTGTTGCGTGAGCGGTCCTCGTACATCGCATGGTCCTGCGGAACGCCGAGTTCGGTCCAGAAGCGGCGCGCGGAATTCGCCTCGGTCAAATTGTTGCCGAGGAATGACGCCGAGCCGCCGGTAAAAACGAGCTTCCCCTGCGGGAAACGCCGAGCCAGCGCCGCGCCCGCCGTGAGCCGCTCGCCTGCATCGGTGAGCGTCACTTGCCCACGTGCCTCCTCGATGTGCTCGTCGGTCGAGCCGCCGAGCACGACGATCCCGGTGGGCGCCCCGATATCACCGCGCGGCAGCGGAAAGCGGTTCTCCAGCGGCGCAACCAGGATTGCCGAGAGCGGCAGGAACGCGAGCGCGAAAAGAAATATCACGCCGGCAGTGACGATCCGACGCGCGGCTCTCCGCCAACGCGTCCACAAGAGCAGGGCGCCGAGCGTCACCAGGCCGACAGCGACATGCGTCGGCGTTGTCAGAAATCCCGCGATTTTCGAGATAATGAAAAACATCAGTGATGCGTACCAGGAGGTACGCGGGACCGATCAAGCAGCTTTGTCCCAATCCGGCGCCCAGTCGAAATCAACAATGCGGCCATCTGTGCGCGCCATTCCTGATATGGCGCGCATGTCATCCAGCGATAGCTCGAAATCATCGATCGCGATGTTCTCCCTGATATGCGCGGGCGTGCCGGAGCGCGGGATCGCGATGACATCGGGCTGCTGGATATGCCAGCGCAGGAGCACCTGCGACGGCGTTTTGCCGTGCGTCTCGGCGATATTCCTGATCGCCGGATCGCGCGGTCCCTCTCCGCGCCCGAGCGGACAATACGAGGTGAAGGAAATATCATGCTCCCGGCACCCCGCCAGCACCTTCGTCTGATCGAGCCAGGGATGATATTCGCATTGGTTGGTGACGATCGGCTCGCTTGCCACTAAAAGCGCCTGTTCGAGCAGGGCGACCGGGAAGTTCGAGACACCTATGTGGCGGGTGAGGCCGCTCGATCGCGTCTCACAAAGCGCCTTGATCGACTCCTGCAGCGGAATGCTCCTGTTCGGCCAATGGATCAACAGCAAGTCGAGCTTGTCCAGTCCAAGGCGCTTCAGGCTGCCTTCAGCCGAACGCTGCAAATCGCCGTCATGCAGATCGTCTCGCCAGACTTTCGTCGTGACGAAGATTTGATCACGCGGCACGCCGCCGCTTTTCAGCCCCTGCCCCACCTCCCTTTCGTTGCCGTACATTTTTGCCGTATCGACGTGGCGATAACCGCATTCGAGTGCGGCGACGACTGCACGCGTGCAGGTCTCGCCGGAGAGCTGCCAAGTCCCAAGCCCGATCGCAGGAATTTTTGCGCCATGCGCTTCGACAAACGGGGTATTCGCCATGTCAATCCTCGTGCGGTGATGTTGCTTGATAAACGACGCTCAGGTGATCGGCAGCGTCAGTACGCGCTCTGCCGCGGGACGGGACATGATCGTCTCGTACCAGCGCTTCACATGCGGGATGTCGCTGTGCTGCACCGGCATGTTGAGCCAGCGGTGCACGGCGGGCGCGGTCACGCATTCGGCCATGCTGAAGCGCTGGCCTTCAAGCCAGGTGCGGCCGGCAAGATGCGCGTCGAGAATCAGGAACAGGACGTCCGTTTTCGCGCTCGAATCGTCGATATCCTGCGGCATCCGCGATCCCGGCGTGCGCACGAGACCGTGAAACGCCGTGCCGATCGCCGGTGCGATCGCCGTCTGCTGCCAGTCCATCCAGCGGTCCGCGGCGGCACGCACGCGGAGATCGCGCGGCCAGAGGTCACCATCCGAGTGGCGCGCGCAAAGATAACGCACGATCACGTTGGATTCCCATAGGACGAAATCGCCGTCTTCGAGCGTGGGGACGAGCGCGTTCGGGTTCATCGCCTTATATTCGGGTGTCTCGACAATTCCGTAGCCGCGCCCGGCGTCAATCCGCTCGTAGGGCAGCCCGAGTTCCTCGATGCAATAGAGCGCCTTCTGGACGTTGATTGAATTGGCGCGTCCCCACAGTTTCAGCATCGAGCCTCACGCGAGCGAAATTTCGAGGAGATCGCGGCCGACGACGATCGGACCGTCGAAATTGGTGCGCACGGCCTTCGTCCAGACCTCGTCGGTCAGGTTCTTGTCGTCGGCCGGGACGAAATGGTTGAGGACGAGAGTCTTCACGCCGGCCGCCTTGGCGATCCGTCCGACATCTTCGGCGAGCGTATGTGACGCTTTGAGGTGCTCGAGCATGGAAGCCGCGTTCGGATTGCGCACGGCAAGCGCCTCGAGCGCCGGACCGTACGCAACCTCGTGCACAAGAATGTCGGCGCCTTTGGCAAATTCCGCGAGCGGCGGGAAATAGGTCGTGTCGCCGGAGAACACGATGACCTTTCCGCCGAGATCGAATTTCAGCGCAAACGAATCGACGATCGGCGGATGCTCGTTGCGGAGCGCCGTGACCGTCGCGCCATGATCGGCAAAAACCCTTCCCTCGCCGTAGCTGTGCGTGGTGACAAGGTTGCGCAGGTCGGGACGGCCCTCGTCGCTCATCCGCGTCTCGATGTCGAACTTGCTGCCGGCGAAGAAGCCGTCGAGCAGCGCGTCGACTCCATTCGGCCCGTAAACGTCGACCGGCGTCTTCAAGCCGACCGCCCAGGCGTTGTAGGCGAGCGGACCGGTTTCAAGATTGTGATCGGAATGGTGATGCGTAATGAAGACGTATCGGAGCGACGTCAGCGGGAATTTGGCTTCGATCAGTTTGAACGTGACGCCATAGCCGGCATCGATGACGTAAGGCACATTGTTCCAGACGAGAAGATTGGCCGAAGGGCTCGGCGCATAGGCGCGGATCGAGGGGCCACCTTTGTTGCCGAGCAGGACGAGCCGGTTGGCCCCAAGATTTGGAAGTGCCTGCCCGCGGGCAAGCCGGCCGAACAACGGTGCAACGGCTAATCCCGCAGCAAATGCGCGCCGGCTGGCGATCACTTTTCCCTCCTTTGCAAGCTACCGCTCTAGCCGGTCGGCGGCAGCGGCGGCAAGTCGCAGCCGGGCGTGGCGCTTCGGCCACACCTTTTGGCCCGACCTTCGCATTGCGATGCAATAAACGATCGCGAATGCGACGCCAACGAGAGGGGTCAACATGCCGATCCACGTTCTCATCCTCGTCTGCGCCCTGCAGACGCAGCCCTCCGCCTGCACGCCGGAGACAGCAATCGACGTGACGCAAGGTCCGCGCGTCGCCAACGAGCTCATGTGCGGAAAGCTCGGTCAGGCCGTTCTCGCCGGCACGGCGCTCGCGCCGCGCGAGGGGGCCGAATATGTGAAAATCTCCTGCGTCCGCGAACATGCGAACAGCGCCCGATCGAGCGAGCCGCAGAAGCCGGCGGGTGCGCCGGGCTAGGACAGCACTTTCCCGCGTTGCTTCGTTCAGCTCGCGTGCCGTCGGGCCGCAGAGGATAAGCGTGCGGCCCAAGACCTCGGTGGTGATCAGCGTGGACAACTCGAACGGCTGCAAGCCTCTGTTCGAGATCGGGGGCAGATCGGAACGAGTTACTGGTATGATCAACAATATACCCCCTGAGGCTCCGCGGACCCTAAGGAGAATGGTCTCAGATCAAATTTGATTTTCCGGCGTTACATAAGTTGCAAAGCGTCCTCAGGTTTGTTTCAGAGTCATCGCCGCCATGCGACACAGGATGAATATGATCGACCTCCAAACGAACGTCATCGGTCGCCGTCCGTCCGCATACGACACATTTGAACCCATCGCGCTTGAATACCTTCCATCTTACACGAACTGATAATGCGGATCTTCCGCCAAACAGATTCCTCGCCGGTTTTTCTTTATCGCCGGGAATCGACGCAAAACGCTGTACGTTCCGTACGCGCCAAGCGTGAATTTCACGTTCTCTTCTTACAATCTCTGCCTGGGCCCGCCCCTCAATTACCATCCTGCGGCAATGTGCGAAGCCCTGATTATACCCACGTCGATACGCTTGCTCGATGGCAGGAGCTTCGGCTTCATCGCCCTGGACCGCGATATCATTACGATGAGATACACCGCCGCTGCGGTAGGGCCGGAAGAACCAGCCGTCATCAAACACGCTGTCGAACCCAAATTTGCGGCAACTTTCTTCAAGGAGATCAACGGGCGTCGCTCTTAGCTCAGCTTCCAGATGTTCATTAATCCTGCATTTTTCGATGAAGTCCGAAACGAGGGCGTCGGGAGCGTTGAGCCGGTTCAAGAGTCGAAGCTGACTTTTCACACCCTCACTCCCACTCGATCGTTCCCGGCGGTTTCGACGTCACATCATATACCACCCTGTTAATCCCGCGCACTTCGTTGATGATGCGGGTCGCGGCGCGGCCGAGCACGTCCATGTCGAAGGGATAGAAATCCGCCGTCATGCCGTCGACGGACGTGACGGCACGTAATGCACAGACGAAATCGTAGGTGCGCGCGTCGCCCATGACGCCGACGGTGCGCACCGGCAAGAGCACGGCAAAAGCCTGCCAGATTTTATCGTAGAGCCCGGCCTTGCGGATTTCGTCGAGATAGATCGCGTCCGCCTTGCGCAGGATGTCGAGGTTCTCGCGCGTGACGCCGCCGGGGCAGCGGATCGCGAGGCCCGGACCGGGGAACGGATGGCGGCCGACGAACGCTTCCGGCAATCCGAGCTCGCGGCCGAGCACGCGCACTTCGTCCTTGAAAAGCTCGCGCAGCGGCTCGATCAGTTTCATGTTCATGCGCTCGGGCAGCCCGCCGACATTGTGATGCGACTTGATCGTGTGCGACGGCCCGCCGGAGAAAGACACGCTCTCGATCACGTCGGGATAAAGCGTGCCTTGCGCCAAGAATTCGGGCGCGCCGCGTCCGTCGGCCGCAATCTTTTTCGCTTCACCTTCGAACACGGAAACGAAAAGCCGGCCGATGATCTTGCGCTTCTCTTCGGGATCGCGGATGCCGAACAGCGCGCCTAGGAAAAGCTCTTCCGCGTTCACGTGGACGAGCGGGATGTTGTAGTGGTCGCGAAAGAGGGTGACGACCTCTCCCGCCTCGCCTTGGCGCAACAGCCCGTGATCGACGAAGACGCAGGTCAGCTGCTCGCCGATCGCCTCGTAGATGAGCACCGCGGCGACGGCGGAATCGACCCCGCCGGAGAGGCCGCAGAGCACGCGGCTTGTGCCGACCTGGTCGCGGATGGCGCGGATTGCCTCCTGGCGGAAGGCCCGCATCGTCCAGTCGCCTTTGAGGCCGGCGACCTTGCTGACGAAGTTGCGCAAAAGCTTGGCGCCGTCCGGCGTATGGGCGACTTCGAGGTGGAACTGCGTGGCGTAGAAGCGGCGGCTTTCGTCGGCGATCGCAGCATAGGGCGCGCCGGCCGAAGTGGCGACCGGGATGAAACCTGGCGGTAACCGCGTCACGCGATCGCCGTGGCTCATCCACACGGGATGATGCGTGCCTTTCTCCCAGACGCCGTCGAAGAGGGCGCAGTTTTCGATCACCTCGATCTCGGCGCGGCCGAATTCGGCGGCGTGCCCCGCCTCGACCTCGCCGCCGAGCTGCGCCGCCATCGCCTGCTCGCCGTAGCAGATGCCGAGGACCGGCACGCCGGCGCTCCAGACCTTGTCCGGCACGCGCGGCGTATTGTCGGCGATGACCGATTCCGGTCCGCCGGAAAGGATGATCGCCTTCGGCGAGAGGTCGGCGACAGCCTCGGCCGCGTTCTGGAAAGGGTGGATTTCGCAATAGATTCCGGCCTCGCGCACGCGGCGCGCGATGAGCTGCGTCACCTGCGAGCCGAAATCGACGATGAGGACCTTGTCGTGCGCGCCAGCGATCTCCTGGTGGAATTCCGACTCGTCCATCGCCGCTCCCGCCGCAAAGGGCGGGATTAGGCGATCAGGTTCGGCGGTGCAATGGCGGGTCCGCCACTGCTCCAGACCGTCCAGAGGTTAACGCGTGCGTGGGAATTCGAGCGGTCAGCTTGAGCGGCCGGCAACGTGCCCTTGCTATCTCAGTCACATGTCGCTCCCGATCACCGCTCTCGCTCGCCCGACCGCGCCTGGTGCGATCAGGCTTTCGCAGCTGGCACGGCTGTTCTCGGAGCAGGAAGAGCAGCTTTCACCGGCGAAGGCGGGGCGTCACCAGCGGCGGGCAGAACTTTTTCGCGAGAGCTTGGCCCAGCGCCTGCGGCGCGAGGCGCTCGGGCTTGCCTACTCTATGCGGCCGGAGCGACTCGGAGGCATTCTGCCGATGTGCCGACTGCTCCTTCGCGATGCGCTCGCGCGCCGGGCCGATTTGCCGGACCCGCGCGCCGCACTTGCCGACCCGGACGGCCTCTGCGGCATCGCCCGCGATCTTTCCGTCGATACGCTCGTCGAGGCCTATGCAAGCGGCCTCTATCCCTGGGCGCATTCAGGTCCGGTCAAGTGGTGGGCGCCGCGCACGCGCTGTGTCGCGAGACCGGGTGAGATTCTAGTCGGCAATGCGACGCAGCGGCAGGCCAGGCGCGGCACGTTCAGGTTCTCGTTCGACCGCGATTTCGATGCGGTGATCGCCGCGTGCGCCGCGCCGCGTCCGGGCCAGGTGCCGCTCACCTGGATCACGCCGAAAATGATGTGGGCCTATGCGGCGCTGCATGACGCCGGGCTCGCGCATTCCTATGAAATCTGGGATCGCAACGGCGAACTCGTCGCCGGCGGTTATGGCGTCGCCGTCGGCCGCGTCTTTGTCGGCGAGAGCATGTTTACCCGCGCCTCCGGCGCCGGCGCCTTTGGGCTTGCGGTGCTGCACCGGCATCTCGCGCAGTGCGGCTTTGCGCTGCACGATGCGAAACTCCCCTCAGTGCATCTCTGTGCGATTGGCTTCAAGCAAATGCCCCGCGAGGAATATGCGACCTATCTCGCCGGGCGTATTCCTGCGTCTCGCCCAGGGCGATGGCAGAACCTTTCCGCGCTCTGCACGCTCGCCTAGCGCTCACGCACGCATGAGCATCGCGATGTAAAAGCCGTCGGTGCGCGTTGTCGCGGGCGAGAGCCGCAGGCCTGCGCCATCGCTCGCGAACGGCTGCAAGCTGGCGAGGCCGGCGCGCGCGACCATCGCATCTGCAGCCTGCGACGCAAATTGCGGGTTTGCATCAAGGAATGCGCTGACGCGATCTTCGTTCTCCTCGCGCAGCACGGAACAGGTGACGTAGGCGATCCGTCCGCCCGGCTTCGCGTATTCGGCGGCGCGCGCGAGCAACTCGTCTTGCGCCTTGATGCGTTCTGCGAGCGCACCGGGACGGATGCGCCATTTGGCATCGGGGTTGCGCCGCCACGTGCCCGTGCCGGTGCAGGGCGCGTCGATGAGGACTAGATCGCAGCGCTCGCGTAGATCGCTGAGGATATCTGCCGCGCCGCGCGGGGCACGGACCTGCACATTGCGAACGTTGGCGCGTTCAAGCCGCGCATAGATCGGCATGAGACGCCGGCCGTCGGTGTCCGTTGCATAGATTTGTCCGCGGTTCTCCATCTCCGCCGCAAGCGCCAACGTCTTGCCGCCGCCGCCAGCGCAAAGGTCGAGCACCTGCTCGCCGGCTTTTACGGCGCAGAGCAGCGATGCGAGCTGCGAGCCTTCGTCCTGCAACTCAACGAGGCCTTTGGCGAAGGCAGGTTCCGCCGAAAGCGCCGGGGCACGCCCATCCGCGCGCAGCGAAATCCGCAAGCCCACCGGCGAGAACGCCGTCGGCTGCGGATCAAGATGCGAAAGCGCTGCAAGAGCCTTGCCGCGGCTGGTTTTCAGGCGATTGACGCGGAGGTCGACCGGCGCGCGTTCGGCAAGCGCACGGCCCTCCTCGACGGCTCGCTCGCCAAACGCGGCGGAGAAATGCGGTGCCAGCCATTCCGGGATATCGGCGGCAACATGCAGGGGCGCGCGCTCGACAGTCGCAGCCGAGAGATGCGCGCGCTCGGCTTCGGATAACGGCGCGGGGGAGTGGCCCTCGCCCGAGCAGAGCTCGGCGATCTCATCTGCGGATAATCCCCGCTGCAGATGCGACGCACCGAGCACGATCGCGCGCGGCGCCTCGTCTTGCATGATCCACGCGGCGGACGCTTTCCGCCGCAGCGCATCGAAGACGATGCCGGCAATCGCGGCGCGATCCTTGGAACCGGCGAAGCGGTGGGCCAAACCCCAATCCTTCAGCGCGTCCTGCGCCGGGCGGCGTCGGCCAAAAATGTCGTCGAGAACTTCGATCGCGGCGGCAACGCGCGCGCCAGGTGTCATAGATGCGCTGTTATGCGGAGGATAAAAATGATCCACATGAGAAGCAACACGAGCATGCTGATGCCGAATGCCATTCCCCGCATCGGCACAACGTTGCGCCCAACGTGGATGAACGCCTGCGCGATTCTCGCGAGCACGAAAATCCACGACATGATGACGAACATCAGATCGGCCTTGCGCGTGAACAGCGCGAGGATCACCAGCACGTAGAAGAGAACCGGGATTTCGAACTGGTTCTGGAACGACCCGGCGACTTGCGCAACCGGCAGCGGCTCGCGTGCGCCGCGCACCGCAAGATCCTGCGGATGCAGCTCGCGATTGCGGAACATGCGTTGGCGTCGCATCGCGAGGATGCCGAGTAGCGTGAAGGTCAGGAGGACCTGCACGAATAGCGGTAATAGAACGGACTCGATGCTCATCGGCTTCCAGCGGGCAAACGTGACAGGTTCTTCCATGTCCTATTGCCGGCCGGTCCCAGGCACAAGCGCAGCGCCGGCGATCCGTCCCCCAACCTCATCGTGTCGCGCTTTAGCGTCCTCCGGCTTCCAAAACCGCAACGGCTACCCTCACCCGAACCTCCGCCGCGCCAGGGCCGCCCCTGCCCCTAACGCCCTTAGCTTCGCCACCGCGATGTCGCGGCGCATCGGCGCCATGCCGCAGTTCGTTGAAGCGACGATCTTCTCCTTGGCGACATATTTCATCGCTTCGCCGATCACAGCAGCGACATCCTCGGCGCTCTCGACAACATCGCTGGCGACATCTATGACGCCGACCTGCACATCCTTGCCGTCGAGCAGTTTCATCAATTCCGCCGGCACTCTGGAATTGCGGCATTCGAGCGAAACCTGATCGATCCTGCTCTTCGCCAGCGCAGGAAACACCTTTTCATATTGCCGCCACTCGTTGCCGAGCGTCGCCTTCCAATCGAGATTGGCCTTGATGCCGTAGCCGTAGCAGATGTGCACGGCGGTCTGGCAGGTGAGCCCTTCGGCGGCGCGATGCAGCGCCTCGATGCCCCAGTCCGCCGCCTCCTCCATGTAGACATTGAACGCCGGCTCATCAAACTGGATCACGTCGACGCCGTCCGCCTGCAATGCGCGGGCCTCTTCGTTGAGCAGGCCTGCAAAAGCAAACGCCATCTTGACGCGGTCGCCGTAATGCTGGTCGGCGATCGTGTCGATGATCGTCATCGGACCCGGCATCGTGATTTTCAGCTTCTTCTTCGTGTGTGCGCGCGCGAGCTTCGCCTCGGTCGCATGCACGCGACCCTTTAAGCGCAGTTCGCCGACGACCTGCGGCACCATCGCTCTGTAGCGATCAGCGCGGATTCCCATCTCGACCTTGTGCGCGAAGTCGATGCCGTCGACCTGCTCGAGAAACCCGTGCACGAAATGCTGGCGCGACATCTCGCCGTCGGTGACGACGTCGATGCCGGAATCCTCCTGCTCCTTCAACGCGAGCAGCGTCGCGTCCGCTTTGGCCGCGGCAAGCTCCTCACCCGCGGCGTGCCATTGCGGCCACAGCTTGTTCGGCTCGGCGAGCCAGGCGGGTTTCGGCAGGCTGCCGGCGATGGTGGTGCGAAACATGGGGTCGTTCTGCCCTACCGTACTTCTGGGATCAAGCTTTGTAATTGTACTTCAGTTAGCTCTGGGTCCAGCAGCCTCCTAAGCAGATCTGGCTCCAGCGGATGGTACGGGTTTTCGCCGGGCTCGTAAGGGTAAGCGCCGATGTATATTTTTCGCTCATTTATCACATACCTGCTTGGGGTTCGTGCAATACCATGTATTCCGTGCGCGGCTGCTGTCCTCAGAGCTCTTTGGAGAGTCGGAATGCTACAATGTGGACCAAACGAAAGAATTCTGTTCCGAGGGATTGTTGGTGGTTGGGACGAACTCCCGAAGTCTTGATCAATCGACAGTCCGGCTGCAATCAACTCCTCCTTGATTGCGGAGTAATCTGGCAATAAATCATTGATATGAATTCGCGTCGTTGACGCAAAAGCTTCTCGTGGACCGAACGTCTCGAATTGGACTGGTTCCATCGTGCTGACAGACTCCACCGCGCGCTCCTTCACGCGGATACGCTCGATTTTGCCGGTCTGCTCTGACTGGCGTTCGAGATATCTCGAATAAAACGCATCCTCCTGCATCTCTGGCCGAAACCTGGTTTGCAAGAGAAAAAGAGCGAGGAGAAAAATTGGGACGTTCGCGATTGCGGCCAACACAAGCACACCGGCAGCCCATGGCGGGTTACTGATTACATGTGCCCCGGTCAGAAAAGCGCCATCTACTGCGATTAACCCGATGAGCCAAGCGGCGAGCAATTGGGATCAGGTGCGGAGCTTCAGGCCAAATGCGGCGCCGACACGCGGGCGGCGCTGTCTCCAATCGGGCGTGACAGCGAGCGCCGCCCGCAGGCCCGCGGGCAGTATTGTCGCGTAAGCAGCGCGGGAATTGGTTCGGCTGGCAAAGATCGCCGGCACACCGCGCCTGGATGCGCCCTCCGCGGCTGCGGCTGTTGTCGCCCGTGCAAACTCGCGGGCAAGACCTCGCGGGCGCAATCCGGGCTTCGAGCGAAAGGTCCAGGCCGTAAAGGCGGCTTCCATTCCGTTCACCGGGACACGTAAGCGGGCGCGTCGGTCGGCGCGCCGATGGACACCCAGACATTCTCATTCGTCTGTGACTGGCGTTTGACAAAGCGATAGCCGGTCTGCGTCCACGGCCGCACGTCGTCGCGCATGTTGTCGAGGACGAAATCGCCCTTGCTGGTCTTCACCGTCAACACCGCGTGGCCCTCGTTGTTGAGGTCCTTGACGACGGTCATCAGCACCGCCTGGCGCGGCAATCCTTCCTCGATGAGGAGCTTGCGCTTCAGGAGAGCGTAATCCTCACAATCGCCCTTGCTGTCGGTCGGATAGTCCCACTGGTCGATGACACCCCAATGCTCCATGTCCGACATCGGAGTGACGTTGGCATTGACCCATTGGTTGACGCGCTCGATCTCTTTCATCGTCTTCGGCGTCAGGTTGACGTCGGCGGACGTGAGCTCCGGCGCCTCGCATTCGCCGCGATAGCGCTGGCAGAAATCGACCCAACCGTAGGGAACGCTGGTCGGCCCACCCACCGGAGCGAAGGTCGACTGCATTGCCCCCGCCGCGCTCGGCGCGTGTCCGGCGATGAGGCCGCCGGTCAGAAGAGCGCTTGCGATCAGTGCCTTCGTAACAAACCTGAACATAAGCATCCCCGAACCCATGCGGAGGATGCCAAGGTCATTTTGCAGTCGATCAAAGTATTATGGTCGTATTTTACGGGCTTCCGTTTAGATTTGTCCGAAGTGGAGGTAAGTATAATTGAGGTTTGCTCGATTCGATAAAATTGCGCGCATTCTCTGCGGCGGGCGAGAAAACGCACGACGGAATGCGTCGCGACCGGCGGCGGATGACGAGCCGATTTCGCCTGAGCTCCGGTGATGGCCGGCCAAAGGTTAATGCAGGGCGCCGAAACAGGTTAACGGCGCCGGGCGGGCGGCGGGATCGGGCTTACTTCGCCCGTTTCAGGAGGCGCGTCGCCGGACCCCGTCCGCCTGCTCAGCGGTCGCGGCAATCACGAAGCCTTCGTAGCCGTTGGCGGCGACCTCATCGCATTTCTGCCGGTAGACGCCGACGCCGCCGATATAGGGCATGAAGACGCGCGGCTTACCTGGCACGTTGGCGCCCATGTACCAAGAGTTCGCCTGGGGATAGAGCGTCATGTGGCCGACCTCGTTGACGTGGTCTACCCAGCTATCCTCGGCCGCCACGGTCGGCTCGATACGCTCCCGCCCATTTTCTCGCAGATGCGCGATGCAACCGGCGATCCAGTCGACGTGCTGCTCGATCGACACGATCATGTTGCTGAGGACCGACGGACTGCCCGGGCCGGTGACGAGGAAGAGGTTCGGAAAGCCGGCGATCGCGAGGCCGAGATAGGTGCGTGGACCCGCTTCCCACTTCTGCCGCAGCGTCTGGCCATCACGGCCGCGGATATCGATGTTGAGCAATGCGCCCGTCATCGCATCGAAGCCGGTGGCGAATACGACGCTGTCCACGAGGTAATGGGCATCCCGCGTCTGCACACCATTAGGGGTGAGCGCCTCGATAGGAGTCTTCCTGATGTCGATAAGCGTGACGTTCTCGCGATTGAACGTGTCGTAGTAGTTCGTGTCGACGCAGAGGCGTTTGGTGCCGAGCGGATAATCCTGCGGTACCAGCGCCTCGGCGGTTCTGGGATCGCAAACGATCTCGCGTATCTTGGCACGGAAGAACTCCGCGGCCGTGTCGTTGGCGGCTTTGTCGGTGAGAAGATCGGCGAAAGTCGAGCCGAAGCCGAGGCCGCCGCGGTTCCAGCGCTTCTCATATTCGCGTTGCCGCTCCTCTTGCGGCACCGCGAGCGCACACTCTTCGCGGCTCTCCACCACGAACCCGAGGCGGGACGTCCGCGCATTGCGGCGGAACTCCGCATAGTTCGCCTTCACCCGCCGCTCGTGCTCCGCATCGAGCGGCGCGTTGTGAGCAGGCACGGCAAAATTCGGCGTGCGCTGAAAAACGTAGAGATGCGCCGCTTGCTCGGCGATGATCGGGATGGATTGGATGGCGGACGATCCCGTCCCTATGACAGCGACGCGCTGGCCGCTGAAGTCGACACCTTCATGCGGCCAATGCGCGGTGTGATAGCGCTTGCCTTCAAATGTCTCGATGCCGGGGAATTTGGGGATTTGCGCTGACGACAGGCATCCCGTGGCCATGATGCAGAATTGCGCGGCGACCTGCTCACCGCGATGCGTGGAAATAGTCCACCGGTTCGTCGCCTCGTCAAAGACAGCGGCGGTAACGCGCGTGTCGAGTTCGATGTTGCGGCGCAGATCGAACCTGTCCACGACCTGATTGATATAGGCCAGAATTTCGGGTTGGCTGGCGTAGCGCTCGCTCCAGCGCCATTCTTGCTGAAGCTCCTCCGAGAAGGAGTAGGAATAGTCCATGCTTTCGACATCGCAACGCGCGCCCGGATAGCGGTTCCAGTACCACGTCCCGCCAACGCCGTTGCCCGCCTCATAAACATGCGCCGCGAGACCGAGCGCGCGCAGACGATAGAGCATGTAGACGCCCGCCAATCCGGCGCCGACGATAACCGCGTCTAAACGCCGATTTGTACCGAGTGTGGACGCCACCTGCGACCTCCTTGTGCGCGCCGCATTACGCCTCGCATCGCGCGAAGCCAGCATGGGCTCATGCGCGGCCAAAGGCGAGGGATCCCCGTTACCAGCGCACGCTGCGCGGCCCCCAGGGCGTTTTGCTTGATACGTCCGTCGCCGCGCTTGCCCGTTCGTCGCAAGCTACCGCGAGCAATGCCGTGACGGCACCCGCATCATGTTCGCTGGCCTCGATCAACAGGACGCCGCGCGTGATCGCAGTTTGCGCCGGTAGG
Source organism: Methylobacteriaceae bacterium (assembly GCA_034669505.1). Taxonomy (GTDB): domain Bacteria; phylum Pseudomonadota; class Alphaproteobacteria; order Rhizobiales; family Beijerinckiaceae; genus JAFASC01. The sequence continues at coordinate 132,929 of JAXDNJ010000022.1, forward strand.
CGGCCTTGCGTGAGCGCGGCGACCACCGCGAGGTCGGTGATAACAATCGCATCCAGCGGCGCGGGTTTGTCAACGTGAACGAGCGTGTCAAACGATCGCGCATTCGCAACGTAGCGCGCCCACAGCGACGCATCGGCGCAGAGCAGCGCGACATCTGGCGATTGCAGACCTGTGGCTCTGGCTGCGGATAGACGTCGGCCCAGATGCTTCAGCATTTCCGTCGCCTGCCACAGGCCCACTTCTCCTGGCGTCAGCGGCGCGAGCGCACTCTGCGGTAATAGACCATCCGCCACAGCGCGGCGTACCGCGAGCGCGACCTCGATCGCGCGGGGGTGAATGGTGCCGAAGCCAGCGTCAAAAATACCGTCAAAGCCGCAAGCACGCGTCAGCCCGGAGGCGCCGGAGGTGCCCGCGGCGAGGAGCGAGGAAACGAACCGGCGGCGTGAGCGGTCCATGCGTTCCTCGCGAGTTCAGTTCTTTTGCGGTTTCGGCTCGACAACTGGAAAATCCGGCGTGAACTCGTCGAGCATTGCCAAGAGTTCACCAAGCTTGCGCGGATCGCCCTCGACGGCGACATCGCCGGCTTTGACGGCATCGACAAAGGTGCGCTGCTTCAAGAGCACTTGGTCGAGCGTCGCGCGGGCGAGCGTAAAGCTCGCATCGGTTTTTGCGGAGAGCTTACCCGAAATGTGCGTCAGAGCTGAATTATCGAGATTGAGCGCGATCTGCTCGCCGACATCCGGAAAGGTCCAGTTGATCGCAATCTTCTTGCCCTCGGCCTTATCCGCGTTGAGGCGCACGGCAAGAAAGTCGAACAAGAGATCGAGCGATACGCCGCGAATCAAGTCCGGACTGAGGGTGCTTGCACCCGTGACCTTCGGGATACCGCTGCGCAATTCCATCGCGCCGCTGAGATAGGCGTTGCGCCAGGTTCCGGCTTCAGCCTGATAGCCCAACTGCTCAAGGGAGTCGGCGGCGAGATTCCGCGCTTCCTTGTTGGCCGGATCGGCGAACACGAGATCGTTGGCGACGCTCGCGACCCAGCGATAATTCCCGGCTTTGAAATCATCGTGCGCGCGCTTCAGAACCGCTTCCGCGCCGCCCATATATTCGATCGACTTGCGCGCGCGTTCCACTGGCGGCAGAGGCGAGAGATTGGCCGGATTGGCATCGTACCAGCCGAGATAGCGCTGATAGACAGCCTTAGCATTGTGACTGAGCGTGCCGTAATAGCCGCGCGAATACCATTCCTTTGCGAGCGATGGCGGCAGCTTAAGCGTCTCGGCGATTTCCGCCGGGAGATAGCCATGGTTGAACAACCGCACTGTTTGATCGTGGATGAACTTGTAGAGATCACGTTGTTTGGCGAGGAAGTCCTGGACCCGGTCCGTGCCCCAGGTTGGCCAGTGATGCTGCGCGATCATGACGTCGCTCTTGCTTCCCCAGCGGTCCAGCGCTTCGCCGAGATACGCCGACCAGACGCGCGCGTCGCGCACTTCGGCACCGCGGATCGTGTAGAGATTGTGCATGTTATGGGTCGCGATCTCGGCTGCGTTCAACACCCGGAACTGCGGAAAGTACATGATCATTTCAGCCGGCGCTTCCGTGCCGGGCACGAGATGAAACTCGATCTCGACCCCATCCACCATGCGCGTCTCGTAATCCTTCACGATAATGTCAGTTGGCGGAATCAACGTGATCGATCCGGTGGCCACCTGTTTGCCGAGACCGGAATCGACTTTGCCGCGTTCGCCGGGCGGCAGAAATGTTCCGAACTGGAACCAGCTGCGGCGGCTCATCGCGTTTCCGGCGATCACGTTCTCGGAAACCGCATAGTCCATGAAATGGTCGGGTGCGAAAATCTTTACCTTGCCGGAGCGAACGTCGGCTTCATCGACGACACCTTTGACGCCGCCGAAATGATCGGCATGCGAATGTGTGTAGATGACGGCGAGAACAGGTTTCTTGGGCCGGTTCTGGAAGTAAAGGTCTATCGCGGCTTTTGCGGCTTCGGCGGCAAGAAGCGGATCGATGAGGATGACGCCGGAATCCCCCTCGATGATCGTCATATTGGAGATGTCATAGCCGCGCACTTGGTAGACGCGGTCGGCGACCTTGAACAGGCCGTGGATTGCATTGAGCCGCGCCTGACGCCAAAGACTCGGGTTCACCGTCGCCGGAGGTTCTACCGCCCGTTCGAAGGCGAAGGCTTTCATGTTCCATGTCGGCCGCGGACCTGATCCGGGGATGAAACCGTCGGGAATCGTTGCGATGAGGCCGCGCGACGCGTCTTCGAAATCCTGCGCGTTTGCAAACGGCAGCGAGGCAGTGGACGTCTCGTTTGCTGCGCGGGTCGCAGGTTCGGCGTCCTTGCTCTGCGCGTGCGCAGGACTCCCGCAAGCGCACGCGAGCGCGGTGAGCATTGGGATCAGACCTGCTAGTTTGGCGGAACGAGCATGCATGGGTGTCGCCTCCGGCGCAGTCGTTTATGGAGCGGTAGAAGTCGATGCGCGCTCTGATCGTCGCGTTCCGGCACATAAATGGCCGCGGAGCGCTCGTTCAGCGCAACATGCTGAACCGCTGCCGGCGAAATGCCAAGCGGTAAGAGCTAGAAGATGCAAAAGCGTAGCGACCCTCTCGACGAGGGCCGCGCTATTCGTGTCCGGTAGAGGCCGCGGTTCAGACGATGCGGATGTCGGCAGCGCCCAGTGTCACGCCCGGCTGAACCTGTGTCAGGGCATTGATCGTCGTTCCACCGTCTGGACTGAAGTACAAAGTGCTGTTCGCCGTGTCGAAATGGAACAGGCTGGTGCTCGACTGGAATTGGGCATCTCCCGAGCTTTCGAACACTGGCGTCACATCCATCCCCGGAGTCAAACCGCTGCCGAACCCCGCCGAGGCGATGGCGATCATGTCGTGCTGACTCGTGTTGTTGAAGTCGGTGATGGTGTCGGTCCCATCGGTCGGCTGGAGGAAGGCGAATAGATCGTCGCCGCTCCCGCCTGTCAGGGTATGCGCCCCGCTATTGCCGATCAGGACGTCGTTCCCGCCGCCGCCGTTCAGCGCCTCCGTGCCTTGCTCCGCAATGATGATGTCGTTGCCGGACGTGCCGGTGAGCGTGGTAGTGCTCGCCGCGTTGTTGACGACCGTCGCAGCGGCCGGCGCACTCGGGGTGGGCTCACCCGTTGAGGTCTGCGTGCCGTCGGTTAGCGTATACGTGAACGAACCACCAAGCGTCCCATTGTCCGTGAAAAAGGCGTTGCCGCCGGACGAATTCGCCGTGCCGTCGGAGCCGGGGCCCGCAGCCAGTAGGCTGAGCGTGTCCGAACGGTCCGGGTCGGTGCCGCTCTGCGCGAGCGCCCAGCCGGGAATCGCGACGGTGTTGTTGATATCGGCATCCGTCACGATTGTCTGCGCCGCCGCGGAGGGTGCGTCGTTCGTGCCTACCATCGTGACGGTCACATCCTGCTCGGTACTACCTCCGTGATTGTCCGCCACGTTCACCTGATAGGTCTGCGTCAGGCTCTGCCCCTGCGACAGGAACTGAATGTCGGAATTGTTCACGCTGAAGTGCCAGTCGACGGAACCCGACCCACCGCTCTCGCTCACCGGATCAAGCGAGAACGTCCCGACGTAACCCGGCTGCGAGGTAACGCTCGCCGTGTGAGTGTCGCCGGTCTCGATATCGGAGAAGTGGATCGTCCCGTCGGCGCTTTCCGTCGGCGGGCCCGTATCTGGGGTGACCGAAATCCCGTCGAGGAGGAACCCACTCCCGTCCGTCCCGTAGCTGAACGCGAGGATGGTATCGAGGTTTGTCGCATCGGCGAGCACGTCGAACGTATATTGGTGGAAGCCACCCGACGTCAGATCACTCACGGCGAGCAGCGTGTGTCCATCCCAGGTCGCCGAGAAGGAGTTGCTGCTGGCGTCCGCGTCGGCCGACACGGTGAAGCTTACCGTATAGTGCTGACCCGGAGTGGTTAAAATGTCCTGGGAAAGGCTTTCCGTCGTGCCGGGCGGCGCGAACGGCGAGAGTGGCGCGAGCAATGCGGTGTAATGGCCGAATTGTCCCCCGAGCTCGAACTGCTGCACCGAAACATGAGTCCCGCTCGTCGACCACCCCGAGAGATCGCCGGTCTCGAACCCGCCGTTGACAAGCACAGTCGGTCCGGCATCCTCGGTCATTGTGCCGATTGCATTGGCGGCCGTGATGACCGGGCTATCATCCGCGCCGGTTATGTTGAACGTCAGCGTTGTCGTGATGCTTTGGCCGTGGTCATCTGTCGCGGTGAAATTGAAGACATCCGCTGCTGTATCGCCGGACTGCATCGCATCGAGTGCGGTACTCGCCGTGTAGACGTAGTTTCCCGCGTCGTCGATGTTCAACGTACCGTGCGCGCCCGCGACGCTGTTGCCGACATTCCCCGGATTACCGTTCACGGCCGTGATTGTAGGCGACGCGAGATCACCGGTGCGACCGTCGAGGACGTTACCATTGGCGACGGTCAAACCGGCATCCGTGAACGGCCTGTCTGCTACTGCGGCCGTCACCGGGGCGAGCGTGAACGGATCGTCCGCGCCCGTCATGACGATGGTGACAGTCTGGGTAGAGGTTGCGGTGCCGTCGCTCACTGTAACATCGTACGTTGCGGTAAGGGTCTCGCCTGAACTGAGAAAATCGAGATCGCTGTCGGGGACGCTGAAGGTCCAATCGACGGCGCCCGCACCTGACCCCGTGGAATCATGCAGCGTAGTGGCGAGTGCCGAGGCCAAATCCGTCAGCGTCTGGTTGGGAATGGCGCCGCCGACGGACCACGTCGCTGAGTCGAGTGACACCTGAACGGCATGATTGTTGGTCAGATCGACGTCATTGAACCCAAGGCTGCCGGTTGTAGAGTCGAGCGTCGAGGAACGGGTCGTATCTGGCAGCTCCGCGACCGATCCCGATTCCGGCCCGCTGGTGATTACGGGCGCATCGTTGGTGCCGGTAACGACCACCGTGACCGTTTGCGAGGCGCTCTCCGACGCGTCGGAAACCCCGACATTGTAGGTGAGCGTCAAAGTCTCGCCGTCGGCGAGGAAGTCGAGCTGGCTGTCGGCAATGCCGAAGGTCCAGTCGACGCTGCCCGTGCCGGTTCCGGCAGAATCGTTGAGCGTGGTCGCGAGTGCGGTCTGCGCCGCAGTGACCGTGCCGGATGGAACCGTCGAGCCGCCCGACAAGATTGCAGATGCGAGACTCGTCGACACTGTATGAGTGTCTCCGGTATCCGAGTCGGTGAAGGTGAGCGTTCCCGTGGGCACCGGGCTCGTCGTGTCTACCGTGGCCGATGCCGTCGTGTCGGGAAGTTCGCTAAGGGAAGCGGATTCCGGTCCGCTGGTGATCACGGGAGGGCTGTTGGTGCCGAGGATAGTGACAGTGACGGTTTGCGTCGCCGTTGCGCCTGAAGGGTCGGTGACGTTCACGTCATAGACCACGGTCAGCGTCTCGTGGTTTCCGAGAAAGCTGATCTGACTGTTCGCGATTGCGAAATTCCAGTCCACCTCGCCCAGCGCGTGACCAGTCGAATCCTCGAGCGTGGTCCCGAGCGCCGCGAGGAGAGCGGCGTTGGAAACCGGTACCGGCTGGCCGCTTGAGCGCGTCGCGCTCACGACGCTCGTTGAAACCGTGTGCGTGTCGTGCAAATCTACGTCGCCGAAGAACAAATCTCCATGCGCGGTGAGCGTGCTCGCCTGTCCTTCTGTGAAGTGCGCGGATTGAGGTCCGCTGAGATAGGTTGGCGCATCGTTGGTGCCGGTGACCGTCACCGCGACGTCCTGGGTCGTGACGCCACCGGCATGGTCGTCCAATTGCACGGTGTAATCGATCGTGACCGTCTCGCCGGCAGCGAGATAGTCGAAGGCGAGATCGGGCGCGGAAAACGTCGTGTTGATCGTCCCGTCGGCGGAACCCGCGGGCCGCACGATATTGTCGACATGATAGAAGGACATGAGTTCGGCCGTGCCGAACGCGCCCGGCAGCAATCCGCTCGTATTACCCATGGCAGTCGCGCCGATTACGGTCGCGGTATGGCCGGTATTGTCGAGATCGGGATCGGTAAAACCGAGAGCGACGTGGGCTACGTCAGGCGAGAGCGAAAGGGTATGGCCAGCCTGCTCGGTCACTGAGACTGGTACGGCGATGTTGAAGACGGGCCTGTCGTCGCTTCCCGTCACTGTGACGGTTACAGTCTGCGTTGCCGCGCCGCCATGGTTGTCACGTACGACAACATTATAAGTAAGGACGAGGCGCTCGTTCCTTGCGAGAAAATCGAAGTCGCTATCGGGCGCCGCGAACGACCACCCGATGGAACCGGTGCCGTTGCTGTCGCCGACCACACTCGAAGTCAGCGCGCCGGTGAAATCGGCAAGCGAGTCGGTCGGAACGGTGTGGCCGCTCGACCACACCGCGGAGCGCAGGCTCGCCGATGTTGTGTGGGTGTCGGTGTGATCGCTGTCGCTGAATCTCAGAAGACCTGAGAGGGTGTGCAGAGCCGAAGAATCGGTGGTGTTGGCGGTTTCGCTGAACGATCCAGTTGCGGCGGAAGATGTAAAGGTCGGATTATGATTGGTCATAAAGTTCCCCTGCTTAGTAAACGCGCATGCGGCTTCGTTCACCGCTTTCGCGGTGTCCGTATCAAACAATTTTTTCTTGCAGGCTTTCCCCCGCCTGATACCCCGTGGGGCTAATGCTGCCCCTTTCCAGCCGCGACTGCAAGATGAAAATTGACTGAGTCATCCAAAGCAAGCGACGGTCTTCAATCGCCGGCTGACATGCCATGTTTCCCTTGCCGTCATCGGGTCGGGCACGATCTCTAGCCTATGCAAGCGCTTGACCTCGTCACCACGTCCGACGTCCCGCCCGCAATCCTAATGTCGCCGGAGGACGAAGCCGCGCTGCGCGACGCGGTGACCGCACTCGAGCGCACGACTTTCGCCGGCAGGCTTACGCAAATGGTGGGGCGCCAGATCGATTTTGCCGGCAAGCTCGTGCCGCTGCCGATTTCAGGTGCGGTCGGCAAGGCGGTAACGCTCGCCCTCAGAGCCGCGATGCGGGTCGCTCTGACTGGCCTGTCAAAGAGCGCCGTCAGGGGTGCGCGTGCCGGCGACCGCCGCAACCTGCATCGGGCGCTCGTCACCGCATCCGGCGCGATCGGCGGCGCGTTTGGGCTCGTAACCTTGCCGGTCGAACTGCCGGTCGCGACCACGCTCATCCTGCGCTCGATTGCCGAGATCGGCCGCGCCGAGGGCGAAAATCTCAGCGACCCGGAAGCGGCGCTCGCCTGCCTCGAAGTCTTTGCGCTTGGCGGGCAGGCTGGTACGTCCGACTTGGTGGAGGGCGGCTATTTCGCCCTCCGCGGTTTCCTGGCCAAATCGGTAAGCGAGGCCGCGCGCCATATCGCCTTGCGCGGCGTCGGCGGTGAGACCGCGCCGATTCTGCTGCGGCTGATGAGCCAGATCGCTGGGCGTTTCGGGTTGGTCGTCTCGCAGAAGATCGCCGCACAAGCGATCCCCGTGCTTGGTGCGGTGGGTGGTGCCGCGGTCAACCTGGCCTTCGCGCAGCACTTCCAGTCGCTGGCGCGCGGGCACTTCATCGTGCGCCGCCTCGAGCGTACTTATGGTCAGGCGGCGGTGCGCGCGGCCTATGAAAGGATCGCCGTCGGCTTGCGCGGCGAAGCCGGCGCGCGTCGGCTCGTTTCGGTGAGCCCACGCGATCCGGCCGCGGTTTGACTTCGCGGTTCGATCGGCGGAGAAAGCGGGCTGAACTCACAGTCCCGCCCCATGTCGAAGCTCAACGTCACGCTGATCGACAATTACGACAGTTTCACCTTCAACCTCGTGCATTATTTCGGGGCGCAGGGCGCGCGCGTCGACGTGCACCGGAACGACGAGGTGAGCGTTGCCGATGTGCTCGCCGCCGCGCCTGACGCGATCGTGCTATCACCCGGGCCGTGCACCCCGCGCGAGGCCGGCATCTGCCTCGATCTCATCGAGGAGGCGCGGGGGCAGGTGCCGATTCTCGGCGTATGTCTCGGACATCAGGCGATCGGCGAAGCCTATGGCGGCACGGTCGTGCGCGCGCCGCTGCCGGTGCACGGCAAGCGTTCCGTCATCCGTCACAAAGGCCGCTCCGTCTTTCACGGAATTAATGGGCCGTTTCTCGCGACGCGCTACCACTCGCTTGTCGTCGAACGCGAGGGGCTGCCGCGGGCTTTGGAAGTCACAGCCGAAACGGATGACGGCCTGGTCATGGGCGTGTCGCACGCGTCGCATCCCGTGCATGGTGTGCAGTTTCATCCGGAAAGCATCGCCTCGGAGCACGGGCACCTGATGATCCAGAATTTCCTGCGTCTGGCGGCCGCCTGGAACGAAAACCAGCGCCGTGCGGCGTGAGACTTCCGCCATGGAATCATTCAAGCCCTTCCTCGCAAAAGTCGCCGCCGGCGCTACCCTGACGCAGGCCGAAGCTGCCGAAGCTTTCGACGCGATGCTATCGGGCGAGGTCACGCCGGCGCAGATGGGCGGCTTCCTCATGTCGCTGCGGGTGCGCGGCGAGAGCGTGGATGAGCTCACTGGCGCGGTGACCGCAATGCGCGCTAAGATGCTGCGCGTCGAGGCGCCGGATAATGCGATCGACGTTGTCGGCACCGGCGGCGACGGAGTCGGCTCCTACAACGTCTCGACTCTGGCTGCGATCATCGTCGCGGCCTGCGGTGTGCCGGTTGCGAAGCACGGTAACCGCGCCGCCTCGTCGCGCTCGGGCGCGAGCGACGTCCTCAGCGCGCTCAACGTCAGAATCGGGCTGCCGGCCGAAGAGGTGGGCGCCTGCATCGAGGAGGCCGGGATCGGATTCATGATGGCGCAAACGCATCATGCTGCGATGCGCCACGTCGGGCCCGCGCGAGTCGAACTTGGCACGCGCACGATTTTCAATCTGCTCGGGCCGTTGTCGAATCCGGCCGGCGTGAAGCGGCAGCTTCTCGGGGTCTTTTCTGCGAGCTGGCTCGAGCCGCTCGCGCACGTCTTGAAGAACCTTGGCTCCGAGCGCGTCTGGCTTGTGCACGGTTCGGACGGGATGGACGAGATGACGACGACCGGCCCGACCCATGTCGTGGCACTCGAAGACGGCGCAGTCCGCCGCTTCGAGGTCACGCCGGAACAAGCCGGCTTGTCACGTTCCGACATCACTTATCTCAAAGGCGGCGACGCTAGCCACAACGCCACCGCATTGATGGCTGTGCTCGACGGCGCCAAAATTCCGTATCGCGATATCGCGGTCCTCAATGCTGCGGCGGCTCTCGTCCTCGCCGGTAAGGCGCGCGACCTAAAGGAGGGCGCGACCCTCGCTGGCCGCGCGATCGACACCCGCGCGGCGCGTGCGACGCTCGCTGAACTCGTCCGCGTCTCGAACCGCGGGTCTGCGGCGACGAACGTGACCGCACTAGCCGCCGTGAGGTAGCCGTGGCGGACATCCTGCGCAAGATCGAAGCCTACAAGCGCAAGGAGATCGCCGAGGCTAAGGTGCGTATGCCGTTCTCGGCGCTGCAGCGGGCCGTGCGCGATCATGATCCGCCGCGTGGTTTCGTGCATGCGATCGAAACCAAGCGCGAGGAAGGCCGCATCGCGCTGATCGCCGAGATCAAGAAGGCGAGCCCTTCGAAAGGGCTAATCCGACAGCATTTCGATCCCCCGGCGCTGGCGCGGGCCTATCACGCGGGCGGCGCTGCGTGCATTTCGGTGTTGACGGATGCGCCCTCGTTTAAAGGCGCGCTGGAGCATTTGGAGGCGGCGCGCAAGGCAGCGCCGCTGCCGGCGATCCGCAAGGACTTCTTGTTCGATCCCTATCAGGTCTACGAAGCGCGCGCGTTTGGTGCCGATTGCATCTTGATCATCATGGCTTGCGTTTCGGACGACGAGGCGCGGGCGCTTAACACCGCCGCGCATGATCTGCACATGGACGTGCTCGTCGAAGTGCATGACGAGGCCGAGCTCGATCGCGCATTGAAACTCGAGACGCGGCTCGTCGGCATCAACAACCGCAATCTTCACACATTCGAAGTCTCGCTCGATGTCAGCGAGCGGCTGTCAAAGCGCATTCCGAAGGATCGCATCATCGTCGGCGAGAGCGGCATTTTCTGCCACGACGATTGCCTGCGGCTCGAGCGCTGCGGCATCTACACTTTCCTCGTCGGCGAGGCGCTGATGCGCCAGAAGGACGTAGCTTCCGCCACGCGTATGCTGCTGCAGGGCGAACCGCCGCGCGCGGCGCGGGCGGTGTGATGCGCCTGGCGTATGCCTGACCTCACGCATCTCTCGGAGAGCGGCGAAGCACATATGGTCGACGTGTCGGCCAAGGCTGTGACGGAGCGAGTGGCCGTTGCGGAAGGGCGTGTCGTCATGCAGCCGGAGACGCTGGCGCTCTGCCTCTCCGGCCAGGCGAAGAAGGGCGATGTGTTCGCGACCGCGCGCATTGCCGGCATTCTTGCCGCCAAGAAGACGCACGAGCTGATCCCGCTTTGCCATCCGCTGCTGCTCACAAACGTCAGTGTGGATCTCGCAGCCGACGAAACGCTGCCCGGCATTCGCGTCACGGCTGTTGCAAAGGTCTCCGGCCAGACCGGTGTTGAAATGGAAGCGTTGACGGCCGCTTCGATCGCGTGCCTCACCATTTACGACATGTTGAAAGCCGTCGATCGTGGCATGCGCATCGAAGGCATCGGGCTCATCGAGAAACGCGGTGGCAAGTCCGGCGATTGGACGCGCGGCGCGCCCAAAAATGCCTGACGGATTGCTGCCGGTCGAAGAGGCACTGGCCCGCGTGCTCGCGGTGCCGCGCGGGCCGCTGCGGCGCGAGACCCTACAGCTGTCGCAAGCTTTTGGCCGGACGCTTGCCGCCGATCTCGCAGCGAAACGCACGCAGCCGCCGAAGGCGGTCTCCGCAATGGATGGATATGCGCTGCGGGCGGAAGACGCGGCGGCGTCTGGGTCGCGTCTGGCGATCATCGGCGATAGCGCCGCGGGCAGAGGCTTTCTGGGCAAGGTCGGCCCGCGGGAAGCGGTGCGCATCTTCACCGGCGCGCCGGTGCCGGACGGTGCCGACACGATCGTCGTCCAGGAAGACACTGATGTCGACGGATCCGCCGTCGTGATCGACGGTCCGGTGAAGCCACGAGCCTATATTCGCCCGGCCGGCCTCGATTTCACCGAAGGCGAGGTGTTGCTGCACGCGGGCACCCGTCTCGGCGCGAGCGAACTCGCGCTTGCGGCGGCGATGAATCACGCGGACCTCGAAGCGGCTGCGAAGCCCCGCGCGGCGATCCTCGCCACCGGCGACGAACTCGTCATGCCGGGCATGAACCCCGGTCCCGATCAGATTGTCGCATCAAATCCATTCGCGGTCGCCGCCTTGGTTGAACAGAGCGGCGGCGAGCCGATCGATCTCGGCATCGCGACGGATGATTTCGCCGCGCTGGAACGCGCGATCGGACAGGCCCTCGACGCGAAAGCCGATGTGCTCGTCACGCTCGGCGGCGCCTCGGTCGGCCAGCACGATCTCGTGCAATCGGCGCTGACGCGGCGCGGCATGCAACTCGGCTTCTGGCGCATCGCCATGCGGCCGGGAAAGCCGCTCATCCACGGCCATATGGGCGCGATGTCGATTCTGGGGCTGCCCGGCAATCCGGTGTCCTCGATCGTCTGCGCGATCCTGTTTCTCGTGCCATTGATCCGCCATTTGCAAGGCGACCCTCACGCAGGCGCGCCGCGGGACGAGCCGGCTATTCTCGGCGCCGATCTTCCCGCCAATGACGGGCGCAAGGATTATCTGCGTGCGCGATTGTCTCGCGATGCCGAGGGCCGGCCCGTCGCGACCCCGGCATCGCGCCAGGATTCCTCGATGCTGCGCGTGCTCGCAGATTCGAATTGCCTGATCATCCGCGAGCCGCACGCGCCGGCGGCAAGGGCAGGGGAGCCGTGCCGGGTGCTGCGGATGGGGTGAATCTTCGGATCTCGCGGCCCCTGATGCGCAAACGGCGTCGGCAAGTGAATGCACCGTTCGCGCCTCTTCATGCGCGCAGTTCTGGCGCGACCTGACCGTAATTGAGAACGGCGACCAGCGCGATGCCTCCCGCCGTATTGCCGAGCAGAGTGGGGACGAAGAAACGCCAGACATAGCTGTCGAGTCCGGCATCGCCTCTACAAACGAGGTAGGCAGCGTCGACGGAGCCGGCGATAATGTGCGTGAGGTTGGCGATCCCGACAATGTACGTGATCAGGATGATGATGATCGGACGCATGCTGCCGGCGCTCGGCAAAAGCCAAACCATGAGGGCAATCAACCATCCCGCGAAGACGCCCTTCAATGCTGTGATGCCGAATGTGCCTTGGATCGAATGAGCGGCGATGTCGGCGAAGGCGTCTTTCACCGCCGGCGCGAAAACGTCCGTCTGCGCGAGCATGGCAGCGATAATCCAAGTCGCCGCGACATTGGCAGTAAGCACGAGTGCCCACAGCCGCAGCACTCTCAAAAGCGTGCCGGTATCGCGATTGTGCAAGAGTGGAAGGATCGGCGTCAGCGTATTCTCGGTGAACAGCTGCTGGCGTCCGAGGACGACAATCAAAAAGCCGGCGGTATATCCAAACTTGCTGATCAGGTCTCGCCATCCGGTGTCCGGCAGCCGCGACTGAAGCAGCCCTTCGACGATCAGCGAGAAGCCCATGGACAATCCTGCCGCCATGCCGGATAGCGCTAGAGCCGACCA
>JAXDNJ010000023.1:0-71385 GCA_034669505.1 Methylobacteriaceae bacterium
ATAAGCGTATCCGCGTGAAGACGTCGGTGGACGAAGACACCCCAGTGTCATCTCTCTGCGAAGTATTTCCCGCTGCCGATTGGTTCGAGCGCGAGGCCTACGATCTCTTCGGGATATTGTTCTCAAATCATCCTGATCTCAGGCGCATTCTCACCGATTACGGCTTCGACGGTCATCCCTTGCGCAAGGATTTCCCGATGACCGGCTATGTCGAAGTCCGCTACGACGACGAGCAGAAACGCGTCGTTTACGAGCCGGTGCGTCTCAATCAGGAATTCCGGCAATTCGATTTCCTCTCCCCTTGGGAAGGAGATTCCCGATATGAGTTACCTGGTGACGAAAAGGCCAAGGGGCAGTGACGGCAGTGGGCAGTCGGCAATCGGGAGTCGAAGAGGAGCGGATCGACTCATATCGTGATCTGCGGGTTTGGAAAGAGGCAATGGATTTGGCGGTTCAGTGCTACGAAGCTACTAAAGCGTTTCCAAGGGAGGAAATGTTCGGGCTTGTAACGCAGATTCGCCGTGCCGCATCATCCGTCCCCGCCAACATTGCGGAAGGGTACGGACGCGAGAGCACCGGGAGCTATGCCCATTTTCTTCGAACAGCGCAGGGGTCTCTGAAAGAGTTGGAAACGCATTTATTGTTGGCGACGCGCGTTGGTTTAATGCCGGAAGCCAAATCCGAACCCCTTATCCAACACTCTGACGTTGTTGGCCGGATGCTCCGCGGACTAATCCGCTCGATCGAGCGTTCGGCCCCGATTGCCGACCGCCGATTGCCGACTGCCGCCGCGTCCGAAGGACGCCGCGCATGACCAGCGAAGCGGCCGCAGGCCACAGCCTCCGCAATTTTTCCATCAATTTCGGCCCGCAACATCCGGCTGCTCATGGGGTGCTGCGTCTCGTGCTCGAACTTGACGGCGAAGTCGTCGAGCGCGTCGATCCGCATATCGGTCTCCTGCATCGCGGCACCGAGAAGCTGATGGAGGCGCGCACCTACCTGCAGAACGTGCCCTATTTCGACCGGCTCGACTATGTCGCGCCGATGAGCCAGGAACACGCCTTCTCCTTGGCTATAGAAAAGCTGTTGGGCATCGAGGTGCCGCGCCGGGCCCAGCTTATCCGGGTCCTTTATCTTGAGATCAGCCGGCTGCTCTCGCATCTCCTTAACGTGACGACGCAGGCGATGGATGTTGGCGCGTTGACGCCGCCGCTCTGGGGTTTTGAAGAGCGCGAAAAGCTGATGGTTTTCTACGAGCGTGCGTCAGGCTCGCGCATGCACGCGAATTATTTCCGGCCGGGCGGCGTGAAAAGCGATCTTCCGGACAGGCTTGTCGAAGATATCGGCGCATTCTGCGATCCATTCCTGCGAGTGGTCGACGATCTCGAAGAGCTGTTCATCCACAATCGCATTTTTAAGCAGCGCAATGTCGACATTGGCGTGGTCACGCTCGACGAATGCTGGGCCTGGGGCTTTTCCGGCGTGATGGTGCGCGGCTCCGGCGCTGCCTGGGATTTGCGCAAGGCGCAGCCCTACGAGTGCTACGAGGAGATGGAGTTCGACATCCCCGTCGGCAGAAACGGGGACAATTACGATCGCCAGGTGATCCGCATGGCGGAGATGCGGGAATCCACCAAGATTATGAAGCAGTGCGTCGATAAGCTTATGATGACGGAAAATCGCGGGCCGGTGTCGGTGCGCAATAATAAGATTGTGCCGCCGTCGCGCGCCGAGATGAAGCGCTCGATGGAAGCGCTGATCCATCACTTCAAACTCTACACCGAAGGATTTCACGTCCCCGCGGGCGAGGTCTATGCCGCGGTGGAGGCGCCTAAGGGCGAGTTCGGCGTGTATCTGGTGTCCGACGGCACCGACAAACCTTACCGCTGCAAGATCCGCGCGCCGGGCTTCGCGCATTTGCAGGCAATGGATTTCATGTGCCGCAAGCACATGCTGGCGGATGTATCCGCGATCCTCGGCTCCCTCGACATCGTATTCGGGGAGGTGGACCGCTAATGTCCGTCCGCCGCCTTGCCGAAGTCCAACCCGAATCTTTCGAATTCACGCCGGAGCACCGTGCGTGGGCCGACAAGCAGATCGAGAAATATCCGCCGGGCCGGCAGGCCTCGGCGATCATTCCGCTTCTGTGGCAGGCGCAGAAGCAGAACGGTTATTGGCTGCCGAAGCCGGCGATCGAGAAAGTTGCCGAGCAGCTCGGCATGCCGTTTATCCGCGCGCTCGAGATCGCCACCTTCTACACGATGTTCAATCTCGAACCGGTCGGGAAATTCTACATCCAGATGTGCGGTACCACGCCCTGCGTGCTGCAGGGTTCCGACGCGATCAAGGCGGTGCTCGAGGATCGCATCGGACCGCCCCACAAAGTCACTGCCGATGGAATGTTCTCATGGACCGAAGTCGAGTGTCTCGGCGCCTGCTGCAACGCGCCCATGGTGCAGATCAACGACGATTATTACGAGGATCTCACTGCAGAGAATTTCGACAAGCTTCTCGACGATCTCGCCGCCGGCCGCGAAGTGAAAACGGGGTCGCAGATCGGCCGCATGACCTCGGAGCCGGTCGGTGGATTGACCAGCCTTACGGAGTTCTGGGGCAAGGACGGGCGCTCTGGGCCTGGCAAGCTGCCGAAAGAGAGCGCCGAACCTGATCACGTCGCCGCAGCGGAGGAAAAGGCGGCGCAGGATGCCCAGCCGGGGTTGGATGCACCGGCGCACGAACAGGTTTCGCGCGACCGCGAGCAGCGCAAGGGCAAGCCGACGGATTCAATCGCGGATACCGGCACGCGCACCCACCGGCCGGTCGAGAGCGAGGGTAAACGCGCGGACGAGGCCGCAAAGGCAAATACAAACCCGGTGACATCCGGCGCCGCGAGCGCGGCGGGACAAACGATGCGGCAGCCGGGCGCAGGCACCGGCTCGGAGTCGCAAAAGGGCGTCTCGCAAAGAAGCGCGCCCGAACAGGCGAGCGCAACCCAAGCCGACACGCAATCCGGCGTGAAACAGACGGCTGGCGTACCGGCCGACAAAGCAGCCGATGCGGCACCGGGCGAAGCCACGTCAGGCGATCGCCGCGGCAAAGACATGCCGTAGAAGGACATCCATGCTCGCCGACAAAGACCGCATCTTCACTAATCTTTACGGCTTCGGCGACTGGGGCCTCGAAGGCGCGCGCGAGCGCGGCGCGTGGGACAACACAAAGGCGCTGATTGATAAGGGCAAGGACTGGATCATCGCCGAGATGAAGGCGTCGGGCTTGCGCGGGCGCGGCGGCGCCGGCTTTCCGACGGGGCTTAAATGGTCGTTCATGCCGAAGGCCGATCCGGCGCGGCCGTCTTACCTTGTGGTCAATGCGGACGAGTCCGAACCCGGCACCTGCAAGGACCGGGAGATCATGCGCAATGATCCGCATCTCCTGATCGAAGGCTGCCTCATCGCCTCGTTCGCGATGGAGGCGCATGCCTGCTACATCTATATCCGCGGCGAATACATCTTGGAGCGCGAGCGGCTCGAAGCGGCGGTCGCGCAAGCCTATGAAGCCGGGCTCATCGGCAAAGACAATATGAACGGCTGGCCGTTCGACTGTTACGTCCATCACGGCGCCGGCGCTTATATCTGCGGCGAGGAGACCGCGCTGCTTGAATCGCTTGAGGGCAAGAAGGGTATGCCGCGGCTGAAGCCGCCATTCCCGGCCAATATGGGCCTCTACGGGTCGCCGACCACGGTCAACAATGTGGAATCGATCGCGGTGGCGCCGACCATCCTGCGCCGCGGCTCGGCCTGGTTCGCCGGCTTCGGGGCCAAAAACAACACCGGCACGAAGGTGTTCTGCATTTCCGGCCACGTGAACACGCCGTGCAATGTCGAAGACGCGATGTCGATTCCGTTCCGCGAACTGATCGACACGCATTGCGGCGGCGTCCGCGGCGGCTGGGACAATCTGCTTGCCGTGATCCCCGGCGGCTCGTCGGTCCCGCTCGTGCCGGCGCACGAGATCATCGACGCGCCGATGGATTTCGATACGTTGCGCAATCTCAAATCCGGCCTCGGTACGGCGGCCGTGATCGTCATGGACAAATCGACGGATATCGTGCGGGCGATCGCGCGCATCTCGTATTTCTACAAGCACGAGAGCTGCGGCCAGTGCACGCCGTGCCGCGAAGGCACGGGCTGGATGTGGCGGGTGGTGAGCCGCATGGCCGAGGGCCGCGCGCATAAACGTGAGATCGACATGCTGCTCGAAGTGACGACGCAGGTCGAAGGCCACACGATCTGCGCGCTTGGCGATGCGGCGGCGTGGCCGATCCAGGGTCTGATCCGGCACTTCCGGCCGGAGATCGAGCGGCGCATCGAGGCTTATTCGCGCAACGCGGCTTCGGACCCGGTCGAAGCTTACGGCGTCGCGGCGGAGTAGGGCGGATGACCAAGCTCATCATCGACGGCGTTGAGGTGGAGGTCCCGGCCGAATACACGCTGCTGCAGGCGTGCGAAGAAGCCGGCGCCGAGATTCCGCGGTTCTGCTATCACGAGCGGCTGTCGATCGCCGGCAATTGTCGCATGTGCCTCGTCGAACTCAAAGGCGCGCCGAAACCGGTCGCATCCTGCGCCTGGGCCGTTCGCGACTGCCGTCCCGGCCCGAAAGGCGAGGCGCCGGAGGTCTTCACGAAAACGCCGATGGTGCGCAAAGCGCGCAATGGCGTCATGGAATTTCTCCTGATCAATCATCCCTTGGATTGCCCGATCTGCGATCAGGGCGGCGAGTGCGATCTGCAGGATCAGGCGATGGCGTTCGGCGTCGATTCCTCGCGCTTCGCAGAGAACAAGCGCGCGGTCGAGGACAAATATATCGGGCCGCTGGTCCGCACCTCGATGAACCGCTGCATCCATTGCACGCGCTGCGTCCGCTTCACCGCGGAAGTCGCCGGCACGTCCGAGATGGGCGCAACCGGCCGCGGCGAGGACATGGAGATCACGACCTATCTTGAGACGGCGATGCATTCGGAGCTGCAGGGCAATGTCGCCGATATCTGTCCGGTCGGCGCGCTGCTGCCCAAGCCATATTCGTTCAAGGCGCGGCCGTGGGAGCTTGTGAAGACCGAGTCGATCGATGTGATGGATGCGCTCGGCTCGTCGATCCGCGTCGATACGCGCGGGCGGGAGGTCATGCGCATCCTGCCGCGCACCAACGACGCGGTGAACGAGGAGTGGATCTCCGATAAGACGCGGCAGATCGTCGATGGACTGAAGACGCAGCGGCTTGATCGCCCGTTTTTGCGTGCAAACGGCAAGCTGCGTGCCGCGACGTGGGCTGAGGCCTTCGCCGCCATCGCGGCGCGCGTGAAAGCCACGTCACCCGATCGCGTCGGTGCGATCGCCGGCGACCTTAGCGCGGTCGAAGAAATGTTCGCGCTGAAGCTAATGATGGAGAAGCTCGGCTCGCCGAACATCGATTGCCGGCAGGACGGCACCAAACTCGCTTCCTCGCTTGGCCGCGCGTCCTATATTTTCAACGCGACCATCGCGGGTATCGAACAGGCCGATGCGCTACTCATCATCGGCTCCAACCCACGCCGCGAAGCGCCGGTGCTCAACGCGCGCATCCGCAAGCGTTGGAGAGCTGGCAATTTCGCAGTCGGCCTTATCGGCGAAGCCGTCGATCTCACCTATGACTACAAATATATCGGTGGCGGGCCTGAGAGCCTCTCCGAGGTCGCGGCCGGCAATGGCTTCGGCGAGGATTTCGCCAAGGCGGCGCGGCCGCTGGTGATCGTCGGGCAGGGTGCGCTGGTCCGGCCGGACGGCGCCGCGATCCTCGCGCTTGCGGCCAAGGCGGCCGGCACGAAAGAAGGCTGGAAGGGTCTTTCCATCCTACATACCGCCGCCGCTCGTGTCGGTGGGCTCGATCTGAATTTCGTGCCGCAGGCCGGCGGCAAGGATGCGCTGGCGATGGCGAAAGCGGGCGCGCTCGATGTCCTCTTCAACCTCGGCGCGGACGAGATCGACATCGCGCCCGGCGCTTTCGTGATCTACCAGGGCACGCATGGCGATCGCGGTGCGCACCGCGCCGACGTGATCCTTCCCGGCGCCGCCTACACCGAAAGATCCGGCACCTACGTCAACACCGAAGGCCGGGTGCAGATCGCCGATCGCGCCTGCTTCCCGCCGGGAGATGCGCGCGAGGACTGGGCGATCCTGCGGGCGCTCTCCGATGTTCTCGGGGTTTGCCTGCCGTTCGACTCACTGGCGCAGCTGCGGCGCGTGCTCTATGAGCGCCACCCGCATCTTTCCCGCGTCGACAGAATCGAGCGCGGTGGCGATCTGCAGCCGCTTGCCGCAAAGGCAGGGCAGGGCGCGACGGACAAAGCCGGCTTCATCGCCGCCGTGCAGGACTTCTATCTAACAAATCCGATCGCGCGCGCCTCCGCGGTCATGGCAGAATGCTCGGCGCTGGCACTCGATCGGCAGATGCGGCAAGCGGCGGAATGATGCAATGAGCGCTTGGCTTCTTCCCCTTATCGTGATGGTCGTTAAGAGCCTTGTGCTCATGGTCGTCCTGTTGCTGTTCGTCGCCTATTACCTCTATGCCGACCGCAAGATCTGGGCGGCCGTGCAGCTGCGCCGTGGGCCGAACGTCGTTGGCCCTTGGGGCCTCTGGCAATCCTTCGCCGACTTGCTGAAGTTCGCGCTGAAAGAGCCGATCGTCCCCGACGGCGCCAACAAAGTGGTGTTCCTACTGGCGCCTTGTGTGACCGCGATGCTGGCGCTCTCGGCCTGGGCGGTCATCCCCGTCAGCGAAGGTGTGGCGATCGCCAACATCAATGTCGGCATCCTCTATATTTTCGCGATCTCCTCTCTCTCCGTCTACGGCATCATCATGGGCGGGTGGGCGTCGAACTCGAAATATCCGTTTCTCGCCGCTTTGCGCTCGGCGGCGCAGATGGTCTCCTATGA
The DNA here is from genome assembly GCA_034669505.1 of Methylobacteriaceae bacterium. GTDB lineage: Bacteria > Pseudomonadota > Alphaproteobacteria > Rhizobiales > Beijerinckiaceae > JAFASC01. The sequence goes on from JAXDNJ010000023.1 coordinate 6,969, forward strand.
AGTTTCGATCGGCTTCGTTATTATTACCGTGCTGCTCTGCGCCGGCTCGCTCAATCTCGCCGACATCGTGCACGCGCAGGACACCCGCTTCGGCCTCCTCGGCTGGTACTGGCTGCCGCTCTTCCCGATGCTGATCATCTTCTTCGTCTCGGCGATGGCCGAGACGAACCGGCCGCCGTTCGACCTTGTCGAAGCCGAATCCGAGCTCGTCGCCGGCTTCATGGTGGAGTATTCGGCGACGCCCTACATGCTGTTCATGCTGGGCGAGTACGTCGCCATCGTCACGATGTGCGCGATGATGGCGATCCTGTTCTGTGGCGGCTGGCTTTCCCCGATTCCGTTCCCGCCCTTCACGTGGATTCCGGGAGTCATGTGGTTCATCCTGAAGACCACGTTCTTCTTTTTCATGATCGGCATGGTGAAAGCGCTCGTGCCGCGCTACCGCTACGACCAGCTGATGCGGCTCGGCTGGAAAGTCTTCCTGCCGATTTCGCTCTTCTATGTCGTGCTCGTCGCGGCCGTGCTGCAGGCGACCGGCTGGGGCGCGGCCGCCCCGATCGGACACTGAGATGAGACTCGATCAAGCCGCCAAGGCGCTTTTCCTACGCGAACTCGTGAGCGGGCTCTTTCTCACGTTCAAATACTTCTTCAAGCCGAAGCTCACGCTGAACTATCCGCACGAGAAGAACCCGATTTCGCCGCGCTTCCGCGGCGAGCATGCGCTGCGCCGCTACCCCAATGGCGAAGAGCGCTGCATCGCCTGCAAGCTCTGCGAGGCGATCTGCCCAGCGCAAGCAATCACGATTGAGGCCGGTCCACGCCGCAATGACGGTACCCGACGCACCACGCGCTACGACATCGACATGGTGAAATGCATCTATTGCGGCATGTGCCAGGAGGCCTGCCCGGTCGACGCGATCGTCGAGGGGCCGAACCAGGAATTCGCCGTGGAAACGCGCGAGGAACTCTACTACGACAAGGACAAATTGCTTGCGAACGGCGATCGTTGGGAGCGCGAACTCGCGCGCAACATCGCGATGGATGCGCCGTACCGCTAAGGAAGGAAACACCTCATCCCTAGGGGGCGCCGTCAGGCGCGTCTCGAAGGATGGATTGGAATAAGAAGCCGATGAATCTCGCCGCCGCCTTCTTCTATCTCTTCTCCGCGATCATGATTGCGTCGGCGTTCATTGTGATCGTCGCGCGCAATCCCGTCCATTCCGTGCTGTTCCTCATCCTCGCCTTCGTCAACGCGGCGGGCCTGTTCATGATCGCCGGTGCCGAATTTTTGGCGATGATCCTCATCGTCGTCTATGTCGGCGCGGTCGCGGTGCTGTTCCTCTTCGTCGTCATGATGCTCGACGTCGACTTTGCCGAGCTGAAGGAGGGCTTCCTTCAGTATCTCCCAATCGGCTCCTTGATCGGCATCGGCGTGCTCATCGAACTCGTGCTGATCGTCGGCGCCTGGGCGGTCGCGCCATCTTCGCCCGGCGCCTCCCCGACGGCTGTCGCACCTGATATCTCGAACACCGCGGCGCTCGGCCAAATCCTCTACACGAAATATTTCTACCTTTTCCAGGCCGCCGGCCTTGTCCTGCTCACCGCGATGATCGGCGCGATCGTGCTGACGCTGCGCCATAAGCCTGATGTGAAGCGCCAGGTGATCGCGGATCAGAATGCGCGCACGCCGGCGGAGGTCACGCTCAGGAAGGTTCCCTCGCGCGCCGGATTGCAGGGGTGAACATGGCTGTCGGTCTCACCCAATATCTGGTCGTCGCCGCGATCCTGTTCACGATCGGCATCGCCGGCATCATTTTGAACCGCAAGAACATCATCGTCATCCTGATGTCGGTCGAGCTGATCCTGCTCTCCGTCAACATCAATTTCGTCGCGTTTTCCGCCTACCATTCTGATCTCACCGGCCAGGTCTTCGCCCTGTTCGTGCTGACCGTCGCCGCGGCCGAGGCGGCGATCGGCCTTGCCGTTCTCGTCACCTATTATCGCAATCGCGGCTCGATCGCGGTCGAAGACATCAATGCGATGAAGGGCTGACCCTAGTGATCGTCGCAATCGTCTTCCTGCCGCTTCTCGGTTTCCTCATTGCCGGACTGTTCGGCCGCTTCATCGGCGCGCGTCCGAGCGAAGTCGTCACGACCAGCCTGCTCTTCGTCGCGCTCCTCTTCTCATGGATCATCTTCGCGCAGGTTGGCTTCGGCACGGCCGAGACGAGCGTGCCGGTTCTCGGCAATTGGTTCACTTCGGGCACGCTCAAAGTCGATTGGGCGCTGCGCGTCGACACGCTCACCGCCGTGATGCTCGTCGTCGTCACGACGGTGTCCGCGCTCGTGCATCTCTATTCCATCGGCTACATGCACGAGGATTCCTCGCGCCCGCGCTTCTTCGCATTCCTGTCGCTGTTCACCTTCGCCATGCTCATGCTAGTGACGGCCGATAATCTCGTGCAGATGTTCTTCGGCTGGGAAGGCGTCGGCCTCGCGAGCTATCTGCTCATTGGCTTCTGGTACGAGAAGCCCTCCGCGAACGCCGCGGCGATCAAAGCCTTTGTCGTCAACCGCGTCGGCGATTTCGGCTTCGCCCTCGGCATTTTTCTCGTTTTTGTGCTGACAAACTCCGTCGCCTTCGAGACGGTCTTTGCCGCCGCGCCGGGTCTCGCGGGTAAGCAGATCCACGTCTTCGGGATGAATGCCGACGCGATGACGATCACCTGCCTGCTCCTCTTCATGGGAGCGATGGGCAAATCGGCGCAATTCCTCTTGCACACATGGTTGCCTGACGCGATGGAGGGCCCGACGCCGGTCTCGGCCCTGATCCATGCCGCGACCATGGTCACTGCCGGCGTGTTCATGGTGGCGCGGCTCTCGCCGCTCTTCGAGCAGGCGCCGGCGGCGCTTGCCTTCGTCACCTTCATCGGTGCGACGACCGCGTTCTTTGCCGCGACCGTCGGCCTCGTGCAGAACGACATCAAACGGGTCATCGCTTACTCGACCTGCTCGCAGCTCGGCTACATGTTCGTCGGCATCGGCGTCGGCGGTTATTCGCTCGGCATTTTCCACCTGTTCACGCACGCTTTCTTCAAGGCGTTGCTCTTCCTCGGCGCCGGGTCGGTCATCCACGCCATGCATCACGAGCAGGACATGCGCCGCATGGGCGGTCTTCGCAAAGACATCCCGATCACCTTCTGGGCGATGATCGTCGGCACGATCTCGCTGACCGGCTTCCCGCTGACGGCAGGCAATTTCTCGAAGGACGCGATCATCGATGCGGCCTTTGCCGCGGGCGCGCATCAATCAACGGCTGTCTACGCCTTCATCCTGACGACGATCGCCGTCGCCTTCACCTCGTTTTATTCCTGGCGGCTGATCTTCATGACCTTCTTCGGCGAGCGCCATCTCGCGCCGGCCGGTCACGACGCGCCGAGCGCGGAGACCAGCGACGCGGCGCAGCGCCACGACGAAGGCAAGAGCGCCCGCGCCGAGGACCCGCATAGCGCGCACGCGCATGATGACCACGGACACGAAGCGCACGACCACGTGCCGCACGAATCGCCTTGGGTGATGCTGATCCCGCTGATCGTGCTGTCGATCGGCGCACTCTTCGCCGGCCTGATCTTCGCCGCACCCTTCATTGGGCACGACTACGAACATTTCTGGAAGGGCTCGCTCTATCAGTCCCCTGACAATCACATCCTGCACGAGCTGCACGATGTCGGCTTAGTCGTCGAATATCTGCCGCTTTTGATGATGGCCGGCGGCGCGTTCGTCGCCTGGTATATGTACATCCGGGCGCCGGGCACCGCGGACGCGCTCGCCCGCGCTAATCCGCTGCTCTACCGCTTCCTGCTCAACAAATGGTACTTCGATGAGCTCTATGACCTCATCTTCGTGCGTCCGGCTTTCTGGATCGGGCGGCTGCTCTGGCGCGGTGGCGACGAGCGAGTCATAGATGGCTTCGGGCCTGACAATATCGCTGCGCGCGTTATTGACGTGACCAACCGGGTCGTTCGCCTGCAGACCGGATACGTCTATCACTACGCCTTCGCGATGCTCATCGGCGTTGCCGTGATCATCACGTGGTATCTCGTCGGAGGCGTGCGCTGATGTTCGGCTTCGGCATTCTGTCAGGAATTGTTTTCCTGCCGCTGGTCGGTGTGGCCTTCATCCTGACGCTGCGCGGCGACGACGAGGCGACGCTGCGCAACGCCCGCTGGGCGGCGTTGTCGACAACGATCATCGTCTTCCTGCTGTCGCTTTATGCTTGGGCGCGCTTCGATCCCTCGAGCGCGGCGTTCCAGCTCGTCGAGGAGAAGAACTGGTTTGGCGCCGGGCTCATCTACAAGCTCGGCGTCGACGGTATGTCGCTGCCCTTCGTGATCCTGACGACATTCCTGATGCCGTTCTGCATTCTCGCCTCGTGGGACTCGATCACCTATCGCGTCAAGGAGTACATGATCGCCTTCCTCGTGCTCGAGACGCTGATGATCGGCGTCTTCTGCGCGCTCGATCTCGTGCTTTTCTATCTCTTCTTCGAGGGCGGCCTTATCCCGATGTTCCTGATCATCGGGGTGTGGGGCGGCAAGCGGCGCATCTATGCGAGCTTCAAGTTCTTTCTCTTTACGCTGCTCGGTTCGTTGCTCATGCTTGTCGCCATCATGGCGATGTATGTGCAGGCGGGAACGACCGACATTACGGTGCTGCTGCACACGAATTTCCCGGTGACGATGCAGAAATGGCTGTGGTTTGCCTTCTTCGCATCCTTCGCGGTGAAGATGCCGATGTGGCCGGTCCACACCTGGCTCCCCGATGCGCATGTCGAGGCGCCGACCGCGGGCTCGGTTGTCCTTGCCGCCATCCTCCTCAAGATGGGCGGATACGGATTCATACGGTTCTCGCTGCCGATGTTCCCGGACGCGTCGGCGTACTTCGCGCCGCTCATTTACGCGCTGTCGATCATCGCGATCATCTATACGTCGCTCGTGGCCCTCGTGCAGGAGGATATGAAAAAGCTCATCGCCTATTCCTCCGTCGCACATATGGGCTTTGTCACGATGGGCCTTTTCACGATGACGCAGCAGGGCGTGCAGGGCGCAATCTTCCTCATGATCTCGCACGGGCTCGTCTCCGGCGCGCTCTTTCTTTGCGTCGGCGTCGTCTATGACCGCATGCACACCCGCGAAATCTCCGCCTATGGCGGCCTCGTGCAACGCATGCCGCTTTATGCCGTGGCTTTCATGATCTTTACGCTGGCGAATGTCGGCTTGCCCGGCACATCCGGTTTCGTCGGTGAGTTTCTGACGCTGGTCGGCGCGTTCCAAGCAAATACGTGGGTTGCATTTTTTGCGACGATCGGCGTGATCCTCTCCGCATGCTATGCGCTCTATCTCTATCGCCGCATCATCTTCGGGGTGATCGAGAAGCCGAGCCTGCAGGGCATTCTCGACCTGTCCCCGCGGGAGATCGCGATCCTCGCCCCGCTCGTTATCCTCACGATCTATTACGGTGTGCGTCCGCAGCCGGTCCTCGATCCAACCGCCGCACCCGTCGAGCAGCTCGTCAAGAATTTCGAAGCGGCGCTGTCGCGAACGAAGACCGCGGCGCTTCCAGCGGATCAGGCCCGGCGATGAGTGCCTTTTCCTTCGTTCTCGCCCACGCCTTTCCCGAGTTTCTGCTCGCGATTGGCGCGCTTGTGCTGATCATGGTCGGCGCCATCCGCGGCGAGCGCTCAGGCTGGCTGGTGACGGAACTCGCCGTCGGGCTCCTCGCGCTGGCCATCGTCGCCACTCTGCTTTCGTCGAAAGCGTCTGCGGAGCTTTTCGATGGCGCCTTCATCGACGATCGCTTCGCGCGGTTCATGAAAATCCTGGCGCTGCTCGGCTCGCTGGTCACGCTGATCATGTCGCAGGATTACATGCGCCGCGCCGGGCTTGAGCAGTTCGAGTTTCCCGTGCTCGTCATCTTGTCGACGATCGGCATGCAGGTGCTGATCTCGGCCAACAGCCTGATCGCGCTTTATCTCGGCCTCGAATTGATGTCGCTGGCGCTTTACGTCGTTGCCGCCTTCAATCGCGACGACATGCGAGCCTCGGAAGCCGGGCTGAAATATTTCGTGCTCGGCGCGCTTTCGTCGGGAATGATGCTTTACGGCGCCTCGCTGCTCTATGGCTTTGCGGGCACTGTCACCTTCCCCGGAATCGCCGCCGCCGTTACCGCGGCGCCCTCGACGGGCGTGATCTTCGGCCTCGTCTTCCTCATGGTTGGTCTCGCCTTCAAAATGTCGACCGTGCCGTTCCACATGTGGACCCCCGATGTCTATGAAGGTGCGCCGACGCCGGTGACCGCCTTTTTCGCCGCGGCACCGAAAGTGGCGGCGGTCGCGGTCACCGTGCGCGTCATCATCACCGCCTTTCCGGCGATCACGACGCAATGGCAGCAGATCATCGTCTTTATCTCGATCATGTCGATGGCGCTCGGCTCGTTCGCGGCGATCGGTCAGGCGAACATCAAGCGGCTAATGGCCTATTCCTCGATCGGCCATATGGGCTTCGCGTTGGTCGGCCTCGCCGCCGGCACGCCGGCCGGCGTGCAGGGCGTTATGCTTTACATGGCGATTTACGTGCTGATGATTCTCGGCACGTTCGCCGCGATCCTGTCGATGCGCGTCAACGGCAAATATATCGAGAACGTCGCCGACCTCTCCGGCCTTGCGAGCACGCGGCCGTTGATGGCGTTCTTTCTGGCGATGCTGATGTTCTCGCTCGCCGGCATTCCGCCGCTCGCCGGCTTTTTCGCGAAATGGTATGTGTTCCTCGCCGCTGTGCAGGCGAAACTCTATGTGCTTGCGGTGATCGGTGTCGTCACCAGCGCCGTTGCCGCATATTATTATCTCCGCATCGTCAAGATCATGTATTTCGACGAAGCGGCCGCGCCTTTCGATCGCGCCGCCCCCGCGGTGCAGGGGGTGCTCGCGGTCTCGACGATTCTCATGCTGGTCTTCTGGATATATCCGTCACCCGTTGTCGAGGCCGCGACCTCGGCCGCGCAGTCGCTGTTCTAAGCGCCGTGGACCTCGGCGCATCGGCCAAAGCCGCCTCATACCGCCTCATCGTTCGTGACAGCCTCGGCTCGACGAACGAAGAAGCGATGCGCCTTGCGCGCGATGGCGATCCGGGCCGGCTGTGGCTCGTCGCGCGCGAGCAGTTGCAGGGCAGGGGACGCCGCGGGCGCACTTGGTCCTCGCCGCGGGGAAATCTCTACGCCTCGCTATTGTTAATCGACCCTGCGCGACCGGAACGTCTGCCGGAATTGGGCTTTGTCGCCGGCGTCGCGCTTGTTGGTGCGTTGCGCGAAATCCTCGGTGAGGACCGGCGTCTCGGCCTCAAATGGCCGAACGACATTTTGTTCGACGGCGCAAAACTCTCTGGCATTCTTCTCGAAAGCTCGCTTCTTTCAAGCGGGCGCACCGCCTGCGTTGCAGGGTTTGGTGTCAACTGCCGCTCCCATCCCCCAACCCTGCCATACGCAGCGACCGATCTCGCCTCGATCGGCACCGTCCTCGATGCACCCGAAGATGTGCTGCCGCGGCTGAGCGACGCAATGGCGAGATCGCTGGAAGCATGGGCGAGAGGTGCCGGCTTCGCAGAGATTCGCCTGCGCTGGCTGAAGAACGCGCTTGGTGTCGGCGAGCCGATCCGCGTTGCGCTCGGCACCACCACGCTCTCCGGTGTCTTCGAAACCATCGATTCTCGCGGCCGGCTGCTCCTGCGCGACGGTGTAAACACGCGCCCCATCGAAGCAGGCGACGTCTTCTTGCCGTCGCGATCGATGGCGGCGCACGGCGTAGCGCGCGCATGAGCCGCGAGAGTCGCGTCAAGTGAACGGCACCGACGAGTTCGTCTTCGTCGCACTCGGCGGGCTCGGCGAGATCGGCATGAATGCGGCGCTGTACGGCTTCGGGCCGCCGCGCCGTCGCAAATGGATCATGGTCGATTGCGGCCTGACCTTCGCCGGACCCGATCTGCCGGGCGTCGATCTCATTTATCCCGACATTAGCTTCGTTGAGAAAATCCAGTCCGATCTCCTCGCGCTCATCATCACGCATGCGCATGAGGACCATGTCGGCGCGATCGCGGCGCTCTGGCCGGGTTTGCGCTGCCCGCTTTATGCGACGCCTTTCGCTGCCGGCCTTCTCCAAGCGCGCCGCCTCTCCGAGCCCGGCGCGCCTGATGTGCAGATCAATATCGTCGCGCAGGGCGGCCGGATCGAGCTCGGGCCGTTCGGCATCGAGTTTGTCGCCGTCGCGCATTCGATTCCCGAGAGCTGCGCGCTCGCGATCCGCACGCAAGCGGGGCTCGCGGTCCATAGCGGCGATTGGAAGCTCGATGCAGCGCCGGGTGTCGGCCACCCGACAGACGAAGCGCGCCTGCGTCAGCTCGGCGAGCAGGGCGTGCTCGCGCTTATCTGCGACTCGACCAACATTATCCGCGAGGGCGAGAGCCCGTCGGAGGGTGAAGTCGCGCAAACGCTGCGGGCGCTGATTACCGGTGCACCCGCGCGCGTGGTCGTCACCGCCTTTGCCTCGAACGTCGCCCGCATTCGCGCCGTAGCGGAGGCTGCGATGGCGGCTGGCCGCGAAGTTGTCGTCGCCGGCCGCTCCATGTCGCGCACGATCGATGTCGCGCGCGAGACCGGCTATCTCGATGGGCTCCCCGATTTCTTCTCGCTCGAACGCTATCCGACCCTCTCCCGCGATCGGACCGTCGTGCTCGCGACCGGCAGCCAGGGCGAGCCGCGTGCCGCGATGGGCCGCATCGCCGAGGGCGAGCATCCGGTCATCGCGCTCGCCTCGGGCGACCGCGTCATCTTCTCGTCGCGCACCATTCCGGGCAACGAGCGCGAGGTGAACCGCACCATCAACGGGCTGATCCTGCAGGGCATCGAGGTCATTACCGACCGCACGCATCTCGTTCATTGCTCCGGGCATCCCCGTCGCGGCGAGGTCGAGCGCCTCTACGGGTGGGTACGGCCGCACGCCGCGATTCCGGCCCATGGCGAGCCTCTGCATTTGTCCGAGCACGCCCGCGTGGCGCGGGCGCTTGGCGTTCCGCATGTCGTGCCCGCGCGCAATGGCGACATGGTGCTGCTTGGGCCAGGCGAGCCCGGCATCATCGACGAGATCGCGACCGGCCGGGTCGCCCAGGACGGGACCGTGCTGGTTGCGCTGAACGATCCTCTCTTCCAGGAGCGTCGCCGCCTCGCGTATGCCGGCGTGGTCAGCATCGCAGTGGCGCTCACGTCACGCGGCGAACTCGCTGGCGACCCCGACGTGCTCACCTCCGGCCTCCCGACGCGCCTGCGCGATGGCGCGGCGACTGACAAGCTCATCGACGAGACGATTTTCGCCACACTCGATTCGCTGCCGCGGCAGCGCCGGCGCGATTTCGACGGCGTTTCCATTGCCGTCGAGCGCGCGGTACGATCCGCGCTGCAGGTCGCCTGGGGCAAGCGCCCGCAGGTGCATGTGCTCATCGTGCCGGTGTAGGAAGGAAAGATGATCGGACGCCTCAACCATGTCGCCATTGCGGTCACCGATCTCGACCGCTCGACCGCACTTTACCGCGACACGCTTGGGGCGCGCGTCTCGGCGCCGCTGCCACAGCCGGAGCACGGCGTGACTGTGGTTTTCGTCGAGCTGCCGAACACCAAGATCGAGCTTCTAGAGCCGCTCGGCGACGATTCGCCGATTGCGAAATTCCTGGAGAGGAATAGCGACGGCGGCATGCATCACGTCTGCTACGAGGTGGAGGATATCCGCGCCGCGCGCGACAAGCTGAAGGCGAGCGGCGCGCGCGTGCTCGGCGGCGGCGAGCCGAAGATCGGCGCGCATGGCAAGCCCGTGCTGTTCCTGCATCCGAAGGATTTCGGCGGCACGCTGGTCGAGCTGGAGCAGGTCTGAAGAGCTCTCATGCTGCGCTCAATTTCTCTGCCGGTTCCTTGGCCCATGGCGATTGCCATGTTCGTGACGATCTGGTGGGTCCTGCTTTTCGCCGTCCTGCCGTTCGGCGTGCGCTCACAGCACGAGACGGCCGAGATCGTGCGCGGCACCGATCCCGGCGCGCCGGTCGCGCCGCGGCTCGTTGCGAAGGCGCTTTGGACGACGGGGATATCGATCGTTGCCTTCGCGGCGCTGATGCTCGTCATCAGCGCGACAGCGTGAGCCTGCTTTGGTTTGACCGGTCTGCGGTTTGCCGCTAGGTCACACCCCTCCTCATGGGAGCGCGTAGCTCAGCTGGTAGAGCATCTGACTTTTAATCAGAGGGTCCCGGGTTCGAGCCCCGGCGCGCTCACCAACAATAAAGCGCTTGGGACAGAGCGGCTCTAGGCAGCTTTTCGCCGCGGGCTCCATTCGGACCAGGATCGGTTTCGGCGGGCGTGCCTCACTTCTTGTCCATCTTATTCATCTCATCCATCTTGTCGGCGGGCGTGCCGGCGACCGGGTTCCCCGTGCCTTCCGGCCTGCCGGCGACCGGGGTGCCGTATCTTTGGGTTTGCCCGGCGACGAAATTGCCCGTGCCCTGAGGACCGGTATTTTGCGTCCCGCCGGCCGTCTGCGCCAGGACGGGAAGCGAAGTGAGCAGGCCCGTGGCGAGGAAGACACCCTTGATCCAATTCATGCGATAACTCCGGTGTGAGGCGTTCGGCTTTCCGCGATGGCGCGCCAATGGTGCTCAGCGATGCTGGGTTGAACTCGCAGAAGCCATTTGGAAACAGTAAGGCTCGCGAAAGGATCCGGCTTGCCCTTTATTGCTCTTTGTTGTTGTGCATTGTGTGATTCTGGGATGCCCGGGCTCGAGTCCCACTGCGCTCATGGGAAAGGATCGGCAGATCGATGAGAACTTTCGTTCTTTGCGCGTCGCTGTTACTGCTGATCGGACCAGCGTCCGCCGAGGAGCAATCCTGGGTAAAGCGCACACCGCCGCCGGTGAAATTCGCACCGCCGCCTGAGCAAAAGCAGCAGGACTGGTCCGGGTTTCACATGGGCGTGAATGCTGGTTCCGGCTTTGGCAACAATCGCGACTCCTCGGTGCCAGGCAATCCGAATTTTCCAAGATGAAAGTCGGCTGCCGTGTATGGCCATGGATCTTATGTGTGTTCGCGCCTTGCGGCTAATGGCTCAGATTGCGAGCTACGTCAGGTTGCGCCGCCGATCAGGTTCTGCTTTGATACTCGATGCGAAATGACTCGCAGCGCGGCCGTTCTTTCTCCTAAAGGATATCATGGCTGAAGGTTCGAGCCTTATTTCCCTGGGCGTACTGTCCGGGGCCTACGCCGGCGCGTATGGCCTGTTCTCATGGATCGAAGAAAGATTGTCGCCCGAGGCAAAGCAACACATCACCGCGTTTCTCAAGGCTTCACGCGGTGGGCTCACCGGGCAGGATATCTTGCTCATTCACAATGCGCTTTTTGGTAAGGAGCTGTTCTCGCTACAATCCGTCGTTAGAATTTTCGTGCTAACTATATTTTCCTTCCTGCTTGCCGCAGCTGCATTGGCGAAGACCATAGACCAAAGTATCTTCCTTTTCACGTTGAAGTACGGCTGTCTATTTGTGTTTCCCGCCAATCTTCTGGCCATCGCCGCGCTGCGTGCGGCATTGAGCAGAATAAGATCGGAGTCAGCTTGGATCGTCCCGCTTATTGCGCTTCTCGACATCGTGCTGAGATTTTTGCTGTTTTATGCGATAATGCAGACTTGGTTATGGATGTTACCTACTGGCGACTTGAACACGGCCGTGAGCGCGATCTTCACGCTCCTCGTTGCGGTTGAAGCTATTGCTACGTTCATCATCGTGTCGCTGTGGTTATGGTTCTTTATTTTCGGAGCCGTGCTGCTCCGAAGCTTCGGGAGCTTGCTTGACATAGATGCTCACCCTGTACGTTCGATCGGAGTGATTGCGGCCGCTGTATATACAGCAGGCTACGCCGTAGTTCTCGGCGTAGGAGCATTGATCACTCAATGAGCCTCTCGGAAATCTGAGCCGGTCGCCGGTCCGGTGGCGGAGCGCGTTTCGCGCATACAGGCGCGCGCGGACGCCGCGCTTCCCCCGCCTCGAGCGTGAAGACCTGATCGAGCGAATAAGCTTCCCCGCCAGCAGCGTGTTCCCGCCGAACGAAATCGCCGATCAACGCGCGCGTTACGCCGAACTGGACATCCGATTCGAGATGCGGATCGCCGCCGACATAGAGCTGCGAGATCAGCGTCTTGAAGCCGGGCCTGTAGACCATGAAGTGCAGATGCGCGGGCCGGAACTTGTGCCGGCCGGCCATTCGCAAGAGCTCGCCGACAGGGCCTTCGTCCGGTATCGGATAGCCAGCGGGCATGACCGTCGTGAAGCTGAACCTGCCTTCCGCATCGCTGATGAAGCGTCCGCGCAGGTTCATTTCCGCCTGTTCAGGGTCCTGGTTCTCGTAGAGGCCCTTCGGCGAGGAGTGCCAGACGTCGACTTCCGCGCCGGCGATCGGCGCACCAGTGGGGTCCTGGAGCCGCACGCGAACGGAAAGCGGCGGGCCCGGCGTGGGCGAGCGCAAGAGCGTGCCACCATTCTCGACAAGAGGCTGATCATCGCGCCAAAACGGCCCGAGCATGTTTGCCTGCGTTTCGGTCGCGCCCCCGTCGCCGTTGTTGAGAAGGCAGACGAGCGTGGAAAGACCAAGCGAGCCGGCCATCAGCACCACTTCGTTATGCGAGTCCGTCGTCTGCTGGGCAAGCCGCGCGACGAGATGCGCCGCCTGCTGGAACTCCTGTTCGCTCAGACGCACCTCGCGCACGAATCCATGCAGGTGCCTGATCAGCGCTGCAACAATCTCGCGCATGCGCTGATGGGAGATCCCGTCATAGGCTTCGAGTACGGCGGGAGTGATCGCGTCGGAATTGTCAATGATCATTGTCTGAGGATCGTCGGTATCAGAGGCCGAATGCGCGTTTGAAGAACGCCATCGTATTCTCGCGGACCTCGGTCGCAAGCGCCGGGTCTGGCCTCACCTGCACCGTACCCCCGCGTCCCATGTGGCTGCGGCGATCGGCGAAGGAGATCGAGACCGGGACGTTGAAGTCCCACATGTGGGTTGCCGCCTCATGCACGAACAAATCGGGACGCACGGCCGTGGCGAGCGGAAGTGAATCTACGACGGCGCGACACGCGGCGCCGCCGTCCGCGTCATCGTAGTCGTCGCGTCCGGCTACGTGGATCTGCATGGGCCTTCCCGTGCGGGGTGTCTGCACTGCCGCCGCCATCGGACCTCCCGGTCGATACGGCCAGCAGACCAGATAATTGCCGGAATGGGCGGCAAACCGCAGCTCAACGCCCTGCATCGCTTCTCTGGCTGCCGCATCATCGGCGGCGAGCAAGCTGACCATGGCGCCCCAGGAGAAGCCCATGATGCCAATCCGGCTGCGATCGATCAGGGGATGGCCGCCGAGGTATGTCAATGCGCCGAAGGCGTCCGGCAACGTGTCCTGCGGGGTGCTGGGCCGGCGGTCCACACCGCCAGTGCCACCGAAAGCGTCGGCACCCCTCGGCATTCCGCGCGGCGTCCACATGTCGAGCACCAGCGTCGCGATTCCGCTGCCGTTCAGCGCCGCAACGAAGCTTCGCTCCGGCCCCACCGGGACCAAGCCACCGCTGCCATGCACGATGACCACTGCGGGGAAAGGCGCCTTGCCTATGGAGGGAAGCGACAACGAAGCGGCAATTGCATTGGGAACGAACGCGCCGGATGTGAATGCTCTACCCGCGGGCGCGAAGGTCACGTCTTCCGCTCGGGAAGCCGTGTCGGCGGCGACAGCGGCGGCGCACAAGAGCGGAATCGCGACGCGCCAAAGGCTGATCATCGGATCATACCTGTGTGAAGCAGTATAGCGCTGGCTCCCCGAGCAGGGCTCGAACCTGCGACAAAGCGATTAACAGTCGCTTGCTCTACCAACTGAGCTATCGGGGATCAGTGAGGGCGTCCCTATATCAAGCAGGGTTGCCGATTGCAAAGCGGAACGGCGCGGCGGATGCGCGTTTAGCCGCCGCCAAATCGCGGCTGAACACCTGAGCTTTACGGTCTGGCGCTATTCGTCTACACGGCTCGCCCAGTGAGGCCTCGTGGCGGAGTGGTTACGCAGAGGACTGCAAATCCTTGTACGGGGGTTCGATTCCCTCCGAGGCCTCCAGCTTTCTGCTACGTCCGCTTTGCGCGCTTAGACCCAAACGCCCCAGGCCCGGCAGCTCAATGGCTGGCCGGCGCAGATCGAGGCCAATAACGGCACCGAGCAGGTTCACCTGGATGCCTTCGACCCACCCGATGGTCATGCCGGCATAGCCGCCGAGCGACAGCCGCACGCCGCTGCGCGAAGGGGTCAGGCACAGCCAGCACCCGTCGGCCGGAAAATCCTTGCCGATCGCGGTCGCGGGCAGGGTGACGCCGGTCTCCGGCACCGCGGCGAGGACGCTCGCAACAAACGTGTTGGAGTTCGGTCCCGGCCAGGCGGTGTAATCGCCGAGATGGCGGTATTTGTAGTCCATCATGGCCGCGCGCATGCGCGGAATGAGCGCGTCGGCATCGGCGCCATCGGCCGCGAAGATCACGCTCGGGGCTTGTCCGAACCAGCGCCCGTCCGGGATGAAGCCGTTGACGCGGATCGGATCGCCCCAGGCGGTCAGATCGTAGCGCTCATAGGGGCCGTTTCCCTGCTTCAGCACGATCCAGGTGTGGATGGCGAAAATGCCTTTCCAGCGCACCGTACGCGCCGCATAAACGCGCACCATCGACTCCGAGCGAGTGCGGGCGGGCGGTAACAGGCCCGCGCTCGAGCGGTCGGCCGCCCACCACTCCGAATGGGCGGTTTCCCAGTAGCGCGCCGCACTCAGCGCGACGGGCAGTGCAATCAGCACAAGGAGAGACAGGCTCGTCGCGAGCAGAATTTTGATCATGGATCCGGATGATTTGGCTGCGCCAACCGCTTCGATCGGGCGCATCTCTCATGTGCGCATTGATCGCGACATTGGCAAGGATTCCGCTGTGTTTTGACGCCTCAGGGGCGGCTTCACGAGGTGGCATTCTGGGCCGGAATCACCTATATGAACTGGACCCTCCCGAGCGGCGCAGGACCCCTAAAAATTGGCTGATATCAACGACAAAGGACCGGGCGAACCCGGCTCGGACATACGCCCCGTTTCGATCACCGATGAGATGAAGCGCAGCTACCTCGATTACGCGATGAGCGTGATCGTGAGCCGCGCGCTGCCGGACGTGCGCGATGGGCTGAAGCCGGTGCACCGGCGCATCCTCTACACGATGTACGAGAACGGCTTTACGCCGGATAAGCCCTACAAGAAGTCGGCGCGGATCGTCGGCGACACGATGGGCAAATACCATCCGCACGGCAATCTCGCGATTTACGACGCGCTGGTGCGGATGGCACAGCCCTTCTCCATGCGGCTGCCGCTGATCGACGGGCAGGGCAATTTCGGCTCGCTCGATGGCGATCCCCCGGCCGCCGATCGCTACACGGAATCGCGACTCGATAAGGCGGCTTTGGCGCTGCTCGACGATCTCGACGAGGGCACCGTCGATTTCACGACGAATTACTCGGCCGAGTTCACCGAGCCCTCGGTTCTGCCCGCGCGCTTCCCGAACCTGCTCGTCAACGGCGGCGGCGGCATCGCCGTCGGCATGGCGACGAACATTCCGCCGCACAATCTCGGCGAAGTGATCGACGCGGCGATCGCGATGATCGATCGCCCCGACATGACGATCGCTGAGCTGATGGAGATCGTACCGGGCCCGGACTTCCCGACGGGCGGCGCAATTCTCGGGCGCGGCGGCATCCGCTCGGCTTATGCGCTCGGGCGCGGCTCGATCATCATGCGCTCGAAAATCGAGGTCGAGCAGATCCGCAAGGATCGCGAAGCGCTGATCGTCAGCGAGATTCCGTTTCAGGTGAACAAGGCGCACATGGTCGAGCGCATCGCGGAGCTGATCCGCGAGAAGAAGATCGAGGGCGTCTCCGACCTACGCGATGAATCTAATCGCGAAGGCATCCGCGTCGTCTTCGAATTGCGCCGCGATGCGGTGGCGGACGTCGTCTTAAATCAGCTCTGGCGTTATACGGCGCTGCAATCGAGCTTCGGCGCCAACATGATCGCGCTGAACGGCGGTCGGCCCGAAGTTCTGACGCTCAAGGACATCCTGCGCGCCTTCATCGACTTCCGCGAGGAAGTCGTGACGCGGCGCACGAAGTTCCGCCTGAACAAGGCGCGCGACAGCGCGCATGTGCAGGTTGGCCTCGCGATCGCGGTCGCCAATATCGAGGAGGTGATCCGGCTGATCCGGACCTCGCCCGACGCGGCGGCTGCGCGATATGCGCTGATGGAGCGCTCGTGGCCGGCGCGTGACATGGCGCCGCTGATCGCGCTCATCGCCGATCCGCGGCATCGGCTCGACGAGAACGGCGAAATCCGCCTCTCCGAGACGCAGGCGCGCGCCATCCTCGATCTGCGCCTGCAGCGCCTCACCGCGCTCGGTCGCGACGAGATCGCGGAGGCGTTGAACAAGCTCGCCGCCGAAATCGCCGATTACCTCGACATTCTGCGGTCGCGCGCGCGGTTATTCGGCATCATCAAGGACGAGATGCTGGCGGTCAAAGCGGCGCACGCGACGCCGCGCCGCACCGAAATCCTCGAAATCGAGGGTGAGGTCGAAGACGAGGACCTCATCCAGCGCGAGGACATGGTCGTCACGGTCAGCCATGAGGGTTACATCAAGCGCGTGCCGCTTTCGGCCTATCGCGCGCAAAGACGCGGCGGCAAGGGCCGCTCCGGCATGCAGACCAAGGAAGAGGATTTCGTCTCGCGTCTCTTCGTCGCTTCGACGCACACGCCGATTCTGTTCTTCTCGTCGAAGGGCCAAGTCTACAAAGAAAAGGTCTGGCGCCTGCCGCTGTCGGCGCCGCAAGCGCGCGGCAAATTCCTCCACAATATCCTTCCTTTGAGCGAAGGCGAGCGCATCACGACGATCATGCCGCTGCCCGAAGACGAGGCGCAGTGGGAGACGCTCGACGTGATGTTTGCGACGACCCGCGGCACCGTTCGGCGCAACAAGCTCTCCGATTTCGCCGACGTTCGCCGCTCCGGCATCATCGCGATGCGACTCGACGAAGGCGAAGCGATCGTCGACGTGCAGATCTGCTCCGAAGCCGACGATGTCCTGCTGACCAGCGCCGCCGGCCAATGCATCCGCTTTGCCGTGCCGGAAGTGCGCGTGTTCCAGGGCCGCACGTCGATGGGCGTGCGCGGCATCTCGCTCGAGAGCGGCGACAAGGTGATCTCGCTCTCGATCCTGCGCCATGTCGAGGCAACGCCGGATGAACGCGCGGCTTATCTGAAGCGCGCCATCGCCGTGCGCCGCGGACTCTCGAACGAGGCCGCGGAAGCGGCGCTCGAAGCGGAGATCGAGGATCAGGCTGATCTCGAGGAAGCCGCCGGCGCGATCGAGCTCAGCGAGCAGCGTTACGTCGAAATGTCAGCGGCCGAGCAGTTCGTGCTCACGATCTCGGAACGCGGCTTCGGCAAGCGCACCTCGTCGTATGAATACCGGATCACCGGCCGTGGCGGCAAAGGCATCGTCGCGATGGACAATGCCGCAAGTAGCCGCAATCGGCTTGGCACAATCCGCCCGCGGATCGGCCAGCTCGTCGCGTCCTTACCGGTCGAGCACACCGATCAGCTGATGCTCGTCACCGACGGGGGCCAGCTCATTCGTGTGCCGGTCGAGGGCATCCGCATCGCCGGCCGCAAGACGCAAGGCGTGATCGTGTTCAACACGACCGACGGCGAACGCGTCGTGTCTGTGGAGCGTATCGGCGAAGAAGAGGGATCTGCTGCCGACGACGAGCCGAACGGGAGCTAGCGGCCGGTTCCCTGCCGGGCTTCGGCGCTCAGATACTCCCGGCAGACCGCCTCGGGGTCGCTGTTTCCATGTCTTGCGTCGCGCAGCTCGGTGATCCGTTTGAGGGATAGCGCTTCGAATGGCCGTCCGGCTTCGACATGCGAGCGGCAGCGGGCGAGAGTTGCCTTGTTAACCTCGCCGCGGGGCACCACGTCGATTGGCTGGAAGTGCTCGTTCACCGGCGCCTTCGGCTTGGCGGCCACTGGGGCGGTTGTCGCGACCGGTGCCGGCTGCTCGATGGCAGCCACGGCGGACGTTCGCTGGAAGAACGACAGCGCGCCGCCATTCATCAGGATCGTCGCCGCGAGAAAGCCGATGCCGCCGAGTGCACAAACGGCGGCGATGAAGACAATACGGCTCCAGCCGGCAGCGTCGCGGACGCTCTCGGCACCGACTTCCTCGCGCATGGCCCTGACGGACTGCATGGAGCTCCCGAAACATCAAAGCGGCAATTTCGGCCGACGGGGTTGCCAAGCGGTGAAGATCGGCGCCCGGATTGCAGCTAACTCCCGGAATGGTGAGCGAGAGATTGCCGCGTCTGCGCATCGAAGCTAAGCATCGCCCATGAGCGAGCGCGCCGCCCTCTATACCGGCTCATTCGATCCGCTGACCAACGGTCACGTCGATGTGCTGCGCAACGCGGCTGCGATTTTCGATCGCATCGTCGTGGCGATCGGCGGCCATCCCGGCAAGACGCCGATGTTCTCGCCGCAGGAGCGGGCAGGCCTCGTCCGGGCGGCTTGCAAGGGACTGCTCGAGGCGGAGCACTGCGAGCTGGAGGTCGTGACCTTCTCGGGCTTGGCCGTTGGCGCGGCGCGCGAGCACGGCGCGGCTTTCCTGCTCCGTGGCCTCAGGGACGGGACCGACCTCGATTACGAGGCGCAGATGGCCGGCATGAACGCGACCATGGCGCCCGAAATTCGCACAATCTTCCTCATGTCGTCGCCTTCGGTTCGTCACATCACTGCGACATTGGTGCGCCAGATCGCTTCGCTCGGGGGCGACGTAACAAGCTTCGTGCCGAAAGAAGTGGCCGAAGCACTCAAGGGAAGGGCCGGAGTGCGCTCGTAATTCAGGCGAGCTCCGAGATGCAAGGTGTTGAATGGACAATGAAGATCGGCGTCGATTTCTGTTGAGTCTGCCGGCTGTCGCTGCCGCGATCGCCGCCACGCGGCCTGTTGCGGCGCAAGGTTTGGACCCGCAGAACACGGTTTATCTCGATACCAAGGACGGCAGGATCACCATCCGCCTGCGGCCCGATCTCGCGCCAAAACACGTGGCGCAGATCAAGGCGCTAGTGAAGCAGCATTTCTACGACGGCATCGTCTTCCACCGGGTGATCGACGGCTTCATGGCGCAGACGGGCGACCCCACTGGCACGGGCACGGGCAAATCCAGCCTGCCGAACATCAAGGCAGAGTTTTCGAGCACGCCATTCAAGCGCGGCACCGTCGGCATGGCTCGCTCGCAGGAGCCGGATTCCGCCAATTCGCAGTTCTTCATCTGCTTCGACGAGGCCTCGTCTCTCAATGGCAAGTACACGGTCATTGGCGAGGTCACATCGGGCATGGACATCGTCGACAAGATCAAGAAGGGATCGAGCGCCAACAACGGCTCGGTGACCAACCCAGACAAGATCGTGAAGATGCGGCTCGCCTCCGACGCGGCGTAGACGTTTTGCATCGGCGATGCCGCGCATGCCTTCCCCCTTGACGGGGGAAGGTGTCATTGCGAAGCAATGACGGATGAGGGTGAGGCAAATGCACCCCTCATCCGAGCTTCGCTGACGCAGTCAAGTGTTCGCAGACTGCGTAAACTTGTCTGCCAAGCCCACCTTCTCCCGCAAGCGGAGAAGGGGCGCCTGCATCGACGCCTGCGCTTACCTGGATAATCCCGAGGAGTTTACATCTTCATGCCCGATACCGGAAACACATTGACGCTCGAGACGACCAAAGGTCCGGTCGTCATCGAGATGCGTCCCGACCTCGCGCCGAAACATGTCGAGCACATCAAGAAGCTTGTCGGCGAAGGCTTTTATGACGGCGTCGTTTTTCACCGTGTGATCGAAGGTTTTATGGCGCAGACCGGCTGCCCGCATGGCACCGGCAGCGGCGGCTCGAAATATCCGAACCTGAAGCAAGAATTCAATGCTGAGCCGCATGTGCGCGGCACGGTGTCAATGGCGCGCGCGCAGAGCCCTGATTCGGCAAATTCGCAATTCTTCATCTGCTTTGGCGACGCGCGGTTTCTCGACAAGCAATATACCGCCTGGGGAAAGGTCATCTCGGGCATGGAGAATGTCGACAAGATCAAGCGCGGCGAGCCGGTGCGTGATCCCGACAAGATCGTGTCCGCCAAGGTGAGCTGACGCCGCCGTCGCGCGACGGCAATGCGTGTCGATCTCTTCGACTTCGATCTCCCGGAAGAGCGGATCGCGCTGCGGCCGGTCGTTCCCCGCGACGCGGCGCGGCTGCTCGTTATCAACGCAAAGACGAACAGCTTCGAAGACCGTTCAATCCGCGATCTGCCCGATCTGTTGCGGCCGCAAGATGCGCTCGTCGTCAACGACACGCGTGTCATTCCGGCGCGGCTCGATGGCATTCGCGTGCGCGGCGACTCCGTCGCGCAGATAGAAGTCACGCTGCACGCGCGCGAGAACGACAATACGTGGCGCGCCTTCGCGCGTCCGGCGAAGCGGCTCGCCATCGGGGAGCGCGTTCGCTTCGGCGAGACCTCCGAAAGCATGGCCTGCCTACTCGCGGCGCTCGACGCGACGGTGATTGCGAAGGACGACGGCGGCGAGGTTACGCTCGCCTTCGATCTGACCGGCCCCGCGCTTGATGAGGCAATCGCGGGGCTCGGGCAGATGCCGCTGCCGCCCTACATCGCTTCCCGCCGTTCAACGGATGCGCAGGACGAGCGCGATTATCAGACGATGTTTGCCGAACAGGCCGGGGCCGTGGCGGCGCCTACCGCGGGGCTGCATTTCACGCCGGAGCTGATGACCGCGGTCGAAGTACGGGGAATCGCACTACACCGCCTCACTCTGCATGTCGGCGCCGGCACGTTCCTGCCGGTGAAAGTGGAGGATGCCAGCGATCACCGCATGCATGCGGAATCCGGAATGCTGTCAGCGCAAACAGCCGATGCGCTCAATGCCACGCGCGCAAAGGGCGGCCGCATTGTTGCGGTCGGCACGACCGCGCTGCGTCTGCTTGAATCGGCCGCCGACGAAAGCGGCGCGCTGCATGCCTTCTCTGGCGAGACGTCCATTTTCATAGAGCCGGGTTATCGCTTCCGCGCCGTCGATGCGCTTGTCACCAACTTCCATCTGCCGCGCTCGAGTCTGTTCATGCTTGTCTCCGCTTTCGCAGGCCTCGATCTGATGAAGCGCGCCTACGCGCATGCGATTGAGCAAAAATACCGCTTCTACTCCTACGGCGACGCCTGTCTCCTGCTGTGATGAGCGACAGCTTTTCATTTCGGGTGAGCGGGACAGACGGCGCGGCGCGCACCGGCGAGATTTCGACGCCGCGCGGAGTAATCCCCACGCCCGCTTTCATGCCGGTCGGCACGGCCGGCACCGTGAAAGCGATGTATGCCGATCAGGTGCATGCGCTCGGCAGCGACGTCGTGCTCGCCAACACCTATCATCTGATGCTGCGTCCGGGCGCCGAGCGCGTCGCCGAACTCGGCGGGCTGCACAAATTCATGCAATGGCCCTATCCGATTCTCACCGATTCCGGCGGCTTTCAAGTGATGTCGCTCGCCAAACTGCGCAAGCTGGATGAGAGCGGCGTCACGTTCCAATCGCACATCGACGGCTCGACGCATGTTTTGACGCCCGAGCGCTCGATGGAAATCCAGCGGCTGCTCGGTTCCGATATCCAGATGCAGCTCGACGAATGCGTGAAATTGCCATGTGCGTCTGTCGAAGCCGAGCGCGCGATGCGCTTGTCGCTGCGCTGGGCCGAACGCTCGAAAACCGCTTTCGGCAAACAGCGGGGCAGGGCGGTCTTCGGCATCGTGCAGGGCGGTGCGGACGAAGCGCTTCGTATCGAGAGCGCCCGCGCTCTCGTGGACATGGATTTTCACGGGTATGCGATCGGCGGACTTGCGGTCGGCGAGCCGCAGAATGTCATGCTGAACATGATCGAAACCGTCGTTCCGCATCTGCCCGCAAACAAGCCGCGCTACCTGATGGGCGTGGGTACACCGGATGATATCGTGGAAGCCGTCTCGCGCGGCGTCGACATGTTCGATTGCGTGATACCGACGCGCGGCGGCCGGCACGGGCTCGCGTTTACGCGGTTCGGCCGCGTCAATCTGCGCAATGCGAAGCACGCCGACGATCCAGCGCCTCTCGATCCCGAGTCCTCGTGCCCAGCTTCACGCGATTATTCGCGTGCCTATCTGCATCACCTCATCAGATCGGGTGAAATCCTCGGCATGATGCTGCTGACCTGGAACAATCTTGCCCATTATCAGGAACTGATGGCCGGCTTGCGGGCCGCAATTGCCGCGGAGCGGCTCGGCGATTTTCGCGAGGAAGTGAAAGCCGCTTGGGCGAGCGAACGCTGATTAAAAAAGAAAGAGCGGGGTGGGCCATTGGCCATCCCCGCTCTTCGGCACCGTCCCTGACCGACATTCTACCCTGCTGCCGTTCCGGCAAGCGACGCTAACCCGCGTCTTCGGATAGATCCCGGCGTCCTCCCAGACTTGGACTGCAGCTACTACGGCACTTAAGGCCGCGGCCCCTTTTCGGAAAGCCCGCGAACCTAACTTAGGTGAAGTACCTTGTCACGTGAAATCAGAGCAGTTTGACGCAATTTCCGGCGTTATTGCCCAAAAGTATAGCCCGGCCGTACGACTAGCACGCAGCTTGTCTTTTGCGTCTCATTACGTTTGTTAGCTGCGCAAATCGCCTTTCCGCGGATTCGCCTAAATTTCGGACAGCTAATGCGCCTTAGCCGTTACTTCCTGCCGATCCTGCGCGAAACGCCCAAAGAGGCGGAGATTGTCTCGCATCGGCTGATGCTGCGCGCCGGCATGATTCGGCAGGAAGCGGCCGGCATCTATGCCTGGCTGCCGCTCGGCCTCCGGGTGCTGAAGAAGATCAGCGACATCGTGAGGGAAGAACAAGACCGCGCCGGCGCAATCGAGCTTCTGATGCCGACCATTCAATCGGCCGAACTCTGGCGCGAATCGAACCGCTACGAGGCCTATGGCAAGGAGATGCTGCGCATCACCGACCGTCACGAGCGCGACATGCTGTTCGGCCCAACCAACGAGGAGATGATCACCGAGATTTTCCGCTCCTATGTACGGTCGTATAAGGACCTGCCGCTCAACCTCTACCATATACAGTGGAAGTTCCGCGACGAGGTGCGGCCCCGCTTCGGCGTCATGCGCTCGCGCGAATTCCTGATGAAGGACGCCTACTCCTTCGATCTCGACCAGAAGGGCGCCGAGCATTCCTACAACAAGATGTTCGTCGCCTATCTCCGCACCTTCGCCCGGATGGGGCTGACCGCGATCCCTATGGCGGCCGAGTCGGGGCCGATCGGCGGCAATTTGAGCCATGAATTCATTATCTTGGCCGAGACGGGCGAGAGCGAGGTGTTCTGCCATCGCGACTATCTCGGCTTCGAGACGCCGCCGCCGACGATCGATTTCGACGATGAAGCGGCTTTGGCGGCCAGGGTTGCCAAATGGACGTCGCTCTATGCGGCGACGTCAGAAATGCATCAGGCTGGAGACTTTGAGAAAGTCCCCGAGGAGGCGCGGGTCTCCGCCCGCGGCATCGAGGTTGGCCATATTTTTTACTTCGGCACCAAGTATTCTGAGCCGATGCGCGCAGTCGTGAACGGGGCCGACGGCAAGGAGATTCCGGTCCATATGGGCTCATACGGGATTGGCCCGTCACGGCTCGCCGCGGCGATCATCGAGGCGAGCCACGATGAGAACGGCATCATCTGGCCGGACTCGGTGGCGCCGTTCCATGTCGGCATCGCCAACCTGAAGGTGGGGGACGCGGCCAGCGACGCTGCCTGCGCCGATCTCTACGAGAAGCTCGAACGCGCCGGCCGCGAGGTCCTCTACGACGATCGCGACGAGCGTCCCGGCGCGAAATTCGCCACGCTCGACCTGATTGGTCTGCCCTGGCAGATCATCGTCGGCCCCAAAGGGCTGATGGAGGAGAAGGTGGAGGTGAAGAACCGCAAAAGCGGCGAGCGTCACATGCTCTCGGCCGACGATGCCGTCCAGCGTATCACCGGATAGCCGGCGATGAGCGCCACCACCGCCATACAGGATGTCGGGCTTCGGCCCGAGCCGACCCGCACGCGGGCGTTCGCGCCGTTCGAATGGATGCTCGCCTGGCGCTATCTGCGCGCGCGGCGATCCGGCGGGTTCGTCTCTGTCATCGCGGCGCTGTCGTTTCTCGGAATTGCGCTTGGGGTGGCGACCCTGATCGTGGTCATGTCGGTGATGAACGGCTTCCATAAGGAGCTGCTCGACAAGATCGTCGGCATCAACGGCCATCTCTTTGTGCAAGCGGCCGATCCGCCGTTTTCGGATTACAAGGATATCGTGAAGCGCATGTCCGCCGTGCCCGGTGTGACACTCGCGATTCCGATGCTTGAAGGCGCTGCAGGCGTGTCCTCGCCTTACAACCAAGCGGGTGCGCTGCTCCGCGGCGTTCGCGAGGTGGACCTCAAGCGGCTCCCCGGGATTGCCGGCAATATTCGTGCCGGCACGCTCGACGGATTCGATTCAGGCGCCGGCGTCGCCATCGGCCAGCGCATGGCCGAGAATTTAAGCCTGCGCGTCGGCGACACGATCACGCTGCTCTCCGCAAAGGGCGCGAACACGCCATTTGGCATCGCGCCGCGGATCAAGGCCTATCCTGTTGTCGCCATCTTCCAGATCGGCATGTCGGAATTCGACGGCGTGTTCGTCTACATGCCGCTTGCCGACGCGCAAAGTTTCTTCAACAAAGATGACGACGTCAGCGTCGTCGAAGCCTTCATCTCCGATCCCGATCGGGTCGATAGCATTCGTGCAAAGATCGATAATGTCATGCCGCGCCCGATGCTGATGACTGATTGGCGCCAACGCAACAAAACTTTCTTCGATGCGCTCAACGTCGAGCGCAACGTCATGTTCATCATTCTGACGCTGATCGTGCTCGTCGCCGCTTTGAACGTCATCTCCGGCCAGATCATGCTGGTGAAAGACAAGGGCAGGGCGATCGCGATCCTGCGCACGATGGGCGCGACGCGCGGCGCGGTGATGCGCATCTTCCTCATGAATGGCGCGTCCATCGGCATTGCCGGTACGGGCGTCGGCTTTCTGCTTGGCTTGCTGGTTGCGAAGAATGTCGAGACGATCCGCCTCGTGCTGAACCGCCTCCTGCACGCCAACCTCTTTCCGGCGGAACTCTATTTCCTGTCCCGGCTGCCGTCTGTGATCGACCCGCGCGACGTTGCGCTCGTCATCCTGACGACGCTGGTCCTGACGGTGGTGGCTACGATCTATCCATCGTGGCGCGCGGCGCGGATCGATCCCGTCGAGGCGCTCCGCTACGAATGAGCGCGCCGGCTCTAAGGCTCTCAAATGTCGAGCGGCGCTATCAACAGGGCGAGATCCGACTCGACATCCTCTCCGGCGCCGATATCGCCATCTGGCCGGGCGAAGCCGTGGCGCTGGTTGCGCCCTCCGGCGCCGGCAAGTCTACCCTCTTGCACGTCGCGGGCCTGCTCGAAAAACCTGACCGCGGCGAGATTTTCATCGAGGGGCAGAAGACGGCCTCGATGTCCGACGATGCGCGCACCGCGCTCAGGCGGTTGACCATCGGCTTCGTCTATCAGTTTCATCATTTGCTGCCGGAATTCTCCGCCGAGGAGAACGTTATTCTGCCGCAGATGATCCGCGGCCTCGGCCGCGAAGAGGCGCGACGGCGGGCGGCCGAGCTTCTCGACTATCTGGGGCTTCTCGCCCGGCGGACTCACCGCCCGGCTGAGCTGTCGGGCGGCGAGCAGCAGCGCGTCGCCATCGCCCGCGCCGTCGCTAACGCGCCGCGGATCCTGCTTGCCGACGAGCCAACTGGCAATCTCGATCCACACACGGCCGAGCACGTCTTCGATGCCATGATGGCGCTGGTCCGCGCGACACGGCTTGGCGCCCTGGTCGCGACTCACAATATGGGGCTTGCCGCGCGCATGGACCGCCGCGTCACGCTGCGCGACGGCAAGGTGGTCGAGCTTGCTTGAGTTCAGGCCGCGAACGAGGGCAGCTGGCCGAGTTCCTGCAACCGCTCGGTAAGTAGCCGGAGCTGCCTCCGCAGCTCGGCATTCTCCCGTTCCAGCCGCGGCAGTTCTCCCTCCGCTCGCATCGGTTCGGCATTGGCCGGGACGAAGGCCACCCCGATCATGCCCTGGCCGCGCCAGACAAGCCGCGTGCGGTAGGTGCGCCCTTTGTGCGGCACTTCGAGGTCGAACTCGCCCGGAACGGAGAGGCTCTCGGCGATTTCGAGCCGCATTCCGTGTGCCGAGACGTTGCGGATCAGGCACTCGATCGTCGAGCTGCCGCCGTTGAAGAGAATTCGGGCGCGGAGCAGGCTCTTCAGGCGTTCGGATCGGCGGGCTTCCGTCATGGGCATTCGCAGGATCGAGGAACGCGCCATCCTGAGACACAGCGGTTAATCCATTGTGACCAGTCACACGCTGGCGGCAACGCAGACATGCAATGCTTTGGTTGAACCCAATGGGGGCGGGCACGTTCATTGTGCATCGCAATGGAGATAGCCATGCTGAAGGTAGCCACGACGAGCCTCCGGGCCGCCGCTCTTACGGCCGCCCTTGGTATTCTGGCCGTGGGAATGTTCGTCGCCTAACACCGACATCCTCCCACCCTGACGCCGAAATTTGCGACCATTTCGGCCATCTTTCCCGGCAATAGCTAACGCCAAGCTCGGCCTCTTGAGGCGGGCGATGTCTGTCGCGCTCCGAGATCACCACCCGCATCGCCAAGCGTGCCCGAGATGCCACACGTCCCGGAGATCGGCAGCCCCAGCCGATATTCGGCATCTGAGGTGCGGCCTGGGCGGCTAAGAAAAGCCGGCGAGGGAAGATCCTGCAGGTCGCGGCGGGCTGTGGGTCGGGAGGGGTGATTGGGTTCACAGGTCAAATCGGCTGCGGCTAACCGATTAGCGTTTGCCGATCTGCTGCGCGGGCTGGCCGCGCTCATCGTTGTTCTCGGGCACTATACGCTGCTCTACCTTACCCGTCCGGATGTTGTTGCCACTATCACCCTGGGTGAACCGACGCCGGCCTTGACCGTCCCGCAAAGCATCGCCCCAGTTCTGGACCTGTTCAATTTCGCGTCCATCGGCGTCGCGGTCTTTTTCCTTATAAGCGGCTTCGTCATTCCGCTCTCACTCGAGGGTACTGACACGCGCGCCTATTTCTTGAAGCGTTTTCTTCGCATCTTCCCGACTTATTGGGTTGCTCTCTTCATTGCGGCCGCGGTCCTATTCGTCTCGGCGACGTTCTGGTCGAAACAGGTTCCGCAAACGGGGATCGATTACGTCAGCAACACGTTCCTCGTCGCCAACGCGTTCTCCCGTCCCGACATTTTGTCGGTCGCGTGGACCCTGCAGATCGAAATAAAGTTCTATCTGTTGGCGCCCTTTATCTTCGTGGCCTTGAAGCGAGGCATGCTCCTGCCCGTTTTGCTTTGTGGTCTCGCGGTTGCGGGCGTTTATTGGAATGCTACCGCGCTCTGCGACAACGTTAATATCGCTTGCTGGGACCACTATCGCTTCGGCGTGCGGATGGTTTGGTTCGACGCGATGTTCATGGTCTTCATGCTCATGGGCTCTGTCTTCTATGCCCACTATCGCAAGCTTGTGCCGACGTGGAAGGCTGTTGCCGGCATTCTGTTTCTGTTTGCGTGCTATCAGGCCGCAGTCGGTGCCTCGCCGCTGCCCTTCCTGGCGACAGATCGCCGGCTGCCTTATATGTGGGGGCTCATCATTTTCGCTTGTGTCTACCTATTTCGAGACAGAGTGGCTCTGACGGCGCCATTCCGCTTCTTGGCGAATATCAGCTACTCACTATACTTGATCCATCCACTGCTCGGTTACGTCACCATGCGCCTGCTGATGGCTGCAGGTCTACCCTACCTCGTTGCACTTCCTATAGCGTTGACGCTCGTCATTGCCGTCGCCAGCGCAATGTATTTTTATGTCGAAGCGCCGTTGATCGGGCTCGGCAAGCGGCTCAGTATTGCTTGGTTCGGCGCCCGCAAGCGCGACGCGGTGGCGACGCAAAGCTCGCCCGCTTTCCAAGGCTGACGCTTCGGCGACGGTCCTTCGGAGCCCGCAGATCTGGTTCGCTTCCGCCCAAACGCGCGACCCGTATGGGGTCTTGCGTTTGAGACTCAGGCGACCCGCACCATTCGTTTGCCGCGGTTCTCGCCGGCCAATAGCCCGATCAGCGCGTGCGGCGTGTTTTCCAGACCTTGGATCACGTCTTCCTGCACTTTGAGCTTGCCGGATTTGACCCACGACTGAAGCTCGGCAATCGCCCGCTCGCGCTGATCGAAGAAATCGGTGACGATGAAGCCCTGCACGGTCAGCCGCTTTACCACGATGAGGCCCGGCACGCCACGCGGACCGCTTGCAGGCGGCGCCATGTCGTATTGTGAAACGGCGCCGCAGCAGGCAATGCGGCCGCGCACATTCATCTGCGCGAGACAGGCTTCAAAGATGTCGCCGCCGACATTGTCGAAATAGACGTCGATCCCGTTGGCGGCGGCGGCTTTCAGCGTTTTGAACAGCGCGCCGCCTTTGTAATCGACGGCCGCGTCAAAGCCGAGCTCGTTCATGAGCCACGCGCATTTCTCCGCGCCGCCAGCAATGCCGATGACGCGGCAGCCTTTGATCTTGGCGATCTGACCGACGATGGAGCCGACCGAACCGGCGGCCGCCGAGACGACGACCGTCTCGCCGGCCTTCGGTTTGCCGATGTCGAGCAGACCGAAATACGCGGTCAGTCCCGCGATGCCATAGACGCTGATCAAGTGGGTCATCGGTTCGATCTTTGGCAGCTGCGTCAGCGCTTTTGCCGGCACCGCGGCATATTCCTGCCAGCCGGTATCGCCGAAGACGAGATCGCCCGGTGCGAATCCCGGTGCGTGCGATTCGATGACCTCCGCCACCGCGCCGCCGGCCATGACGCTGCCGGCGGTGACCGCCGAACGATAGGTCGCCCCCTGCATCCAGGCGCGGTTTGCTGCGTCGAGCGAGATGAAGCGGACGCGAACGAGCACTTCACCATCCCCGGGCTTCGGCACCTCACGATCGGTGAGCTTGAAATGTTCGGGACCGAGTTTCGATTTCGGGACCTCGGCTAGAAGGATCTGGCGGTTGCGTGCGGCGCTCATCGCGCGTTCTCCCCGTGGTCCGATGGGCGGAGCCTTGTCAGCGACAATAATGAGATTTACGGCTGGTAAGCAAACGGCGGTGCCGGTCCTTCAGGCGGGGAGTCGTTTCTGTTCGCGATGATGCCGCAATGGCGGGTATCGAAAAGGTCATGAACAACGCACACCTTCTCCGCCGGGCGAAAAGCATATTCTACGTCGTCGGCATCAACGTTGCCGTCTTCGCCGTGCTCTTCCTCGTCTTCGAATTGGCTGTGCACATGATCTGGCCGGAGGAGAACCCCTGGCTCTCCCCCCCATTTGCGAAAAGCAAGGTAAGGCTCGCCGATCCAATTTACGGCCATACGCTGAAGGCCAACTATGCCGGCGAGGAAGACTGGGGCGACAAAACCAAGCTCATGACCAACTCGCTTGGGTTCAAAGACAGTGCAACCCGCGATGTACCGCTGCGTTCGGATCGGAAACGCGTTCTGTTCCTCGGCGACTCCTTCACAGAGGGCCTGGGAACTGCGTACGAGCAAACGTTCGTCGGCCGTTTCGCCTCCGCCTATCCTCAACTCGACGTCTTGAACGCCGCCGTCAGTTCTTATGCGCCCTCGATATATTTTGCCAAGGCGAAATACCTGCTCGATATGGGGCTGCAAGTCGACGAGATGATCGTCTACATCGATATTTCCGATATTCAGGACGAGGCGATCTTCTATCGTTTCGATGAGAACGGCCACATAAAAGAGGGCAATTTCGATGAGAATTGCCGCGCGCCAGAGATGATCTTCTCGGCAACGCCAAAGTGGGGCTATTGGTCCTACACGCTGGATTTCTTCTACAAGCGATACCTTCTGAGTAAAATCTCTAGGGATATTCGAGGTGCGGACGTTAGTGCTCTGATCAAGCCTGGTCAGTCCTATGGTCCCGATCGTGCGCGCGCCAGTTGGACCTATGACCCGAAATCCGCGTGCTACGGAACAATGGGAATAGACGGCGGAATCGCCAAAGCGATCGCGCAGATGAACAGACTTTATGCTCTCGCGTCCGAACGCAATATTCCTCTCTCGGTCGGCGTCTATCCCTGGCCGCAACAAATGCTCTACGACACGGAGGCGTCCCGCCAGGTCACGATTTGGCGGGACTGGTGCAAGGACAAGTGCCGGCGGTTCTTCAATCACTTTCCCGCGATGTTTGCATATAAGCGCGAGCATCAGACGTTTCTGCGGGATTTGCTGATCTGGGGAGACGTTCACTACAATGCGTTCGGCAACGAACTCATCGCGCGTAATCTCATCGCGCAATATCCCTAGCCTGGTTTGTTGCGCTTGAAAATGTGTAACGATTACGCCAATCACGTGCCGTGGAGCGTCTACGTCGAGGCGTTCAGCGAGATCAGATTGCCCGTCGTGCTGCCGAAAGCGGCGCTCAATCTCGAGCCGAGGGACGACATCTGGCCGACCGACATTGCGCCGATCATCCGGCCCGCGCCGGGCGGGGTGGAAGTCGCACAGGTGCGGTGGGGGTTTCCCGCGCCACGGCCGAAGGCGCCGCCAGTGATCAACTTCCGCTCAGAGGGCCGCCGCTTCGACAAAGGGCGGTGTCTCGTCCCCGCCTCCTGGTTCTATGAATTTCGCGGCGTCAAAGCGCCGAAGGAGAAATGGAGGTTCATCAAGGCCGGTGAAGAGTGGTTCTGTTTCGCCGGGCTCTGGCGGCCCTCTAGTGCCAGCGGCCCCGAAGCATTCACGTTATTGACTACGGAACCGGGTCCGGACGTCGCACCGATTCACGATCGTCAGATGGTCGTGCTCAATCGTACGGATTGGGCAACTTGGCTGGATACTAGCCAGCCGGCTACGCACCTGCTGCGAGCACTGCCGGTGGGCTCGCTTGAACGCGAGCGGGTGCGGTGACGAACACCCCTCTCCCGGTCCCGCCCGCGACGAAACGATCGAGATTTGGCGAGCTTCACTTCCCCAGGTGCTTATCGAAGAACCGGGCGATCTCTTCGAACACCTCCTTCGTTTCAGGCGCGGTGTCGTCGCGAATGTAGTGCGCGTGGGACTGGCCTTCATAGACCTGCAGCACGGCTTCCACGCCTGCTTCGCGCAGCTTCCGATGGACGCGAACGGTGTTGCTGAGCAGGAGATCGCGCGTTCCCGTGGTCAGGATCGTCGGCGGGAAGCCGTGCATGTCGCCGTAGACCGGTGACAGCATCGGATCCTTCAAGTCGTATCCATTCGCATAGACTTTGGCGCCGGAATCGCAGAAGCCGTCGGGCGAGACCAGGACGTTATCGAGCATTGCATTGGTGATGAACGTGTCGCCGACTTTCGTCGTGTCCGACATGGGCGTGCCAGGCGCGATCGCCGCGGGCAGGGGCAGTCCTTCCTGCTTGGCGCGCAACACCATCGCCAGCGTCAGCGCGCCGCCGGCCGACGTGCCGAAGATCGCGGTGTTCTTCGGGTCGGTCATCTTCACTGCGGCTTTCCACACCGTCATGGCGTCGTCATGCGCCGCGGGGAACGTGGCCTCTGGCGGCATGCGATAGTCGACGGAGATCACTTTGAAGTGCCCGAACCCGGCCATGAAAATCGCTTCGGGCAACCCGGCGAGACCGGGGTTCAACACATAGCAGCCGCCATGCACGTGGACGAGCAGGCGGTTGCGGTTCTCGGGCGGGATTGTCTCCGGCGTCACAATGAAAGCCTTCACGCCATCGATGGTGGTCGGCTCGATCTTTACGTGCAGACGCTCGAGCATTCCCGGCACGTTCTTGCCGAGCGTCGCGGCGGCGGCATCGGCGATCGGCTTCCATTCCTCACCCGTCTTCGGCGTGACATTCCAGTTTGTGCGCAGCGGCAGCCCGATGATTTTCTGCATCTGCGGACTGACATCGTTCGGCACGGGTACGCTCTTCGCCGGCACCTCCAGCGCGCTCGGTGCGGCGGTTTGTGCGGCAGCGCCATAAACCTGGAGGCAGAGCACAGCCATCAACGCGCCACCGAGCCCGGTTCTCCCGCGGTGCGCTGGAGTAATATTTTTCGCCATTAGCGTCTCTCCCTATGTCTTCGTTCGTTCTGGCTGCTGCTTGGCCGCAGGCTTGCGAGAGCCGAGATCATGCGCGACCACCCCGCGCGGCGAGCTGCGTCTATCAGTTCTCCGGTTTGTGCGGAAGCTTATGCGCCCGGCAGGCATCCCGCGACGGTTGACGCCTCACGTCGCCCGGACATAGACAGAGCCGCCAAGGCAATGCAACGGCTTGGAAGGGTGGCCGAGTGGTTTAAGGCAGCGGTCTTGAAAACCGCCATGGGTGCAAGCTCATCGTGGGTTCGAATCCCACCCCTTCCGCCAGGGACGCGGTTCCCCGTCGGCCTCTCGGCGAGTGCAGCCGAACTGGCGCGCGGCCCGTCTTGTGAATGCGGCCGGCTGCGTCCAGTCTGGCGGGAAACAGGGGGTGCACCATGCCAAACGCATTGAGCCGGTTCATATTCGCGGTCGCCGGGCTCCTCGCCTGCGCCGCTCCAAGCGCCTACGCACAGACGAAGCCCGACGTGAAGGATCTTGGCCGAGGCCCATAGACGACAATCTACATCGGCAACAGTTTTTTCTACTACAACAACATGCTCGGTCACGATCGGCGGATCGGGCTTGGATTGGCACGACGTGGAATCCTACTTCCGGCCAAATGCAATCGGGCGGTACTCCTTCGACGATCAGAACAACATTGTCTTCAACAAACTCGATAAGCTGTTCGATCTGGCAATCACGATGGATTGCAGCCAGTGTCCGATTCATCCGCAGCTGAAACCGATTTTCGCGGAACAGACCGCGCGATTTGCCGAGACGGAGCGAAAGCACGGCGCCGAGCCGGTTTTATTCATGTCATGGGCCCACGCGGACAAGCCGGAGATGTCCGCACAACTTGCCGAACAGTACACTTTGGCAGGTAACGCCAATCACGCGCTCGTCATTCCTGCGGGACTTGCGTTCGCGCGCTCAACAGAGAAGCGGCCCGATCTTAATCTTTATGCACCCGACAAGCGGCACCCGAGCTTGCTCGGAACTTACCTCGCGGCGTCGACCGTTTTCGCGGCGCTGTACGACAAATCGCCAATCGGGAACAGCTACACGGCGGGTATCGAGCCTTCGACCGCTAGCTTCTTGCAGACCGTCGCCTGGGAGACGGTGCACAAATATTATGGACGAGATACAACGAACTAGGCCGACATCGCGAGATCGTTCGTCCGATCAGGACCCGCCCATCCGCGCGTTCGGGTAGGGCGGCGAGATCCGCAAGGTCGATCAGTACGCGTCGTAGCTGCCACCGGTGAGGCCAGCCGGGATTTTCACATCCGACACATTGATGCCCTTCACGGGGTCGGACGCGACTGATTGCGGCGGGTTGTGCAGCAGGGTAAAGACAAACGCCGCCACTGCAACTGCGAAGGCCACGCCGAATAGCTTCGACTTGCGCATGATCGTTGCTCCATGTGAGTGAGTCGTGCCTCGAACTCATGCTCGGCACATGGATATCAGCGCTAATTGCGGCAGCAGGTGAGAAACCACACACCGTGAAGCACACCGCTGCAGAGTGCGCCCGCGCCTAGATCGTGGCCCGGTGCTAACTTCCTTTGCGCAGAAAGACGTAATCTGCGGAATAAGGCTCGCTATGGAGTTCACCTGCCTTTTGGCAGGCACCCTCCGCGGCACCGCCCTTTGTGTTGATGCGCTGAACGGTAGTGACATCCTTCAGCGGCCCGGATCCGCGGTGGTCTGTGACATCGAGCTTCAGCCACGGAATGTCTTTGCTGGTCGCGCCCTGCGCGCGCCCGGCCGCCTTGGCGGCAACCCCGCTGTCCTCGATCTCCCAGTTTGGGCCGGCATAATGGCGGCCGATCGTCTTTCCCTCGCTGATCAGCGAGGCAATCGGCTCGCGGAATTGCCACGCGAGCTTGCCGCCCGCATCGGCTTTGCACTCGTAAATCTGCGCGCCTTCCGCATGCACCTGTAGAACGATTGTCTCACCCTTGGCGGCGACCGCGTCAGGCAGTTCAGCTGCATTGGCCGCGGTGAGGCAGGGCAGCGCGGCTCCCAGAACACCGCCGAGCATCCAGGATTTAATCAGCATCGCTCCTCCGGTTTGCATATGCATAAGCCGCCCCGACGGGTCGGAATCGCTGCTGTCCTAGCGGCTAGATGCGGCGCCGCTCACTTCTGCGCGATTGGCACCTTCTCCGATTCCGGCGGACGCACCTGCGCGACATTCAGCGTCATCGAGACAAGGTCGTAATAGCCATTGACCGCGATCAAATCCATGATGCCCTGCTCGCCGAGCTTGGCGACAGCGGCTTTATAGGTCGCCTCGTCGACATTGTGCTTATGATGGAGCTGCGTCGAGAAATCGTAGACGAGGGCCTCGTCTTCCTTCATTCCCGACGGGCGCTTGCCCTCGGCGAGCTCCGCGGCAACCTTGGGATCGAGGCCGGCTTTCATCGCCAGCGGATAATGCGCGTACCATTCGTATTGAGAGCCCCAATCCTGCGCGGTAATAAGGATCGCAAATTCGTTGAGCCGATGGTCGAGCGAGGTCTTGAAGCGGATATATTCGCCGACCTGCTGTAGCCGGTCGGCCAATTCGGGACTGCGCAGCCATGCATTGAAGGGCCCGCCGAGGGACTTTCGGGGCCCCGTCATGATCGTGTCTGCGACCTTTTTCTGCTCCGGGCTCATCTGATCCGGGGGGATCGGCGCCATGCGATCTTGGGCGTGTGCGGGCAGCACGAGGAAAGCCGAAGCGAGGCCGGCGAGAACGAGCGTTTTCATGTGTTTCCTCCGGGTTTTGCGCGAGGATATCGCAAGGGCCGCTAAGGGCAATGGGCCCGCGAGAGCCACGGCGCTTCTAGCGCGAGTGAACGAGCCGCCATAGCCAGTCGTGCCAACGACGCGACCAAGCTTCCGAGCCATGCGGCTCCGCCACAGCTGCATCTGTTCTTTCTTTGACGGCCTTGAGCACCGTTCCGGTCGCCAGCTCGAATTGCTTGTCAGACGAGAGCTCACTGGCGAAAGGTTGCGCGAGGAGCGGCTCCGGCGGGACCATCAGCTCCCGCACTTTCATGTCGATGAAAGCGCCGCGCGTCGGCTCACCGAGGCCCTCGCTCCAGCTCTTGACGATCCATGACAGCGCCCAGAGCGGATGCAGCGCGGGCGGGACGCTGACGCTGTCGACGCGGAGGAGATCCTCGAAAAGACGGCGCGCGCCTTGTGGTGTCGCGTTGAAATAATGATGCGGGAAGCCGTGCAAAGGCTGCAGAAAGGGAATGCAGCAATAGAGTTCGCCGCCCCGTTTCAAAACGCGCGCGATCTCGGCGGCGCAGCGGAAGGGATCGCGGACATGTTCCAGAACCGCGATCGAGAACACGGCATCGAACGTGTTGCTTTCGAAGGGCAGATGTTCGCCGACGCCAATAATATCAGTCGAATCGTAGCCGACGATCTCGTAATTCACGACGTTTTCGAAATAGACATCCCTACGCCCGGCGCCGCAATCAAGAATGAGACCGTCCTCATACTTGGCGATGAGCGCCATCATCTGTTCGTCATATGGATTTGCCGATACGTTCTCGGTCGCGGCAATCCGTGTTTCCCTACGCAGCTCTCGCGTCAGGAAATTGAGCCGACCATCCTCGATGCGCAACGGCATGTCGACCCGAAGATGCGGCCTAAGCTTCTCGAGCTTTCTCGCTCTTGCGTCCGAGACGCAGGCGGTGAGCCGTTGACGCCTGCTTTCCTGCTTGCCGGTCTTGAGGAAATGATCCCAGGCGGAGGCGAACATGCCGGCTTTGATTGCGCGGGCGACGTCGCCGTTTTGCGCGAGATAGGCCTGCTCGTCGAAGTTCTCGAAAGTTGCCTCCGTACTCATCTGTATCGGCGAGTGGTCATTCATTCGAGCAAACCCGAAGCCGTTTCCAGGACATAGATCCTTCCTATACGGGAAAAGGCCTGCAAATAAAAAGGGCGGCCGAAGCCGCCCTCAGGAAAGTGAGATCGACGTTCTGCGCGATGGCTTGTTCGTCAATAGCGTTCCGCTATGGCCGCGCTACTTATCGTGACCGGGAAGGAAGAACCGCTCATGGCGAGAGCCTCCGGCTACGTGCCGACAGGCTGGACAGCCTCATGGAACAGGTGCAGGATGCGAGTTGTCTATCAATAGTTGCAGGAGTCACCAATGCATTTGCAAACGAAATACCCATTCGCCTTTGTTGGAAGTCTAGTCGTCGCGTGTGTGCTCGCGAATGCGGCCGAAGCAGGATTCCTGTCGCGCCTGCTAACTCGAAGCGTCGCCGTAGGTGCCGGCTCGGCAATCGCGCGCGCGGCCCCGGGAGGTTCGAGCTCCTCCACAAAAACATATGATGAGACCACATTGAAGCTATCCCAGCTCGAGTCGTGTGTCGCGCGTGCAAAAACACTGGATGAGCAGAGTGCGCGAGTCGACGCCGAAAAGGCCCGCATGGATCGGCTGGCGGAAGATGTTAGATCTGGGAAAGACAGCGTCCAAGCGCAACGACTGAAGGTGTCGCGCACAGACTCGAAAGCAGTAGCCAACTTCAATCGCATAGTCGATGAGCAAAACGCGGCCGTCCAAACATATAACGCGGAGCTCAGGCAAGCTAAGGCAGGGGCCGATGCTTTCAACGGTTCAGTACAAAGCTATAACCAGGATTGCGCTCAGCACTATTATTACGTGGACGACATGAGCAAAGTGAAGACGAAGCTTGGCTTGAACTGATTCTGATGTGGCTGCTGACGATCGTCGCTGATTGAGGTAAACACTAGGAAACACAAAGGGCGGCCGAAGCCGCCCTTTGATCTTCGTCCCGGCAACCTGCCTCAGCAGGAATAATACATGTCGAACTCGACCGGGTGCGGCGTCATTTCGAAGCGCATCACTTCGGTCATCTTCAGTTCGATATAGCTGTCGATGAAGTCGTCGCTGAACACGCCGCCCGACTTCAGGAAGGTACGGTCCTTGTCGAGATTCGACAAAGCCTCGCGTAGCGAGCCGCAGACCGTCGGGATCTTCTTCAGCTCCTTCGGCGGCAGATCGTAGAGATCCTTGTCCATCGCCTGGCCCGGGTCGATCTTGTTGGTGATGCCATCGAGGCCGGCCATCAGCATCGCCGCGAAGGCGAGATAGGGGTTCGCCGCCGGATCGGGGAACCGCACCTCGACGCGCTTTGCCTTCGGGTTCGACGTGTACGGGATACGGCAGGAGGCCGAGCGGTTGCGCGCGGAATAAGCGAGCAGCACCGGCGCTTCGTAACCCGGCACGAGCCGTTTGTAGCTGTTGGTCGAGGGGTTGGTGAACGCGTTCAGCGCCTTGGCGTGGCGGATGATGCCGCCGATATACCAAAGGCACTCATCCGACAGATCGGAGTACTTGTTGCCGGCGAAAACCGGCTTGCCGCCCTTCCAGATCGACTGATGGACATGCATGCCCGAGCCGTTGTCGCCGAAGACCGGCTTCGGCATGAAGGTCGCGGTCTTGCCGTAGCTCTGCGCCACCTGATGGATGCAGTATTTGTAGATCTGCAAATGGTCCGCCATCGTCGTCAGCGGACCGAACTTCAGGCCGAGTTCGTGCTGCGCCGAGGCGACCTCATGGTGATGCTTCTCGACCTTGGCGCCCATCGAAGCCATCGCCGCGAGCATTTCGCCGCGCATGTCCTGCGCCGAATCCTGCGGCGGAACCGGGAAGTAGCCGCCCTTGGTGCGGATGCGGTGACCGAGATTGCCGCCCTCGTATGAGGTATCCATATTGGATGGCAATTCCATAGAGTCGAGCGTGAAGCTCGTATTGTACGGCTCCGCGGCGAAGCGCACGTCGTCGAACACGAAGAACTCGGCTTCCGGACCGAAATAAACGGTGTCGCCGATCCCTAGCGAATTCGCGTAGGCCTCTGCCTTCTTGGCGATGCCGCGCGGATCGCGGCCATAAGGTTCGCCCGTCGTTGGTTCGAGAACGTCGCAGACGATGACCATGGTCGCGGCCGCGAAGAACGGGTCCATGCAGGCCGAGGTCGGATCCGGCATCAGCGTCATGTCGGACTCGTTGATCGCTTTCCATCCAGCGATCGAGGAGCCGTCGAACATCAGGCCTTCAGCGAAGGCATCCTCGTCGATGAGCGAGATGTCGAACGTGACGTGCTGCCATTTGCCGCGCGGATCCGTGAAACGGAGATCGACATATTTGACGTCATTATCCTTGATCGCCTTGAGAACATCCTTGGCGGTCTGCATGTCACAGCCTTTCCCTGGTCGAGCTTCGATGTGAGAAGTGGGGGCGTTCTGAACGTCAGATCGCGTCCGTCCCGGTCTCGCCGGTGCGGATGCGGATCGCGCCTTCGATATTTGACACAAAAATCTTGCCGTCGCCAATGCGGCCGGTCTGCGCGGCTTTGCGGATCGCGTCGACGGCGCGGTCGACGGAATCGTCTGCAAGAACGACCTCGATCTTCACTTTCGGCAGGAAGTCGACAACGTATTCGGCGCCGCGATAGAGCTCGGTATGACCCTTCTGGCGGCCGAAGCCCTTCGCCTCGGTGACGGTGATTCCTTGCAGGCCGGCGTCTTGCAGCGCTTCCTTCACTTCGTCGAGCTTGAACGGCTTGATGATGGCTTCGATCTTCTTCATTCCGCGTCAGACCCCGGCGGTGAGTTCGCCGCGTCCAAAAGCGGCATTGAATATGGTCGAGCTAATAGCAGGTGGCGTGCCATGCTTCTATGCGGAATCGCGATTTCGCCTGCGCGACATGCCGCCATTCGGCTTATTATGCAAGCAGAACGCACGTCGGCTAGGCAGGAGCGCGGGCTTTTCCGGTCTCGGCCGGCAGGTCCCGGCGCCCGCCCCATTCTGTCCATGAGCCGTCATAAACGGCGACCGAGGTCTGCCCAAGAGACTCCAGCGCCAGCGCTAGGATGGCGGCAGAAAGGCCGGACCCACAGGTCGTCGTCAGGGGCCGCCTCGTATCGACACCCGCTGCGGCGAACTTCTCGGCTAGCGCAGGTGGTGGCAGCAAGTGGCCGTCTGCGATGATCTCCCGCCAGGGGAGGTTCATGCTCCCCGGAATGTGTCCCGGGCGTAACCCCGGGCGGGGTTCCGGTTCCTCGCCGGCGAAACGTGGCGCCGAGCGTGCATCCACAAGCTGGCCGCGTTGTTCGACGATACGCTGCACGTCAGCCAGAGAGGCAACCGCTCCGTGATCTAGGCGCGCCGTGAAATGGCGCGGCTGACGCTGAACCCGACCCTCCTCGAGCGGGCGGCCTTCAGCCTTCCATTTCGGCAGCCCGCCTTCGAGAACCGCGATGTCCCGCATGCCGAACGCGCGCAGCGTCCACCACACGCGCGGCGCCGAGAACAATCCTGCGCCGTCATAGACGAGAGCGCGCATGCCGTCGCCGATGCCGAGCTTGCGCATCGCGCTCGAAAACGTCACCGGGTCCGGCAGCATATGGGGCAAGGGCGTCGAGTGATCGGCGATAGCGTCGATATCGAAAAACACCGCGCCGGGAATGTGAGCCGTGAGATATTCGGCATACGGATCGCGCTTCTCATCCGGGAGGTACCACGAGCTGTCGATCACAACGAGACCGGGACTTGTCAGGTTGTCCGCAAGCCAGTCAGTTGTGACGAAATGCGCGTGCTTTCCTATTGGAAACGCCATTCTCTCCCTCAATGTTTGTTGTGATGGTTACGAGTCGAGAAAACCTGGATCAATCTGTAAGCGTCGCTCCATCCAACCGGGCACCGGCAAATTCTTCGATCTCAAGAATTCCGGATTGAACAGCTTCGATGCATAGCGCGACCCGGAATCACAGAGGACCGTGACGATCGTGTGTCCCGGCCCGAGCTCACGTGCGAGACGTATCGCGCCGGCGACATTGATGGCGGAGGAGCCACCGAGCAGGAGTCCCTCGTTCTCCGCGAGCTCGAAGAGAATTGGCAGCGCCTCTTCGTCACTCACTCGATAGGCGAGATCGATCGGCGCGTCCTTCAAATTGTCGGTGACCCGGCCTTGCCCTATCCCTTCCGTGATCGAGGTCCCCGTCGCCTTGAGTTCGCCCGTTGCGTAGTAAGAATAAAGCGCGGAGCCGAGCGGGTCGGTGATCGCGATCGTCACCTTCGGATTGCGCGCCTTTAAGGCGAGGCCGACGCCCGCAAGCGTGCCGCCGGTACCGACGGAGCAGGTAAAACCGTCGATCGCGCCGCCGGTGTCCTCCCAGATTTCCGGGCCCGTCGTGGTGCGATGGCCATCGCGATTGGCGAGGTTGTCGAACTGGTTTGCCCAGATCGCGCCTTGCGGATGTTCGCGTGCGAGGCGCTCCGCAAGTCGCCCGGAAAGCTTCACATAGTTGTTGGGGTTCGCATATGGCACAGCCGGCACTTCGATGAGCTCCGCGCCTTGGAGGCGCAGCATCTGCTTTTTCTCCTCGCTCTGCGTGTCCGGGATAACGATGACGGTGCGAAAGCCAAGCGCGTTGGCAACAAGCGCAAGCCCGATGCCGGTATTGCCCGCGGTGCCCTCGACGACAAGACCGCCCGGCTTGAGCGCCCCGCGTGCGACCGCATCCTCGATGATAGCGAGACCGGCGCGATCCTTCACCGACCCGCCGGGATTGAGGAACTCGGCCTTGCCGAAAATTGTGCAGCCGGTCAGCTCGGAAGCACGCCGCAATTGGATCAGCGGCGTGCGGCCGATCGTACCGATCACGTCCTGCGCATAATGCGCCGCGGTTTCTGCGGCCTTGTCGGAGAGTCCCGAATGCATCATGCTTCACGAACGTGCGAAATCGCGGGGACGCCGTCGGCAATACGCTGGCGCCGGGCCATGATGGCGGAATGCGCACGTTCATAGGCGAGGCGGAACCCGTCGAGACCGCGCGTCGATACGTTGCCGTGTTTCAATCCGATCAGAACTTGCCGCAGCACGATGTCGAGTTCCTTTTCGGCCTCGTCGAGTTCAAGATTTGTCGTGGCATTAGTGACGCTGTCGGTAATCGCCAAAACCTGGTCTGTGTATTCGCTGGGTTCAAGGGGCTTGACGCGCGTAACAGACGTGTAGATCGCGGCGCTGATCGAGCCGAGAACGCCGGCCACCGATGTTCCAATGTAGAATAGATCGCTGTAGCGGTCGAGAAAACTCTTGACCTCATTGTCGGTATATTCCGCCACACCTTTGTGCGCGACGATATAGGCGTCTTTATTGGTATCCGGCGGCTCGATCCGCGTCGCGAACGTGTTCCCGACCGCAAGCGCGTTCTTGTTCTCGAGCAGGATGCCGGCGAGTTCCGCAACGATCGTATCGGAGAGGCGCCGGCGAACGGTCATGATTTCCTGCACGCCTGCTGTCTCGAGATCATCGTCCGGGATTTTCGGGCCCCCTGAAAGAAGGCCCGCTTCCACCGTCTCCGTTGTCAGCCCGGCAATCTTGCGCTCGAGCGCCTTGCTGCCTTCGATCGCTTTCACCTCGACCTTCGTCTGCCGGTCGAAGCGCTTCGTGCCGGCGAGCGCCGAGAACGAGGCGAACACGATCGCGGCCTGAAACTGATCGCGCGAGAAGAGCGTTTCGATCGCAGTATCTGCCGGCATCGCCTGGAGGGGGACGCGCTCGGCATCAATCTGCGAAGCGGTCAGGACGGACCGGAACAGCGCATCGGCGCCCGGCTCGGATGTGAGGAGCGCAACCTTCTTGCCCCGCAGATCGCCGAGGCTGGCGATTTTGCTGCCTTTCGGGAGCACCATGAGAAAAGCGAAGTGCTCGATAAGAGCAAGCGCGCGGGCTGAACT
This sequence comes from Methylobacteriaceae bacterium, assembly GCA_034669505.1. Taxonomy (GTDB): domain Bacteria; phylum Pseudomonadota; class Alphaproteobacteria; order Rhizobiales; family Beijerinckiaceae; genus JAFASC01. Next base: position 49,251 of record JAXDNJ010000023.1, read on the forward strand.
CGGGACTTTCTGATCGGTGCGCACGAAGCCGAGATCCGCGTCGCCGCGCGTAAACCGCGCCGTCGCCGCGGCAGTGCTGTCGTCGGGGATGATCTTCAGCTTCAGATCGGTACTGTTTGCCGCGACGATGTCCACAAGCTTTTCGGCGAACCTGTATTCGACCGCCCCAGGCGGGCCTGCGGCGATCCTGAGCGGACGCACCGCATGCAGCCAATAGCGCAGCCCGACGACGATCAGGATCGTGAGGACGAGCGTTCCCAAAAGGAAAAGCAGCTTCTGCCGTCGATTTTTGGCTCTGACACCGCCTAGTGGCACAAGGTCTTCTTGTTCTTGCGCCGGTTCGCTCGGGTCTCTGCCTGGGCGAGGCAACGATATCTTGCCGTCGGAGGCCATATCGGCGTGCGACCTTGAGTTCATCTTGCCTGACTTGGTTCCCCTGCAAGAGCTCTGTCAAGCCCGAACGGTTCCGCTGGAGCGAGGCTCAAGGCATTGCCAACCCGAGTGCAGGGTGGTCTTTTCTGTCGCTCGCGGGACCCGGAGAGACGATGGCGAAAACAATAATTGCAGCCGCTGTGGGCCTCTGGCTCGCCTCTCTTCTGCCGATGGGGACCGCCGGCGCGCAACAGCAAGGCCCGATCGGACACCGGCAACCCGCCGCTTCCGAGGTGCCGGCCAATGATTCGGTGCGCGGCGATTCCGGTCTTGCCGGCGCCCCCACTGTTGCCGCCGCCCCCGCTCTCGCAGGTCACAGGCCGAAGAAGCGCTCGCGCTCGCGTCGCGTGCAAAGCAACGTCGACGTCATCATGAAGACGCCGAACATCTGCTCGAACTGCAATCAATAGCCGCCCGTTCAAGATGTTGCCCGCAACCGGGCAAAACCGCGGTCGAGATCGGCCTCTAAGTCCTCGATGTCCTCGAGACCGACCGAGAACCGCAGCGCCGGGCCTTCCGGCGCCCATTGCGTTGCCGTCCGATACGCGCGGCAATCGAACGGAATGACAAGGCTCTCGTAGCCGCCCCAGGAATAACCAAGGCCGAACAGTTCGAGATGATCGAGCATCGTTGCCACCGCTTCGCGCGAGGCCGGCTCCAGGATGACCGAGAACAGCCCCGAAGACCCCAAGAAGTCCTGCTTCCAGATCGCGTGGCCCGGATGCTCGGAGAGCGCCGGATGCAGAACGCGCGACACTTCGGACCGCGACGCCAGCCAATTCGCAAGGGCGAGTCCTTGGCGCTCGGCCTCTCGCAACCGAAGCTCCATGGTGCGCAGACCCCGCAGGCCAAGGAACACGTCCTCCGCGCCGGCGCACATTGCGAAAGCGTCGAACGTATCGCGCAGCCGCGGCCAATATCCCGCAGTCGCCGAAACCATCCCGAGAAGCAGGTCGGAATGGCCGGAGAGGTATTTTGTGCCGGCTTCGACGGCGAGGTCGACGCCGCGCCCATGCGGCGGGAAGAACAGTGGCGTCGCCCAGGTATTGTCCATAATGACGCAGGCGCCGCGTCCATGCGCGACCTCCGCGATTGCGGGAATGTCCTGCATCTCAAAGCTCTGCGAGCCCGGCGCTTCGACAAAGACGACGCGAGTGTTCGGCCGCATCAGACCGCCGACGGAAGCTCCAAGGAGCGGATCGTAATAAGTGGTCTCGATCCCGAGACGTGTCAGTACGGTGTCGCAGAAATTGCGCGTTGGCCGGTAGACGGAATCCGTCACCAGGATGTGGTCGCCCGCCTCGACGACGCTGAGGATCGCGACGGTGATCGCCGATAGGCCCGAGGGCGTAAGCACCGTGCCGGCAGCTCCGGCGATTTCGCTCCAGGCGTTCTCCAGCGCTTCCGTCGTCGGCGTGCCCTTGGTGCCGTAGATGAAGCGGGCTTTGCGCGCGTAGAGGGTCTGGACGTCGGGCGAGAGCACCGTCGAGCCGCGATAGATCGGCGTGTTGACGAAACCGAAGTTTTCGAAGGGCTGGCGCCCGGCATGGACGAGCCTGGTTCGCGCTCCCATTCCGGCGCGGCTATCCCTGGTCGATTTCGTCATCAGCCTTCCCGCGCTCGCCGAAGGCGCCGCTTGACGCCCCCCGTGAAACTCAGTTCGATGCTCCTCGAACCTTCACGGCGCCTGCCGCTATCACGAGTTGGGGCTCTCATGAACCGTCCGCTTGCTTCGATTGCCCTTTTTGCCGGCGTTCTCCTCTCCGTGCCGTGCCTCGCCGCGACCGTGGACCAAGTGAAGAGCCGCGGCTACCTCGTCTGCGGCTCGAATCCGGGGCTGCCAGGGTTCGGCCTGCCGGATGACAAGGGCAACTGGACCGGCTTCGATATCGACTTTTGCCGTGCCGTCGCTTCGACGATCTTCAACGATCCGAACAAGGTCCGCTTTCTTCCCCTGACGGCCAAGGACCGCTTCACGGCGCTGCAATCGGGTGAGATCGATGTGCTGTCGCGCAACACGACCTGGACGCAGTCGCGCGAGGTGGCGCAGGGCTTCCTCTTTCCGGCGGTCACCTACTACGATGGTCAGGGCTTCATGGTGCGCAAGAAGCTTGGCGTGAATTCGGCCCCGGAATTGGACGGCGCGTCGATCTGCGTGCAGCAAGGCACGACCACGGAGCTCAACCTTGCCGACTTCTTCCGCACGCATGGCAAGAAATACGAGCCGGTCGTGTTTGCGACCGCGGATGAGGCTGTCAAAGCTTACGATAGCGGGCGCTGCGACTCCTTTACGACTGACGGATCGCAGCTCGTCTCCGAGCGCCTGAAGCTCGCGACGCCCGACGATCACATCATTCTGCCGGAAGTCATCTCGAAAGAGCCGCTGGGCCCGACCGTGCGCCAGGGGGATGACCAGTGGTTCAACCTCGTGCGCTGGACAGCATTCGCCATGCTTGACGCGGAAGAACTCGGCATCACGCAGAAGAATGTTGACGAGCAAGCCAAGGGCACGAACCCCGAAGTGCGCCGCCTGCTCGGGGCCGAGGGCAATTACGGCAGCAACCTTGGGCTAACGCAGGATTGGGCCTATCGCATCATCAAGAGTGTCGGAAATTACGGCGAGGTGTTCGACCGCAATCTCGGCGAGGGTTCGCGGCTTAAATTGAAACGCGGGCTCAACGCGCTCTACAATAAGGGCGGCATCCAGTACGCGCCGCCGATCCGGTAGGCGCAGCGAACGGCGGGCGCGCGGCATAGGGCAGGGGACAAATGAGCGCTCCCGCCGCACCGCTCGCCACCGAACGACCGCCGATCTGGAACGATCCCTTCTGGCGCGGACTCGCGGGCCAGATACTGCTTGTCGCAGGCGTCGCGTTTCTGGCGATCGAAGCGACGATCAACGCCCGCGACAACATGCATGCACGCGGTATCCCCACCGATCTTTCCTTCTGGAATATGCCGGCGGGATTCGACATCAACCAGTCGTTCGTCTCGTATTCGGCACTGTCGGCATACGGCCGCGCATTCGTTGTCGGTCTGCTCAACACGTTGTTTGTTGCTGTCATCGGAGTGATCTTCGCCACGATCGTGGGGTTTGCGGTCGGCGCTGCACGGCTGTCGAAGAGCTGGCTGCTCGCGCGACTCGCGACGGTCTATGTCGAGGTCATCCGCAACATCCCGCTGCTCCTGCAGCTCCTCTTCTGGTACAACGCGGTGTTGAAGCCGCTGCCCGGGCCGCGACAGTCGGTCGACATTTTCGGCTTCGCCTTCGTCAATAATCGCGGTCTTTTTGTCCCGGAGCCGGTCGCGCGGGACGGCTTCGATTATGTGCTGATCGCGTTCGCGATCGGGATCATCGGTTCGGCCATCTTTTGGTACATCGCGCGTCGGCGGCAGATCGAGACCGGCGCGCAATGGCCGGTTTTACCCATCAGCCTCGCGCTTATTCTCGGGCTGCCGATCCTCATTTATTTTCTGAGTGGGCGGCCGCTCGGCGTCGCGATACCGCAATTGCGCGGCTTCAACTTCGTCGGCGGTATCAGGCTTTCGCCGGAACTCGTCGCGCTGCTTCTGAGCCTGATTCTCTACACAGCCTCCTTCATTGCCGAGATCGTGCGCGCCGGCATTCAATCGGTGCCGCGCGGCCAGGGCGAAGCCTCGCTTGCGTTGGGTCTGCGCCCCGGTCCGGTGCGGCGGCTCGTTGTCATGCCGCAAGCAATGCGCGTCATCATCCCGCCGCTGACCAACCAATATCTGAACCTCACGAAGAATTCCTCGCTCGCCGTGTTCATCGGCTACCCGGATCTCGTGCAAATTTTTGCCGGTACGGTGCTCAATCAGACCGGCGCGGCGGTGCAGGTCATCTTCATTACCATGGCTGTCTATCTCGCGATTTCGCTGGGGACCTCGGCGGTGATGAATCTCTACGCGCGCCATACCGCGATCAAGGAGCGCTAGGGCTATGAAGGCGGTCCAGTGAGCGCGATCCAATGAGCGCCATTCAGGACTCGCTCGACGAGACATTCTTTGTCCGCACGGAAACCGCGCCCGAGCAACCGCCGCCGCTCGCCGTTGGCGGTGCGATCGGATGGGTCCGCGCTAACCTCTTCCGCGACGTATGGACGAGCATTCTGACTCTAGTCGGAGCGGCGATCGCGATCTGGTTCGGCACCGATATTGTGCGCTACATGATCATCGACGCGGTCTGGTCGGCGCCGGACGGTGGGGCCTGCCGGGCGCCGGGAGCCGGCGCCTGTTGGGCCTATGTCTGGCGCAAGCTGCCGTACTTTATCTACGGCTCCTATCCCATCGATGAACGTTGGCGCGTCGACGTCACTCTGGGCCTCGGCACGGTTCTGATCGCCTGGCTTTTATGGCCGGCGTCGCCGCGCAAAGGCATTGGCGCGCTTCTGTTCTTTGTGGCGTTTCCGATCCTTGCCTATGTCTTGCTTTACGGCGTGCCGGCGTTTGGCCTACCGCAAGTGCCGACCAATCTTTGGGGTGGCATGTTCGTCAGCCTGCTCGTCGCTCTCGTCGGCATGGTGTTCTCCCTGCCGGGCGGCGTGCTTCTCGCGCTCGGGCGCCGCTCACGCCTGCCGGCGGTGCGTGCCGCTTCGATCGGCTTCATCGAATTCGTCCGCGGCGTGCCGCTGATCACCGTGTTGTTCATGGCGAACACGATGCTGCCGCTGTTCGTCCCGGAGCAGTTTTCGCCCGACCGGCTGGTGCGGCCGTTGATCGGTGTTGCGCTGTTTGCGTCGGCCTATATGGCCGAAGTGGTGCGCGGCGGCTTGAACGCGATTCCCCGCGGGCAGTTCGAAGCCGCACAGGCGCTGGGCCTGCGTTATCCGCAGATGATGCGGCTGATCGTGCTGCCGCAGGCACTGACCATCGTCATTCCCGGCGTGGTCAACACGTTTATTGGCCTTTTTAAAGACACGACACTTGTCGCCATCGTCGGTATCTTCGACTTCCTGCGCACGGTCGACACGGCGCGTCTCGATCCGGAATGGGCCGGGCCGACGATTTCGACGACGGGCTACCTCTTCGCCGCGATGTTCTATTTCGTTTTCTGCTTCGGCATGTCGCGCTATTCGCTGGCGATGGAGCGGCGGCTCGCGGCCGGACGCAACCGGTAGCTTCCCGAGGCCGGCGAAAGCCACCTGCGCATTGGCCCTTCGTAGAAGCGGCAAACCACGAGCGCGAGGGGGATCGTGACCACAATGGTCGCGGCTGTTAGAGCAGCCCATCCATAATAGCCGCCGATGCTTAGAGCATTGATCGCCTCCGCCGCAAGCAGCATGACGAAAGCGTGCAAGAGATAAACCGAATACGACGCGTCGCCGAGCGCGGGGAGGGGCGACCTTGTCAGGAACGTTGGCGCGCCACCCCGCTCGGCGAGTGCAACAAGTCCGATGAATACCGGAAAGGCCCCGATCGACAAGGACGCCGGCGCAGGCGAAAGCATCAGGACGACGAGAGCAATTGCCGCGCCGTAAACCCATTTCCACGAGAGTTTAATCGATGGCGCTCGTTCGACAATGACGCAGACCGCCATGCCGGCGACGAAGCTCGGCATCGCGCGGAGCATGCCCATATCGAATGTCGCGTGCATCCAGTCGCGCATGCCAAGTGCATCGCGCGTAAGCGCAAGCGCCAGCGCAAATATCATCGCGGCAACGATCGCGACGCGCGGCCCGACGCGCAGGACGAACGCCGCGAGCGTCGGAAACAGGAGATAGAGGAACCATTCGGCCGAGATCGACCAGGAAGGAAAATCCAGCGACAGCGTTTGCGTCACGCCGAATGAATGCAACAGCATCAGATTGGGCAGCGCCGCGGCGGGATCAAGGACCGGGGCGATGCGGGTCGCCATGGGTTTGCTGGCAACGGCGAGCGCCAGCACGGCAAACACGATCGCCATCAAAGCGTGCAGCGGATATATGCGCGCGAACCGCTTCTGCAGGAAGCGGAGATAGTCGCTGCCGCTCGCAACCGCGGCGCCGTGCGCATGCATCAGCACGAAGCCGGAGAGGGCGAAGAAGAAATCGACACAGAGGCGGAAATTCTCGAACGCCGTCACATGCGTGTTCCAGCCCATGACGCCGGCATAGATCGCGCAGTGATAGAGCACGATGCCAAGTGCCGCGATGAAGCGGAATGCGTCGAGCGCGACGTAGCGATATTTAGGCTGGCTACCCACCCGCGGCAGGGTAGGGCCGCCGGGTTAAAGCCAAGGAAACAGCGGCCCGCAAACTCCGCCCGCTTCTATAGCCGCAGCGGCAGCGTCAGCCAGCGCGGCGCCCCGGCGGCGCTTTTGGCGTAGATCAGCGCGTTGCGCTGGCCGCTATTGCAGCGGTCAAGCAGCTTCTTCTCCAATTCTGCGACGGAACGCACGTCCTCCATTTGCACTTTGATGATCATGTCGCCTGGCTTGAACTTGGCGCCGCTCGCCGCCGTATCTTCGACGACATTGGTGACGATCGGGCCCGATACCTCGCCCTCAATTCTGAACTTCATCTTCAGGTCATCAGAGGGGTCGGCGACATCGAAGCCGAAGTCCCGCATCTTGGTAAAGATCGGCGGGCGCATCGTTTCGTTCTTGTAGGAGACCCAGAGTTCCTGCGGCCATTCCCTGACAATGACGGGTGCCGTGCGAGTCGTGCCATTCCGCCACACGCGCAGCTGCAGCGTGCGGCCGATCGCCATGGCCACCAGCCGGTTGAGCACCCGGTAGTCGGAAATCTTCTGGTTGCCGTAGCCCTGGATGACGTCACCTACCTCGATGCCTGCCTCGGCCGCGGGACCACCCGGCGTGACCTCCGCAACGATCGCCCCGCTATTCATCGGCAATGCCAACGCATCGGACATTTCCGCCGTCAGGGTCTGGATGCGCATGCCGAGCCAGCCGAGATGCGGGCGCCCATAATCGCGGATCTGCTCGACCAGGAAGCGCACGTCATTTGAGGGAATCGCAAAGCCGAGCCCGATCGAGCCGCTGCTCGCTGAATCGGAAAAAATCTGATTGTTGATGCCGATCACCTCGCCGGCCATGTTGAACAGAGGACCGCCGGAATTGCCGTGATTGATCGCCGCGTCGGTCTGGATGAATTCGTCATACGGCGTGCCGCTCAAGTCGCGGTGTAGCGCGCTGACGATGCCCGATGTGACCGTGCTCGAGAGGCCGAGCGGATTGCCGATGGCGATGACGCGGTCGCCGACCCGCACCTTGTCGCTGTCGCCGACTTTGATCGAGGGGAGCGGGTGGTCCACCTCGATCTTGAGAATCGCGAGGTCGAAGGTGAGGCCCTTGCCGAGCAGGCGCGCCTGAACGGAGGTGCGATCTGATAGATTGACGGTGATCTCGTAGGCGTTGTCGATCACGTGTTTGTTGGTGATGATGATGCCGGTCGGATCGACGATGACCCCGGAGCCGACGAGATCGACGATGTGGGGCGCATAGCTGACGTTCTTCGTGTCGCCGTCCGGCTTCATCGGCGCCTGGCCGATGCCTTTGATGGAGATGTTGACGACCGCCGGCGCCGCGCGCGCGACGAGATCGGCGAAGGATTCGGGCTGGGCGTCCAGGCCGGCAGCCGGCAGAAGGAAGAGGCCGGCGAATACCGCGGGGAAGAGGGCGCGCCAGGAAGCCATGCTCTTACTCCGAACGAAAACGGCGGGGCGCATTGGCGTCCCGCCGGGGATATAGACTTTTCCAAACTCGACGCGAAGAACGCGAAGCGTGCTTCGGCGGCCGGATTACTTGCCGGCGAGATTACTTGGCGCCTGGACTACTTGGCGGCCGGATCCTTCGGCTTGCCGGCGACCGGATTGCCGGTGCCTTCGGGCTTTCCGGCGACGAAATTGCCCGAGCCTTCGGGCTTCCCGGCGACGAAATTGCCGGTGCCCTGCGGGCCGGTGTTGGTGGTTCCACCCGCGGTCTGGGCGAAAGCGGGTGCGGCGGCGAGCAGCCCGGCGGCGAGCAGCGCAAATTTGAGGGTCTTCATGTCCAATCCTCTTCCGTTTTTACGCCGCACCGGCAAGAGCGCCCCCGCGGCGGATGGCCGTAACTTGGCGGGCCTCGCCGCGCTATTCAAGTCGCAAATGATCATCTGCGGTCACAAACCGTTCATCGCACTTGAGCCGGAGTGATGCGGATCTGCGGTTTACTTCGGTATACATGCAGAGGGGGAGTAGTTTGCATTCCGCGGCAGACGCGGTCTGCGCTGCGGACGATATGCACCGCGTCTGTATGTGGAATACCAGCCGGCCATCAGGCGCGCATCGTTGTCGCCGCACGCAAGCGCGTACGAAAACATGAGGACACGGGACGCCGGGCGGCCGTTCCTAAGAATTAAAAGCCGGTCGCCCGGCGTCCTCGTGTGCGGCGGTTTCCGTCTTTCGCGTCCCGCATCTTCACGGACCTGGTTGGCTCGAAGCCAGCCTCGATCCGCTCAAGCGCATGAAGCACGCGGACCGGTCGTATTGCCGGACGGGCGGGTCACTCGGCGCCTTACCTCTTCCGCACCCGCAGGTTTCGCCGGGAGCGGGTGTCGGCTTGACGCCGTTTGCGAAAGCCTCCCGAGGCCTAGGGTTAGGTGGACCCTCAGCCGCAGGCGCCGCTCCCCGCCCGCACTTCGGAACCACTTCCGGAAGCGCCCTCGTGTGGGCGGGGATGCGGTGAGGATACGAGGGTGGCGGGGACCGGGGATAAGTTTTCGAACATTAAATTTTGGCGGCAGCGCGAGCCCAGCCATGCGAAGGGCTTCCGGCCATGACGCCATGGTCGCCGCAGAGCTCAAGCAGAACCGATTTCCAGCACCCAGCGCGTCACCGGCTGGTGGAAGTTCAACGGACCCGGCACCGTCTCATGCGTTTTGACATATTTGAAGCCTGCCGCCTGCAACGTCCGGTTCGGCGCGACATTGAGCGCGTGCGGCTCGCAAAAGAGCCGGCTGATCCGCAGCGTGTCGAAATAGATTTTCGCGCTTTCGCGGACGAAGAATGTTCCGTTGCCTCTTTGCCGCCGCTCGGCATCGAGGATATGTAGATGCATGTAGGCTTCTTCACCGAAGACGATCTGGTCGGCGCTCGACCAGCCGGCCGCGCGGCCGTCGATCTCCCACACGATCGCGAAAAAATTCCGCTCCTCGATCGGCAGGGCGAACAGGTGCTCGAACCTCGCCTGCCATTGCGCGCGCTCGGGCAGGCGCGAGGGGTCGACACCGAGGGTATTCAGATATTCGGGCGAGGCGGAATGGAAATAGTCGATGATCACATGCGCTTCAGAGAGCTGCATCGGCCGCGCACGGCGTGTTTCGGGCATTGAGGGCATGGCACTGCGTAGCAGATGTTCGCGCGTCATGCCCGGCCTTGGGCCGGGCATCCACGAAGGCAAAGGCCGGGTGGAATCATCGCGTCGTGGATGGCCGGACCAAGCCCGGCCATGACGGCTGGGAAATGTCTTCTAGTCATCCCCTTCGGGCTGATAGCCGACAAACCGCGGCGTCACCGTTTCCGGTTGTTTCTTTTCCTTCGGCCAATTATCGATTTGAATAGCCTTTTTCGAAAGGGGAGGATTTCCATGCCTGAGGCGGAATCTTTAAAGGACAAAGTCGCGGTCGAAGAATTCAAAATCCTGCGCGGCGAGATCGAGCTGAGGGGCTCCGAACAGCGCGCAATGGAGCGCTACGTGATTCTTGCCGACGCTGCGATTTACGGTGTCCTAGTTTTCCCGAAGGAGGGGCAAAATGCCGGAAGCCAAGCCCTTCATCAGCTGGCTTGGTTCCTGCCGCCGATCATCGGATTTCTGGCGCTCATTCGCTGGCGCGAAAGCGTGACTATGATCGATTACCTGGCGGAATATCTGCGCCGGCGGGAACGGCAAATAAACGCAGGCGATGTCGGGTGGGAGTGGTTTCTCCATAGGGAAAAGCGGAACGAAAAACCGATCGGCCTATTCGCCCGCACTTACGTCCTCTTTTGGTGGATTGTCATCGGCGGCACTGGTGTGCTCGCTTGTTTGCAATATTCGGGCGGCAGCGCCTTAGGAATCCTCTCTGCCCTCGTGGTGGGAGGCGGGGTACCACTCGTCCTGTTCCGCTGGCTGGGTCGCTGAGGCGCTTCGCGCCCACCGCTCATCCGAGCTTCGCTGACGCACTCAAGTGTTCGCAGAATGCGTAAACTTGTCTTGCGAACCCCACCTTCTCCCGCAAGCCTGAGCGTTGTTGAATGCGAGGTGCCACCCGGCAGCATGCTCACTCGCGAGCCGATGCAGCACGCATATTTCCGTGAGGCCTACCGGATGCCACTGAGCCGCAAAGAGCTCGGCATCGTCGATATCTTCCTCGGCATTTTCGCCCATCATCCATTGTGGATGAAGCTGCTTCTCATCGCCCGCAACAAGGTTGCCTCTCTTGCCGGCCTCGACGCACCGAGCGCATCCGAAATCCTCCATGTCGAGATCAAGGACCGCTATGCCGTCGGCGACAAGATCGGCGTCTGGCCGATTTTCTGGCTCAGCGAGGATGAAATTGTCGCTGGGCGCAATAACAAGCATATGGATTTCAGGCTATCGGTCCTGAAAGTGCCTGACGGTGACAGAACGAGCGTCGTCGTCTCCACCATCTGCAGCGTTCACAACCTCTCCGGTAAACTCTATCTTTTTTTCATCATTCCGTTCCACAGGTACGGAGTCCGCAAGCTGATGGCGAACGCGCTCGCGGCGGGGAGGTTGTGAGGCAACTCCGCAGCAACGACGGATGAGGGTGAAGCAGCTCCCGCCGCGCATGCAGCTGATGCGTGTCGTGCCTGCATCCGCATCGCGCGTCATGCCGGCCTTGGGCCGGCCATCCACGAGAGCAAAGGGCACCTGTCTTCGTGATTGTCATTCCCGCGAAGGCGGGAATCCAGAGGTGCGTTGCATTTGCCCCTGGATTCCGGCTCGCGCGTTCCGCGCGTCCGGAATGACATCGAGGCGAATCATTGGCGCCCCTTCTCCCTTTGAGGGGAGAGGGTGTTCGCGACGAAGTTGCTAGGGTGAGTGGATTACCTGCAAACAATATCGCGAGATTCGATGACGCAATTCAGAGGACGAGCGAGTGGATACTCTGGATCGCGCGGATAAATCTGAATAAGGCGTGAACCTGGACCAGTCATCACGCCGGTCCACATTGAGCCACGGCGATAGGCTTTGGCGAGTTCGCCCCCACAATCGACGAAGATGTCGTCGCTCCCAGAGGGATACATCTTAAAGAAACAAGAATCGGCGGCTGCGGGCGTGCTGAATACGGCTGCGAACACCAACTTGTGCATTAACATACCGTCGCTCCTGTTCCGAGCTTCTTCCGCTAAGATCCGATTCAAAGCTCTACTCACTCTGATGAACAATGAACTTAGCGCGCTCATACAGCTCATCGAATGTGATGATTTCCGGACTCATCAGGTTCCGCCGAAACAGTTCGAAGGAGCGAAACATCTCCCTATTCACCCCTTGATCGCCTCTAAACTCGGAAAGACTTCCGGCTACAAGATAGGACTTTGGAGAGTAGTTGAACGCTTCCTCTCCCGTAGGAAATCCCTTCTCGTCATCCACAGACAGCGACCCCCTTATGGTTTCTACAGCAGCGGCGACTGTACCTTGAACCTGCGAAACGGCACCTCCGAGTTCCGAGGAGGGAGGCCAACAGCCGGAGCGGTAAGAGCTCGAGCCTAGAAGCGCCGTCTCGTGTGTTTTGATCTCAATGAAGCAGAGAGAGGATATGATGCCTTTGGTCTTCATCAAGGCGTCGACGCGCTTCCCATGGCCGCCGACTCGATAGCCCTGCACTACCTGCTCAAGCTTTTCGTCATTCAGTTGCTCAAGGTAGATGTAGTTAAGGCCATAACCGAAAATCCAAGGGTTCTTTTCAAAGAACTTCTGCCATAGTGCTTCGCTTGATCGAACCCCTTTCTTTTCCTTGGTATGCCCGAAATACTCTGAATCCTCCAGAAGCCGCTGAAAGACGTCCAGCTGCTTCTTACGATAAGCAACGGCAACGACGTCGCTGGTAGTTATTGATGATGCGACGATCTGAGCGAATAGTTCCTCGTTCTGAGAAACAAGACTCTGGACTTGGCTTTCGGAAAGAACAAGCTTTCGCAGTTCCTCATCGGAAATATTCATCCGACCGGAATTCTTGAAAGCCACAGAACGTATGTTGGCTACGAACTGAAGAAGAGTCTCGATTTCATCGCCAACAAACGAGAATGAAGCACTATGTGGTTTATCGGTCGCAATCGTATAACTTTGTACGGTTAACACGAACAGTTTGCGATCGTCCTCAAAAAACTTCGCCGTGATGTGGCTTTTGCCTCCCTGCCGGCGACGAATCACGATCTCGTCTTTTATTGTGCCGAAAGCGTAAGTATCCGCAGACTCAATCAGCTTGGATGCAATTCTGATCTTTCTGTTCTGTTGGCCGAAGGCATCCAGCCTGGGACTAATGTAAGTCTTGCCAGGTAAGGGGTTTTCATAGTCATCTTGCGGGGGCATTTGTCACCACAAACACGTAGCTAGTCCTTCATTTCTCATAAGCTTCTCCAGACCAGAGGTGACCGACGTGGATCAACTACACCCCGTCGTCGCCCCACACGTGTCGCACTTCAAGCACGTCCCATTGCGCACGAGCGTAAAATTGTTGCACTCGGAGCAGGATTCGCCGGTATAGCCCTTCATCCGCGCCTCGGCGCGTTTGTCGGCGACGCGCGCGACCGCCTCCGGTTCGTGCCAGGCGAGTTCGGCGACTTCGCTATGCGTCGCTTCCCGCGCGCGGACTTCTACATCGGTCTTCAAAGCAGTGGCGCCCGCCGTCGCAAGCCCCATCGGCTGCGACAGCGTGCGGCCTTCATGGCCGCCGCCGCTATGCACCAGTTTCAGCCCGTCGCCCGGCTTCGAGCGCACGAGCCCGTGCGACACGACGCCCGGCAGCATGCGCTGGCCCGGCGCGCTCGCGCCTTCCGGCGCCTTGCCCTCGTCCTCGCCGCGGCCGAGCGCGTCGAACGCCATGTCCTCGGGCTGCACATGCGCGAGATCGTTGCGCCCGAGATAGGACACGGCGAGTTCGCGGAAGACATAGTCGAGGATCGACGTCGCGTTCTTGATCGCGTCGTTGCCCTGCACGAGGCCGGCCGGCTCGAAGCGCGTGAACGTGAACGCGTCGACGAATTCTTCGAGCGGCACGCCGTATTGCAGGCCGAGCGAGATCGCGATGGCAAAATTGTTCATCAGCGAGCGGAAGGCGGCGCCCTCCTTGTGCATGTCGATGAAGATTTCGCCGATGCGGCCGTCCTTGTATTCGCCGGTCTTCAGGTAAACCTTGTGGCCGCCGACGATCGCCTTCTGCGTATAGCCGGTGCGCCGGTTCGGCAGTTTCTCGCGTTCGCGCGAGACATGCTCGACGACGCGTTCGATGATGCGTTCCGCAACCGCGGCGGCGCGCGCCGGGCTGTTCGAGGCGATGATGTCGGCGATCGCGTCTTCGTCCTCGTCCGCCTCGTCCTCAAGCAGCTGCGAGTTCAAGGGCTGCGACAGTTTCGAGCCGTCGCGATAAAGCGCGTTGGCTTTGAGCGCGAGGCGCCAGGACAGCATGTAGCTCTCCTTGCAATCCTCGACCGTCGCCTCGTTCGGCATGTTGATCGTCTTCGAGATCGCGCCCGAGATGAACGGCTGCGCCGCCGCCATCATGCGGATGTGGCTCTCGACCGAGAGATAGCGCTTGCCCGTGCGCCCGCACGGATTGGCGCAATCGAAGATCGCGTAATGCTCCTGCTTGAGGAACGGCGCGCCTTCGAGCGTCATCGCGCCGCAGACATGGATGTTGGCGGCGTCGATCTCGGCGCGCGAGAAGTTAAGATAGGTGAGGAGATCGAAGGCGGGGTCGTCGAGCTTCTCCGCCGGGACTTTTAAAGCGCCGCTGAGGAAGTCCGCGCCGAGCGTCCATTTGTTGAAGACGAACTTGATGTCGAAGGCCGAGGCCAGCGCCGCCTCGACCTGCGTGAGTTTCTCCTCGGTGAAGCCGCGCGCGCGTAAGGTTGTCGTGTTGATCGACGGCGCCTGTTTGAGGCTGGCGTGACCGACGGCGTAAGCCTCGATCTCGGCGATCTCGGATTCGCGATAGCCGAGCGTGCGCAACGCCTCGGGAACGGCGCGGTTGATGATCTTGAAGTAGCCGCCGCCGGCGAGCTTCTTGAATTTAACCAGCGCGAAATCCGGTTCAATGCCGGTCGTGTCGCAATCCATGACGAGGCCGATCGTGCCGGTCGGCGCGACGACACTCGTCTGCGCATTGCGATAGCCGTGCGCTTCGCCCAAGCGCAGCGCATCGTCCCACGCTTGCTTCGCATGCGCGATCATCTCGGGATCGGGGCAGGCGGCGTGATCGAGCGGCACGGGGGCGACCGCGAGCTTCTCGTAACCCGCCGCCTCGCCGTACGCGGCGCGGCGATGATTGCGCATGACGCGCAGCATGTCGGGCGCATTTTCCTTGTAGCGCGCGAAGGGCCCGAGACCGGCCGCCATTTCGGCGGAAGTTTTGTAGCAAATGCCGGTCATGATCGCCGACAGCGCGCCGCAGATGGCGCGGCCGGCATCGGAATCATACGCGATGCCGGACGACATCAAGAGGCCGCCGACATTGGCGTAACCCAAGCCGAGCGTGCGGTATTCGTAGGAAAGCTTGGCGATCTCCTTAGATGGAAATTGCGCCATCGTGACGGAGATTTCGAGCACCACTGTCCATAGGCGCACCGCGTGCTCGTAGGCGGCGATGTCGAACGCTTTCGTTCCGGTGTGGTGGAACGTCAAGAGGTTCAGCGAGGCGAGATTGCACGCGGTGTCGTCGAGGAACATGTATTCCGAGCACGGATTCGACGCGCGGATGTCGCCGCCCTTCGGGCAGGTGTGCCAATCGTTGATCGTCGTGTGGAACTGGATGCCGGGATCGGCCGAGGCCCAGGCGGCGTAGCCGATCTTCTCCCAGAGCTCGCGCGCCGGTATGACCTTGTGCGGCTTGCCGTTGAGGCGCGATGTCAGCGCCCACCCGCTGTCGTTCTCGACCGCGCGTAAAAACTCGTCGGTGACGCGCACCGTGTTGTTGGAGTTCTGCCCCGAGACCGTGAGATACGCCTCCGAATCCCAGTCGGTGTCGTAGGTATCGAAGGCGATGTCGGTGTAGCCCTGTTTGGCGAACTGGATGACGCGCTTGATGTAATTGTCCGGCACCTCAGAGCGGCGCGCGAGTTTGATCTCGCGCTTCAAGGCCGGATTCTTCTCCGGATTGAAGCAATCGTCGCCATCGCCCTCGCAATTCACGCAGGCGCGCAGCACCGCCTTCATGTGCTTCTTGACGATTTTCGAGCCGGTGACGAGGGCTGCGACCTTCTGCTCCTCCTTGACCTTCCAGTCGATGAACTGCTCGACGTCGGGATGGTCGACGTCGACGATCACCATCTTGGCGGCGCGCCTCGTGGTGCCGCCGGACTTGATCGCGCCGGCAGCGCGGTCGCCGATCTTTAGAAACGACATGAGCCCCGACGAGCGGCCGCCGCCGGACAACTTCTCGTTCTCGCCGCGCAGGCGCGAGAAATTCGTGCCGGTGCCGGAGCCGTATTTGAACAGGCGCGCCTCGCGCACCCAGAGATCCATGATGCCGCCCTCGTTGACGAGGTCGTCATTGATCGACTGGATGAAGCAGGCATGCGGCTGCGGATGCTCGTAGGACGATTTCGAGCGCGTCAGCTTGCCGGTCTCGTGGTCGACGTAGAAGTGGCCCTGGCCGGGGCCGTCGATGCCGTAGGCCCAGTGCAGGCCGGTGTTGAACCATTGCGGCGAGTTCGGCGCGGCGATCTGCGCGGCGAGCATGTAGCGCAGCTCGTCGTAGAAGCAGGAGGCATCGGAGTCGGAGTCGAAATATCCGCCCTTCCAGCCCCAGTACGCCCACGCGCCGGCGAGGCGGTCGAAGACCTGGCGTGCCGATATCTCTGACGTGAAGCGCGCCTCCTTGGCGAGATCGGCGAGGGCGGTTTCGTCCGGCACCGAGCGCCACAGGAAGGAGGGGACGTTGTTCTCCTCGACTCGCTTCAGCCGCGCCGGGACGCCGGCCTTGCGGAAGTATTTTTGTGCGAGCACGTCGGCCGCGACCTGGCTCCAGGATGCCGGCACTTCGATGCCTTCGAGGCAGAAGACGATCGAGCCGTCGGGATTGCGGATCTCGCTTTTGGTCGTGCGGAAATCGAGCCCTGCATAGGGGCTCTGACCTGCTTTGGTGTAGTGCCGTTCGATCCGCATTGTCCGTCCCGCCCCCAAGTTTCAAACCGGCGCACGTTCGGCGAGTCTGGGTGGACTCGGCAACCGATTCGTTGGCGAGTTTGAAAGATTCCTGTCAATAGGTGGTGAAGAGCCACAGCTAGCTCACAATATATAGTGGTTTTCGGGCCTGCTGGGAAGAGCGGGGATAGCGGTTTCAGGCCCGTCGGTAAGGCGCTGAGCGGGCTAGCGGAATCCGGACCGGGCGGGGCGGCGGGGCGGCCGGAATTGGCGGGGAGAGGGCGCTAGGTGTGGATAGGTCGCGTGCCTATCTTCCGCCGGGCCGCGGCGTGGAGCTATCGCTGCGCGGACTACTTGGAGGTGTTGGTGCTGGCGTCGAGGGGCGGAACGCCCCAGGCGGAGCAGGACGAGGTGCGTTCGGCGGCGGCGGCGGGTTCAAGCCGCCTCTCCGGACATAGCTCTCTTGAACGTAACCAGAGGTGTCGGTGTTGTTTCCCTGACTATTTCGCATTGCTCGGCGCTCCAGACGCAGGCAGGCTGGGGAACTCGATTGTTATGTCGTCCCGATCGCGGGCGATGTAAAGGCCCTCTATGCGATATTGCTCGACTCCGGAAAAGTCATACACAATCACATCTCCCAAGAACAACTCTCGCAGTTCACCGCTCTCGGAAAACACGACGACATACCCCGTGAAGACCGCTTCATTAGAGAAATCGCGCACGTTAACGAAAGGAAGCGTCTTCTTTGAATTTAAGACGAAATCCCAGACGTCTTCGTCACCATAGCGATGAGTCGCTTTGATCCACTGCAAGAACTGCGTAACCAGTTTATAGTTTTCGATGTACAAATATACTATGCTGCCGACAAGCGAGATGATCAAAGCCTCGAAAACGTCGATCAATATGGTTGGTTCAAGTCTCTGCGCATTTAGATCAAGATCGAGTAAATGAAATTGCGCGCCGAAAAGCCGATCGAGGGCAAACAGAACCGTGTAGGCGACGACGCCAAAAATTGCCGAGTTGAGAATGATGTCAAAAGCGGTTCGCTCTCCCGGGGCACCATATTTCACGTGAATTCGCGTCCAGATGAAGCCGGGCATCAGGATAAGCGCGAGTTCCAGGAAAAGGCCGGTAACCGAGAAATTCACGGCGATTCTCCAATTTAGTTTGCGGTCGCTTATTGACGGTACTTAGATGTTCTCACACATGCACCATGCCGTCGTCGGCGTCGGCGCGGCCGCGATAGAGCCAGAACGCGGTGTAGAGCAGCCAAGCGTAGAACAAGACGACTGCGGCGATCACCAGCATGCCGGGCAGCGGGCCGATATCGGCGCCGGCATACCAGCTGCGGGGCACACCCGCCTGCGCGCCGGCCTCGCCGATCGCCTGCGACATGCCGGTCGAGATTTTCAAGACCCAGGCCAGCAGCAGCAGCAGAAACATCCAGATGTAATTGCGTTTGAGCCGCCGCTGCATCGCGTGGCGGTGGCTGATGACAAAAGCGGGGCGCTGCAGATCCTCGCCGAGCGCGCGCGCCCATTGCGGAGCGGTGTCGGCCGTCGGATTGAACACTTGCGCATAATAATTGCGCTCCATCGCGCGCACGCGGCGGCGATAGACGTCGAAGAAGCGATAGCGCCGCGCCTCGATCAAGACGAGCAGCAGGACAAGCAGCATGCCGAAGAGCAGCACGCTGTGATGCGCGGTGTGCGTCGAGAATGTCAGCGACAGCATCGCGGCGCACACCGTGATCGCCCAGTTGGTCGTGCGGTCGATACGGTCGCGCCAGCCCGCCATGCGGGCGATCTCGGCGCGATGGTAGTGCGCCAGAATAGTGATGTATTCGCCGCGCGATTGCGGAAACGGCGGATCGAAAATCCGCATTGGCTGCTGACCGTCGAGGATCACGGCGTCTCTCCCGTTCGCATCATGCCGTCAGGACGAAAAGCGATCAACGATGCAACGCTTCGAGGAGCGCAAACACGCCCGGCAAGACGATCGGCAGCACGACGGCCGTCAGCGCGCCGTTCAGCCCGAGCGCGATGCCGGCAAAGGTGCCGGCCAGCGAGTCGACCTGGAACGCGCGCGCCGTTCCGATGCCGTGCGCCGCGAGGCCCGCGGCAAAGCCGCGGGCGGCGTAGTCGCGAAGCCCGAGCGCGTTCATCAGTGGCGTGACCGTCACAGCGCCGAAAATGCCGGTGGCGATAACGAAGGCTGCGGCAAGCGTCGGAATGCCGCCTGCCTGTTCGGCAAGGCTCATGGCGATCGGCGTCGTCACCGATTTTGGCGCGAGGGAAACCTGGATGGCGCGCGGCGCGCCGAGTGCGGCGGCGATCGCAACTGCGCTGACGATCGCGGTCAGCGAGCCGCAAAGCAGTGCGGCCAGCATTGGCACAAGCGCGCTGCGCACCTTCGGCAGGTTGCGGTACAGCGGCACAGCGAGCGCGACAGTGGCTGGACCGAGCAGGAAATGCACGAACTGCGCGCCGGCGAAAAAAGTCTCGTATTTGGTGCCGGTCGCAAGCAGGATCGCGACGAGGATCGCCGACGCGAACAGGACCGGATTGGCGTAAGCCGGCCGTCCAAGCGCCACCGCAAAGCGATCGGCGGCTGCATAGGCGGCGAGCGTGATCGTCAGCCAGAGCAGCGGGCTCGCGGCGAGATAGACCCAGACATTTTCGACGCGGATTGCGAGGGGGGTCATGGCGCGTCGGCTCGCGGCAGCTCGTCGGCACGATGCAGCAAGCGGCCGAGCCACTCGAAGACGAGCGCCGTCACCGCCATTGCAAGGATAGTCGAGATGACGATCGACACCGCGATCGCGACGCCGTTCTCACGCAACGTGGCGACGTGCTGGACGATGCCGACGGCCGCCGGGATGAAGAGCAGCGAGAGATTGCGCAGCAGCGCGTCGGTCGTGTCGGCGAGGGCGCCGGGCACCTGGGTCTCCGCCGGCTTTTTGCGACCGTACCAGAGCAGGGCGAGGAACAAGAGCATCATGCCGGCGACCGGGCCGGGCAGGGGCAAAGCCAGCGCGTGCACCAGCGCCTCGCCGAGAAGCTGACAGAAGAGGAGCGCGACGAGAGATTCGATCACGGGCCCGAATGTCGGGCCGGCGCGGCGTGTGCGCAATCGGGTAAAGAAAAACCCCGGCCGCGAGGACCGGGGTTCAAGAACGCGACGCTACAGAGCTCACGTATGGTGATGGTGTCCGTGGCCGTGCTTGATGATGATCTTCTTGCCGCCATGCATGTGGTGATGACCACCCTTCTTGATGATCACGGTTTTGGCCGAGGCGGCCGACATGCTGGCCGTTCCGAAAGCCACCAGGCTCGCAAGAATCACTAACGTTTTCTTCATCTTAGCGTCTCCGTCTGATTTACTGCGGCGGGGAAACGCGAGCTTGCCCATTTGGTTTCGCGGCTAGGCTTAAGTCGCAGGCCGGCATCATGCCTGTTCCTCCAGCCACGCTTTCAGCGCGACCGCGTTGTTGTGCGCCTCGTCACGCGCGGCATAGAGCAGCGTGACAGCTCCTTTCTTGTCTAAGAGATCGCGCGCGGCGGAGGCAGCGGGTTCGCGCGTGAGCTCCTGGCGGTACGCCGCGACAAACTTGTCCCAGTGCTCGGGATGACCGTGAAATTCGCGGCGTACTGCGTCGCTTGGGGCAATCTCCTTGGCCCAGAGATCGATCTTTGACGTCTCGCGCTTGACGCCGCGCGGCCAGAGCCGATCGACGAGCACGCGAAAGCCGTCATCATCTGAAGCCGGCGCATAGACGCGCTTGATCTCGAATGAGCCTGGCATCTCAATTCAGGGGGCGAGGGGCGATCATGCCGCAGACTCCAACGCTCCAACTAGAGGAGGGATCAAGCCGCCGATATCGCCGGTGGTGAGGACCAGCACGACGTCGTTCGGCTTTAGATGCTTTGCGATCGTTGCGACATCGGCGGTCTTGTCCCCACCGAGCTTAGTGACGGCCAAACCGCTTGCAGCAATACGACCGACGATCTCTTCCTGCGAAACCTGATGGTGCGAGGCCGCACCGTGGCTTGGCGGCTGATAGACCAACACTTCATCGGCGCCGTCAAACACCGTGTCGTACCAGAACAGCGTGTCGCGGCTGCGCCAGCTGAATGTGTAAGGCTCGAACACGATGACCAGACGCTTCTTTGGGAAATGCAAACGAATCGCGTCGATCGCAGCGCGCGACTTTTCGCGCGACGAGCCAAAACCTTCATAGAGCGGAATAGGTGAGTGGGTGGTGAGCTTGTCGAGCCGGCGCACGATGCCCTGATACGAGGCGAAAGCGGCGGCGATTTCGGCAGGAGTCGCTAAGTCTTTTTCGATCAGCAGCGCGAACGCGCCAACCATGTTCTGGATGTTGTGTGCGCCGAGCTGCGTCGTGCGCATCGGTTGCCGGATGCTCGGACCGATGAGGTCGAAACTGCTCTCCTCGCCATAAACGATGTTTTCCGCGCGATACGCAGCATTCGCGTCGGCAAGACTGTAAGTCACGACGCGGCAAGGCGCGGCGCGCGCCAGCGCCAGCGCATGCGGCTCGTCCTAAACTCAGATAACACTGACCACAGCCTACAGCCCACTACGTTTCTCTCAGCACGTGCTCAGAATTACTGCACTATGGAACGAGAGCTAGCACGCGATCTCCCTGCCTCTCTTTGTATTGCAGGAGCTTCAGCAGAGGATATCGAAAAAGCTCTGGCCCCAAAACCACATGTCGACCCTACTACGAAGCTCCCACCTCACTACCATGCCTTCCTCCCTATGTTTGACCCTCAGAATGCCAAGTTACTCCCTCCTCATCGCCCTGACGACCACAAGATTGAACTTATACCCGGAAAGTCCCCTCCAGCAGCACGAGCCTACCCAATGTCCACTGAGGAACTTCGTGTACTTCGACAATACCTTATCGACGAGCTCAGTATCGCTATCGATGAGAATGGTGAGAAGCTCTGGGCCATCGACGCTATCCTGGCTTCTAAGCGTGTTGGCCGCCGTTTTGACTACGAGATATTGTGGAGAGGTGGGGAGAAGTCATGGGAGCCGCTACACATGGTACTGACCGCTACCGCCTCGAGGAAAGAGTTCCATAAACGATATCCTAACCAACCCACGCCCAGCCACCACGAGCTACAGCTGGCTAAAGCCCGTGTTGCTCGAGAAGCTGAACAAGCCCGCCTAGACGCTGAAAAACCAGCTGGAACCCAGCGCACTCGAGGGAAGAGGAGGGAGAAAAAATGAACCTAATGTCATGGTATCGATCAGGGGTTCTGTCCAATATTTACCAGGGTTTTTGTCCAACCCTTGCAATGGCTTGTGAGGCTTTTACGAGCCTCATTTTGTATATAAACCCCGGTGCCTTTTGCATCCTCTTGAGCTCTC
>JAXDNJ010000024.1:0-33671 GCA_034669505.1 Methylobacteriaceae bacterium
GCGCTCGCCGGCAAGCCAGTTCCGGCGCCCGGTCAGGTAACCGATATAGCGCAAATGATAGCGGATGTTGGCGCGTGCCGCCCGCACGAGGTCCATGTCAGGGCCGCCGCCGCCGCGGTCGGTCGGGATGAAGCGCTTGTAGACCTTCTCAGTCACCGACCAGTCGGAAACCTCGGCGAAGAATTTTTGGCTAAACCAGTCGACCAGCCGCCGGACCTCGACCCTCGCGACAATCTCGCCTGGGAGAAGCCGCCTGTCCTCCATGGCCACGCCGCGGGTCTCGTCGAGATATTCGGCGATGATCCCGGCGCCGGGGATGGCGAGTCCGTCCTCCTCGACCAGAACGGGCGTGCGTCCGGCAGGGTTGAGGCTCAGAAATTCGGTGCGCCGATCATGCACCCGTTCTTCGACGAGCGCCGGCTCGATGCCGTATTCGGCGAGCGCGAGGCGGATGAAGCGCGAATGCGGATCAAGCGGATGATGATAAAGAAGCGGCATTCGAGTCCGGTCGGCTCGGCATAGTGCCGGCCGATTGGCTCGGCCGAATCTTCAGCGGGAGGCCACTCATAGGCGCGCATCCCTCACCGGACAAGCTCAGCTTTGCCGCAGCGGCGCCGCGTCTCGAGCCGCTCGATTTTACCGACCTGCCGGGCTTCGCTGAGGATGATCTTCACGAGGCTTTCGTCGTTTTCCGGCGCTCCGCCGAGGCGCTTGGCGACGGGCTGGGGCCGCTCCGGGTTGGTGCGCCGGCACCGGCGGCGCTCGTCGCGGTCGCGCGCGCGGCGACCCGGATGGGTCAGGGCTCGCCGGAAGACGCTCGCGCGTTCTTCACTGCGCATTTCCGGCCGCATCGGGTTGTCGCCGGCTCGGCCTTCTTCACCGGCTATTTCGAGCCGGTGGTGGAGGGCTCGTTGACACGATCCGCCGAATTCACCGCGCCGATCCTGTCACGGCCGGCCGATCTCGTGACCCTGCCCGCTGACGAGCCGCTCGCGAGCCCCGAGGGCGCGTTGCAAGCGGCTCTCCGCGCGCCGGACGGCAGCCTCTCGCCCTGTCCCGACCGCGCCGCGATTGAAACTGGTGCGCTCGCGGGCCGCGCGACACCCGTTGTCTGGCTGCGCGATCCCGTCGAGGTGTTCATCATCCAGGTGCAGGGCTCGGCGCGCGTGCGGCTCCCAGACGGCCGGATGCTTCGCCTATCCTATGCGGGACGCAACGGCTGGCCCTACACATCGATCGGCCGCATCCTCGTCGAGGAAGCGCATATCCCCGCGCCGGACATGTCGCTGGCGCGGCTCAAGGACTGGATCCGGCAAAACGGCCAGGAAATCGGCCAAGCCGGCCGTGCGCTCATGCAACGCAACCGATCCTACGTGTTTTTCCGCGCCGAGGACCTTACCGGCGACGTACCCGGCCCCACCGGCGCGCAGGGCGTGAGCCTCAGTCCGTTGCGCTCGCTCGCGATCGACCGTGCCATCTGGCCCTATGGCCTGCCGTTCTGGATCGACGCGGAGCTGCCGTGGCACGAGCCGACGCCGACGCCATTCCGAAGGCTCATGATCGCGCAGGATACCGGCTCGGCGATCGTTGGGCCGAAGCGCGCCGACATTTATATCGGCTCCGGCGAGCAGGCCGGGCGGATTGCCGGAGGCTTCCGGCACAATGGCGAGATGATCGTGCTGCTGCCGGTCGGAGATGCGCAGTGATCAAGGAGAAGCCGAAGCTGCGCGCTTCCGGTCCGCGCCGCCTCTCCGCCTCGGAAGTGCGGCTGTGGCGGAGCGTCACGGAAAGCGTCGTCCGCCGCGCCGGCGCCGCGGCGTTACCCGAGCTTCCCGAGCAAACAGCGGCGCAGGGGACGGCTCTGAACGTCGAACCGCCGCGCCGATCCGCTCCCGATCAGCCAAAGAAGGCGGTAGCGCCACCGCTGGCGCCGCTGGAGACGCGATTGCGCCAACGGCTCGCCCGTGGCCGTGTCGCGGTCGAGGATACGCTCGACCTCCACGGCTACCGGCAGGAGGAAGCGCATCGCGTGCTCCGCAATTTCCTAATGCGAGCGCAGAGCCGGGGCGTGAAGCTGGTCCTCGTTGTGACGGGCAAGGGCCGCACCGCAGCCGAACCCGGTGTTCTGCGCCACGCCGTCCCGCTGTGGCTCGAAGCCACGGACCTCCGCTCCGTGGTCGTCGGCTTCGGCGAAGCGACCGCGACGCATGGCGGCTCGGGCGCGCTTTACGTTAGGCTGCGGCGCAAGGAGCGAAAAAACTCCCGCGCTTGACGCGTCTCGCCTGCGATGTAACAGGCAGCGCCTCTCCCTGGATATGGAACATAGATGCCCGCCGCAACTTACGACGTGCTCGCACTCGGCAATGCCATCGTCGACATCATCGCGCATGCTGATGACGACGTGCTTGTCGCGCATAACCTACACAAAGGCGCGATGCAGCTCGTCGATGAGGCGACGGTGGAAAATCTGCAGAGTGCGGGCGGCAAGCCGACCTTCGTCTCCGGCGGCTCGGCGGCGAATACGACCGTGGGCCTCGCGCGGCTCGGCTGCCGCAGCGCTTTCATCGGCAAGGTGAAAGCCGATCAGGCGGGTGACGCCTTCACGCACGATATCCGCGCTGCGGGTGTGCATTTTGCGACGCCGCCCGCGCCCGAGGGCGCGGCGACCGCGCGCTGCCTGATCTTCGTCACGCCCGACGGTCAACGCACGATGAATACCTATCTCGGCGCCTCGCAGGCGCTCTATGAGAGTGACGTCGATGCCGAACTCGTGGCGTCGTCAAAGATCGTGTATCTCGAAGGCTACCTGTGGGATCCACCGCATGCGAAGCAGGCATTCCTGCGTGCCGCGAAGCTGGCCCATCAGGCTGGACGCAAAGTCGCACTGACTCTCTCCGATTCGTTTTGCGTCGATCGTTATCGCGATGAATTCCTCGATCTTATGCGTAGCCGCACGGTCGACATCGTCTTCTGCAATCAGAGCGAAGTGCATTCCTTGTACGAAACCGCCGATCTCGGAACGGCGATCGAGGCACTGCAGAAAGAGGGCGTGCTCGCAATCGTCACGCGTTCGGAGGAAGGTTCGGTCATCGTCAGCAATGAGGGGACGCGCGGCGTGCCCGCCGCGCCTATCGAAAATCTCGTAGATACAACTGGCGCCGGTGATCTCTTCGCAGCAGGTTTCCTTGCAGGTCTCGTCCGCGACCGCGATCTCGAGACATGCGCACGCCTCGGTGCGCTCGCCGCGGCCGAAGTCATCCAGCATATCGGTGCGCGGCCGATTGCCGACCTGAAGCAGCTCGCCGCGAAGAACGGGCTGGCGCTGGCGTAAGTTTACGCGAAGGGCTCTTCCGCGCCTTCCGGCAGCGGCACCTCAAAGGCGCAGATCGTCATCGAGATGAGGCCGTAATAGCCGAGAATGCCGACCAAATCGACGAGCGCGCGGCGCCCGAGCACCTTTTCGGCCTCTGCATAGGTCTCCTGCGAAACACGATGCGTGGTCCAAATCTCGTGCGCGAAGGAATAGACGCAGCGCTCGTCGTCGCGCACGAATGCCGGGGTGGCGCCGCGGCGGATTTCCTCGATCACACCGGCCGATAACCCGGTG
The DNA here is from genome assembly GCA_034669505.1 of Methylobacteriaceae bacterium. Classification (GTDB taxonomy): domain Bacteria; phylum Pseudomonadota; class Alphaproteobacteria; order Rhizobiales; family Beijerinckiaceae; genus JAFASC01. The sequence continues at coordinate 3,608 of JAXDNJ010000024.1, forward strand.
TCGGCGGCGATCGGCGCGTGCACATGCCATTCGAATCCGGCGCGCCAGAATGCGCCGGTGACAAGAACAGCAAGTTCCGAAAGCCGCGGCTCGAGCGAAGTGCCGTAACGACAGAAGGCACCGAGCGCCTGCGCCCGATCGGCGAGCGTCGGGCTGTTCAGCCAAACCCGCAGCGGCCCCTGCACGATGCCGCGCGGCCCGGCGACGATCGCGTCGTACACGCGCTTTCCCTCATCGTCGAGTGTGGCGGGGTCGAGATCGGGCAGACGCGGCATTGTGTTGTCCCCGGGCGCATTTGGATGGAGCGCGCCGAGACAATATCGTTCCTCTATGGGAAGAGCGAATGAGTGAACGTGCGCCGGCGCATGGCGGCGATCTCGGCTGGGCGGGACGGCGCTTCCCCGATGCGTCGGAGCCGTGGATCGATCTGTCGACCGGTATCAATCCGATCGCCTATCCTCTGCCGCCGCTCGCAGCGCAAGTGTGGGCGCGGCTGCCCCAACCGGATGAACTGCGCCGGCTTCAAGCGGTCGCCGCAAGCATCTATGGGATCGCGCAGGGCGCGGAGGTCGTTGCCGCACCTGGCACACAGGCGCTGATCCAGTGGCTCCCGCGGTTCTTTGCCTCAAAGCGCGTTGGGATTCTCCAAACCAGCTACCATGAACACGCCGCCACGTGGCGCGCATCCGGCGCAGCGGTGGAGACGGTCAGCGAATTGAGTGCCCTGGCAAAGTTCGACGTCGCCGTCCTTGTCAATCCCAACAATCCCGACGGGCGGCTAATCGCGCCCGGCGATCTCCTGCCGCTCGCGCAGCATTTCGCCAGCAGCGACGGCCTGCTCGTCATCGACGAGGCCTTTATAGATGCGGTGCCCGGCCAAAGCTTCGCCCCGCATATGCCGCCGCAAGGCACGGTCATCCTGCGCTCGTTGGGCAAAATTTTTGGTCTCGCGGGTCTGCGCCTCGGCTTCGCGATCACAGGACCGGGGTTTGCCCGCACACTGCGCGAAGCGCTGGGGCCATGGGCGGTATCCGGTCCTGCGATCCGAATTGGGTCACATGCGCTTGAGGACGAACGCTGGCTAACCCGCGCGACGGCGCGCCTCTCGGCCGATGCGGCGCGGCTCGACGATCTGCTCGGGCGCGCCGGCTTCACCATCCGCGGCGGCACCCCGCTGTTCCGCCTCGCCGGCCATCCCGACGCGCCAGCATGGTTCGAGCGCCTCGGCCGTGCGGGGATCCTCGTGCGCCGTTTCGAAGAGCGGCCAGATCAATTACGGTTCGGATTGCCGGGATCGGACGAGGCGTGGCAGCGTTTATCGGCTGTGCTCGTCGGGACTGAAACTAAGCGGACATGAAGGGGCACGGAAGAAGAATGGGGAGACACAGCTGATGGGTTCGCCATACGATACCGATCTCGATCGCAATCCGGCCAACCATCAGCCGCTGACGCCGCTCACCTATCTCTCCCGTTCAGCGCTGATTTTCCCTGACCATATCGCGATCGTGCATGGCGACCTGCGGCGCACCTATGGCGACTTCTATGCGCGTTCGCGACAGCTTGCCTCGGCCTTGGCGAAGCGCGGCATCGGCCGCGGCGATACCGTGTCAGTGATGCTCGCCAATACGCCGGCAATGCTCGAATGCCATTACGGCGTGCCGATGTGCAAGGCGGTGCTCAACACGCTGAACACCCGGCTCGATGCGGCGATTCTCGCCTTCACGCTCGATCACGCCGAGACGAAGGTGCTGATCGTCGATCGTGAGTTCTCGCCGATCATCAAAGAGGCGATTGCTCAAACCAGAGTGAAACCGCTGATCATCGATTACAATGATCCAGTTTACGATGGTCCCGGTGAACGCGTCGGCGAGATCGAATACGAGGCTTTTATCGCAGAAGGCGATCCGGCCTTCGATTGGCCGATGCCCGACGACGAATGGGATTCGATCTCGCTCAACTATACGTCCGGCACGACGGGCGATCCAAAAGGCGTCGTCTATCACCATCGCGGCGCGCATCTGCTGGCGCTCGCCAATGTGGTGACGGGCGCGATGGCGCGCCACCCGGTCTATCTCTGGACGCTTCCGATGTTCCATTGTAACGGCTGGTGCTTTCCATGGTCGATCAGCGTCATGGCGGGAACCCACGTGTGCTTGCGTCAGGTCCGCGCCGGCTTGATGTACGAGCTCATGCAGAAGCACGGCGTCACGCATCTCTGCGGCGCGCCCATCGTCATGTCGATTCTCCTGAACGCCTCAGAATCAGAGAAAAGGCCGCTGCCGCAGCGTGTCGAATTTTTCACCGCCGCTGCGCCGCCGCCCGAAGCGGTGCTCGCCGACATGAAGGCGAACGGCTTTAACGTCACGCATCTTTATGGGCTGACGGAGACCTATGGGCCGGCCGCGGTCAACGAATGGCACCGCGATTGGGACAACCTCGAAGCCGCGGAGCAGGCGGCGCGCAAAGCGCGCCAGGGCGTGCGTTATGTGACGCTGGAAGACCTCGACGTGAAGGATTCCGACACGATGCAAAGCGTGCCGCCGGACGGGGAAACCCTTGGTGAGGTCATGTTCCGCGGCAATGTCGTCATGAAGGGTTACCTGAAGAACAAGGCATCGACGGATGCAGCGTTTGCCGGCGGTTGGTTTCATTCCGGCGATCTCGGAGTGAAACACCCTGATGGCTATATCCAACTGAAGGACCGCTCCAAGGACATTATAATCTCGGGCGGCGAGAACATATCCTCGATCGAGGTCGAGGATGCGCTCTACAAGCATCCGGCGGTGCAGGCGGCGGCGGTCGTCGCTAGGCCCGACGAGAAATGGGGCGAGACGCCCTGCGCCTTCGTGGAACTAAAACCAAACGAACAGGCCACCGAAGACGAGATAATCGCTTGGTGCCGCGACCAGCTCGCGCGCTATAAAGTCCCTCGCCACGTGATTTTCGGCGATTTGCCGAAGACCTCGACAGGCAAAATCCAGAAATTTGTTCTGCGTGAGCGGGCAAAAAGCGCCTGAACGAAGGGGCTTCCGGCGCGCCCCTGATGCACACGGGCCACACTATGGTTAGCAGCGTGCGAATTTTTCTAGTTAAGCGTTAGGGTTAAGTCTCATTTAAGACATTTCGGGAAAAGTCCCATCGTTCGCATTGTTTGGCACGCGTCGCGGCCTGCAGAACGAGGGGGTAATCTCATGGGCAAGCGTATAGCCCTTATTTTCGCGGCAGCGGTTGCCATCGGCACCGGGCCTGCCATTGCGGCGGACCTTCTGCCGCCTCCGCCTCCGGTCGAAGCACCCTTCCTGCCGACGGGTGATTTTGCCGGATGGTATCTTCGCGGTGATGTCGGCGTCGGCTGGACGCAGTTAAACGACATGCGCTCGACCTTCGCGCCGGGCTCTTTCGTGCCGGGTTTTCAGGTCGATCGTGCCAAGCTTGATGACTCCTACCTCATCGGCGCCGGCGTCGGCTATCAGTGGAATAGCTGGGTACGCTTCGACGTAACCGGCGAATACCGCTCCCATCACAACTTCACAGCGACCGAGAGCTACGCCAATATGTTTGGCCTAGCCTGCGGCGCACGCTGCTACGACACCTATCACGCCAATCTGCGGACAGGCGTGGTCCTGGGGAACGCCTATGTCGATCTCGGCACCTGGTACGGCATCACGCCGTTTGTCGGTGCCGGTGTCGGCGTAGCCTTCCATAGGTTCAGTGATCTGCAGGACGTTAGCGTGCAGCCGGCCGGCGGGTTCGGTTTCGCCAACGACCGTGATCAGACCAATCTCGCCTGGGCGGTAATGGCCGGCCTCGGCTACACCGTCAACCCGCGCCTGAAGCTCGAACTGGGCTACCGCTACCTCAATATGGGCACGATCAAGGGCAACCAGATCGTCTGTCAGGGTGTGCCGGGCGGCTGCCCGCTCGAGCAGCAGACCTTCAAGGTCTCATCGCATGACTTCCGCCTCGGCATGCGCTGGATGTTAAACGATTTTGCGCCGCCGCCTCCGCCGCCGCTGGTGCGCAAATACTGAGGCAGTCGCACTCTTCAAACAGAAACGCGGGCTCCGGCCCGCGTTTTGCGTTTTGCGGTCAGCCCAGTGCAAATTCGTGCATACGTTCCGTTAAGGTTAAGCGCAATTTAAGTAATCTTCTTCATCCTTCGTCAGAGTTTGTGGCCAGCGCGTCTGGCTCAACGAAGGAATCGATTCGATGCGCTTCCCGCTCAAATCTGCTGCTGCCGCGCTTTTCGCGACGATGTTCCACACCGGTGCGTTGGCCGCCGATTTCCGCGCGCCGTATTCACCGCCGCAAAATGACGATGTGCCCGTCGAGCTCGGAACCGGCTGGTATATTCGCGGCGATCTCGATTTCGCGCGCGAGAACGCGCCGGTCCTGACGACCGATCTCGGCAGCCTTGCGAACAAGATGCTCCGAAACAATATCGCGGCGGGCGGCGGCTTCGGCTACCAGTTCAACAACTGGATCCGCACTGACGTCACCGGCGAATTCCGCCGGCAAAAGACGACGCTCAACGGCTCCGACGTCCTCTCTTGCCCCTATGCGATCGCTGGGGTGAGTGATTCGCAGCAAAACCCGATCGGAATCGCCGGACTCTTCAATACCTGCGGCTCACGGCAAGCAGCGTCGATCCAGCGTATGGTTGGCCTCGCCAATGCCTATGTCGACCTCGGTCACTGGTGGCACCTGACGCCTTATGTGGGGGCAGGCGTCGGAATCTCCTACACACGCCTCAACGGAACGGTGAACTATTATAATCTCAGCGACGGCACGCCCTACGACGTCACGACGACATTCCCGAACGGCTTCCCGCCGGTTTGGTTTACGACGCCGGTGCAGGTCGGGCACATCAATTGGGACCGCTCGATCACCTCGCGTCAGGTCGCATTGGCATGGGCGCTGATGGCCGGTGTCGCCTACGACCTCACGACGCACGCCAAGATCGACGTCGGTTACCGCTATCTCAACATGGGCAAGCTCAACGGCGTTGCCTCTGTGGCAGGCGGCGGTTCGGCGGCATCGGCAAATACCATCGCACAGGAAGTGCGCATTGGCCTGCGTTACGTCATCGACTGAGCGGGGGGAGCGCCCCGCCGTGAACTAGCGCACGCGCGTCCAGGTCTGTCCGCCGCAGATCGCGCCGCCCATGACGCAGCCCTCGACGCGCAGCGCCTCGCCCTGCATCGAGATTTTCCCCGCATATTGGGTGCCATCGCGGACATCGACGATCGTGCCGGCCCAGAGGTTGGCGCCGTCCGGCTTCATGCCGATGAGGACGCGCTTGCCGTGAACCGAGCCGCAGAGCGCCCCGCGACATGGCATGACGTGGACTTCGGCTGAACCGTCGGCGACACGCCAGACGCCGACAGGGCCGGCTGCGGCGGTCATCGTGCCTAGTGCCAGGAACGCGAATACGAAAGGTAATCTCATCTGAACCTCCCCTCAGCGTGCGTATAATGCTCAGCTCGTCGCCAAAGTTCAGCCTAAGCGTGACCATTTCTTTCGAGCGTCGTTAACGATTGGGGAATGGGGAGCCGTCTCTGATGAAATCCAGTTTCGCTGGCGTCTTTCCCTACCTCGTCACGCCGCTCAATGCGGAGGGTGAGGTCAGGGCCGAGGTCCTCGCTCGGCTCTGCGAGGATCTAATCAAGGCGGGCGTGCACGGGCTCACCCCCCTCGGCAGCACCGGCGAATTCGCCTATCTGAACCACGGGCAGCGCTCGCGGACGGTCGAAATCACGATCGGGGCGGCAGCGGGCCGTGTCCCGGTCGTGCCGGGCGTCGCCGCGACGAGCATCGCCGAGGCCGTCGCGCAGGCGAGGGCGTACGCAAAGGCCGGCGCAAGCGGCATTCTGGCGATCCTGGAGGCCTACTTCCCGCTGAAAGACGCGCAGATCGAGAGCTACTTCCGCGCGATCGCCGACGCGGTCGATCTCCCGGTCGTTCTCTACACCAATCCAAATTTCCAGCGCAGCGATCTGACACTCGATGTGATCGAGAGGCTCGCCGCGCATCCGAACATCGTCGGCATCAAGGAGGCCTCGACGAATACGGGCCGGCTCCTGTCGATCATCAATCGTTGCGGCGACGACATCGACGTGTTCGCGGCGTCAGCGCACATTCCGGCCTGCGTGATGATGATCGGCGGCAAGGGCTGGTTTGCCGGTCCGGCCTGCATCATTCCCCGCGAGAGCGTCGCGCTTTACGATCTCTGCCGCGCCAGCAAATGGGACGAGGCAATAGCGTTGCAGCGCCGCCTCTGGCGCATCAACGAGATTTTCGCCCGCTTCAATCTCGCCGCCTGCATCAAGGCCGGCCTCGCAGAGCAGGGCTATGCAGTCGGCGATCCCGTTCCGCCGCAAGCGCCGCTGACAGCGGAAGAACGCAGCATTGTCAGAGGGGCGTTGGCGGCAGCCGCGGCCGTGGTGATCAGGCGCCGCCGGCAACCAGCTTCGGCGCGGCGCGATAGAGATCAGGAAACAAGCGCTTGAGGTTTTCGATCTTCGGCAGGTCGTTATAGATGATGTAGGGCTGGGTCGGATGATGAACGAGATAGTCCTGGTGGTAGGGCTCGGCTGCGGAAAATGCCTTAAGGGGCTCGACCTTCGTGACGATCTTCTGGCGGTACACGCCCGCCTTCTCCAATTGCGCGATATAGGACCTCGCCAGCGCCGCCTGCGCCTCGTCCTGCACAAAAATTTCTGAGCGGTATTGCGAGCCGACGTCGGGCCCCTGGCGGTTGAGCTCGGTCGGGTCATGCGCGACCGAGAAGAAGACCTGCAATATCTGTCCGTAGCTGACGACCTTCGGGTCGAACACGATCTCGACCGATTCGGCGTGCCCGGTGAGTCCGGTGCTGACTGCGTCATAGTTTGCCTGCATGGGCGATCCGCCGGCATAACCGGAAACGGCTGATGTCACGCCCTTGACGTGCTGGAACACGGCCTGAACGCCCCAGAAACATCCGCCCGCGATGACGACCTTCTGCGGTCCTGTCGCTTCATTTGCCGGACTTTCCGCGGGCGGCGGAATCCCGATGGCGGACTCGGCGGCGCGCGCCAATCCTGCCAAAGCGAGAAACGACGCTGCCGTAATAGCGAGGGACGCGGCCTTATAGCGGAGCGGGATTTTTGTCGATGCGGTCATGAAGGTATCCTTCCGAATACGTGACGTATCAAATGGCGTAAATCGGCTCACGGCGGAAGCCAGCGCGCAAACACGTCGTGAAGGTGCGTGAGTTGCCGGCTAGCGGCCAAGAGGAGGCACAACGTCACTCAAATATCAAAATCGCGCGAAAATCGTTGACGTTGGTCAGCGTCGGTCCGGTCACGAGGCTGTCGCCGAGCGCTCCGAAAAATCCGTGGCCGTCATTGTTCGCGAGCGCTTCCTGCGGACGGATGCCGCGTGCGAATGCGCGGTCGAGCGTGTCGGGCGAGACATAAGCGCCAGCGATTTCCTCGAGACCGTCGATACCATCGGTGTCGCCGGCGAGCGCGTGAATTCCCGGCCGGCCCTTCAGCGTCAACGCCAGCGACAACAGGAATTCGACATTGCGGCCGCCGCGGCCGGAGCCGCGCACGGTCACCGTTGTCTCCCCGCCGGACAAAAGTACGCACGGCGCGCGGAACGGTTGGCCGTGACGCGCAACCGAAAGCGCAACGCCACCGAGCACTTTTCCGACATCGCGCGCCTCGCCCTCGATATCATCGCCAAGGATGTATGGGCTGACGCCGTGCTCTCTCGCCAGGGCCGCGGCAGCTTCCAATGCGAGCGCCGGGGTTGCGATCAGATGCGTTTCGACGCGGGCGAGGCGTGAATCGCTAGGCTTGATCGTCTCGCCTGCGCCGCTTTTCAGGATTGCGGCAGCCTTTTCGGGCAAATCGATGCCGTAGCGGGCGACGATCGCTAGCGCGTCGGCGCAGGTCGTCGGGTCGCCGACGGTCGGCCCCGACGCGATGTCGACGGGATTGTCGCCCGGCACATCCGAGATCAGAAGGTTCACGACCTTCGCCGGATGACAGGCGACGGCGAGCCGTCCGCCTTTGATCCCGGAGAGATGCCGGCGCACGCAATTCATTTCGTGGATGCTGGCGCCGGACTTAAGCAGTGCAGTGTTGATCGCCTGCTTATCGGCGAGGGTCAGTCCTTCGAACGGCATCGGCAGCAGGGCCGAGCCGCCGCCGGAAATCAGGCTGAGCACAAGATCGTCCGCGCTCAGGGCCCGGGCCATGTCCAGCATCCGCTGCGCCGCACGCGCGCCGGCCTCATCAGGCACGGGATGGCTCGCTTCCACCACCTCGATCCGGGAGGTCGGCACGCGGTGACCATGGCGGGTGACCACGAGGCCCGAAAGTTCGCCCGTCCAGTTTTCTTCGACCGCGCGCGCCATCGTTGCCGCGGCCTTGCCTCCGCCGATCACCAGAGTGCGGCCGCTCGGTGCCGCAGGCAGAAAGGCCGGCACCCGCTTCTTCGGCAAAGCTGCCAAGACTGCGGCGTCGAACAGTGCGCGCAGAAATCGCTTGGGTTCGAGCGCCTGATTTTCCATTCTTCCGGACTGGTCTCGCGAGAAAGAGGTCAGAAAATCATGCCGCGCCGAACCTCGGTGACGCTCCGTGGTTTAGACAGGGACAAGACGGGTCGCAACAAGCGGCCGGGGAGGACGCCATGGCAGAATCACAGGTGCCGCCGGACGGACTGAATTACCTGCAGAGCTTGATGCAGACCGGTCAGGAACTGATGCAGCAATTCGAGCAGGCACTCGCGGCACAGAGCGCCGCGGCGCAGGCGGCGATGAATCAGGTCGGCACCGCGAATCCATGGCAGCCCAACGCCTTATTCCCGGGGCTCGGAACCAGCACGGAGCCGCTGGCGAAAATGGCCGAGATGCAGCGCCGTTATGCCGAGCAGATGGGCGCGCTATGGAACAGCAAGCTGCTTGAACCGATCATCGGGGAGCGTAAGCCCGTCGCCGAGCCGGCAAAGAAGGATAAGCGCTTCCGTGATGAAGCGTGGGAGGAGCAGCCGTTCTTCGATCTGCTGAAGCAATCTTATTTGATCAACGCGAAGTTCCTTCGCGACTTTGTCGACGATGCCGATGTCGACGACCGCACGAAAATGCAATTGCGCTTCTATGCGCGCCAATATGCCGACGCGATGAGCCCGGCGAACTTCCCCGCGACCAATCCGGAAGTGATCAAGACCGCGATCGAAACGCGATCGGAAAGCATCGCCAAAGGGATGCGCAATTTAATCGCCGATATTCAGAAGGGACGCATAACACGCGTCGATGAAAGCGCATTTGAGGTCGGGCGCGATCTGGCGGTGACGCCTGGTTCCGTGGTGTTTGAGAACGAACTCATTCAGCTCATTCAATATAAGCCGGCGGCTGAAACCGTAGAGCGCATGCCGCTGCTCATGGTGCCGCCCTGCATCAATAAGTTTTACATCCTCGATCTGCAGCCCGGGAATTCCCTTGTTGAATATGCGGTGGCGCAGGGTCATCGCGTGTTCCTGATCTCGTGGCGAAGCGCAACCCAAGAGACTGCGCATCTAACTTGGGACGATTATCTCAAGGACGGTGTGTTCCGCGGGCTGCAGGTCATGTCCGAGATTACCGGCGAGCAAAGGGTCCATACGCTCGGTTTCTGCGTCGGGGGTACGATTCTCGGCTCTGCCGCCGCGGTTCTTGCCGCGCATAATGACCCGAAGATCGCCAGCATAACATTCCTCACCACGATGCTCGACTTCGTCGATACGGGCGACATCGGGCTCATCATCGATGAGCCTTATGTTGCAGGGCGCGAGGCGACCATCGGGCGCGGCGGTATTCTTCCCGGCAAGGAGCTGGCCTTCACATTCGGAACCCTGCGCGCCAACGATCTCATCTGGCCCTATGTCGTGAACAATTATCTCAAGGGCGAGAGTCACGACGCCTTCGATCTGCTTTATTGGGATTCCGACAGCGTCAACCTGCCCGGCCCCATGTACTGCTGGTACACCCGCAACACCTATCTCGAAAACAACATTAAGCAGCCGGGGAAGACCGTGCAATGCGGCACGCTGGTCGATCTGTCGAAAATCAAAGCGCCGACTTACGTGCTCGCCTCGAAGGAAGACCATATCGTGCCGTGGAAGAGTGCCTATCAGACAACGAAACTTGTCGGCGGCGACGTCCGCTTCGTGCTCGGCGCGAGCGGCCATGTCGCAGGCGTCATCAATCCGCCGGCCAAGAACAAACGCAGTCACTGGAAGAATGAAGGCGCGGTCGAGGCTGAGGCATGGTTCGAGAGCGCCGAGGAGCATCCCGGCAGCTGGTGGCCGGATTGGGACGCTTGGTTGAAGAAACATGGGTCCGGAACGATCCCCGCACCCGAAGTCGGCAGCAAGAAATATCCGGCCATCGAGCCCGCGCCCGGACGTTACGTGAAGGCAAAAAGCAATTAAGCTCGCCTGACGCGCTCACGCGTCGGAACGGCCTTCATGCAGCGTACACAGGTCGCGATTATCGGCGCCGGGCCGGCGGGGCTGTTGCTCGGGCAGCTTCTGCATAAAGCCGGCATCGACAACATCATCATCGAGGCGCGCGACCGCGCCTATGTCGAGGCGCGCATCCGCGCCGGCGTGCTCGAACAGGGAACAGTGAACATCCTGCGCGATCTCGGCGTGTCGGAGCGTCTCGATCGCGAGGGGCTGGTTCACCCCGGCGTGTTCGTGGCGCTCGATGGCCGGCGGCGCCACATCGACATGCAACGGATGACCGGCAAGAGCGTCACGGTCTATGGCCAGACGGAAGTCACCAAGGATCTGATCGAGGCGCGGCTCAAGACCGGGCGTCCGCTGATCTTCGAAGCGCACCACGTCAGCATTCGCGCGATCGACAGCAAGACCCCGCGTGTGCGCTACGATGTGGATGGCGGCGCCTCGCAGGAAATCGTCTGCGATATTGTTGCCGGATGCGATGGCTTCCATGGCATCTCGCGTCCGACATTCCCGGCGGACTCGCTCACGATCTACGAGCGCGTCTATCCCTTCGCCTGGCTCGGCATTCTGTCCGAATCGCCGCCGGCGGCGGATGAGTTGATCTACGCGCGCCACCGCCGCGGGTTTGCGCTGTTCAGTATGCGTTCTCCGACGATCACGCGCAATTATCTGCAATGCCGTCCCGACGAAGATCTGAACGAGTGGCCGGACGACCGCATCTGGGACGAATTGCGCACGCGCCTCGTCGACCCGAATGGCGACAGCATTAAGGAGGGCCTGGTCTTCGACAAAAGCGTGCTGCCGATGCGCAGCTTCGTCGTCGAGCCGATGCGGCATGGCCGCCTGTTCCTCGCGGGCGATGCCGCGCATATCGTCCCGCCGACGGGCGCCAAGGGGCTGAACCTGGCGGCGAGCGACGTCTGGTATCTCGCCGAGGCGATCGTCGCTCACTACAAAAAGGGCAATGAGGCGCCACTCGAGGCCTATTCCGATCGCGCTCTATCGCGCGTCTGGAAAGCGCAGCGTTTCTCGTGGTGGATGACCTCGATGCTGCACCCGGCGCCGGATGGCGATCCCTTCGATAACAGGGTGCGCAGTGCGGAACTGGATTACGTCATGTCCTCCGAGGCGGCGATCCACTCGCTCGCCGAGAACTACGTTGGGCTGCCGTTTTAGGCCACGCGTTTGAAGGATGGACGCTCTGGTTCGTTGGTGCGGCGCGTGGCGGAACGTTCGGTTCCCTGCTTGCGCTCGGCCGGTTGGGCGGTTTCGTGGACCTCACGGAGCGCCTGCTTATAGCCGGTTGAATCCATGTAGGGCCGCGGGACGTTGTGAAGTTCGGGACGGACCATCGTAAATCCCCTCACGCGAGCGGCAAAGCTTGGCTTTGTCACTGGCTCGATCAACGCCTTGATGGTTAAGATCGTTCCATTGCGATGTGCCGTTTCGCACATCTGGCGTGCTTAACTCGGCTCAAGCTTAACCACGCCTTCAAAGATCGCTGCGCTTTCGCGTCGCTTTGTTTTTTCGTCAACGTTGCCCATGCGAGACGGGAACCGGAGGGACGAAGTGATGAGAACGATTTTGCAGGCGGGCACTCTTTTTGTGGCGCTGGGGCTCGGGACGGCGGGCGCGTTCGCTGAGACAAATCTCGGCAATCCGCCGCCCGGCGGCAAGGGCGAGCCGAAGGGCGAGCCGGCCCCGAAGGCGGCGCCGATGCAGCCCGCTCCAAAGGCGGGCCCGGCGCAGATGGGTCAGCAGACAGGTCCGGTACGTCCCGGACCGCAGGCGCGTCCGACAAGCGCAGGCCCGCAAGCGGGCCACCACCCCTCGACCGACAGGGGCTTGATGGAGCCCCACGCCGGACCGTCACATTTTAGACACGACGAAACCATGGATCGGCAGCCGGGCAACGCGCGCGGGTTCCTGCCTCGGTCGCGCCGGGCCTACGGCATCGCGAATCGCTGGAATCGGGAGCTCGGCTACACCCGTCCTTACGGGATGCGGCCGCAGCGCTTCGTGCGTTACGGAGAGAACCCGGCGACTTGGCCGCCGCGTTACCGCCGCCCGTTCGTTCACAGCGGCTACGGCTATCACCGGACGCTCCGCTACGGTTACACGCCGCGCCCGCGCGGATACGGGCCGCGTTATGGGGAATATGCAGCGCGGCCGGCCTATTCCTATCGGCGTCCCGCCTACGCCCCGCGCTTCTCCTCTTATGGCTACCGCCCGCGCGTGCGCTACGCCTATGCCGAGACTCCGTATGCGTACGACCTGCCGCGCGAGACCTATGCGACAGGCATCTTTGCCACGGCGAGCACGGTCGGCCTGCACACCTACGATTACGCCTATACGACGCGGGTGCGTCCGATTGCGGCCTATGCCGGCGCCACCGGCTCCTATGCCGGCGGCTACCCCCTCTATAACAGGCCGCTCGCGCCGGCCTATCCGACGCCCGGCTGCGACTGCGACTGAGCGGCTCTGCTTTGCGCTGATCTGTGCTTCGCATTAAGAGGCGAAGCGTTGATCAGCCTTTGACCAGGACCGGCGATGGCGTCCCCCGAAAGTGCACCGCGCCGGCTTGAATGCCTGTCCTTCATCTCCGCCGGGACGCCGGAGGCGGACGCCGCGCGCGGTGAGCTCGCGCGGATCTACGGTGATTGCGATCCCCATTCCTCCGATGTCGTCGTCGCGCTCGGCGGCGACGGCTTAATGCTGCAGACGCTGCATCGCTTCATGGGCCGCAACAAGCCGATCTACGGCATGAACCGCGGCTCGGTTGGCTTTCTGATGAACGATTTCCGCGTCGATAGCTTGCGCGAGCGTCTTGCAGCGGCGCAGGCCTCGATCGTGCGGCCGCTGATCATGAAAGCGCGCGATGCCGCCGGCAAAGAGCACACAGCGCGCGCCATCAACGAAGTCTCGATGCTGCGGCAGACCTTTCAGGCGGCAAAGATGCGCATCCTCATCGACGGCAAGGAGCGGCTCGGCGAGCTCATTGCCGACGGCCTGCTCGTCGCCACCCCCGCCGGCTCGACCGCCTACAATCTTTCCGCCAACGGTCCGATCCTGCCGCTCGATGCGCAGCTGATGGCGCTGACGCCGATCTCAGCGTTCCGGCCGCGGCGCTGGCGCGGTGCGCTGTTGCCGGACAAGTCCAAAGTCGAAATCGAGGTGCTCGAATCCCGCAAGCGGCCAGTTGCCGCCGTCGCCGATCACACCGAGTTCCGCAAGGTGTGCAGCGTCGAGATCGCCATGGACCACGAGACCGGGCTCGTGCTCCTGCACGATCCCGGCCATTCGCTGGAGGAGCGGATTTTGCGGGAACAGTTCGGGTATTAGAGGGCGCAATCTCTGCGCGGCCTCAGATCGTCTTTGACATCGGTGCCCACACGCAGTGAGATAGATCGATGTCACACTGCGTGACCAATCGAGCCGGGAGAACCGGAACGATGCATGGAAAAGAGTACTGGCGCGCGCACGGCCGCCGTCGCAAGAACACCTGCCGATCCAGCGTTCGCGTACCTCGCGAGACATCCTTGTTCGTCCTGTGCCGGCCCAATTCGCAGAATGGCTGGCAACTGCGGCAGCCTGTCACGAGGGCGACGAAGTCGCCCGACCTTAATGACGTGCATTCCCGCCGCCGCGAAGCGTCCGTCTGATGGTGAACACGGCCGCTGCTGTACCGGAGGAACAGCATTTCATCATTTCGAGTTTGTCGCCCGGCCGGAGGCAGAAACGGCTTGCCTTTGCCGTCGTGCTGACCTTGCTGGTCGCCTTTTTCATCACCGCCGGGCCGCTCTCGACGATTCAAGTCATGCGGATCGACGCCTTCGTCCCCGCCTATGCGACGGCGATGTTGGTGAACGATGCGATCACCGCCGTGCTGCTGTTTGCCCAGTTCTCCATCCTGCGTTCGCGTGCGCTTCTCGTGATCGCGAGCGGATATTTCTTCACGGCGCTTACGTTGATCCCCTGGCTGCTGAGCTTTCCGGGCGTGTTTGCGCCGAGCGGCCTGCTTGGCGCGGGGCCGCAGACCACGAACTGGCTCTACATTCTATGGCACAGCGGTTTTTCCGTATTCGTTATTGGCTATGCCTTCCTGAAAGATGCCGACGCTGCAAAGCGATTGCCGCGAGGCTCCGCGGGTGCGGCCATTCTTTCAAGTATCGTGATGACCGCGGCTGCCGTGTGTGTCGCGACGATTTTTATCGTAGCGAACGATCCAATACTGCCGCGCCTCATGCTCGACCCGCTCCATCATTCCCCCAACTGGTATTATGCGGCCGCGTCCATGATGCTGTTGAGCGTCCTTGCGCTGGTTGTGCTGTGGGTCAGACGGCGGTCGGTGCTCGATTTGTGGCTAATGGTAGTGATGTGCGCGTACGTGGTGGAGATATCTTTCCCTCGCTTCAGCGTTGGCTGGTATGCCGCGCGGGTCTGCGGGCTTTTGTCCGGCAGTCTCGTACTGTTTGTCCTGTTATACGAAATAACAACTCTTTACGCGCAGCTGCTCCGGGCGGTCTTCGCCCAACGCCGCGAGCGCGAGGCGCGGCTTATGACCGGGGACGCGGTCGCCGCGACGATCGCTCATGAGATCAAGCAGCCATTAGCCGGGATGACAACCAACGCCGAGGCGGGATTGCGCTGGCTTGATCGGGCGCTGCCCGATCTCGATGAAGCGAGGGCGGCATTCCGGCAGATTGTCGCTGACGGCCTGCGCGCCGGAGCCGTGATTGGAAGCGTTCGGGCGATCTTCAAGAAGGACGTCGGGAACAGGACTTCGCTCGATGTCAACGACCTCATCGGGGAAGCCCTCTCCCTGACGCGTGGCGATCTGCAGAGGCATGGGGTAGTCGTCCAAGCCCGGCCGAACGATCGGCTGCCGCAGGCAATGGGAGATCGAATCCAGCTGCAGCAGGTGCTCCTGAACCTGATCACAAACGCCATCGAGTCAATGGCAGCCAGAGATGGGCCGCGGGTCCTGTCTGTAAATTCCGACATAGAGACGGGCGGCGACATAAAAGTATCAGTGGCGGACACCGGAACAGGGATCGGCTCGCAACAGTTCGAGCGGATATTCAATCCGCTGTTCACTACAAAATCGGACGGTATGGGAATGGGTCTGTCGATCTGCCGTTCGATCATCGAGGACCATAATGGCCGGTTGTGGGTTGAGCCGAACAAACCCGCCGGCGCGATTTTTCAGTTTACGCTGCGCGCCGGCGGTGCGACGTCCGCTGCCTTACGGGGACAGTAAGCTGTTCTCAGTGACCTGAGCTTGCGGCATCGCTTCAGCTCGGATTAAGGTCGAGCCCGTTCAGGTCAAAGCGGGGGCTCACATGAACTTGAACCTCAACATATTTCTCATGATCTCGGCGATCGTCGCCGCGCTTTTCGGATTGGGCTTGGTGCTGGCGCCCGGACTTATGTTCTCGATTTACGCGTCGCATCCAGTCCGGCGTCGCTTCTCGGCTTCCGGCTGTTCGGCTCGGCCTTGATTGCGATCGGCGTCATCACGTGGCTCCTCAAGGACGGCGCGGATTGGCAGGCGATCAAAGCTTTGTTGCTGAGCGTCGCCATCGGCAACGTCATCGGCTTCCTGTTGGTTCTATTTGGGACGATCAACGGCACGCTCGGCGCAATGGGCTGGTCGGCGGTGCTGATCTACCTGCTCCTGCTGATCGGCGAGGGATATTTCCTGTCGCGCAGGCCGGCGTCGACGTTGGAGCGGGGGAGGTATTAGACTAAGCCGGCTGCAAATCGACAAGCGAATAGCTCGCAAGTTGTTCGCGCGGTCACCTCGTCGGGCCGGGTTTTCCAGCTTACACGTCCGGCGCGCTCGCATGCGGCGTTTTGGTCATGTTTTGCGCGGGCCATTGCCGCGAGAGGGGTGATAGAACCTGTGCCTTGCCGGTCATCCGATCGAGGGAAATTGCGTAAACCGTGATCACATCGAGGCGTGGGAAAAAGCCTTTCGGACGCGCCCGAGTTCGGCTTCCCGTACTTCGTCATCAATGCTTCGCAGAATCTTTGTTTCGTGGGCAGGTCATCGATTGCTTGTATCCTGCCAAACAAGATGACGCTCCGGTATGCCAATCCCGAATCGCATTCAAAACGGCCGTAGTCGAAGACCTCGACCGGTTCGTCGATCTCGAAACAAAACGCGTGACTCGTGATCGACATTGGCGCGAAGGTGTCCTCCCGCACTCGTGGTGTGGACATATAAAAGGCCGTCGATCACAACATACAAAAGCGGAATGCAGTAAGGCGAGCCGTCTTCACTCACGGTAGCGAGCCGCCCGCTGAATCCGCGCTCGATGGTTTCCCAGATCAGTTCATCCGGCATGACTCTATCGGCACGCCGGATTTGCGGCGAGCTGCTCATGACAACCTCGCTTTGGGATCGTACCGGCGATTTCGCGCGTCGCTCCCGTCTGAGACCAAAATTGATAGGCATGTGATGGTCTCGATGAAAGATCCACTTGACACAGAGGAGGCATACCAATTGATATGCAGCGTGCATCGACCTTTGTGTGGGAGCAGTCCTGAAAAACACACGCAGTTGGGCCGACCTGCACAGTTTGCACGTCCTTCGCGCCGGCGAGATGCCGATATTCCGCCAAGTCTACATGCAAATGAGATCAGCCATTCTGGCAGGGACTCTTCGTCCCGGCACGAAACTGCCGTCGACGAGAGACTTGGCGACGCAGCTCGCTGTCTCGCGCTCCGTAATAGTGTCGGCATACGAGCAGCTTCTGGCAGAAGGTTATACATCGGGAAAAGTCGGGTCCGGCACTTACATTTCCTCGGATATTCCTGAGCTGATCGGCCAGCGGTCCGCGAGAGCTAAGCGGCCTGCCCGCGTTCGAAGGGCCGCTGCTCCGCAGACGCCTTTCGACGCCGATCTGTTAGACGCAACTCGGCGGAATGACGATCGACCGTTCAATTTGGGACGCACGCTTCTCGACGCCCGGACCGTAGACGTGTGGCGCAAACTGAGCTTGCAGAGCGTCCGTTCCATCAGCCGAATGCATCTCGGTTACTCGGACCCACGCGGGTTACCCGAGCTTCGAAGAAGCATTTGCGATTATTTGCAGGCGGCGCGCTCGGTGCGCTGCGATCCCGAACAGATCGTCGTTACCGGAGGCACGCCGCAGGCTATCGATATCGTTATCCGGGTTCTTTTGGACCCGGATAACAGGTTTGGATGGAGGACCCGGGCTATCCGCTGACACGGCAGGCATTGGTAGCCGCCGGCGTGGAGGTACGCCCCCGTTCGTGTCGATACGCATGGCCTCGACGTGCATGCAGGAATTAGAGCGGCGCCAGGCGCACGCGCAGTATTCGTGACACCCTCCCATCAATTCCCGAGGGGCGTCGTGCTCTCCGTGGGCCGCCGCCTGGAGCTTCTCGAATGGGCGCAGCAGAACGATGCCTGGATCGTCGAAGACGATTATGCCAGCGAGTTTAGATACAGCGGCCGTCCTCTCGCCTCGCTACAGGGCCTGGATGACGCCGACCGTGTCATCTACATAGGCACACTTAATAAGGCGCTGTTTTCCGGTCTGAGGTTGGGCTATGTTGTGGTGCCACATGCTCTTCTGAAGGCCTTTGTCGCTGCGCGCTATCTGATGGATCGACATTCGTCGACCTTGGATCAGGCCGTCGTTGCATCTTTCATGGCCGAAGGGCACTTCGCCTCTCACATCAGAAGAATTCGCCTGCTGTATCAAGAGCAGCGGGACACGCTGGCGAGTGCCCTGAAGAAGCGCTTGGCAGACGAGCTGAAAATCGCCGTGCCGGATCAGGGAATGCATCTGGTCGCATACAAACGCAAAGGACTTTCGGACATCTCGCTCGAACGCGCCGCTGCCCAGAATGGCGTCATCGTCAAGGCGATGAGCCGCTTGTACGCCGAAGCGCCTCCGCAATCCGCCCTCATGTTCGGGTTCAGTGGCTATCCGCGCCAGACTATCGCGCCGGCCGTTGCCCGTCTGGCGTTGGGATTCAAGCAGCAGTAGCTTGCAGAAGCTCGGCGGCTGCAGCTAGCAACTCACGCGGCCTGCAAGATCTCCGCTTCGAGCGCGGCGAGATCGATGGTCGGAATGCCAAAGCGTTCTGGCTCGGGCGAGGCCATCGGCACGACGACATTGGTCTCCGGCTCGGGCCGACGCAGATCGATCGCCAGCACGCGCGCCTCTTCGCGCAACGCCTCGGTCTCGAAGCGCCTGAGCAATGCAAGCAGGCCGTCGAGCGCGCCTTCATTTGCATCCTCGCAGGCGGTGAGCACGCGCTCGATGATCGTGCGCGACAGCCGCACCGTGTGGCAGCCTTCGCCGGCAAAGCCGAACTCGCGGCTCGCTTCGAGCGCGGCGCGGAAAGCGGGAAGCAAGCCGGCGGGCAGTCCGGCGCGATTGTACAGCGCCGCGAAACCCGCACCGCGGAAGCCGGCGATAAGACCAGCGACGCGGCGCGCCGGCATGCCGGACAATTCGCCGAGCGCGGCTTCGAGCAATGTCGTGTGGCCGGAGAGAAGCGAGCGCAGGATGAGCCCCGCCGTGAGCTGTCCGGACTGGCGCAGATACGCGGCGAGTTCGCACGCGCCGGCATAATCGCAATCGCTAGCGCTTTCGGCCGAGATCATGATGTTGGCGCTCTCGCGCGCTTCGCGGGTCACGCGCTCGGCGCGTTCCACTGAAAGCCAGGAGCGCGAGGTCACGAATAGCGAGAGCGCCTGCGCCGTGGCCGCGACAAGCGCGCTGCGCAAGAATGCGGGCAGATGCGGACGCGAGAGGAGCGCTTCGCGCACGTCCCCGTCGCAGCCGAAGCGCTCAATCATGCGGCGCAACGAGAAATCTGCGATCTCCGCGCCGGAATTCACCGCAAGCGCGATCAAAGCCTCGCGCGAGCCGAACTCTGTCAGCGCCGCGGAGACACTGCCCGAGAGCCGCGGGCGAAGCGCGACCGCTGCCTGCGCGAAGGGGTCGCTGATTGCGGCACAGTCGATGAGCTCCGCGTCCGACAGGAGCGGCGAGCGCCCGAGCACGATCGAAGAGATCGCAGATTGATCGTTGGCAAGCGCCAGGACGATCGCATGCGGCGCGTCGGCAGCGCTCGCGAAAGCCTCGGCGATCGATTTCCGCACGATCGGCGAGGGATCGTCCAGCAGCGAATAGAGCGCGACTTCGGCATCGCGTCTCTCGGGCTCGGCGAAATCGGCATAGAGGTAAGCGCGGGCGAGCGCCCCGGCGCCTTCGGCCCGCTCTGCGGCGGAGACTTGGCCGACCCAGAGCATGAACTTGCGCACCAGCATTCGCGTCACTCAGACCTGCCGGACGATCTCGCCCTGCCGCAAGCATGGAGATTTATGGTAAATGCCGGCTTAAGTGGCTGTGAGCGCAAGTGTATCGGAGGGGGACATGGCAAGAACCGAGCGGCATCCCCGCGGCGGCATTTATTTCGAGGATTTCGAGCCCGGCGAGACGATCGCGCATGGGCTGCGGCGCACCGTCACGCAGATGGACAATATGCTGTTCTCCAACATGACGCTGAACCCCCAGCCGCTGCATATCGACGCCGATTTCTGCGCCAATGAAACGCAATGGGGCCGGCCGCTGATGAACTCGCTGTTCACGCTCGGCCTGATGATCGGGATTTCTGTCGGCGATACGACGGTCGGCACGACGATCGGCAATCTCGGCATGACTGATGTGAAGTTTCCAGCGCCGCTTTTCGAAGGCGATACGGTGCGGGTGGAGACCGAGGTAGTGTCGAAGCGCGAGTCGAAGTCGCGGCCCGATGCTGGGCTCGTCGAGTTCTATCACCGCGCCTACAAGCAGGACGGAACGTTGGTCGCGGAATGCAAGCGCCAGGCATTCATGCTGAAGCGGCGGGCCGCTTGACCGCGTTGCGCTTGGTTTGCGGTGGTGCCTGCAACAGTCCCGCGTGCGCCGCGACTTTGAGCATGACACTGGGCAGCCCTTCGCGACCCAACGCGGCGATATCGATGGAGCGCATGCCGGGCGGCGCGGCCGCTTCCGGCAGTTCTGCGGTGTAGACCGTCAGATGCAGCGCGAAATGCGTGAAGATCTGTTCGACGCGTCCGGGCAGGCGCTTCCAGCGCGCTGCGATCGGGAAGGCGATTTCCTCCGATTGCCGTGCGTCCGTGGGCAGCCAATCTGAGCCCGGAAATTCGGTCATGCCGCCGAGCAGGCCGCGCGGCGCGCGCGTCCGCACCAGCACCTTGTCGCCGGTGCGGAATACGAAAATGTTGCCGGCGCGAAGCGGCCGCTCCGGTTTGCCGGCTTTGACCGGCAGCCGCTCCTGTTGGCCGCGCGCAAACGCGCGGCAGAATTCGCGTAAGGGGCAGAGCGCGCAGGCCGGCCGCTGGTGCGTGCAGATCGTCGCGCCCAAATCCATCATGGCTTGCGCGAAATCGCCGGCGCGCAGGTTTGGCGTGATCGCGTCGGCCGCGGCGCGGATCGCGGGCTTGCCCCCCGGGAGCGGCGTCTCGATCGCGGCGAGGCGGGCGACGACGCGCTCGACATTGCCGTCGATGACGACCGCGCGTCGATCGTAGGCGATCGCGGCGATTGCCGCGGCCGTGTAGGGGCCGATACCGGGCAGGGCGAGGAGGGCTTGTTCGGTCCGCGGAAACTGGCCGCCATGCGCGCGAGCGACCGCCTTGGCGCAGGCGTGCAGATTGCGGGCGCGGGCGTAATAGCCGAGGCCGGCCCATTCCTTCATGACCTCTTCGACCGGCGCCTCGGCGAGAGCGGCGACGCTCGGCCAACGCGCAATGAACGCCCGAAAATATTTCTGCACGGCCGCGACCGTCGTCTGCTGGAGCATGATCTCGGAGAGCCAGACGGCATAGGGGTCGGCCCGCATGCCGGGCTCGGGGCGCCATGGCAGGCGCCGCCTGTGCCGGTCGTACCAGGCGAGCAGTTGGGCTGCGACCATGTGGTTATTGGGGGTGGCGAGGCGCGGGGGTCAACCCGCCCTGGCATCCCTCCCCAAGAGAAGGCATGGGTAAGCCATGGTGCCGCGCAGACCCGACCCGAAGCGACCCTGGTCGCAGCCGCTCGGCGATTTCGTGCCGAAAATCCTCGACCCCGCCGTCGCGCGGCAGGGGTTCGGCGAATCCGCCCTGCTTCTCGATTGGGAGGAGATCCTCGGCGCGCGCATCGCCGCCATCAGCGAACCCGTGCGTCTGCAATGGCCGCCCGGCGGCGTGAAGCGCGATCCGATGGAGCCACGCCCGCTCGCCGCGCTCGTCCTGCGCGTCGAGCCCGGCTTCGGGCTTGAGATCCAACACCTCGCTGGCGTGCTGATCGACCGGGTCAACGCCCATCTCGGCTGGCGCTGCGTCCGCTCGCTGAAAATCCGGCAGGAGAAAATCGAGCGGGCGCCGCCGCGGCCAAAGCGGGCGCCGGAGGATCTCCTCGCCCGCGCCAAGGCCGAGCACCAGGTCAGAGGCATCGAGGAGGAGCCGTTGCGGGACGCCCTGGCGCGGCTGGGGGCGCGGGTCCTGGCCTTTGCTAAGGACGCAACGGAACAGGAAAAATGACCATCAGACATGCCGCCTGCAATTGCGGGCAACTGAGTGTCACCTGCGAGGGTGAGCCGGTTCGCATTTCCGTCTGCCATTGTTTGGAGTGCCAAAGGCGAACCGGTAGTGTTTTCAGCGTCCAGGCGCGCTTCAATCGCGATCGGGTCCAGGCGCGGGGAAATGCGAGCCAGTATGTTCGCGTGGCGGATAGCGGTAATCGCCTCACCTTCAACTTCTGTCCGGCCTGTGGGTCGACCGTCTACTGGAAATCCGAAGCCGCTCCGGATCTGATCGCCGTTGCTGTAGGGGCCTTCGCCGACGCGACCTTTCCGGCACCCGACTATTCAGTGTGGGAAAGGACGCGCCATTCCTGGCCGGTGATGGTGGCGGACAGGCCAGTGCAGCATTCCGATTAGCGCACAGGACTTCGCAGCAATGCATTTTGCCCGAAAATGCCCTAAATCTTCCGGCTAATCTTCGAGCTTAGCCGCCACGATCGGAAGCCTTCATGCCCGCTCTTCTCAACTCGCGTCGCGACCTCCTGAAATTCGCCGCCGCGAGCTCCGCTCTCGGAGCGACACAGCTCATCGGTTTGAACCCGGCCCTCGCGCAAAACGCGCGCGTCGACGTCGAGCAGCTGATGGCGGAGAGCGCCTTGCCTGACGTTGTCGAAGGGCAAGCCAATGCGCCGGTGACCGTTGTCGAATATGCCTCGATGACCTGCTCGCATTGCGCGGCATTCCACACCAATGTCTATCCGACCCTGAAGTCGAAATATATCGACAGCGGCAAAGCGAAATTCACGTTGCGCGAGTTTCCGCTCGATCCGCTGGCGACGGCGGGGTTCATGCTGGCGCGCTGCGCCGGCGACAAGCGCGAAGCGATGGTCGCACTGCTTTTCGCGCAGCAGAAAAACTGGGCCTTTGTCGAAAAGCCGCTCGACGGTCTCGCCAATATCGTCAAGCAGACGGGAATGAGCCAGGAGACCTTCGAAAAGTGCCTGAAGGATCAGGCGCTCTATGACAAGGTCAATATGGTGCGCGATCGCGCGGCAGAAAAATTCGGCGTGAACGCCACGCCCACTTTCTTCATCAATGGCAAGCGTGTTTCGGGCGAAATGACAGTCGAGCAGCTCGACAAGGAGCTCACGCCGCTTCTGCCAAAGGGCTGATTTATCCTGCAGGGCCGAATCCGAGCTGCCGCAAAACGGATCGAAGCCCGGATCGGCCCTTCCGTTCGCCTCGACGGGGCGCGAGCGGCGCGTCGGGCTCGAGCACGAGCCCAATCCCCACAGTGTCGAAGTGCTCGCGATCGATGAGGATGAAGCTGCCGAGATCGCGGTTGCCCGCGTAAGGCTCCATGGTGAGCGGCCAATCGAGGCCAAGAACGATCTCGCCGACATCGTTGTTCGCGAGATGCCCTGTATGTTCCCGTTCGGCACTATCGGGATCGAGCCTGTGCGTGACGCGTTCGACGGTTGCGCGCCGCGTCGCCGTGGCGAGCTTCAGCTCGAATTGATCGCCGGCAACAAGCGGCTTCTCGCCGGTCCAGAACAGGCGGGCTGATAGCCGATCGGCAAAGAGCCGCACGGTA
The DNA here is from genome assembly GCA_034669505.1 of Methylobacteriaceae bacterium. Classification (GTDB taxonomy): domain Bacteria; phylum Pseudomonadota; class Alphaproteobacteria; order Rhizobiales; family Beijerinckiaceae; genus JAFASC01. The sequence continues at coordinate 27,252 of JAXDNJ010000024.1, forward strand.
GCGAGCGTGGTGAGAACGTCGCCGCGCGAAACGTCGATCTCTTCCGATAACGCCAACGTCACGGATTGGCCGGCGATGGCTTCATCGAGATCGCCATCATAGGTGATGATGCGTGTAACCTCGGCTTCGTGCTCGGAACGCTGGATTTTGATGCGATCGCCGACGCGGATTTTGCCGCTCGAAATCATCCCCGCGTAGCCGCGGAAATCGCCGCGGCGGTGATTGACCCATTGCACGGGGAAGCGAAATGGCGCGTGCGCATCGGTTTCCGTGGCGGGCACACTTTCAAGATGCCGCAGCAGCGTCGGTCCGTCATACCAAGGCGCGGCGATTGCGGGATGCACCACATTGTCGCCGCTGAGCGCCGACATGGGAATGCCGGCGATCTCGAAGAAGCCCAACTTTTTCGCATAAGCCTTGTAATCAGAGACGATCGTCTCGAAGCGGTTCTGCGACCAGCCGATCAAATCCATCTTGTTGATCGCGAGCACGACCTTGCGCACGCCGAGCATCGAAAGGATGAGGCTGTGCCGGCGCGTCTGGCGGGTGAGACCCTTGCGCGCATCGACGAGCAGCACGGCAAGATCGGCGGTGGAGGCGCCCGTCGCCATGTTGCGAGTATATTGCTCGTGGCCCGGCGTGTCGGCGACGACGAAGCAGCGCTTGTCAGTCGCGAAAAACCGATACGCAACGTCGATCGTGATGCCCTGCTCGCGCTCCGCCGCGAGCCCATCCACGAGCAGCGCGTAATCGATGTCGCCATCTTGCGTGCCGTAGCGCCGGGAGTCGCGCTTGAGCCGCGTCAGCTGATCTTCGAAGAGCTGGTTTGCGTCATGCAAGAGCCTGCCGATCAACGTCGACTTGCCGTCGTCAACCGAGCCGCAGGTGATGAAGCGCAGCACGTCACGGCGACTCTGCGCATCGATAAAGCTTTCGAAGGCCTGATCCGAAGGAGCATCGAACATGGTTTAGAAATAGCCTTCCTGCTTCTTGCGCTCCATCGACGCGGCGCCGTCGGAATCGATCAGGCGGCCCTGGCGCTCGGATGTTGAGGCGGCGAGCGTCTCAAGGATGACGTCCGGCAATGTCGCAGCCGTACTTTCGATCGCGCCGGTGAGCGGATAGCAGCCGAGCGTCCGGAACCGCACCGAGCGCATCTGCGGCACCTCGCCCGGCCCGAGCGGCATGCGCTCGTCATCAACCATGATCAGCGTGCCTTTGCGCTTCACGACCGGCCGCTTGGCGGCGAAATAGAGCGGTACGATCGGGATCTTCTCTTGGTAAATGTAGAGCCAGACGTCGCGCTCGGTCCAATTCGAGAGCGGGAAGACGCGCATGCTTTCGCCTTTGCACTTCAGGCCGTTGTAGAGGCGCCACGGCTCGGGGCGCTGGCGCTTCGGATCCCAGCCGTGGTTGGCGCTGCGCAGCGAGAAGACGCGTTCCTTGGCGCGCGAGACTTCCTCGTCCCGGCGGGCCCCGCCGATCGCGGCATCGAATCCGTGGCGGTCGAGCGCCTGGCGCAGCGCCTGGGTCTTCATGACGTCCGTGTGCACGTCCGATCCGTGCACAAACGGATTGACGCCGCGCGCGATCCCATCTTCGTTGGTATGCACCAGTAATTCGAGGCCAAGAGCTTTTGCGCGAGCATCGCGGAAAGCAATCATCTCCCTAAACTTCCAAGTCGTGTCGACATGAAGCAGCGGGAAGGGCGGTCGTGCCGGATAGAAGGCCTTCATCGCGAGATGTAGAAGGACGGACGAGTCCTTGCCGATGGAATAGAGCAGGACCGGGCTTTCACTCTGCGCGATTGCTTCGCGCAGGATATAGATACTCTCCGCCTCGAGCCGCTGCAGATGCGTGAGTGCGGCTCGACCCACAAGCCGCCGTTCACGAGATGCTGACGGAATAACAAACGGAGCGTCGTAGCCCATTACGCGAATTCTCTTTCTGCCGTGATCGATGCCGAGGTCTGCAGCGGCGCGGCCGAATTCAAGTGCAAACCGCATTCCTTCTTTTCATCTTCTTCCCACCACCACCGGCCGGAGCGCTCCGGTTCGCCGACGCGAACGGCGCGGGTGCAGGGGGCGCAGCCGATCGACGGAAATCCGCGGTCGTGCAAGACGTTGTAGGGAACGCGGTTATCGGCGACGTACTGCGCCACGTCGCGCGCGCTCCAATCGGCGAGGGGATTTATCTTGATAAGGCCATGCTGCTCGTCGACCTCGGCGAGGGGTGTGGCGCGGCGGTGCTGCGATTGTTCCGCGCGCAGTCCAGTGATCCAGGCGCTTGCGCCCGCAAGCGCACGGCGCAAAGGTCCGCTCTTGCGAATTGCGCAGCAGGTCTGTCGATTCTGCAATGAGGCGCGGAAGCCGTTGATGCCGTGTTGGCGGACAAAGCTTTCCAGTTGGTCGCGATCAGGTGTCACTGCTTCGATGCGGATGTCGTAGCGCTGCTCCGTTTCCGCCCAAACGTCATAGGTCTCGGGAAACAACCGCCCCGTATCGATCGTCACGACATCGATGCCGATTGCATTCGCCGCGAGCGCATGCGTGATCGCCTGATCTTCCAGTCCGAAGCTCGTCGTGAATCGGACACGGCCGTTCACCGAGCTCGACGCAACAATGAGACGCTCCGGCAGAGCGACCGGTACGAGTCTCGCCGCGATGACTGCGGTCGTCTTTGCGAGTGTAATCACAACAACTGCTCGAGAGAGGAAGATCGCTCCACGAAAGGCCAGCCATTCGTGCATCCCGAGAGATGGTGCTATCGAGTGCTTCTGTCCATTTCAAAATAACTGTAACTTGGAGCTGAGCATTGCTGTGCAAGCGCCGATCTTGAGAACAATCTTCTTCAGCGAACAAAGTGAGCGCCTCTTTACATGGGTTAAGGCGCGCGCGGATCCTACTCTTGTAGAGTAACTGGACTGATCGGTGATCCTCGGCCCTCTGATATCGCCGGTCGGTTGCGGACATTTCATGATGTCCAGCCTCCCAGGACCCCCTGTCGCTTCTCCCTAGGCGGCAGGGGGAACTGTTTGGGAGCCGAGCTGGCGACACAGCTGACGCGCTTCGAACCAACTCAGCAAAAGCAGAGACTGAGCTTAGCTGGCGGTACGGGCTGTCGGGTCGACCTGCAGCGCATTGAAGTCCGTCGCCGCCTTGAGTACGTGCGCAAGCAGGTCGAGCGGGAGCCAGGGCTTGCGCAGAAAATCCGCGTCGTCGGGAAGTTTGTCCGAAGGCCTGCCGAACGCGCCGGATGTCACGATGACGCGAATCCAGGGCCACGAGCAATGGACGACACGTGCCAGCTCAAGCCCGTCCATTGAACCCGGCATGCGGACGTCAGTGAAAAGAACCGCGACTTCCGGTGCGTGATGCTCCAGAAGTTCCAGCGCCTCGGTGGCGTTTTCAGCTTCGAACGTGATAAGCCCGGCTTCGCTCAGGAACTCGACGGCCATCGAGCGCAGAAGCGGCTCGTCCTCGACGATGAGAACCCCGGCTGACATCGGCCCCCTTCTTTTCCCAGACAGAGGAAGCCGCGCGGAGCCGGAAGGTTTCACCGTTGCGCTGTTAACTTAGGTTATCTTCAACCGAGACGCTGTGGCGGCGGGAACCTACCATCGGGTCAAAGCCGCTTCGTCCTCTCGCTTGGCGCCGACCCAGCCGCCCTCCGAAGCTTCGGCGAGCACCTCTTTTTTCCAGAAGGGCGCATTGCTTTTGAGATAATCCATGAGGAATTCGGCGGCGGCGAAGGCAGCCGCGCGATGCGAGGAGGCGGTGACGACGAGCACGATCGGTTCGCCCGGGCGGATCGGCCCGTGACGGTGCACGATCGCTAGGCCGAGGAGTGGCCAGCGAGCCAAAGCTTCCCATGCAACGCGCCCCATCTCGGCCTCGGCCATGCCGGGATAGTGCTCGAGGTCCAGGCAGGCAAGCCGGCCGCCTTCATCGCGGCAGAGTCCGGTGAACGTGACGACCGCACCGACATCGGCGCGCCCGCCAGTGAGTGCCGCGGCCTCGGCGGCAGCATCGAACGGCTCGCGCTGTACGCGGATATTGGGGGGCGCCGCCATCTCACCCCCCCGTCATCGGTGGGAAAAAGGCGACCTCGCGGGCGCCGGAGATCGGCGCATCGTGCTTCACATGCGTGCGGTCGATCGCGGCGCGAATGCTGCGCCCATTCTCAAAGGCGTGGGCATATTCTTCGCCGCGCGTCTTCAACCAGGCGATCATGTCGTCGATCGTCGTCACTTCGGGGGGCGGCGCCAGCTCCTCCTCCGCCCGGCCGATCCGCTCGCGCACCCAGGCGAAATACAGCGCCTTCATCTCCTTCTCCTCCTCCTACTCGTCGACGACGTGCTTGATCCCGGCCTTCATATAGTCCCAGCCGGTGTAGAGCGTCAGCAGCGCGGCGATCCAGAGAAGGACGAGCCCGGCCTGGGTGACGCCCGGCACGATCGGGTCCGCAGCGTGGCCGGCTATCAGAAAGCCAAGGGCGACAAGCTGCAGCGTCGTCTTCCACTTCGCGACCTTGCTGACCGGCACGGACACCTTGAGCTCGGCTAGATACTCGCGCAGGCCGGAGACCAGGATCTCGCGGCAGAGGATGACGATCGCCGCCGAGATCGAGAAGCTCGTGATCGTGTGGTCGGCGACGAGCATCAAGAGCACGGCGGCGACAAGGAGCTTGTCGGCGATCGGATCGAGCATCCGCCCGAGGGAGGATTGCTGCGACCAGGCGCGCGCCAGATAGCCGTCGAAAAAATCGGTGATCCCGGCGAGGATGAAGATGCAGAGCGCCGTCCAGCGCATCCAGGCAGTGTCCGGCCAGAACAGCAGGATGACGACGACGGGGACAGCGACAACGCGGCCATAGGTCAGGATATTCGGCAGCGTCCAGCGCCGACTTCCTCCCGTCTGCATGGTCGTTATCGCCATGGCCGTTGAGAACACGCTCCTCGCGCGAAGGTCAACACTGCGTCGTCTGGAGGGAAAACGCGGCGAAAGGGCGTATCCCTTCCGCCACTACCGCCGCTCATCATCGCCGCTCATGGAAATAGTCGTACACGACCCGGGCGGTAGAGGCATTGATCCCCGGCACCTTCTCGAGATCGGCCAACGTGGCGCGCGAGATCGCCTTGGCGGTGCCGAAGCTCTGCAGGAGCGCCCGCTTGCGCGCCGGCCCGATGCCGCCGATCTCGTCGAGCGGACTTTTGGTGAATTCACGTTTGCGTCGTGCACGATGCGTGCCGATGGCGAAGCGATGCGCCTCGTCGCGCAGGCGCTCGGCGAAATAGAGCGCAGGGTCGCGCGGCGGCAGATGAAACGGTTCGCGTCCTTCGACAAAGAAGGTCTCGCGGCCGGCATCGCGATCGCGGCCTTTGGCGATCGCCACGAGCGTCACGCCGGTCACGCCGAGATCGGCAAAGACTTGACGTGCGGCATCGAACTGGCCGCGGCCGCCGTCGATGAGCACGAGATCGGGCCAGGCGGGGAAGGCGTCGGGATCGTGGCCGGCTTGGCCCTCACCCTGAGGAGCTTGCGAAGCAAGCGTCTCGAAGGGTGATCCAGTTTGCTCATCCTTCGAGACGGCGCTGCGCGCCTCCTCAGGATGAGGGGGTGCGCGCTCCTCAGGATGAGGGTTCGCCTCCCGCGGCGCTTCCTTCAACAGCCGCGAAAAGCGCCGGCGCAGCACTTCTCGCATCATGCCGTAATCGTCGCCGGGCGTGAGTTCCTCGCTTTTGATGTTGAACGTGCGGTAATGCGTCTTCATGAACCCTGACGGACCAGCGACAACAATCGCGCCGATCGCATTTGTGCCCATGATGTGGCTGTTGTCGTAGACCTCGACACGGCGGATCGTTCCCGGTGCGCCGATGGCTTCGCCAAGCACCCCAAGCAGCTTCGTCTGGCTTGCCGTGTCGGCGAGTTTGCGGCCGAGCGTCTCGCGCGCATTCTGCAATGCCGCTTCGACCAGCTCGCGCTTCTCGCCGCGTTGCGGCACGGCGATTTCGACGCGATGGCCCGACTTTTGGCAGAGGACCTCGGCAAGCAGTTCGGCTTCCTCGATAGCTGTCGACAAGAGGACCAGCCGCGGGGCAGGGCGCTCGCTATAGAACTGCGCCAGAAACGCGCCGAGCACTTCCCCCGTCGTCAGACTGCGATCGGCGCGCGGAAAATAGGCGCGATTGCCCCAGTTCTGATAGGTGCGAAAGAAAAACACCTCGATGCAGAATTGTCCGGCATTTTCGGTGATGGCGAAAACGTCGGCTTCTTCGACACTTTTCGGATTTACACCCTGCGACCCTTGCACTGCGGATAAACCGGCAATGCGATCGCGCAGCCGCGCGGCGCGTTCGAAATCGAGCTGCCCGGCCGCCTCCTGCATGTCGCGGGCGAGGAGTTCGCGCACGGCGCGGCT
>JAXDNJ010000025.1:0-41028 GCA_034669505.1 Methylobacteriaceae bacterium
CTCGTCTTTCATCTCGCCGAACGATTACGGCTTCGACGCCGCCGTGACGATCCTGAGCTACGCGCTGCTCGGCGGGATTGGTTCGCCGTTCGGGCCGGTCGTCGGCGCGATCATTCTGACGCTTTTGCCTGAGGTGCTCAGGCCGCTGCACGATTTTCGCCTTGTCTTCAACGGTCTCATCATCGTCATCGCGGTTCTGTTCATGCCCCACGGCATCGTGCCCTGGCGCATCGGCCGTACCGGAGCGCGGGCATGAACGGCGCGATCCTCGCACTTGAAAATCTCAGCGTGCGCTTCGGCGGCCTCGCCGCGGTCGACGGCGTCTCGTTTCATGTCGAGCCGCAGACGGTGCACGGACTGATCGGCCCGAACGGCGCCGGCAAGACCACCGCCTTTAACCTGATCTCCGGCCTCGGTCATCAGTGCGAAGGCCACATCCGCTTCGACGGGGAGACGATCGACGCCTGGCCGAGCTGGCAGCGCGCTGAGCGCGGACTCGCGCGGACATTCCAGACCATCCGCATGTTCGGCGAAATGACGGTGCTCGAAAATGTGCTCGCGGGCATGCATGCACATGTCGGCGGCGGTCTTGGCGCGACGTTGCTGCGGCTGAAATCTTTTCGCGCCGCCGAATCCGCCGCGATCGTCAAAGCGCGCGAGATTTTGTCGTTCGTGGGCCTAGGCGACCCATCCGCGCGCGCCGGCAGTCTGCCCTATGGCGATCAGCGTCGGCTCGAGATCGCGCGCGCGCTCGCCTCGAATCCAAAGCTCATGCTGCTCGACGAGCCAGCCGCCGGCATGAACCCTTCCGAGACGGCGAGCCTCATCGAACTGCTTCTGCGGCTGAAAGCCCGCGGCGTGACGCTCCTCCTCGTCGAGCACGATATGCATTTCATCATGCATCTTTGCGATCGCATCACGGTCTTGAATTTCGGCCGCAAGATCGCCGAGGGCACGCCGCTCGAAGTGCGCAGTGAGCCGAAAGTGATCGAAGCCTATCTCGGCACCAAAGTTGCCGAGCGGCTCGAAGCCGGAGCGCGCGTGCGATGAACGACGCGCCTCCCTCGCCGCTTCTCGACGTGCGCGGCCTCGTGCTCGGCTATGGCCGCACGGACGCGGTGAAAGGTATCGATCTTTCGATCGAAGCGGGGCGGGTGGTAACGCTTATCGGCGCAAACGGCGCGGGCAAGACGACGACGCTGCGCGGGATTTCCGGCTTGCTGCGCGCGCGTGCGGGATCGATCCGGCTCGCCGGCAACGATATCTCTTCACTCGCCGCCAATCGCATCGCGCGGCTCGGCATGGTCCAGGTGCCGGAAGGCCGGCAGATTTTCGCCAACATGACGATCGACGAAAACCTCCGCATGGGCGCCTACCTCGTCAGCGATCGCGCCGAGGAAGCGCGGCGCCGCGATCGCGTTCTCGCGCGCTTTCCCCGGTTGGCGGAGCGTCACACGCAACCGGCCGGGCTGCTTTCGGGTGGCGAGCAACAAATGCTGGCGATCGGCCGCGCCATGATGGCGGACCCGAAGCTGCTCCTGCTCGACGAGCCGTCGATGGGACTGGCGCCGCGCTTCGTTGAGGAAATCTTCCGCATCATCTCGGAATTCAAAGCCGAGCAGCGCACGATCCTGCTTGTCGAGCAGAATGCCCGCGCCGCGCTGGAGATTGCTGATGAAGCCTATGTGCTCGAAAGCGGGCGCATCACGCTGTCGGGTCCGGCGTCACAAGTTGCCAACGATCCGAATGTCGTGGCGGCCTATCTCGGCGGCGCGTGACCCCCACGCCGGAAAAGACCCGCATAGTCGATGCAGCGCTCCTCATCGGCGCCGGAATCGTCGCCGCGTGTCAGGTCGGCAAAGCCTTCATCGCCATGCCGCTGATCGTCGCCGATCTGCATATCGGCGTCGATATCGGCTCGATCATTCTCGCCGTCGTTGCGCTAACCGGCGCGCTCGCCGCAATGCCAGTCAGCATGTTCATGCGCCGCCTCGGCGCGCGCAGGGCGTTGATCCTTGGCCTTGTCGCGATCGGAATCGGCAGCGCCATCGGCGCTGCCGCATCCGGCGCGGCAGTTCTCATTCTGTCGCGCGCGATCGAAGGCTTCGGCCTGCTCGCCGCGGTCCTTGTCATCCCCGATCTTCTGCAGCAGACGGTTGCGGCACGCGATCGCGATCTCATGCTGGCAATCTGGGGCACATACATGCCGATCGGCACCGTGCTGATGTTGCTGCTCGGCCCGATGTTGCCTGGGATCGGCTGGCGCACGCTATGGGCGTTCGATGCGGTCCTGCCGATCGCTTATGCGGCTTTGTGTTTCTTCCGCTTCGGACTGGGCGCGCGAGGACCAAGAGGAAGTTCGCTGCTGAGCGACCTCGAAGCGCTGTTTCGTGCGCCCGGCTGCGTTCACCTCGCGCTCGCCTTCGGCCTCTACTCCTTTTCGTATGTGGCGATCGCCGGCTTCATGCCGCTCATTCTTGTCACGCAGCTGCACTTGTCGGTTGCGGCCGCAGGTCTGTTCACGACCGCGGCCGTCGCCGCCAATGTCGTGGGCAATGTCATGGCCGGCGTGCTGTTGCGTGCCGGCATTCCTGTCTGGGCGAATGTCGCCGCGAGTTTCATCGTCTACGGTTTCGCGTCACTGATCATTTTCGCCAGCGGCGCGAGCGGTGGCGTGATTGCCGTGACGGCTGCGCTGACGCTCGGCATCGGCGGCCTGACGCCCGGATCGATTTTCGCCGCGGTGCCGCGCTTCGCACCAACGCCGGCGCTGGTGACGCCGACCGTCGGCCTCGTCCAGCAGGCGAGCAATATCGGCCAGTTTGTCGGGCCGCTTGCGACCGGCTTCTTCGCCGCGCATCTCGGCTGGGCCGCGGTACCGTTCGTGATGATCCCGGCAGCCTGCGTCGGGCTTGGAATTGCCGCCGCGCTTCGCCGCGACAGCCGGCAAGGAGAGGGGTAAGCTTCAAGGCTTCGGAGAGGCACCTGATGCTCGACAAAACGGTTCCATCGCTGGCGGAGGCCGTGTCCGGTGTCCGCGACGGGGCGAGGCTTCTGATCAGCGGCTTCGGCGGCTCCGGTATTCCGACGGATCTCATCCGCGCTTTGCTCGATCAGGGCGCGAAGGACCTGACAATCGTCAACAACAATGCCGGCAATGGACCGCTCGGCTTGAGCGAATTGATCGCGGCGGGGCGCGTGCGCAAGGTGATCTGCTCCTATGCGCGCTCTGCCAATCCGGCCAATCCGAGCTCGGCGGTCTTTGCCGAATGGTATCGCGCCGGGAAGATCGAGCTCGAATGCGTTCCGCAGGGTACGATGGCGGATCGCATGCACGCGGCCGGCGCGGGGCTCGGGCCGTTCTTCACGCCGACGTCCTACGCAACGCCGCTCGCGCAGGGCAAGGAGACGCGTGTCATCGACGGCGTCGGTTATGTCTTGGAGGATCCCCTGCCCGGCGACTTCGCGTTTGTGAAGGCAACGCAAGCGGACCGCTGGGGCAATCTCGTCTATCGCTATGCGCAGCGCAATTTCGGGCCGGTCATGTGCATGGCGGCGAAAACCGCGGTCGCGCAAGTGCAGGAGATTCTGCCCCTTGGCGCCCTCGCGCCCGACCATGTTATGACTCCGGGCATATTCGTGCAGCGTGTCGTCGAATGCAGGAATCCGCAATGAGCGCTCAACAATGACCACTTGGAACAAACTCACGCGTGCGCAGATCGCCGAACTCGTCACGCGCGACATTCCCGACGCCGTCTACGTCAATCTCGGCATCGGCATGCCGACCTTGATCGCGCAATACCTGCCGCGCGACCGCGAGATCATCCTGCACAGCGAGAACGGCATTGTCGGCATGACCAACGCGCCCGCCGGCGGCCCGCAAGATCCCGACATCATCAATGCCGGCAAGGAGTTCATGGGACTCATGCCCGGCGCCTCGATCACCGATCACGTAACGTCGTTTGCGATGATGCGCGGTGGTCACATCGATCTGACGGTACTCGGCGCCTTCCAGGTCTCGCGCATGGGCGATCTCGCCAATTGGGACACCGGCGACCCGAACTCGATTCCCGCCGTCGGCGGCGCGATGGATTTAGCTGCCGGCGCGAAGCAGGTCTTCGTGATGATGGACCATGTCGACAAGAAAGGCGCGCCGAAAATCGTTACCCAGTGCACCTATCCGCTGACGGGCATGCGCGTCGTCGACCGCATCTACAGCGATGTCGCCATCATCGATGTGCCGGGCGATGGACGGCTGATCGTGCGCGCCATGGTCGAGGGCATGACCCTGCCGGAATTGCAGGGGATGACGGCCGCGCCGCTGACCGGAGTAGACGCCTGTCAGAAGATCGCGGCATGAGCCTTGGCGCCTAAAGCGCCGATGCGGGATGACCGCCTACTTCTTCACCAGCGGGCATTCGCTTTCGGAGAGCGGACGGAACGCCTGTTCGGCCGGAACTTCGCCCAGCGTCTTGTAGAGGTCCCACGGTCCTTTCGATTCTGCCGGCGTCTTCATCTGCCGCAGATACATCGCGTGGATCATGCGTCCGTCCTCGCGGATCTTGCCGTCCTTGGCGAAGAAATCGTTGATCGGCATTTCCTTCATCTTGGCGATGACCGTCTTGGAATCATCGGTGCCGGTTGCGTCGATCGCCTTGAGATAGTGCGTCACCGCGGAGTAAAGGCCGGCCTGAATCATCGTCGGCATATGGCCGACACGATCGTTGAAGCGCTTTGAAAACGCCCGCGAAGCATCGTCCTGGTCCCAGTACCATGCGTCGGCGACGATCAGGCCCTGGCCGTCCTTGACACCGATCGCGTAAGCATCGGTGACTTCAAGTAGCAGCGCGACGAGCGTCTGCTGCTTGGTGACGCCGAATTCCGCCGCCTGCTTGATTGCGTTCGTCGTATCGCCGCCGGCATTGGCAAGTCCGATCACCTTCGCGCCGGAGCCTTGCGCCTGCAGGATAAACGATGAGAAGTCCGCGGTGTTCAGCGGGTGCTTGACGCTGCCGATAACCTTGCCGCCATTCTTCTTGAGGAGATCGGCGGCGTCGCGCTCGAAAGCCTGCCCGAACGCGTAGTTCGCTGTGAGGAAGAACCAGCTGTCGCCGCCCCGCTGCAACATCGCACGCACCGCGACGCTGCTTTGGCCGTAAGTGTCGTAGGTCCAGTGAATGCCGTTCGGCGAGCAGGCTTTTCCCGTGAGATCGGAGGTTCCGCCCCCCGAGACAATGAACACCTTGTTCTTCTCGCGGGTGATATCCTGAACGGGCAGTGCGATGGACGAGGTCGGAACGTCGACGATCACGTCGACCTTGTCGGTATCGTACCAGGAGCGGGCGATGCTGGTGCCGACATCAGGCTTATTCTGGTGATCGGCGCTGACGATCTCGATTGGCTTGCCTTTCACCTTGGCGCCGAAATCCTCTACCGCCATCTGGGTGGCGACGAGCGAACCCTTGCCGGTGGCGTCGGCATAGAGGCTCGACATATCGGTGAGCACGCCGATTTTCACGACATCATCGGAAATCTGCGCATGCGCGCCGCAAAGGCTGAGCGACAATCCCGATGTAAGTGCGACTGCAAAAACCGATACGCGCATCCGATCCCCCGGTTGTTTTCTAACTTGGCAAACCAGCATCCGAAACCTCTCCGGTTGTCAACCGGAGCCGTGTTTCTTCTGCGCGTCGAGGGGTGGCGCGGGCAGATACGGCAGCGGCGCATCTGCCGATTTTGACTTCCAAAAACCTGCGCAATCTTGCTAGGCTGAGCGCCATCTCGGGAGGGAGCCATGGTGCTTAATCGTACGACCCATGCCGGTATTGTCGCGCTCTCGCTTGTGATGCTGAACGCGCCGGGCGCGATAGGCGCGCAAACGAAAGCGGACGTCCCGATCGGCACGAACGAGATCGGTGGCCGCGTTGCGGGACCGCATGGGCCCGAAGCCGGCATCTGGGTCATTGCCGAGACGACGGACCTGCCGACGAAATTCGCCAAGATCGTCGTCACCGACGATGAGGGCCGTTTCGTCATCCCGGAGCTTCCGAGCGCGAATTATAAGCTCTGGTCGCGCGGCTACGGGCTCATCGATTCCGACAAGCAGGATGTGCGCCCTGGCCAAACAATCGACATCGCCGCCAAGCCCGCGCCGAGCGAAGCAGCGGCCGCCGAATATTATCCCGGCGTCTACTGGTATTCGCTGATGAAGATGCCGCCGCAAAGTGAGTTTCCGGGCTCGGACAACAGTCCGACCGGCATGCCGCCGGTCATGCACACGCAGGCCGATTGGATCGATACGGTCAAGAATTCCTGCCAGTCCTGTCATGCCCTCGGCAGCAAGAATGTACGCTCGCCAAGCAAGGAACTCGGGTCTTTCTCGAACTCGGTCGACTTATGGACGCGCCGGCTGCAATCCGGACAAGCCATGTCGAATATGGCCGTTACGATCACTCGGCTCGGTCCGGATCGCGGCTTACGCATGTTCGCCGATTGGACCGATCGCATCGCGGCCGGCGAACTGCCGTTCGACAAGCCGGAGCGGCCAAAGGGCGTCGAGCGCAACGTCGTGATCAGTCTTTGGGACTGGGGCACGGAGAAAATGTATCTGCACGACGCGGTCTCAACCGACAAACGCAATCCGACGGTGAATGCCAACGGCCCAATTTATGGTTCACCGGAAGAAAGCTCGGACTTCGTCCCGGTTCTCGATCCCGTCCACAACACAACGAAGCTGATCAAGCACCCCTACCGCGATCCCGCAACCAAGAGCACCAAGGACGAGCCGACCGGCACGTCGGTGTTCTGGGGCGACGAGCCGATCTGGGATAGTCACACTTCGATCCACAATCCGATGATGGATGCGCAAGGACGTGTCTGGTTCACCGCGCGCATCCGGCCGCCAAAGAATCCGGATTATTGCAAGAACGGCGAGGCCAATGCTTCAGCCGGCGTGGCGCCGCTGGCGGAGTCAGGCCGCCAGCTCTCTATGTATGATCCGAAGATGGATAAGTGGACGCTGATCGACACCTGCTTCACCACGCATCACTTGTATTTCGGCCACGATGCTAACGACACGCTCTGGCTCAGCGCCGCGCAGCCTTATAGCGGCGTCGTCGGATGGGTGAACACGAAGCAGTTCGACGCCACCGGCGACGAGATCAAATCGCAGGGCTGGACGCCGACCATCGCCAACGTGACCGGCACCGGCAAACGCGAAGCGTATGTCGGGCCGGATCAGTCGATCGATCCGAACAAGGACAAATGGGTGAAGGCCGCCTTCTACGGCGTCTCGCCCGATCCGCGCGGCGGCGCGATCTGGGGCCAATCAATGGGTCCGGGCTTTTCGCGCATCGATCAGCCGAGCCTGCTCGTTCGGCTTGTCCCTGGCAACGATCCTGCGCACACGGCGGTCTCCGAAATGTTCCAGCCGCCGGAAGGTGCGTTCGGTTCGCGGGGCCTCGATGTCGATCTCAACGGTATCGTCTGGACCGTTTTATCGAGCGGCCATCTCGCGAGCTTCGATCGCAACAAATGCAAGTCGCCGCTCAAGGGACCGGACGCCGCGACAGGGAAGCAATGTTTCGAAGGCTGGACGCTCTACCGCTTCCCCGGCCCGCAATTCAGAGGCGTAGACGCGAAAGGCAGCGCCGATCACGCCTATTACGTCTGGGTGGATCTCTACAACACCCTCGGTCTTGGGCAAAACGTGCCGATCGCGTCGACGAACGGCGGCGAGCAGTTGCTTGCGCTCGTGAATGGCGAATTCGTGCGTCTGCGCGTCCCCTACCCCATGGGCTTCTTTAGCAAAAACGTCGATGGGCGCGTAGACGATGCAAATACCGGCTGGAAGGGTCGCGCGGTTTGGACAACATCAGGCACGCGAACCAACTTCCACAGCGAAGGCGGCAAGGGCGTCCTTGCGAAAGTGTTCAAATTCCAAATGCGCCCCGACCCGTTGGCGCATTAATCAGGCTGTTTTGTTTCGTTCGCTCCGCGAGCGGCTGACATCAGTTCGGTTTGGAGCCGCCGCCGCGGAGTGAAGGATGCAACGCGACCTCATCGTCCGCAACGCGACGCTTCCCAATGGAACAACTGGGCAGCAGATTGCGATACGGAACGGCGGGATCGTCGAGATCGGGCCGAACGTTGCTTTCGCGAGCGACGCGCAAGAACTCGATGCCGGAGGCTATCTCGTCTCCCCTCCTTTCGTCGACGTCCACTTTCACATGGACGCGACGCTGTCGCTTGGCCTGCCGCGGCTGAACCGGTCCGGAACCCTCCTTGAGGGAATCGCTCTCTGGGGTGAGTTGAAGCCGCTTCTCACCCACGAGGCGGTCGTCGAGCGCGCGCTGCGCTATTGCGATCTCGCGGTGTCACAGGGCGTGCTTGCCATTCGCAGCCATGTGGATATCTGCGACGATCGCCTGCTCGCGGTCGACGCGCTCCTCGACGTGAAGCGGCAGGTCGCGCCGTATATCGATCTTCAGCTCGTCGCGTTTCCACAGGACGGCTACTACCGGTCAGCTGGCGCGCAAGAGAATCTGAGGCGCGCGCTCGATCGCGGCGTCGAGGTCGTCGGCGGCATTCCGCATTTCGAGCGTACGATGGCGGAGGGAAGCGCCTCCGTGCGCGCGCTCTGCGAGATCGCCGCCAATAGAGGGCTCCGCGTCGACATGCATTGCGACGAGACCGACGATCCTCTCTCGCGGCAGGTCGAGACGCTCGCCGCCGACACCATCCGGTTCGGTTTGCAGGGACGAGTCGCTGGATCGCACCTCACGTCCATGCATTCCATGGACAATTATTATGTCTCAAAGCTCCTGCCCTTGATGGCCGAGGCGGAGATGGCGGCGATTGCCAATCCCCTGATCAACATTCTCGTTCAGGGGCGTCACGACACCTATCCGAAACGCCGCGGCATGACTCGCATCCCGGAGATGTGGCAGCACGGCATCATTTGCGCGTTCGGGCACGATTGCGTGATGGACCCGTGGTATTCGCTTGGGTCAGGCGACATGCTCGATCTCGCGCATATGGCGATCCATATCGGCCAGCTTACCGGCCGCGACGCTATGCGGCGCGCCTTCGATTGCATTACCACCGAGCCCGCCAAGATCATCGGACTGGAAAACTATGGCCTCGAGGTCGGCTGCAACGGCGACCTCGTCATCCTGCAAGCGCGCGATCCGATCGAGGCGATCCGGCTGAAGGCAACGCGCCTCGCTGTCGTGCGGCGTGGGCGCGTGGTCGCAAGGACCGCGCCGCGCAGAGCGAGCTTGCAGATCGAGGGCCGCCAAGGTGGGGTCGATGCGAGCCTGATCGGCGGCGCTGCCGCCGATCATTGACCTCTCAACTCAGCTGTAGGCTGGCACCAACCGGCGCCGCGCGAGCGCCAAGTAGACCCCGCCCGAGACGACAATGCCCACGAGCCAGCTCAGGTCGGCGCCGCCGAGCAGCCCCGTCGAGACCGGTCCCTGCATCGCGGGAACAAGACCATCCTCAACAGACCAGCCGGCGACGAGACCTAGAAGAAACGCGATCAGCGCGCTCCAATTGATGTCGCCATAAGCGCTTGTCTCCGGCGCGCGGTAGAGTTGGGCCACGTCGATCTCGCCTCGACGCTTGATGTAGAAGTCGGCGAGAATCACGCCGGCAAACGGGCTCATCCATAGGAGCAGCCCGACCATCCAATTGTCGAGCGCCTTGGCGAAGGACGGTGCAAACACGAAGTAGATCGTGACGATGTAACCGACCAGGCCGACGATCCAGGCGAGTGCGGTCCGCGATACCTGGAAGCCCATGCTGAGCGCCGCCAGCGCGGCGGAATAGACGTTGAGGATGTTGGTCGCGACCGGTCCATGCAGCACCAGGAGCAGCACCAGAATGGCGACGGCGCCGCCGAAAACCGCGCTCACCATTTTGGCGGGGTCGGCGTCCTGCGTCACGCTAGCGATCGTCGCGCCGAGAATGCCGAGCCACACCGTCGGCACATACATGCCGACATAGCTGTACCAAAACACGGACGAAGAGGGCACGCTCCGCGGCACGAAGCGCGAATAGTCCGATGCCCAGGTCACCCAGGATATCCCCCAGCCGACGCCGATTGCCGTTGTCAGCAGGGTGAGCATGGTGAAATGCGCGCCCGGAGGCAGCATGCTGGTCAGGTGCCAGTTGACGACGCCCGGCCGCGTCCACGCCATGACGCTCATGATCACCATGATCATGATGGTGATGGGCACGGTATATTTCTCGAATGTGCGGATCGCGTAGAAGCCGTAGACGCCGATGCCGACCTGAATCAGCATGATGAGTGTGATGACGATGACGTTGGGAAGCCATGTATCGGCGATGCCGAACTGGCCGAGAATGGCCATCGCGATCTTGACCGGAAAGTATGTGTTCACGCCGATCCAGCCGAGGGTCATCAGAAACATCAGCGCACTCGGCAGATAGGCGCCACGCCTTCCGAAGGCGGAGCGGCTGAGCACCATCTGATTGACGCCGGTCTTGTGACCCATGACCGTGAAGGCGGCGAATATTGCGCAGCCGACGATATTGCCGATCACGATGACCGCGATCGTTTCCCACAGCCCGAGCTTGAGGATGATGCCGAGTGCCCCGAGTGCCCAATTGATCGGCGCGATGTTGGCACCGGCCCAGATCCACATCTGCTGCGGACCGGTCGAGTCGCGGTCGCGATCGGGGATCGGCTCTACGCTGTGATCGTCCGCCCGGAGTTCTGAAGCCGCCATGATGATTGCCGCCTTAGCCTAAGTGCCCCGGAGCGCGCAATTCGCAAGAAGCATGCCTTCCGAAGCATACCGCGCCACCGGCGCGTGTCGAGCGACGACTTCCGCGACGGAATACGGATCGGCTGCATCACCTGAGGTCGCGCGCTTCAGAAATCTCCCCCGTCGCGCGCGAATACCAGAAGGCTGTTTGCCGGCAGGGTGATCTGCGCAGAAGCCGGCAAACCGTCCCATGTCGGTCCATCGGCCATGATGCCGCCGGGATTCCCCTGCGCGTTCGGATTGAACCATTGATCATAGATGTCGCTGTTGAACACCTCTTTCCAATGACCGCCCTGCGGAAAACCGAGCCGATAGCTGTAATTATAAAACGTGCTCTCGTTCAGGCTGGCAACGATGACCACATCGCGTCCGACGCCCGGCAACCAACGGTGCATGGCAATGACGCGGTTGTCGTTGCGCACGTGAAACACCTTTAGGCCTTCGCCGCGCAGTGCCGGATGTTTTCGCCGCAGCCACATGATGTCGCGCGTGAAGCGATGCTGATCCGACATGTGTTTGTCTTTGCCTTCGAGGCCTTCCCACCAGATCAACAATTCCGGGCGGCCCTGCCAGTCGGTCCAATATTTGTCCTCGAGAAACTCCTGCCCCATGAAAATCATCGGGACGCCCGGCGCAGTCAGGAGTAATCCCGTCGCCACCTTGGCGCGACTGCGCGCATACCACGAACGCGAATTGCCCGGATCGGCGAGCGCAGCGATGCGCGGTTGACGGTCGCGCCCCATGTGATTGAAGTCAAGCAGATCGTGGTTTTCGACGCATTGGAATACGGTCCAGCGCCCCGGATGCTTGTACGTGATGTCGATTGCGTCGCGCAGCTTATCCAGGTTGATCCGCGCGTCACGGCCAGCGGTCGCCTGCGTGATCACGTCGCGCAGAGTGTCGCGCACGGCGTCGCTGTAGCCGATATCGAAGCCCATTCCGGACGGCGGGGCGGCGACGCCCTTCCAACGGTCGTTGTCCCAATATTCGGCGATCTGCACCGCTTCCGGCTTGACGGAGCGCAGCGTGCTTGTGAGATCCTGAGCGAAGAACCAGCCGCCGCTTTGCGCGATCACCGTCACCTGGTCGTAACGAAGCCCGTCAACGTGATATTCCTGCAACCAGGACTTGCCGTTGTCGATCAAGAACTGCCGCACTTCCTGCTTCCAGAAGGCGAAGACGCGTCCGCCGGCGTGGTCCTGGTCGGTGAAATAAAGGCTGTTATTATCCGTCGTCTGCGGCTGGCGATCGAAGAACCAGAGGCTTTGACCGTCGAAGCCACCGCCGGCGTGGTTGTAAACCACGTCGGCGATCACGGCCATTCCGTAAAGATGGCAGAGATCGATGAAGGTTTTGAACTGCGCGGCCTGCCCGGTGAGTTCGGCCTCGGTGAGTGGCGCGAATCCCTTCGCCGTCAGTAGCCGGTTCACGCGCGCCACGTAGGGCGCGAGGTCGGCCGCCGAGACCGCGTAATCCATTTCCGGCGAAAAGTAGTCCGTGCCGTTATAGCCGAGGCCGTTCTCGCCTTGAAACTCCTGAAACGGCAGCGGCATCACCGCGTTGACGCCGAGATCGACGAAATATTCGATGCGATCCACCACATCGAGGATCTTGCAGACGCGATGCGGCCGGATGTCCTTGCCCGCAGAATCCTTGGCGTAGAACACGCCGATGTGAAATTGATAGATGATGAGATCGTTGAAAGCCGGCGGACGGAATCCGGAATCGTGCCATTTGTAGTCGGTGGGATCGCGTATGACGCAGTTGCAATCCGGATACCCATTGAATTCCAGTTCGCGCGCATAAGGGTCGCGCTTGAAGCCCTCGCTTCCCTTGCCGACGACGTAAAAGCGATAGAGGTCGCCGTCCTTGAGTCCGGGCACGAAGCCGCCCCAAAAATTCTTGGCGTCCTTGACGAGCAGATCGCCGGGGTCTTTCGCAAACGCAGCCGGTGCCGTGCCGGCCGGATGCTTCAAAGCAATGTAGACCTGGTGCGCCTCCGGCGCCCAGGTGCGAAACGTGACGCCGCCTTGTGTGACGTTCGCCCCAAGCGGCGTGTCCGAACCGATGTTCTGTTGGGATGCGGGCATCGGCTGTCCTCGCTATAGCCTTGCGTTGCCTCTTCACCGGCGCCGGATCGAGCCGCCGTTCGGAGAAATCCACCTTGAGCCAATCTACTATCGGTTGCAAGCAGTGTGGCCGACCTCAGAGGCTCAAGCGGCCTGGGTTTGCCTCAGCTAGGCGCAAACGCGCTCTCGCGCGCCCGCACTAACGCCACGACCGTTTCGTTGACGGGCGCCGGCACGCCGACTTCCGCGCCGACGCGCGGCACCGCGCCATTGATCACGTCGATTTCGGAGCGGCGCTTTGCCAAATGGTCGAGCAGCATCGAGGGCCGCGCACCGGGGATCTTCTCGCCGAACGCCCGCACATACGCGACCGGGTCCGAAATATCGACAGCGATCTTTTTGGCTTTCGCCACAGCATACCCCTCAGAGGCGCAAGCCGCGGCAATCTTGAACGCATCCCGATTGGCCAGAACCTCACCGATCGTCAGGCCCGTCAAGGTGCACGTGCCGCTGAACGCGACGTTGCAGATGAACTTTTCCCAGACGAGTTGATGGATGTCCTCAAACACCAGCACGCGGAATCCGCCGCGCTTCCAGATGTCGGCGATGCGCTCGAGTCGCGGCGTGATCCTGCCGCCGCCGTACTCGCCAAGCCGCACGAACTCCCAGCCGTTGTGGTGCACGTCACCCGGCGCCTTGATCGACGCGCCGAACCCGCCGACGACGCCGATCAGCGTCTTGTCTTCGCCGACGATGCTTGCGACGCGTTCTGCCGACCCGAGCCCGTTCTGGATCGTCAGAACGACGCCGTCCGAAGCGAGGATTTCGCAAGCGTCCTTCGCGGCGGCTTCGACGCCACTCGCCTTTGTCGCGATGATCACGAGATCCGCGGGGCCGGCGTCGCCCGCGTTTGTTGATGCCCGCAGTTTTGCGACGCGCTCGCCGCTTGCGCCGGAGACGCGCAAACCCGCGCGATTGATGGCATCGATATGCTCGGCCCAGATGTCCACGGCGCAGACGTCGAGGCCGGCATCAGCGAGGAGGCCTGCGTAGACCGAGCCCATGGCGCCGGTGCCGATGATTGCAATGCGCACGCGTAAACCTTTCGTTTGTGATGATGTCTCCGACACCCACTTAGGACGGATGAACTACACCCTTGCCAGTCGTTTGCGAGTCGAACAGGCGGTAGGCTTCATCCGCCTGATCGAGCCGCCAATGATGCGTGAAGAGATGATCGACACCGATGCTGCGGTCGGCGATGAAGCGGGCGCATTGCGCCTGGCCGATCGTCGAGAACGTCCATGAGCCGATGATCGTCACCTGCCGGCGCAGCATGTCGTTGCTGACATCGATGGTCACGTCACCGCCTTCACCGACAAAGCACGCCTTGCCCCAGGTGCGAACGCACCGCACCGCTTGCGCGCGCGCCAGCGGCGAGGAAGACGCATCGAGCGAGAGATGCGCGCCGAGTCCGTGCGTCAGCTCGCGGATCGCCTGCACCACGTTTTTCTCAGTCGCCGGATTGATCACGATATTCGCGCCGAACTCGCTTGCCCGCGCGAGGCGCTCTTCGCTTGTGTCGAGCGCAATCACGCGGGCGCCCATCTCGCTCGCGAGCTGCGTCGCGGACAACCCGACCGGGCCCTGCCCGAAAATCGCGATCGTGTGTTCGCCGCGAAGCCCGAGCCGCTCCAACGCGCCCCACGCCGTACCGGTGCCGCAGGAAATCGCCGCGCCCGCGTCGAACGACAATTCGTCAGGTAGCGACACGATGGTGTTCGCAGGACATTTCATGTAGCGGGCATGCGCGCCGTGACCGGTCGCGCCGTAAACCTCGGCGACACCCTCGACGCAGAGCTGCTGCCATCCCGTCGCACAATGCGGACACACCCCGCAGCCGCGATAATGGTGCTGCATGACGCGCTGGCCGATGCGCGCCTGCTTTTCAGGGACCCCAGCGCCAACCTCGACCACGATTCCGCACGGCTCGTGGCCGCCGATCACGGGATGATCCGGCATTTTGAAGCCGAGCGACGCCGCCCCGCCGACCGCGCGGTAATATTTCAAGTCGCTCCCGCACATGCCGGAAGACTTTATCTCGAGCACCACTTCGCCCGGCCCCGGAACGGGATCGGCGAAATCGAGAATGTCGACCTTACGGTCACCGGCGAAAACCACACCCTTCATACCTCTTCTCCGGCAAAAACCTGGAAAAACGATGCAAAAGTATCACACACTGCAACATTGTTGTTTTGCCACCCGTTTGGGTTGTTGCTTCTCGTAATAGGCCCCCTAGCAATAGGTAAGTTGCGGCGTTCGTGAGTACAGGGGAAGTGCAATGTTGAAGTTTGTAACTGCGTTATCTGGCGCCCTGGTCGCCGCGTGGGCTCTCGTCGGCTCCGCGACGGATGCAAGCGCCGGCTACGGTCACCGACACCACGGTTGTTGCGGGCCGATTGCGCCCACATATCACTACCACAACAAGATCGTGAAGAAGAACGTTTGGCGTCACCATAACGTGTGGAAAACCAAATACGTCCCGCGCATTCACCGGATCGTGGAAGTGACCCGAATTCGGCCGATCATCCACGTTCACGACGTGACGCACGTCCACCACAAGATCGTCGGCTTCGTGCGGCCGGTCCATCAGCATATGACGCAGTGGTTGCCGGCGCATAGATACGTGACGCACAAGCGCTACGACACCTGGAGCTGCGGCTGCCATTGACGAGAGGAAGCATCGCGAAAAGACGTGCGGAAGCAGCATGCTGCCGCACGTCTTTTGGCGGGGTGCGGTTAATCGTCTTCGTCTGTCTCGCGATCGCCTAGCAGCGCCGTCTTCGGCGTCGGTTTCAGACATTCGGTGGGGCAAACAGGCGCCCGTCCGAGGATTTTTTGCAGGGAAGCCTGCGGCTTGGCTTGGCAAAACTGCCGGATCAAGATCTTGTCGTCGGTGCCGAAATTCGGGATGCCGCAAGACGACGCCATCACTTTTTCAGCGCGACTCCAGAGCTCCGACACGGCTTTTGCGACCTGCGGCTTCTGCAGACCGCTCCAGGTCATGGGCTCGCTCTCTTCCGCCTTCTCCGCATAGAGCGCAACGAACGCCATCAGCGCGGCGAGCCCGTCGCGATTATCGACATTCTGATCGGTGCGACGCAAAGCATTCAACTTGATGGCCGCGTTGAGGTCGTGCGTATAGGCGTTGAGCTCATCGAGCAAATACAGGAAATCACTCGCCGAGCTGGCACTGCCCGGCCGCAGGTAAGTCCATACGAAATCGTTCGGCTTCAACTTCCCCGCGATGAGCGAGGGAGCAAAGAATCTGGACACTTCATGCGGCCGCTTGATCTCGCCGCCATGGACCAGCGGAAACGCATCGCTCTCGGACGTGATGAAGTGCACGGATTCGTGCACCGCCGTCGCCAAGCCTGTCTGCAAGTCGTCGCAGGTGATCCAATTGACGAAGAATTTCTTATCGGGGATCTGTTCATAGATGGCGAAGCCGTCGGGCGCCGAGGCGCGCAATTTTTCCATGGCGTCTTGCCGGCAATCGCCAACCCGAGGGCGGCTCGCCGGAATTGGTTGGGTCACGTCTTCACGAGGCAATATCACGGGAAAGCGGACGCGGGGACGAGAGCGGCCAACATCGCCGCTGTCCTGCATCATCGGCACTCTGTCGCTAGGATCGGCCTGCGTCGGTGAGTTGAAGCCGGGCGCGAAACCCATGCAAGCGAGCACGGCAACAAACATATAGCGCGACACTTGACGCATGCTCGCCACTCGTCTTCGGGTGCTTGGCGATAGAATCGGCGCAAATGGTTAATTCCTGGTTGCATGCCCAGCCGCTGGAACACAATTGTCGCGCGGGGTTCCGACTTATCCCGCCAATCGCAGCGGCAGCAGGCGGGACTAAGGACGCGAGCGGCAGTGATTTACTTAAGCTGCCATGCCGGCTTTCCGCAAACCCTCGAGCAGATGTTCGCGCCGCCTCTGGTACTCGCGGCCAGTGCTCGCGAGTGGGACGGGCGCGAGCAGCCGGAAGGCTGACGCGCGTGCATCCGGATGCAGCGCCACATAGACGGCCAAGGCCGCCTGTGCTTGCTCAAACCGTCCGGTGAGCGCGTAAGCTGCCGCAAGCGATGCCTGCGTGCCGATGCTGCGTGGATTTGCTTCGCTGGCCGCAACAAGCGCGCGCACCGCCTCCTCGTCCCTGCCGAGCAGGATCAGCGCCTGCCCGCGCCCGTCGAGCCAGGTCCAGCGAGCGGGATCGCGCGGCCCGATCCGCTCGGCCTTTGCGAACCAGTCGAGCGCTTGGTCGAGATGGCCGAGATACATGTTCGATAGGCCGAGTTCCTTGTAGGCCCAAGGCTCGCCGGGATTTTCGCCGAGCACGCCGTTCGCCAGCGCGATTGCGTCTTCGAACCGGCCTTGCGCGCGCGACCATGCGGCCTTTGCCTTCAAAGAGAGGAGGTGATGCGGCGCCACCATAAGCGCGCGCTCAAGCAGCTCGCCCGCGCGGCGCAAGCGTTCGTCGCCACCGTTTTCGTAATAGCCGTTGACGAATTCGAACACGAGCGTCGCGGCGAGGCCCGCAAGCGCGTCGGCATTGTCCGGCTCCATCCGCAGCGCCGCGTCGAACAGCGTACGCGCTTCGATCATCGTCTCACGCGACGAGGGTCGGTTCAGCGCCGCGCTGCCGCGCAGAATGAGGTTGACCGCATTCGTGTCGCTGGAATTCTCGCGCTCGCTTCGTTCGGCTTCGAAGGCGACGACTTTCAGGCCGATGGCGCGCGACAACCGCGTCACGATCTCGTCTTCGACCTGCAGGACACTGACCCGCTCCGAATCGAAGCGCTCGCTCCAGACCTGACTGCCGCTGCGCGTCTCGACGAGCTGCGTGTTCACGCGCACGCTTCTGCCTTCGGTGAGCACGCTGCCGGCGAGCACGTAACGCACGGCGAGTTCCCGGCCGATCTGCCGCGCATCCGCGGCGCGGCCCCTGTAGGCGAACGCGGTCTCGCGCGAGAGCACGAAACTGCCTGGCAGCGCGCGCGAGAGATCGCCGGTCAGGCCGTCGGTGATCCCGGCGGCGACATAGTCCTGGCTCGCATCGCCACTGAGATTGCTGAACGGCAGAACGGCGATCGAGAGGAGCGGCGCCTGAGATCCCATCGCCGACGATTGGCTGGCGCTGCGTGCAGATGCCGCGTGATTCGACTGTGCCGCTGGCGCGCGAGCGGGGGCGCGCAATCCCAGGCCGACGACAACGCAGGAACCGATCGCGGCGACGAACAATGCGTAGAGGAGATTGCGACGGCCTGAGTGAGCCGGCCGCGTGCCAACACCGCCCGCGGGGACGATCGCGACCCGGGGCGCTGCGCCCCCGTCTGCATGCGCCGGCAATCGCGCGCGAAACACGCGCACCGGGCGTGAAATGTTCTTCAGCTTCTGCTCGCCGAGCTCGTCGAAGACGACGTCGAGCTTGCCGCGCACATCTTCGCGCACGCGATCGGACACGCATATTCCGCCGGGCTCCGCCAGCCCCTCGAGGCGGGCCGCCACATTGACGCCCTCGCCCCACATATCGCCGCGATCGACGATCACGTCGCCGACATTGAGCCCCATGCGGAATTCCATGCGGTGTTCGGGCGCGATCCCCGCGTTGCGCTCCGCCATGCCGCGCTGAACAGCGAGTGCGCAGCGCATGGCGTTCACGATGCTCGCGAACTCGGCCAGAACTCCGTCGCCGGTGACGCGAACGACGCGGCCGGCATGGTCCTGAATCGCAGGCTCGATTAGAGCGTCCCAATGCGCCCGCCATTGGACGAGCGTGCCATGTTCGTCGGCGCCGACAAGCCGGCTGTAGCCGGCGACGTCGGCCGCGAGAATCGCCGCGAGGCGCCGCTCGACATGCGCGGCCGCACCGCCGTGCGCGTCTGTGCCGGCCCGGGCAGGCGAACGGGAGCGATGCGGCGAGAGGCCGACGACTCTCTCTTCGTGAACGCCCGCGCCCGCCAGGGCCTCAAGCTCGTTCGTGACCAGCATTGTCGTTCCCGCCGTGTCAGCCCTGCTCTACCACTCCCTTATTCCCCCAAGCGCCGAGCGCGGACGCGGCATCATGTCTGCGGGTCCGCGCGATGTTCGGCCGGTGTGTTACGGCGGTGTGGCGCTTGAACAAAGCCTTGGCGACAGCGCTGGCTCGATCTTGCCATCGAGCATGTGTGCTTTCGCACACCATGCTCGAACGAGCGCATTACCGAGGCGCGCAGCCGCTCCTCCGAGCGGCATGATTTGTCTTAGTTCAGAGACTTGGCTGCGCTGGCAAACTCGACCTGCCCCCAGCGCAACCCAGACATTCCGGAAATCCGTTAAGCCATCTCGCCTTCCCCGATCCTGAGGGCCACCCTTCACGCGGTCCGTGGGTCCGACGCGGCTCGAACTGACAAAACCCGTCATCGCCGCAATCGCGGGGCCGGCGGTCGCCGGCGGCATGGAGCTCGCGCTCTGGTGCGACATGCGGGTGATGGCTGAGAGCGCCTACATGGCCGTCTGTTGCCGGCGCTGGGGCGTGCCCTTGATCGACGGCGGCACGGTGCGCCTGCCGCACCTCGTCGCGAGGGCCGCGCCCGCGACATCATCCTGACGGCCGCAAGGTGACGGCGGAAGAATGCTACCGCATCGGCTTGTGCGAGCGGCTGGCGCGGGACTACGCGGCCCCCCGCGTCGCGGAGGACCTGGCGCAGGAACTGGCGCGCCTGCCGCAAATCCGCCTGCGCGCCGACCGCCGCTCCATCGGTCTGCAGGAGGGCGAGAGCGAGCCCGAAGCGCTCAGGCTCGAATACAAGAACGGTGCCGGCGTGGTCGCGCTCGAGGGCGCCGCCGGCGCGGCGCGCTTTGCCGCCGGCGCCGGCCGGCATGGGAAGAGGGCGGACACGCCCGCATCTTGAGGAGCCGCAAAATGCGGGCGGACGTCATTGCGAGCGGAGCGAAGCAATCCAGGGGCAAATGCTCGATGATTGCGGCATTTGCCCCTGGATTGCTTCGTCGCCGTTCTTTCGAAGTCGGCTATAGCCGACTTCGCATAATGCTCCTCGGGAATGACAGCCGCGGCGCGCATCACGCTCTAAGCGCGGCGACGCCCTCGATCTCGATCAGCATTTTCGGATCGGGCAGCGCCTGCACCACGCATGTGGTGCGCGCGGGGTAAGGCGCCGGCCCAAAGGCGGACGCATAGAGCGCGTTCATGTCAGCGACGTCGGAGGCACGCGTCAACAGCACGTTGACCTTGGCGAGATCGCTAGAGGTCGCGCCGGCCTCGTTCAGGATGCGCTTGATGTTGGTGACAACATTGGCGAACTGCGCCTCGAAATTTTCCGGCAGCGCGCCCCCAGCATCGAATCCGGGAATACCGGAAGATAAACAGGAGATCGCCGACGCGCGTGGCGAAGAGAGCGGCGGCGCCTTAATGCCGGGCTGCGGCAGGTAGTCTTTTAGGGCATGGCAGGCCTTGAGGTTTTGAGGGGGAGTTTATCCTCAAGAATGACGCGCTCTCCGTCGCCCGCCTGCGGGGAGAGGGCCGGGGTGAGAGAGGCCGCGTTTCAGGTTTTAAGGCGCTCCGCCCCGACCAATCATCGCCTTTGTGCCTCGCCTGGGATTCGATTCAATTCTGCTCCAGGCTGACAGCGGCAATCTGCTGCGGCGAAAGCGCCAAATTGAGTTTATCGCTGCACACCTTTCCCGGGTCGTCGGAACCAAACGTCCGAATAATTTTGACGCAATCATCCACAGCTTTGGCAAAATCAATCTTCAGCTTTGTAGCGTCTGCAAGTTTCATTGGCAGACCCGCCTTCGTTCCTTTGTAAAAGCCGGTATACGCGGCATCCGACAGTTTGCCGGCGTTGTTGATGTCGGAAATGGCGCTCAGCAGAGTCTCATACAAGCTCGCTTTTGCACTTATCTGCGCCATCAAGGCTTGTGACAGACGCGGAATGGTCTGGGCGTAGTTTTGATTGAGCGTGTAGTATGGTTGAACGTCGACGAAAAGAGCCTCGGCCGAACCGGACTTTGATGCCGCCACTTCGCCCGGAAAGGTAAGGTGGGCGTAAGATGCCGCTGCTTGAACTCCCCCAACCTTTTGCGGGTCGGGTAAGTTCGCCGTGATGATCCCGCGGCTCTGATCGACCACGCTCAACCTGGACACACTTCGCGCATCAGCTTCTCGATCGTTCGTGCCGTAACTTGCACCGAAAATCTTGCCTATTCCCAACGTCAGAGTGGCCTTATCCGCCTTGGTGCGTTTGTCGTCATTCAAGGTGAAGCGGATTGTCTGGTCGATTACGTGACCGTAATAAACTGCGGCAATGTAATGTGTCCCGCAGACCTCGAGAAACCTCTTTTTATCGTTCTTCTTGGCTAAATCCTCGATACCGGGCGCCCACTTGCCGCTCACTCGCTCGATGGTTCGCGTGACGAAGCGGCTATATATTCGGGCGAACCCATCGACACTGTTGAAGTAATTCTCGCTCTGCGTTTCTCCTTCTCCCCCGAGCGATATCAGCTTATAGGTGAAATTGAACCCGGCTGATTGTCCCGAGGCACTCTGATGTGTGGACATATCGCTGACGGCGTTGAGGTATTCGAACTTTTCCGCCATAAGAGGCTGGCCTGTGCCGCCGGCCGGGATATCGGGCAGCGTTTTCGACACGACGCAAGGCTCCTTAAGGATGGTGCCCGTCAGGTAGTCATATCCGATGCCCAGAACTTGATCGAGCTTGTCTATTGGAATCTTGGTATCCAGCAGGAGCGTCTGAAAGCTTCCGATCTTCTTTGGATCACCCTCGACCTTGATGCCCAGTTCCGATGGAACAAATTTCAGCATACCTATCGGCAGCGTTTCCGCGCTCGCCGGAGGGGTTGCGGCCACCGCGGCGGCTAAAAGCATGGAACGGGAAACACGCATTCATATATCTCCTTCTTCCAAGACGGGTGAGTAAATCCCTTCTTTATCCAGAGCGCAATCTCGACCATCTCACCTCTAGTCGCGGGCGAACGTATTTGAAAGATCAGCCTTGACCACTTGCTGCTAAGAAACTTGCAGGACCCGAGCTTTCAGGCATACTCAGTTCTTTGGGAGTTTCAAATGAACGGCACCCCGATTTTAGCGTCCGCTCTGCTTGTTGTTTCTGCCGGAGTGCACGGGGTTGCTGCAAGTCCAGCTCCCGTTTGCCCCGGGAGCACGGAAAAAGCAGCGACAGCTGCTCAAAGTGGTCGGTTGGCGGCCTTCACGATAAATCTAAAGCTACCGGAGGGTGCTGCGGCTGACGAGCCCCTTTCCAAGGAGGCGGTAAGTTTGATTGTCTCAAATTTCAAGGCAGCGCTCGACTCGCTGCAATCCAAAGCTCAGCAAGAAGGTAGGCCGAATTCTGACCGGAAGCCGGCAGACGAGCTGAGGATTACCTTTGCGTTCGAGGCGGTTCCTGCGGTCCAAGTAGAGGCCACGCAGAGCGGGCTAAAGCTGCTCGACCAACTTGAAAACAGTATCGAATGTATTGAGTTTCCCACCCAAGAACGGGCTCAGCTTCCTGAATCCGTGCCTCTCATTCGCGCTGACGTTCGGGGAGCCATCCGAGGTAATGGGCGGATGGTAGCAATACTTGATACCGGCATTGATAACGACCATCCATTTTTGAAAGCTCGGATTGTTGTTGAAAGGCAGGCTTGTTTTCGAATTGATTCAGGGTGCCCTAGCGGGGCCGTCAGCCAAACAGGTGCCGGTTCCGCTCAGAGTTCTGTTTTCCACGGCACCCATGTCGCCGGAATCGCGGCAGGCGCGGGAGGGCAAGCCTATGGGAAGAGTTTTGCCGGAGTAGCCCCTGGAGCTCAACTGATTCCGGTAAACATTTTTACAGGCAAATATACGGATTCCCGTGACCAGGAAAAAGCATTAGATTACGTAATAAAACTGCGTCGAGATGACAAGCTTCCGATTGCCGCAGTAAACATGAGCATAGGCGGGGATATGGGATATAGCTCTGCTTGTGATACTAGCTTCGTAAATCGCGCAAGGCTTTTTAAGCAGCTCCGAGCTCTTAATGTCGCTCCGGTAGTGGCGGCAGGGAACAATGGGTTCTCTAATGCCGTCTCCGCACCCGCTTGTTTGTCCTCGGCCGTAGCTGTCAGTTCGATCGACAAAGCGGGAAAGCTTTGGACTGGGGAGAATCGGTCATCGCTCACCGCTGTGCTCGCGCCAGGGATCCATATATTGTCTTCTTCCCCCGGAGGACAGTATGCCTATGCAAGCGGCACATCGATGGCCGCGCCTCACGTTACGGGTGCGTTCGCGGTGGTGAGCGCTGCGGTCAGTGACGCGTCTACCGATGCCATCCTCAAAGCTTTCCAGGATTCCGGAACAGCGGTACGTGATCCGACGAATGACGCAAGCTACCGGCGCATTGATGTTGAGGCTGCGATCCAAAAGCTCGAGCATGCTAGAGCCGTAGCAGCAATTTCAACCGCTGCTAGACGACCAGAAGCCGCGACTCAGGAAAGCCGCTTTGTTCGGGGAAGCCCGATCTTTAGCGCAGAAGGTTATGAAATCGCTCGACTGGCGGAAACACCTACCTCTGGATATTGCAAGCTCGACCTCGGATTCGTCGAAACCGAGATCAGATACGCAAACGTTCCCTGCAGTAGCTTAATTAGCTTTGAAGGTCGTGCAATGATCAGCGGGCTTTCCCAAGAGACGCTGCATGAGCTTGCACGATTTGAAAGCAATCGACCGTGAGCCCGCATGCGGCCTGTGGCACCACTCCAGTAGCAACGTCGCACCTGAATCAGCCGCAAGATGACATGAGGGGCTTTTCGGGGCGCAGTTTGCAGGCGAGCGTGGAGTAGCCAATCTCAGGGGAGCAAGGCGCGCCGGCCGAGATCGAGTGAGCGCACGAATCGGATCTGTGGCCTAAGGGTTGACGCCCTGGTGATGAATGCCCTTACGGCTGGAAGGCCGGCCGGAGGGCGGCCCTTACCTATTCTGCCCCGGCACCCAGAGGACGTCGCCGCCGCCCTGCCCTGCGGCCTTGTGGTTCACGTAGCGCGAGGCGACGAACAGGAAGTCGGAGAGCCGGTTCACGTATTTGAGCGCCGGCGCGCCGACCGGCTCCTGCGCGGCCAGCGCCACCATCAGCCGCTCGGCACGGCGCGTCATGGTGCGGGCAAGATGCAACGCCGCCGCCGCCTTGGTGCCGCCGGGCAACACGAAGGAGCGCAAGGGCGCGAGATCGGCGTTGAGGCGGTCGATCTCGCGCTCGAGCCGGTCGACCTGTTCCTCGACGATTCGCAAGGGCTCGTAGGCGGGCGGCGTATCGGAGGGCGGCGTGCAGAGGTCGGCGCCGAGGTCGAAGAGGTCGTTCTGGATCGCCGACAACATCGCGTCGATCTCTTTGTCGTCGGCGGTCGACAGGCGGGCAAGGCCGATCGCGGCGTTCGTCTCGTCGACCGTGCCATAGGCCTCGACGCGCAGATCATCCTTGCGGCGGCGCTCGCCCGAGCCCAAGCCCGTGGTCCCGTCGTCGCCGGTGCGGGTGTAGATTTTGTTGAGGCGGACCATGGCCTTAGCCGCGGAAATAGAGGACAGCGAGGATGATCAGGATCGCCACGAATTGCAGGCCGACGCGCCAGCGCATGAAGGTTTGCGAGGCGTTGGCGCTGCCGCCGCGCAGCATGTTGGCGAGGCCGAGCAGAAGCGCGAGGAAGACGGCACCGATGGCGACGACGACGACGAGATTTGTGGCGAGGTGCATCTCCGACATCTACGACATCGCGAGCCGGACCCCAAGAAAAACGGCCGTCGCAAGACGGCCGATAAGTCTGGGAGGATTGGGCAAGAAGCCCACAAGCAGGGTCGGTCCGAATCGCCGGCAATGCAACCGAAAGCGGTGCGGCTGATGCAGTTTGACGACACCTGTGTCGCATGAGTCACAACAAGGCATCACCGCGCCGCTCCGCCGAGATCGGTGCTAGAACACCGCGGTGATCGAACTCCTGCGCACCAACGATCTCGTGCTGATCTCGGCGATCCGCGCGATCCTCGCAGAAGATGATGTCGTCGTCGTCGTCGCCGACGAGCACATGAGTGCGCTCGAGGGCTCGGTCGGTTTCCTGCCGCGGCGGGTGCTGGTCCGCGATGACGATTTGGCCCGCGCGCGTCGCCTTCTGCAAGATGCCGGGCTCGGCGGCGAGCTCCGCGGTGGCTGACGCCTTCCTCGGCGGCCGCCTGCAGCTGCAACAGCCCGCCACCGGACATCGCGCCGGCACCGACGCCGTTCTCCTCGCCGCCGCCGTTGCAGCACGGGCGACCGGCCTCGCCATCGACGCCGGCGCCGGAACCGGCGCGGCCGGGCTCGCCGCGGCCCTCGCTGCCCCGGGGCTGCGCATGGCGCTTTTAGAACGCGACCCCGGCCTTGCCGCCCTCGCCGGCATCAACATCGCGGCAAACCAGCTCCAGGACCGCGCGTTCCTTGCGGAAGCCGATCTCATGTCCCCGGACTCCTGCCGCGCCGCGGGCCTCGCGCCCCAGAGCGCCGATCTTGTCCTGACCAACCCGCCGTTCCTGTCGGCCGAGCGGGTTCGCATCTCCCCGGACGCAGGCAAGGCCAAGGCCCATGTGATCGGCGCCGGCGGTCTCGACGCCTGGGTCGCCGCCTGCCTCGCTTTGCTTCGCCCCGGCGGCACGTTCCTCATGATCCATCGCGCCGATGCGCTTACTGAGGTTCTGCGGGCGCTATCGCCCGGGGCGGGCGCCGTCGTGGTTCTGCCGATCCATCCGCGAGCCGATCAGCCGGCAAGCCGCATTCTTGTCCGGGCGATAAAAGGCCGGCGCACCCTGCTGACGCTGACGCCGGCGCTCGTTTTGCATGATGACGCGGGTGCGTTCACCGCGAAGAGCGACGCGCTGCATCGCGGCGCCGCGCGAATTGAATGGGACACGTTATCGCGCGCTTAAGGTTACGTGCTGGTCGACCAGTTCTTATAGAAACCAAGGGGTCAAGCGCGCGTATCCCCTTAGGTTCTTACGCGGGCTTTCGGAGCAATGGCCGACGAGGGGAAGATCGAGACGATCGCACGCGAGCTGTGTCGTGCAGCGGGAAAGAATCCCGACAAGACCGTGCGCTTCGGCACGCCGCTCACGCTCGACGTCGACGGCTGCAAAGTCACCCGCGTCGTCATGCTGCCGGCCTGGCGCGAGCACATGCGCGAAGCGCGCCGCATGGTCGGCGAGGTGATGTAGCGGCCTGCATCCGGCGCGTCAGAGTGCGCATCGGAGCCATTGCCTACGTCTGTCCCGCCGCTTCGAGGATCACGTTCGCAATCGTGTCGGGCTGAGATATCAGCGAAAGATGGCTCGCCTTTACCTCGATCGTCTTTGCGCCCATGCGCTTTGCCATAAAGCGCTCGATATCCGGATTGATGGTGCGGTCTTGCGTCGACACGACATACCAGCTCGGCTTCGAGCGCCACGCGGCGTTCGTTGTTTTGTCGGCGAGCAGCGCACGTTTGAACGGCACCTGGACGGCGTAGAGGACACGGGCCTTGTCTGCGGGTAAGTCGCCGGCGAAGTCGCGCAGGAAGGCTTCCTCGCTGAGCCGCCCTTCATCGCCGGACCAGACGATGCCGGCAGAGGCGGGCGGTGTCGGAAACTCTTTGGCGAGCGCGGTGTAATCCTCGCCCGCATCGGGCGCACGCGCGGCGATGTAGACGAGAGCGGACACCTTCGGGTCCATTCCGGCTTCGGTGACGATCATGCCGCCGAAAGAGTGCGCGACAAGCACGGTCGGACCGTCCTGCATGGCAAGGACGCGTTGCGTCGCGTCGACCGCGTCTTTGAGCGAAGTGAGCGGGTTCTGCACGGCGGTGACGTTAATCCCCTTTGGCTGGAGCCGCGCGATGACCTCGGACCAGCACGACCCGTCGGCGAACAGCCCATGCACGAGCACGACATTTCCGGCCTTCGGTGCGGTCTGCGCAGCGGCGGCACGGGCGAGAAGCGGACTTGCCGCAGCGGCAGCCGCCATGCCGACAAACGCGCGGCGATTGATCAGATAGCGGTGCCGAAGTTCATCCGGGTTGTTCATGGGGATTCGCCTTTTCATGGAGGTGGTTTTGGCCGTTTTCGGCACGCGCGCTGCTGCTGTTTGAGTTGGGTGTTTGCGATCGCTTGTATCGAAGCGACATACCAGCCGTTTGTATCGCGGCCGAACGTTTGGCTGATCAGAATGTCTTGTCCTGTGGCGGGTTGCCTGGAAGACCTCGCGTGAAAACGAGGCGGACAAGAATCCGTATTACGTCGTTTGAGATCACGGCTACGCGAAATTGCGACATGTCGGTCATATGCCACTTTTCAAGCCACTGGGCTGGAAGATCAACTGAACGTGAAAAGGCGCGATCGCGCCGCGAGGGCGCTGGCGTAGGCCATGACGACGACCGGATCGACGAAGCTCAGCCCGCGCTTGGGTGAAGCAAGCCGACCTTTTGCCCGGGGCGAATGTGAGCGGGAAGATGCGAGGTGCGTGCGTGGCGTGAGTGTAGGGCCTTAAGCCACCGATCGCTGCGGTAGCGGTACTGCCCTGCGCTGGCTCTCTGTGCTATGCGCGTGGGGTAACAAGACGCGTTCGAACACGTCGGGGAGCGAGGATGCCCTGGTCAGACGGCATGATCGTCGGCAGCGCCGCGTATGCGATCGCTGCCTCCACCAACGACCGTATTCGCGTGGTCGCCGGGCCAGGCACCGGCAAATCGTTCGCGATGAAGCGACGAGTAGCGCGGCTCCTCGAAACCGGGGTCGAGCCGGACGACATCCTACCTGTCACCTTCACGCGTGTGGCGGCCGAGGACCTGCACCGCGAATTGGTCGGCATGAACGTGCCAGGATGCAATTCGCTCAATGGCGTCACGCTCCACAGCTTGGCTCTTAAGATGCTGATGCGAAATCACGTGTTGGAGGCGACGGGTCGCAACGCTCGGCCGCTCAACGACTTTGAAGTTGATGCGCTCGTTTGCGACTTGATGGAGGCTCATGGCGGCAAGCGGGAAATCGGCAAGCTGTTGAAGGCATATGAAGCGGCTTGGGCGCGCCTTCAGCATCACGAACCCGGGTACGCCCAATCCGCCAATGACGCAGCCTTCGCCGCGGATCTAATTGCATGGATGCGGTTCCACGAGGCGATGCTCATCGGGGAGGTGATCCCACAGTTTTATGAGTACCTGCGAGCGAATCCGGCCGCGCCGGAGCGAACCGAGCACCAACACATCCTCGTGGACGAGTTCCAGGACCTCAACAAGGCCGAGCAAGGAGTTATCCGGCTTCTCTCGACCGAGGCGCATGTTTGCATCGTCGGCGACGACGATCAATCAATTTACAGCTTTAAACACGCGCATCCGGAAGGCATCCGCCAGTGGATTTTATTGAATCAAGGCGCGGACGACATTCAGCTATCAGAATGCCGGCGTTGCCCGACGATCGTCGTGAGCATCGCGAACAGCCTTATTATGCACAACCAAGCGAGGGTCGTGCCGCGGCAACTCACGCCGCGCGCTGAGAACGGGCCCGGTGTTGTTCAAATCATTCAATACGCCCGCCTTGCAGACGAAGTTGCCGGCATCGCTACGGTCGTCCGGGAGATGGTCGAAGCTGGTATTCCCCCTGGCGATATTCTCGTCCTTGCGCAGCGCGGGGTCATTGGCACGCCGATCTACGAGTCGCTGCGAGGCTACAACGTATCCACCCGTTCATATTACGCCGAAGCGGAACTCGACGCGTTAGACGCGCAACGGCGGTTCGCGTTGCTGAAGCTGTTCGTTAATCGCGAAGATCGCGTGGCCTTGCGCTGGCTTGTCGGCTACATCAGCCCAAATTTCTACGCGGCTGGCTACCGCAGGGTCAGAATGTACTGCGAGCAGCACGGGCTCTCACCATGGCAAACGCTACAACGCCTCTCCGCTGGACAACTCACGATCACGTATAGTGGGCCCATTGTCGCGGCGTTCAATGAAATTGTGCGAGAGCTTGATACACTCGAAGCGCTTGCCGACATAGCAGCGGTCATCGACCATCTGTTGCCGGCTGGCGACGATTCCGTCCGCGACTTGCGTGATCTCGCCACTCGCGTGCTCGCCGATGTCGGCGAAGGGGATCGGGAAGCATGGCTGTTTCAGCTTCTGCAGGAGATCACAAAGCCGGAGGTCCCCTCAGAGATCGCCGATGTGCGCATCATGAGCCTGCATAAGAGCAAAGGGCTGAGTGCCCCCATCACGATCATTGCAGGGTGCGTCGAGGGCCTTCTTCCGCGTCAGCCCGACCAGGAAATGCCGTTGGCCGATCAGCAGGCCATGATCGAAGAACAACGACGGCTCTTTTTCGTCGCTATCTCTCGTGTGAAGGCCGACCCTGTCGCTGCAAAACCCGGCACACTCATTCTTACGTCGTCCCGACAAATGCCGCTGGCGACCGCGATGGGTGCAGGCATTCGCCCCGCGTCCACTCGCTTCGGTGTGGCGCGACTCAATGCCAGCCGCTTTCTGGGTGAGCTGGGTCCGGACGCGCCGCAACCGATACT
Source organism: Methylobacteriaceae bacterium (assembly GCA_034669505.1). Classification (GTDB taxonomy): domain Bacteria; phylum Pseudomonadota; class Alphaproteobacteria; order Rhizobiales; family Beijerinckiaceae; genus JAFASC01. The sequence goes on from JAXDNJ010000025.1 coordinate 29,476, forward strand.
CGGTTGAACGCGGCCAAACCGCGCAAGGCCAACGCGAAGTCATCAGCCGCCAATCCATGAAATTCGCGGGCGAAGAAAACTGCCCGGGCACTATACAGTCCGCGAGACTTAGGGCGCGAGGCCGTCTATGCAAATTTCGCGTTCGCGTCCGACACGATTCGCAAGGTGATGCGATGGGCACGGAAATCAGTCTCGACATCGGCGGAATGTCCATCTCCTGGGCGAAGAACGATCGCGGAACTGACCACGGATGTTTGTTCCAGCCAAGCGACCGAAAACGCTTCCCTTCCCAGCTCATCGACTATGAAGAGGGCAGGCCTGACGAATCTGACCTCGCGGAGATGGAGATCGGGTTCACGCGTCCTCTCGGGGCCGTCCTGCCGCGGCTCGAGCTGCTCGGATACACGGTGGCAGCGGCCCAGGACGAATATGCCGCAATGGCGGAGGCGGGTCGTGAAATGGACAGCGGGGCGCCTCGCGACCTCATGCCCTTTGAAGAGTTCTTGGCCTTTCTGAAGATGGCCGCAATCGACGACCTCGACGCTGCTTTTGTAAGCGACTTGGATGAAACAACGATACGCGGACGGTTCAAAGACGAAAACCAGAAAGCGCGAATTCCGTGGTACTCTCAATACAATGACGACGCATATTCCGAGCGGAGCTACTTCGGCTCGCTTGTGAGGTTTCTCCACCCCTACACGCTGCTTAGGCTGCTCGCCGAGAACCCCCCAAATCTGGCGCTAAACGTGGACTGGCAATATGGCCCACTAGTCTCCAATGGATGGGCCGAAGAAGGCGAGTTCGAGCCGAATGCTCGGCGAACACAAACCTATTTGATTGCCACCGAGGGCAGTTCAGATACACATATCCTCAACCGCGCTTTTCAACTTCTTCGTCCGGCAATTGCGGATTTCTTCCGTTTCATCGACGTGAGGGACGGTCATCCATTCTCGGGTACTGGCAGCTTGGTGAAGTTTGCAGAGGGTCTCGCAAAAATTGACGTGCAAAATCGCACCATTTTTTTACTCGACAACGATGCGGAGGGCGTGAGCGCGTTTCGCAAGATCGACAAAATGATCCTGCCCCTAAATATGCGCGCGCTGACGCTGCCCACTCTCGACGCTTTCGAGAACTTTCCAACGATCGGCCCCGAGGGCGAGCAAACGGCCGACATCAATGGAAGGGCCGCCGCAATTGAATGCTATTGATCTTGGCGCGTCCGGATTGCCTCGTCCACTCGTGCGATGGACGAACTTCAAAGAGGATGCAGCTCTGTATCAGGGCGCGCTGCTGCAGAAGGACTGCTATTGCCGAGCCTTCTTTGATCGTGCAGGGCGTGGAGGACCGTATGATATATCGAAACTCAATGCAGTCTTAGGAGGACTCGTCGATATCTGCACCGGTATGGCGACCGAAATGCTTAGGAAGGATGTGAGCTCTGTCATTTCTCGCGTGAACGCACTGTACTGAGCTGAGAACGGACGCTGAGAACCAAATGAACTTCGGCAGGCATGCGCCAGGAGCAGCCTCTCGGTATTTCGAGCTTGACGAACCGGAATAGACTGCAGCCAAATTCCGGTGTCGGAGAAGCAAAATGCGATCGCGTGCTTTGAAGGGGATTGCTCTGAGCCTGACGATCGTCGCGTCCGGCGCTTTCGGCGCGAGCGCCGCCGGGGTGGACGATATCGCTCCGACCGGGTCGCTGCGCGTTGCAATCGGAGTCGGTCCGGCCGCTTCGCCGTTCTGGACGACACGCGATCCGGCCACCGGCAAGCTCCGTGGCGTCACGGTGGAACTCGCCAAGGCGGCGGCTGACAAACTGGGTGTAGCGCTGCAACTCGTCGAGTATCCGAATTCCGGCGAGATCGCAGCGGCCGGCAGCAAGGACGCATGGGATATTTCCTTCATGCCGGCAGATCCGGAACGCGCGCGGCTCGTCGACCAGGGACCAGCCTACGTGGCATACACGAGCGGCTACTTGGTGCGCGCGGGCTCTGACATTGCCTCGGTGGCGGACGTTGACCGCCCTGGGATACGGGTCGGCTGCATCGAGGGCACCGGGACGGCGCGCGCTGTCGCAAAGGACCTGAAGCGCGCCACCCTCACCAAATTCGCGCAGGCCGAAGCCGCAGCGGAATTGATCGGCAAGGGTCAACTCGATGCACTCGCGATGGGCACGGAGGCGGTGAAAAATCTTTCGAGAAAACTACCCGGCACCAAGGTGCTCGACGAAGTGATCCATTCGACCGGCGTGGTCGTGGTGGTACCGAAGGATCGAGCCGCGGCTCGCGACTGGGCTCACCATTTCATCGAAGATGCCAAGGCCGACGGCACTGTGCGCCGAGCTCTCGACAGCAGCGGCTTCACGGAGGAAAAGGTGGCGCCGTAACAGTTCGTTCGCGGCGCTATAGAATAAACCGGCTGAGATCGGCGTTCCTGGCGAGATCGCCGATGCGCGATTCGACGTAAGCGCCATCGACAGTCACCGTGTCGCCGCCGCGATCCGGCGCGGCGAAACTGATCTCGTCGAGCACGCGCTCCATCACCGTCTGCAATCGCCGCGCGCCGATATTTTCCACCGCCGTATTCACCTGCACGGCGATGCGCGCGATCGCGTCGATGCCGTCGGGCGCAAAGGTGAGCGTCACGCCTTCGGTTTGCAGGAGCGCCTCGTATTGCTTGATGAGGCTCGCTTCCGTCTCCGTCAGAATGCGGCGGAAGTCGTTCTCATCGAGCGAGGAGAGCTCGACGCGGATCGGCAGGCGGCCCTGCAATTCCGGCAGCAGATCCGAGGGTTTCGAGACATGGAACGCGCCCGAAGCGATGAATAGGATGTGGTCGGTCTTGACCGAGCCATGCTTGGTCGCGACCGTCGTTCCCTCGATCAGCGGCAGGAGATCGCGCTGCACCCCCTCGCGCGACACATCTGCCCCGGAACGGGAGCCCTTGGCGCAAATCTTGTCGATCTCGTCGAGAAAAACGATGCCGTTATTCTCGACATCGCGAATGGCTTCGTGGACGACCTGCTCCTGATCCATCAGCTTCTCGGATTCTTCGGCGACGACCGCCTCATAGGCCTCCTTCACCAGGGTCTTGCGAACCTTGGTTCGCGCGCCGAACGATTTCGTGAAGATGTCGTTGATGTTGATCGCGCCGATCGAGGCGCCCGGCATGTTGGGCAATTCGAACATCGGCATCGACGGACTGGATTGCGCGACTTCGATCTCGATCTCCTTGTCGTCGAGCTCGCCCGAGCGCAGTTTCTTGCGGAAGGAATCGCGCGTCGCCGGCGCGGCATTGGCGCCGACGAGCGCGGTCAGCACGCGCTCTTCCGCGGCCAATTGCGCGCGCGCCTGCACGTCCTTGCGGCCGCGCTCCTTAACCAGCGTGATGCCGATTTCGAGAAGATCGCGCACGATCTGGTCGACGTCGCGGCCGACATAACCGACCTCGGTGAACTTCGTCGCCTCGACCTTGAGGAACGGCGCGTTGGCGAGCTTCGCCAGCCGGCGTGAAATCTCGGTCTTGCCGCAGCCGGTCGGGCCGATCATCAGGATGTTTTTGGGCAGCACCTCTTCGCGCATCGGGCCTTCGAGCTTCAGCCGGCGCCAGCGATTGCGCAAAGCCACGGCGACCGCCCGCTTGGCGTCATTCTGTCCGACGATGTAGCGGTCGAGCTCGGACACGATCTCGCGCGGAGAAAAATCAGCCATCTGCTCTAGTGAGTCTTTCCCAGTGAGAATGAACGCGCCGCGACGTCACTTGTAGCAACATCACTTGGAGTCGATCGCTTCGACGACGACGTTGCGGTTCGTATAGACGCAAATGTCGGCGGCGATTTCGAGCGAGCGGCGGGCAATCGCCTCGGCATCGAGGCCCATCGGCAGAAGCGCGCGGGCGGCGGCGAGCGCATAATTGCCGCCGGAGCCGATCGCCATGGCGCTGCCGTCGGCGGTCGCCTCCGGCTCCAGCACGTCGCCCGTGCCGGTCAGCACCAGCGCCGCCTCGGGATCGGCGACCAGCATCATCGCTTCGAGCCGGCGCAGATAGCGGTCGGTGCGCCACTCCTTGGCGAGCTCGACGCAAGCGCGGAGCAGCTGCGAGGGGTATTGCTCGAGCTTCGCCTCGAGCCGCTCGAACAGCGCGAAGGCATCGGCGGTCGCCCCGGCGAAGCCGGCGATGACGCCGCCCTTGCCGAGGCGGCGGACCTTGCGCGCATTGCCCTTGATGATGGTCTGGCCGAGGCTGACCTGGCCGTCGCCGCCGATGACCGTGCGGCCGCCCTTGCGGACGAGGACGATCGTCGTCGCGTGCCATAGCCCCTGCCCTGACTCCTCAGGACGCGCGCCCATCTGCATGAAAATCCCGCCGATCCCCGCCGAGCGCCCGATCTATGACCGAGGCGGGAGCGTTGCAAGGTCACCATAAGCTCCGCCAAGGGTGGCCAATAGGCGGGTGGCTTGCTAGAAGCCCGGCTCCTTTTCCCCCTCTGAAGCGAACGCATGCGCCGCGCCACCATCACGCGCAAGACCAACGAGACGGAGATCAGTGTCAGCGTCGGGCTCGACGGTGCCGGGACGGCGCGCGTCGGGACGGGCATCGGCTTTTTCGATCACATGCTCGAACAGGTAGCCCGCCATTCCGGGATCGACCTCGAAATCAGCGCCAAAGGCGACCTCCACATCGATATGCATCACACGGTCGAGGACACCGGCATCGCACTCGGACAGGCGATCCGACAGGCGCTCGGCGACCGCAAGGGCATTACCCGCTATGCCGACGTGCATCTGCCGATGGACGAGACGCTGACGCGCGTAGCGATCGACGTCTCGGGGCGGCCGTTTCTCGTCTTCAAGGCGGATTTCACGGCGCCGAAGATCGGCGAGTTCGATACGGAGCTCGTGCGCGAGCTCTTCCAGGCATTCGCGATGAACGCGGGCATCACGCTGCATGTCGAGACGCTCTACGGCGCAAACAGCCATCACATCGCCGAATCCTGCTTCAAGGGATTGGCGCGTGCGCTGCGCATCGCAATCGCAATCGACGCGCGGCGCAAGGACGAGATCCCCTCGACCAAAGGATCGCTCTAGGAGCGGCGTGAGCTGATCGATGACCATCTACGCGGTTCACGCTCCGACAAACGCCGGCGACCAAGTGGCGGCAGCGGACCGCTGCGCGTTCGTGCGCGACAGCTTTTCGTGGGGCGCATTCTTCTTCGGCCCTTTGTGGATGCTGCGCCACCGGCTTTGGCTGGCGTTTGTCGGCTGGCTTGCGGCGGTGATCTTGCTTTGGGCTGCATCTTACTGGCTCGGCCTCTCCAGTTCCGCATCGTTCTGGTGTTACATCGCGATCGCAGCGTTCATCGGGCTCGAGGGGAGCATGCTGCGCGGCGCTTCTCTGCGCCGGCGCGGCTTTAATCTTGCGGACATCGTCGCGTCTGGTAGCCGCGACGATGCAGAGCGGATTTTCTATGCGCGCTGGCTCGGCGCTCACGGCAGCGCGCGCCGGCCGAGCGAGCTCCTGTTCCGCCCCGTAACCCCCGCTGCGCCTAGGAGCGAGCGCGTCATCGGCACCTTCCCGGATGCGGAGGCCTGATGAGCGTCGCCATTGTCGATTACGGCTCCGGCAATCTGCACTCCGCGCACAAGGCACTGGAGCGCGCCGCGCGCGAGAGCGGCAGCGGCGCTGACATACGCCTGACCAGCGATCCGGAGGACGTTCGCCGCGCCGAGCGCGTCGTGCTGCCGGGCGTCGGCGCATTTGCCGATTGCCGGCGCGGCCTCGACGCGGTCGACGGCATGGTCGAAGCGCTGAACGAAGCCGTCATCGAGGACGGCAAACCCTTCCTCGGGATTTGCGTCGGTATGCAGCTCATGGCGACGCGCGGGCTCGAACATCAGGTCACGGAAGGCCTCGGTTGGATTCCCGGCGACGTCGTGGCCATTGAACCTGCCGATCCCTCACTGAAAATCCCGCACATGGGCTGGAACACGCTTAATGTTCAGCGCGGTCATAAGCTGCTCGGCGGCATACCGACGGGCGAGAACGGCTTGCACGCTTATTTCGTGCATTCGTTCCATCTGAAGCCCGCGTCGCCCGATCTGATGATTGCCGAAACCGATCACGGCGGTGCGCTGACGGCGATCGTCGGCCGCGACAATCTCGTCGGCACGCAATTTCATCCGGAGAAAAGCCAGACGCTCGGCCTCGCGCTGTTGCGCAATTTTTTGCAGTGGCGTCCGTGATCCTGTTTCCGGCGATCGACCTGAAGGATGGCCGCTGCGTTCGTCTTGTCCAAGGCGACATGGCGCAAGCGACGATCTTCAACGACAAGCCCGCCGAACAAGCGCTCGCCTTCGAGCGGAAGGGTTTCGAATATCTGCACCTTGTCGATCTCGACGGCGCGTTTGCCGGCAAGCCGGTCAATGGCGACGCCGTCAAAGCGATCCTCGATGCAGTTTCGATTCCCGTGCAGCTCGGCGGTGGCATCCGCGATTTGCGCACAGTTGAGCGTTGGCTCGAGAAGGGCGTGGAGCGTGTCATCATCGGCACCGCTGCGGTGCGCGATCCCGACCTCGTGCGCGAGGCAGCACGGCTTTATCCCGGAAGGATTGCCGTCGGCGTCGATGCGCGCGACGGCCTCGTTGCGATCGAGGGCTGGGCGCGGACCGCACAATTGTCGGCAATCGATCTTGGCCGGCGATTTGAAGACGCCGGCGTTGCCGCTCTTATCTATACCGACATCTCGCGCGACGGCGTGATGAAGGGATTGAACATGGAAGCGACGCTGGCGCTGGCCGAGGCGACATCGATCGCGGTGATCGCGTCGGGCGGGCTTGCCTCGCTCGCTGACGTCGAGCGCCTGCTCGAACCTGATTGCGCGCGGTTGACCGGCGCGATTACCGGCCGCGCACTTTATGACGGCCGGCTCGACGCGGCGGAAGCGTTGGCGCTGATCAAGAGCCGCGTCCATGCTTAAATCGCGCGTCATCCCCTGCCTTGACGTGAAGGACGGACGCGTCGTCAAGGGCGTCAACTTTGTCGATCTGCGCGACGCCGGCGATCCCGTGGAGAGCGCGATCGCTTACGACGCAGCCGGCGCCGACGAACTTTGTTTTCTCGACATCACGGCGAGTCACGAGAAGCGCGGCACAATTCTGGATGTCGTGCAGCGAACGGCGGAAGCCTGTTTCATGCCGCTGACGGTCGGGGGCGGTGTGCGCACGATCGAAGACATTCGTCAGCTGCTGCTGGCCGGCGCGGACAAAATTTCGGTCAACTCCGCCGCCGTGGCCGATCGCACAATCGTCAGCGGCGGGGCCGAGAAATTCGGCAGCCAGTGCATCGTCGTTGCGATCGATGCGAAGGGTGTCGCGTCGGGTAAATGGGAGATTTTCACCCATGGCGGCCGCAATCCGACCGGCATCGATGCGGTGGAATACGCAAAAGACGTGGTCGCACGCGGTGCCGGTGAAATCCTGTTGACCTCGATGGACCGCGACGGCACCGGCAAGGGTTTCGACATCGATCTCACCCGCGCAATTTCGGACGCGGTGCACGTGCCGGTCATCGCGTCGGGCGGCGTCGGCACGCTCGACCACCTCGTCGACGGCATTCGTGACGGCCATGCCGCCGCGGTGCTTGCCGCGTCGATCTTCCATTTCGGCACCTACACGGTCGCGCAGGCGAAAGAGCACATGCGCCGCGCCGGATTGCACATCCGAAGGACCTGCGAGGCCGATCGATGAGCCGCTTCAGCCTTGAGGATCTCGCCGCGATCGTGGCGAGGCGCGCCGGCTCCACGGCAGAGCAATCCTACACGAAGTCGCTGCTCGAGGCCGGCCCTGCACGCGCGGCGAAGAAATTCGGCGAAGAGGCGATCGAGACGGTGATCGCCGCGAGCGAGGGCGACCGGACCGCGCTCATCAAGGAGAGCGCCGACGTCATCTACCACCTCATTGTCTTGCTGCGCGCGCGGGATATCTCCTTGGAGGAGGTGATGAACGAACTCGAACGCCGCACCGGGCAATCCGGCCACGCAGAAAAAGCCGGACGCGGCAACTGAACGCGCGAGCAGGAAGCGCATGAACGAGATCGGCCAAACGCTGCGGGAGGCCGCCCTCTCGCCCTACCGGCGCTTCACGCGCGCCGAATGGGCGCGGCTGCGCGCCGACACGCCGCTGACGCTGACCGTCGACGATCTGACTAAACTGCAATCGATCAACGATCCGATTTCGGTCGAAGAAGTGATTGCAATTTATCTGCCGCTGTCGCGCCTGCTCGCGCTGTATGTCGCGGCGACGCAGGGCCTGTTCAAAGCGACGCAGCGTTTCCTCGGCGCCGAGGATGGCGGCAAGATGCCGTACATCATCGGCATCGCCGGCTCCGTCGCCGTCGGCAAATCGACGACCGCGCGTGTCTTGCAGGCGCTACTCTCGCGCTGGCCGAACACGCCAAAGGTCGATCTGGTCACGACCGACGGCTTTCTCCTGCCGAACGCTGTTCTCGAACGCGAATGCCTGATGGACAAGAAGGGTTTTCCCGAAAGTTACGATCAGGGTGCGCTGATCCGCTTCCTCTGGGAGGTCAAAGCCGGTCAGCGCGGCGTCAAAGCGCCGGTCTACTCGCACCTGACGTACGACATCGTTCCCGATGAGCATGTCACGATCGAGCGTCCCGACATCCTCATCGTCGAAGGCATCAACGTGCTTCTGCCGAGCCGGCCGGGGAAGAGCGGCAAGGAGGTTTCGTTCGTCTCCGACTTCTTCGATTTCTCCGTCTATCTGGATGCAAGCGACGAGGCGCTGCAGCGCTGGTATGTCTCGCGCTTCATGCGGCTGCGCGAGACCGCGTTCCGTGATCCGCGGTCCTACTTCCGCAAATATGCCGATCTTGCCGATAAGGACGCGGAGGAAACGGCGCTCGGCATCTGGACGCGCACCAACCTGCGAAATCTGCACGAGAACATCCTGCCGACGCGGCCGCGCGCGAGCTTGGTTTTGACGAAAGGCATCAGCCATCGCATCGAGGAAGTGGCGTTGCGGAAGCTCTGAGGGCGCGGGGTTGCGAGTACCAGGCGCGCCAACTATGGTCCGCCGCGCCGCGGACCGGGAAAAGGGCCCACGGCGCAGGATTGGGGCGTCGCCAAGCGGTAAGGCAGCGGATTTTGATTCCGCCATACGGAGGTTCGAATCCTCCCGCCCCAGCCAAATAGTCGAGTTTCGGTAGCGCGGGGAGCTTCCCTGCCGTATGTGACACAGTTGCGACTTCTAGCATACGGGATGAAAGCCGAAAGTCAGTTGCGAACCGTACATCTCTCTAACAAGCGTTTCAGTTGGTTCGTCCCTAAAAATTAGCCCGTGACGTGTTCGATCAAGTAGCGGGGCTAAATCAGCGGCGAGACTCTGAATCTCGGCCTCAGAGAGACCAAACGCAGTCGCAATTTCCTTCATCGGAATAGGTGGTGGTAAAACGGACAACGCACATAGAAACGTGTTGATGGCGTTGGCTTGAGCGCCATGCTCCCCGGCAAGTTTGATGCGCGGCTGATCCGTTCCTCAATCAGCAATCGGCAACGCTATCTTTCTAGTGATCTCGCTTTCGCCTGTGAGCGCGCGGCCAGGCTCTATCAGATTGGCTATGACGGGGGGGTTGCCATCCGAGCGGGCGAATAGTGCTTTGCTTTGAGTGGCTTCCGGCCTTCTTGTCCTAACGAATGTCTTGACTTCGGGCATGGTGAACGGCCGCAGCAAAATACTTAGCACGCGGAGGAGCTCACAGGGTGCATGAAGGCGACTGGCAGCCTCGTAGAATCGTGCTTTTAGAATTCCCATTGTTGGAGGCTTTCGATAGCTTCTATAACGGACCGGAGTATAGAAATTTGAAGAATATTCGAGATCAATGCAGCTCCGCTCGCTTGGTAAGCGTGCAGGGCTCGAATAGGTTTCTATCACCTTCCCGTAGAACTTTGACGTGCAGCATTTCGAATACACAAGGCGCGGCCCCGAATGAACACTACTAGGCAAGAGTTAGAGCGCGAGAGACCACCGGGCCTTCTGTTTGTCTGGACGGACGTGGATGAGGCGTTCGAAGACGACTTCAATCGCTGGTACGACCAGGAGCACATCGAGGAGCGCGTTCGAATTCCTGGTGTTTTGTCCGGTATCCGCTATCGCAATCGTGGTCCGGGGCGACGCTATCTCGGTCTCTATCGTACGGATGTTCTCGAGGTTTTCGACAGTGAAGCGTATCGGCAGGCATTTGCGTCTCAGACGCCTTGGTCAGCGACCAACTTGAGCCGAATGCGCCATCCGATGCGTCGAGTCTGTGCCATCGAAAATGAGACGGGCTTTGGAACCGGGGCTTGGCTTGCGGTTTTACTGCTCGACAGCATGTCCACAGCCGAACGTTTGGAGGCGAGTAAAGCATTGGGAAAGCGTGTTCAGGACGTCGATGGAGTAATCTCTACTCGTCTGCTGATGCCAGACACCGCAAAATCGACACCTCTGCCTAAAGAGACCTCGGAAGAGCGCAAGATGGATCCGATTCTTCTGATCGACGCTACGAACGAAAGCAGCGCCCGAGACGCTGCCACGGCAGCTGGCAATCTCGTTCCGGCAAATGCTACGACGGCGATCCTTGCCATGATGTGGCAGCTGCGAAAATCGGATTTAGCTCGGAGCACGCCGGCGGGAGGGCGCCGAGAATGAGTTGGCAAAAGGGGAAGAACAAATCGGCGAACGCGCCGAACTGCACGCGAGCTGACGAGCGCCTCTCAATCCTGTACATGTGTAGCATTTGCCGTCATCAGCTTAACGCGGCTGGCTCCGCAACCAATGGGGAGGGAATTATGAAGACCTCATCGCTCAGTGCAGGGCCCCTAATGCTAGGCTTGGCCCTTATATTATCGTTGATGACCGGCGCGCGTGCTGCTGAACTCCAAGTATTGGCCGGCGGCGGCATGGCAGAGCCATTGAAAGAACTCGCAACCCAGTTCGAAGGTGCTTCTGGCCACAAGCTCGTTTTTCGCTTCGGCGCCACGCCGGAGTTAATCGAGATGGCAAAAAGTGACGCCTCTTTCGACCTCGGCATTGTCCCCGTCGATGTAATGAAGGACGCTGCCGCTCGCGTCCGGTTCGCATCCGGGTCCACGACAAACATCGCTCGCGCAGTGCTCGGTGTGGCAGTCCGCTCAGGCGCTTCGAAACCCGACATCAGCACGCCCGCTGCTCTGAAGCAGACGTTGCTCAAAGCGCAATCTATCGCCACCTTACCGGCAAGCGCGACTGGCACGCAGGTCATGCGAGTGTTCGAAGCGCTTGGCATCAAGGAGGAGATGCAGACGAAGATCAAAGCGCAGTCTAGTCCGGCACAGGTCGTTCAGGTGGTGGCCAATGGCGACGCTGAACTTGCCGTATTCCTACTCAACGTGTTGACGGCGCCCGGCCTCGATGTGGTTGGCCCGCTTCCGGTTGAAGTTCAGAAAGAAGTGGTTTTCACAGCGGCCATTGCGGCGAACACAAAAGAAGCAGATGCAGCGAAGGCGTTCATCAA